>NZ_JBFAHQ010000001.1:1653729-2106959 GCF_040654235.1 Nocardia sp. NPDC050718 | reverse complement strand
TCCAGCACGTACACGCGGGTGTTGGCGACCGGGGTGCCGATCGGGGCGGCGGCGGGGGGGGGGGGGGGGGGGACCGGGGTGGTGGCCAGGGCCGGGCGTTTGGGGGGGGGGGTCAAGGTGTAACCGCCCCCCCCCCGGGGGGGGGGACGGCGCGCAGCTGCCGATGTCCCGGCTATCGGGACGTCACAACTCAGGCCAGGTCGACGAGGACGACCTTCGAGGCGCCGACGGCCTCGGCGATCGCGGTCTGCACCTCGGCGGAGACCTCACGGTTGACGCGCAGCACCACGGTGGCGCCCTCGGCGTCCACGTCCTGGCTCAGCTGCGCGGCCAGGATGTCGATCTCGGCCTCGCCCAGCTTGGTGCCGATCTTGCCCAGCGCGCCCGGCTTGTCGCCGTAGTTCAGCACGGCCAGGTTCAGGCCCTCGGCGCGCATGTCGTAGTTGCGGCCGTTGATGTTGACGATCTTCTCGACCAGGCTCGGCTCGGTCAGCGTGCCTGCCACGTTCAGGGTCGAGCCGTCGCCGAACACGGCGCGCAGGTCGACGACGCTGCGGTGGTTCGGGCTCTCGGTGGCGGTGGTGACCTCGGCGGTGATGCCGCGCTCCTTGGCCAGCGCCGGGGCGTTGACGAAGGTGACCTGGTCCTCGACCAGCGCCGAGAACACGCCGCGCAGCGCGGACAGCTCCAGCACGGCCACGTCCTGCGAGGCGAGCTCGCCGCGCACCTGCACCTCGACGCTGACGGGCAGCTCGTTGGCGATGGCGCCGAGCAGCGCGCCCTGCTTGCGGACGACGTCGAGCCACGGGGCGACGACATCGTTGACCGCGCCACCGGTGACGTTCACCGCACCCGGCACGAACTCTCCGGCCAGCGCCAGCAGCACCGACTTGGCGACATCGGTGCCCGCGCGGTCCTGGGCCTCGGCGGTGGAGGCGCCAAGGTGCGGGGTCACGACGACCTCGGGCAGGTCGAACAGCGGGCTGTCGGTGCACGGCTCGGTCTCGAACACGTCCAGGCCGGCGGCACGCACGTGGCCGGACTTGATCGCGTCGGCCAGCGCCTGCTCGTCGATCAGGCCACCGCGCGCGGCGTTGACGATGATGACGCCCGGCTTGGTCTTGGCCAGGGTCTCGGCGTTGAGCATGCCCTTGGTCTCGGGCGTCTTGGGCAGGTGGATCGAGATGAAGTCGGCGCGCTCGAGCACCTCCTCCAGGCTCAGCAGCTCGATGCCGAGCTGGGCGGCACGCGCGGGCGAGGTGTAGGGGTCGTACGCGACGATCTTGGTCTCGAAGGCCGCCAGACGCTGCGCGAACAGCTGGCCGATGCGGCCCAGGCCGATGACGCCGACGGTCTTGCCGAGGATCTCGACACCGTTGAACTTGCTGCGCTTCCAGGTCTTCTCGCGCAGGGTCGCGTCGGCGGCCGGGATCTGGCGGGCGGCGGCGAGCAGCAGGGTGACCGCGTGCTCGGCGGCGGTGTGGATGTTGGAGGTCGGCGCGTTGACGACCATCACGCCACGCTCGGTGGCGGCGGGCACGTCGACATTGTCGAGGCCGACGCCGGCACGGGCGACGATCTGGAGCTTCTTGCCCGCCTCGAGCACCTCGGCGTCGACGGTGGTGGCGGAGCGCACGAGCAGCGCGTCGGCCTCGGGGACCGCGGCGAGCAGCGCCGGGCGGTCGGGGCCGTCGACCCAGCGAACCTCGACACCGTCACCGAGCGCGTCGACGGTCGACTGGGCGAGCTTGTCGGCGATCAGAACTACAGGACGGCCTGCTTGGCTCACTGTGGGGTACTCCTGGGGAAGAAAGGGGTCGGCAGTTACCGCCGACCAGAATAGTCGCCGGGGTTCGGGTGCCCTTACCCCCCTGCCCGAAAACCGGGTGAACCCTGGGCGTCGCCCCGCCTACCATCACGCCATGTCCTTGCGCACCGTCCCCGCCTCGATGGATCCGGCCGTCGTGGCCGCCGTCGACGCCGAGCTCGACCGGGTGGCGGCCGAGCACGGTGTGACGATTCGCCTGGCCATCGAAAGCGGCAGCCGGGCTTGGGGTTTCCCCTCACCGGACTCCGATTACGACTGCCGTTTCGTCTACGTGGCGAGCCTCGAGACCTACCTGTCGCCGTGGTCGACCCGCGATGTCATCGAGACGCCGCTGGTCGGGCTGCTGGACGTGAACGGCTGGGATCTGGCCAAGGCGCTGCGCCTGCTGGTCCGGGGCAACGCCGTGCTGGTGGAGTGGCTGATGTCACCCATCGTCTACCGCGGCGACGAGGCGTTCCGCACCCGGTTGCGCGCGGTGGCCGAGGAGGTGGCCGATCGCGACCGCATCGCCCGCCACTACCTGCACCTCGGCACCCGCCAGTGGGCGTTGTTCCAGCGCAACGGCGGTTTGAAAAAGGTGTTCTACGCGCTGCGCCCGGCGATGGCGCTGCGCTGGCTGCGCGAGCATCCCGGCGCCGCGGTGGCGCCGATGCACCTGCCGACCCTGCTGGCCCAGTGCGAGCTGCCCGCCGACCTGGTCGCCGCGATCGGCGAGCTGACGGCGCTCAAGTCCAGGACCAGGGAGATGGGGACGGGCGAGCCGCCGCGGCTGATCACCGATTTCATCGCGGCCGAGTTCGAGCTGGCGGCCGCGGAGTTCACCGCGCGCGGGCCGCGGGATCTGACAGCGGCGCGGGCCGTGACCGACGAGTTCTTCCGCGCGGAGGCACTGGCCCCCAGATAGCAGAAACTCCGCACCTACCGGTGCGGAGCTTCACGTTCGTACGCTGGTCGAGCGCAGAATCAGAGGACGCGGACGTCCTGAGCCTGCGGGCCCTTCTGACCCTGACCGATCTCGAACTCCACACGCTGGCCCTCGTCGAGGGAGCGGAAGCCCGAGCCGCTAACAGCCGAGTAGTGCACGAAGACGTCGGGTCCGCCGCCGTCCTGCGCGATGAAGCCGAAGCCCTTCTCGCTGTTGAACCACTTCACAATGCCCTGAGCCATTTCAAAACCTTCTGTAGACGAGCCAGGTCCTAATAGTCCGGTCCCGGTCTCGGCTTCAACAATGCCATGATCCGACGAATTCCTCCACACCCGAGCTCGCGGACTGTGAGGAACCCAACCCGTGGTTGCTGCCACCTGGTGCTGTCACACAGCGGGCGCGCCGGGCAACGAGGTGGATGCTCGGCGTATGCCGAGGTAGTTGCGGCGCGGATGCCGGATTCCCACGGAAGCACTCACCAAACCGACTGGCACGGTTCACCATCGACACCTCTACGCGGCAGTGAGCCGTCACCGTCAGCATCCCTAGACATTTTCGAGAAACCTCGTACGGCAAATTTCCTACCAGCGTATTTTCCGAGATCGTGAGGGAGCACACACCTCGTGGAGAAATCACGCAAGGAGTAGACAGTGCTGGACATCAACCATTTCACCTACGGCTGGGTAACCCCACTGCTGGCGTATCTCATGTCGGTCCTCGGGTCGATGCTGGCACTGCGTTGCATGGTTCGCTCGCGCGCTTCCGGTAGTCACGGCGGCTGGCTCACCGCGGCCGCGATCGCCCTCGGCGGCACCGGAATCTGGGTCATGCATTTCATCGCGATGCTCGGTTTCTCCGTGCACGGCGCGACCATCCGCTACAACGTCCCGATCACCTTGTTCAGCGCCGCCGTGGCGATGGGCGTGGTGTGGCTCGGACTGTCGATCGTGGTGCGGCGCAGCTGGGACAGCGCGGCCCTCCCGGTGGGCGGGACGATCACCGGCCTCGGGGTCGGCGCGATGCACTATTCCGGCATGTACGCGATGAAGACCGATATCGAGATCGTCTACGACCCGTTCGTGGTGGCCGTCTCGATGGTCATCGCCGTCGTCGCGTCCACGGCCGCGCTCTGGTTCGCGCTGCACATCCACGGCATCATCGCCACCATCGGCGCCGCCCTGCTGATGGGTGTCGCCGTCACCGGCATGCACTACACCGGCATGTTCTCGATGAGCGCGCACACCAGCGCCCACGTCGCGCATGCCACCGGCGCCACCGCCACCCAGCTGCTCACCCCGCTGATCATCGGCATCAGCATGGTCACCATGATCCTGCTCATGCAGGTCGGCATCACCGAGGCCGAGGACCCCAACCTGTCCCGGCCGGTGCACGGTCAGCGCGCGAGCCGGTTCTGGCCGAGCGGCCAGAACTAGGCCGAATCTGTCGTACCCGGTTGCGACACTGGGGAGGTAGAGAAAACCGGCTCGGGCCTCGGCTCGACCGCGTCGCACCGGGGGATCCACATGCTGTTCTTCATCATCGCGGCCGCGCTGTGCGCGGGTACCGGCACGCTGACCCTGTTCGCGGCCTCGTTCGCCGAATCCAGGGCGAACGACGCGCTGCTCGCCTCACGAGCCGCGTCGAATTTCATCGGCGACGGAAATCCGACCAGTAGCTTCTTCGCCCTGCGCGCCCGTCACGACCGGCTACACCGGCTCAGCGCCCGACTGCTGATCGTCAGCGCGATCGTCTGCCTGGCCGCGACCGGGTTCGCCGTCTATGCCGTCGGCGCCTACTAGACGACCCGCACGTGGTGCGCTTCCGGGCCGCGGCGGGTCTCCCTGACGCCGAATTCCACGCGCTGACCGGCCCGTAACGTGCGGAACCCCTCGCCGACGAGCTCGGTGTACTCCACGAACACCTCGGGCCCGCCCGCGTCGGGGGTGATGAACCCGAATCCCTTACCGCTGTCGAACCAGCTCACAACGCCGTTCGGCATCGACCGACCTTCCGAATCAATTACCTGACATGCAGATTCGTTCATCGTCGCATGCCGGTGCCCGCGAGTTGTAGCAGGGCGTCGGCGACCGTTCCCGTCCCGGCGACACCGCCCGCGCGCCACCCGGTCCACGACACGGCAGCGAGCGACCTCGCGCGCGCATCGGCCCTGGCTAGACTCCCTGCACAGGTCCGCCCGGACCGCCCGGTCGCGAGAACGGAGATTCGGTGCACGCCCCCATCGCGCGAGGCCCGAACACACCGCGACCACCCGTGCGGGCCGTCCGATGATCCGGCGGCCGACCGCCACCGAGATCCGGACCACCGTCGAAGCGGTCACGGTGTTCGTGGCCGCCGCGGTCGCCGTCCTCGCCATCATGCTGCCGATCAGCTTCGCCGCCCTCGCCGAGTCGCGCCATGTCGACCTGCTGGTGTTCAACATCCCGCGCGCGATGACCGGCGGCGCGTTCGTCGCGGTCATCACCGCCGCGGTCACCGTCGCCGTCGGCAGCGTGCGCACCGCCAAATGGACGGCGCAGGTCGCGCTCGCGGGGATTCTGCTGAGCCATCTGGTCCTGGCGCGCAATGTCGACAGCGCGCATTTCACCGGCCTGTCCTTGCCGACGCTGAACTTCCTCGACGCCCTGCTCGCCGGAATGGCGGTGGGCGCCTTGGCCATCGCGGTCTGGCCGAGCCCACTGCTGCGCACGGTGTACTTGTTCGCCGTGCCCGCCGCGACCGTGCTGGGTGACCTCACCGAGGCACCCACCGACCAGACCTCGGCCGGGTTCGACGGCGTCCTCGCCGGCTCGCTGCCGCTGTGGTTCATCGCGGCCACCGTGCTCGCCCTCGGTTACTTCGCGGCGACCACCACCACCCCGCCGCGCTCGGTCCTCGACACCGCGATCCCGCTGGCCCCCGTGTTCGCCGCCGTCATCGCCTTCTCGGTGATCCTGGCGACGTCGCTGGCGCTGGCGGTCCGCGAGATCACCGTCCCGTACGTGCTCGCCGGCGCGATCGTGGTCGTGGCAGCCGCGACAGCGGCGGCGCTGATCCTGCCCGACCGCGACGGTGTCCTGCTCCTGCTGATGACCACGTTCGCCGTGGCGGGCAGCCTCGTCATCCCGCTCCCCCGCTCCGGCCTGGTCGACCTGGCCACCATGATCGCCCTCGGCGCCGGGCTCCTGCTCGGTCTGCGCGCGCCCCGCGCGATCATCGCCGCGCTCACCGTGGTCGCGCTGTCGGTATTCGTGCTGGCCACCGACCTCCTCGACCCGCCCGCCGCGCTCAACGCCGCCGTCGGCTGCCTGGCACTGGGCGCGGTGTGCGGGTACTGCGTCGGCACGGCGGTCCCGCGGAGCCCCACCTCGGCCGTCGTCGGCCTGTCGATCCTGTTCGTGCCGTCGCTCGGCGTGGCGCTGAGCGACGACAAATTCGGCCACCTGGCCTACTCCCCGTCGTGGTACCGCACCGCCGACGTCGACCGCGGTCCGATCCCCGCGACGGCGTCGATCGGCATCGCCCTCGCCTGCACCGCCGCGATCGTGCTGCTGCAGCGCCGCCGGCCCGCCGTCTAGTCCCAGCCCAACTCGGAGAACACCCGCCCGCTCAGCGCCGCCCGCACCCCGACCGCGCAGTACTCCACGATCTCCCCCGGCAGCGCCGCCGGATCGAACCACCGCAGTTCCGAACACTTCGCCGGCTCCCGATTGACGACCTCCCCACCCCAGCGCCGCACGGTGAAGAACAGTTGCACCCGCTCGTCGCTGTGCAACACGTGCGCGAATTCCACCTCCCGCGTGTCGATCTCGACCCCCACCTCCTCGCGCGCCTCCCTGATCAACCCCGCGACGGCCGACTCCCCCGCCTCCAGATGCCCCGCGGGCACATGGAACAACCCGTCCCCGAACCCGGTATCGCGCCTGCGCCCCAACAGCACTCGCCCCTCCCCGTCGAGCAGAACCAGATGCACCCCGACCAACACCCGATACTTGTCCACGAATTCACCCTACCGAGATGCCGAGATGCCGAGATGCCGAGATGCCGAGATGCCGAGATGCCGAGATGCCGAGACCACCCCTGTCACAGCCGGATTCGGGGTACAACCGGTACATGAGTTTCCCGGTGACCTTCGGGTTCGCCCAGATCGGCCTGCTCGCCCTGCTCGCACTCGCCGTAGCCCTGCTCGTCTCGGCAGTCCTCGCGGCCCGCCGCCGCGGCGGCCTCAAGTCCGTCCTCGGCCGCGGCGCCCCCGGCCTGGCTCTGCTCCTCGTCGCCACCCTCCTGCTCTGGATCGCCACCCTCCTGCAGACCTACCTGGGCCTGTCCGGCGAGATCACCGCCGCCCACGTCGTCGCGAAACCCGTTGCCGGCCAATCCGACCAGCTCGACCTCGAACTCACCCTCTTCGACGACGACGGCGCCGTCGACACCCGCACCACCCACCGCGTCGAAGGCGACCTCTGGGCCCTGCAAGCCAACATCGTCGAACTCCACCCCTGGGTCAACGCCCTCGGCTTCCACTCCGGCTACAAGATCACCCGCCTCTACGGCCAGCGCCTCGACGGCAAAGCCACCACCCAGGACCACATCATGCTCAACGGCCGCGACCGAGACTTCTTCGAAGACATGAACACCGGCACCTGGTACACCTCCCCCTTCGTCAAATCCGCCTACGGCAACGTCGTCATCGCCACCCCCGGCGAATACGACGTCCTCATCTCCCACGACGCCATCAAGGTCAGGACAACGAACTGACGGGCCCCCGGAGAGCCCGTCCCTCCGATGCACCACGCAAATCCTGGGCGATCACCAACTCACAATCCGCTCAACGGCACGGAACACATCCTTCAGATGCGGAGAATCCTCCGGAAGTCCGGCAAGCTTGACCTTCTGATAGCCCAGAACATCCGCGGACGAAACCTGCTCGGACTGTGTCAGTCGCATCTCGTTGCGGTATCGCTCGAACCAGTCCTGCTTGGCCGCCTTACCGTCGGTACCCGATGCCACGTAGCCCAGTGCTTCGCTGAGCAGCGCTTCCGGAGTCGTCCCGGGCAGGAAGTCCAGGTGATCGTTCGCCCAAAAGATGCATGTCCGCACCGCATTGCACTTGTTGTGGTTGTTTCGATCACTGTCGGACCCGTGATCGATCGGCAACTCGGGAACGGCCTCGTGGAAAGTCGACTTCCAGATCCCTTTCAGCGCATCGAAATCATCCCCGGCCGCGCCAACAGCAGAGGCGACATCGATCGCCGAGCCTCGACCGGGAACCCTTTGATCCCCGTCCAGCAGGATTCCTATCTCCGACATGTCGGACACCGCGAAACTCGCCAGCGCCGTCTTGACGATTCCGCCCGCACCACCGGGAAAGGGAACGATCTCCAGCGTGTCCAGCTTCGTCGGTGCATGTACCCGCAGCGCGGCCCGCACCAATTCCGCCGCGAGGTCATCCTCGACCAGGATCTTCCGCCGCGAGTTGAACACGGTCTGTCCCAGATGCGCGAAGGCTTCGGTCGGCGAACACGCATCCGCGATCTTCACCACGCGGTTCGACTTCGTGTCGAAAGCGAGCACCTTGATCGCCTCGGACGGCAGATCGGCGACCAGGATCGGCGAGTGAGTCGCGATCACGACCTGATGCCCCTTGGACAAGGTTTCCGATTTGATGAATTCCATCAGCGCGGCCTGCGCACCAGGATGCAGCGAGACCTCCGGCTCGTCCAGGAGTATCAGTGACCGTTCCGGTGCCCGCTTGATCGCGTCCACCAACCGCACGACCGCGTACTCGCCACTGCCCGCGTGCGCCTCGGAGTACACCGACCGACCTCCGTTGGCCATGGTGGCGGTGTCGTCTTCACCGACGTGCAGACGGACGGTGAAGCCCTGCGGTCCGAAGAATTTGTGTTCGAGCATGTCGACTCGTCGTAGCGGCTTTCCCAGAATGCGCCCCGCTGCCTCCACGGAGGACTCGTCCAGCTGCCTGACCGTTGCGACCAGCTTCTTCTGGTACGTGCCCGGGACCGAATCCCCGCGTAGCGCACGGGCGACCAGATTCGAGTTGAGAATCACCCGGAACCGGCGCTGCGACGGTTCCGAAACCCAGCGGTCGAGCGGACTGTGGTGGATGTACTTGTCGAACGCGCTGATCTCCGATCGGAAGTCGAGATAGACGACATTCTTTCGGATCAGATTCCAACGGTCACGATTGGCCGAGACCATCGAGTCGAACCCGGCTACCGGAACCTCTGCCATGTTGTCGACATCGACACGCTTGGTGGGCTCCCAGTAGTCGGGATCACGCTTCCCCGACAGCTTCGCCGGGACTTTCGAACGGTACGGCTTGTTTCCTCGGTACTTGCGGCACTCTGCCCGGATCTCGCTGTTGTCGAACGCGTACTTGTAGATGAATCGATGTGACGCTCGCCCTCGGCCACCCGCGTCGATGTCGTCGACCTCGGTCGAGAACCAGAACTCCGCAAGACTTCTCCCTTCCGGCGCCGACGACAGTGCCTGCAGGATGGAGCTCTTGTTGGTCCCGTTCGGCCCGATCAAAGCCGTGATCGGCCAGGGGAAGGTCAAGGCCAGACCAGGGGCAAGTGCCTTGTACATCGGGAATCGAATCTCCTCGATGTAGGGCAAGAACTTCGAGCCTCCGTTGAATGCCGAGGTCAACGATCTGTTCAGGTCTCGCTTCTGGCCGGCGGAGCCCATCGTGCACAACACCTTTCGCAGTCGGCGCGGTCGGACTGCGCCGTTCCATCAGATTCCTTCACCGAACGTCACCGACTGGCGGTCGCCACCGCCGAAGCCTGCATCGCGAACACCAGTGCGGCACGGGCGTCGATTTCACTCGCCGAGAGTGACTGCCCCGCACTCAGGTGTCCGACGACGGTTTCCCTCGCGATCTCGAGCAGTTCCTCATCCAGCGCGTACTCGTCCAGTGCTTCGAACACGACGAACGGAGCCAGTCTGAGTAGGCGTTTCAAGAAATCTCGAAGGATGTCTCGTTCCGGCAAGCCCGCCAGGTTCATCTGTTTCCACACCCGCAGAATGGACTTGATCAGATGCGGACTCCCGCCGAGCGCAGCGCGGCGCGCGTAGATCTGGTCGAAAGCCGCCTCACCGAGCACATGCAGAGCAGCGTAAGGATCGGCATCGGTCGGAGCGTAGACGAGTTGAGCGCGCCACCACATGCGCCCGAAGACATGGCGGGTGAGATCCGAGGCGAGCACACGATCACCCGGCGGCTTGGGGTACCGCCAGTGCGCCACGTCAGGCAGGACGATCAGGGCCAGGAAGGCCCACACGTCACCGGAAGCCGCCTCTGCGGGAGAAATGCGCATTTCCCGGTGCAGCGCGACCGCCAGACGCAGGTCGAAGGCGGTCTTCTGCTTGGCATCCGGCAGCTGCGGAAACCCGGATTCCTTCGCCAGATCGACGACCATGTCCCGGAGCACCTGGAGCTTCTCGGGTTCTACCCGAGTGCCCCCGGTCGCGACGAACACCGCCGTTTCATCGGTGAGCGCCCACGAGTTGTTCAGGTCGAGAGCACCACGTTCCTTGTACTCCGCGGCGAGCAATTTTGCCCGGTGCCGCAACAGCCTCGGATACAGCAGCGTCATGCAACCCCCTCGAAGATCTTGACCGCCGCCTGGAGTTGGGATGCGAACAAGTTCGGCGATTCCTGTGCTGCCAGCCGTACATCGGTGATCGACCGCCCCGGGAACAAACGCCCGAAGAGTTCCTGCAGCGTAGCTCCCAACGTCTCATCGAGATACGTTGCGTCATCGTCGAAGTCGCTGATTCGGAGCGCATGGTCGACCATGGTTCGGGCCGCATCCGCGTACAACATCGACAGCGCCATCTTGTCTTGGAGACGTGGATTCCCCGCCCGCTGTAGGGCTTCGGCGATCAACGTCTTCTTCTCGTTGACCAGCAGGAGCAGCGAGCCCATCGTGGCCACATCGAGATTGGAGCCGATCTCGAGGTGCCATGCCGCGTCCCCGGGATAGTTGGTGCGCGCGAAATCCACGATCGCGATGGGGAACTGGGGCGCGTCGCCCTGCAGACGAATCTGACTGCGATCGTTCCACAGGACGGAGCCGCCCCGGCGCGGCGCGACCGGGCGGTCCGTACCACGCCTGCGGTGCGCGAGAACCAACGAGGTATCCAGTGTCAGCATCCCGCCGAGGTCTGCTCCGACAAGGTCCGCTCGCAGCTCTACCTCGCCGTGTGCCGGAACGATGACACGAGAGAGCACGCCACGAAGTTTCGAACCGGTCGAGGTCCAGACAGCGGCCAGAGCCAACTCGGTACCGGGTGCCAACGTCGCCTCGGCCAGAGCTCGATCGACGTCGACGTGGACGACCCGACGCAATGACAGATTCGTCTGGTAGTCCCAATACGGCAGGTGGTCGGGAAGCGGTATCTCGTTGTCGTCGATCGACAGCAACCACCCGCCGGCGCGAATCACAGTCGACGACGGCTTCTTGTACGGCAGCACACGATTCGCCATCAGGCGACCGCCTCGGTGTAGAGAACGATGTCGGTCATTGTGTCCGCGGCCGGCTTGACGACCGCCTTCCACACACTGCCGTCGCCACCCTCGATGACATAGGTGGGTGTTTGGTGCACCTCGCCCTGAGGGTCTTCCCAGCCGACTAGTCCCGGCATATCCGCACCGGCAGGCGGGTCCATTTCCAGACCCCCGTCGCTGTTCAAGGCAACTGCCACATCCGCACTGACTCGCTGCGGAACCGCCGCAGGCAGTTTGAACCGTTGTACGACGACTCCGTGCCCCCAGAGTTCGGCCGGTTCCGGCTCACCGACGTACTCGATCTTGGGGCGTCGACGACGAGCAGGCACAGGCTGTTGTGCGCCATTCTCACTGAAGTCGCTACCGAAAGACGGCTGCCCGCCCCCACCGAAACCACTGGACGCTGCCGGGGAACCAGAGGTGTCCCACTCGTCCGAGTCGATCGGCTCCGGCCGTCGGCCACTGGGTCGCCGAGCAGGCGCGGTTCGCGGTGGTGGCGCGGTCTCGCCCGGCCTGCCGTAGTCGGTGGCCGACCCCACGCCCCAGGCTCCACCCACAAGGGGCGACAGCCGGTCACTCGCCGCGCCCAGCGACACCTGGGCGACCTCGACGCCGCTGCTGCCACGAGGCCCGATGACCGCGTCGATCTCCTCTTTCATCCGCGCGAACGTCATTTTCACGAACGAGTGTTCCGGGTGGTCGAGCGACTGATAGTTCCAGTTGTCGTGTGTCGGCGGCTCCGCCGCCGCATAGGCCTCGTCGAGCTCTCGATCCGCCCGGAAGACCCCCGCATACGCCGCATACTCACTGCCCGGCTTCGGGCCTGCCCAGTAGGTGACCACCAACTCTGCCGGACGCATCAAGCAGACGTGGTGCACCATGCCGGTGTCGAATCCGGCCATGTGCTCGGCGTTGCTCGGCTCGAATCGCTGGGCGATCGTCTGGTGCATCCCGAACCGACCGAGCAGCTTCTTCGGCCGACGGCAGTACAGTTCGGTGGCCTCAGGACCGAGCATCTTCCGATAGGCGGCGACGAACAGCTTCAGCGTCTTCATCCTGGCCGGATCGGGAACGGGATAATCGATCCCGTCACAGGTCACCGTGAATCGCATCGGCGGGGTGCCGTCGGCATCGGGAATCATCTTCGGCCACAGCTGGTAGACAATGGTTTCCGCGAGGTACCGAGCGACATCCGAGGGCTCGCTGTTGTCGAGATTCGGATCGACGATGGAGATCGTCGTCCCGGTCTCGGTGGAGCCGAACGGTCGAAGTCCGAGTCTTCGTGCCATCGCGTCGGCCTCCGCGCCGACCAGTGGCTCGATCACCTCGCCCGACCCATCACCCCACCAGTGCCGCCCGGTGTAGCGGCGCTCACGCCCGCCTTCCACCGCGTCATAGCTCTTCCACAGAGCGGCACCCATCAAGCGTGTCTCGTAGCGGCCGTCGTACTCGCACCGGGTATGGACCAGAATCGTGCCCACATTCGATACGAGGTAGAGGATGCCCTTGCCGAATCCGTAGGTGCCGCCACCCAGCGCCTGATCACGCGGTTCACCGATATTGCGTAGGAAGGCGACGAAGTCGCGCCCTTGATCGGTGACGGCATCCGCGCGCGTCGGTCCGCCGAGGCCGCGGGTCCCCCGATCGGAGATGGACAAAACGCGGATGGTCGGCTGTTGCAGCGACTCTCGCAGCGGTAGGCGCTGTTTCGCCGGCGCCTGGCGCAGCAGGTTCTCCCGCCAGGCCGGAGCATCCGCGGCACTGACCGTCTGCAGGTCGATGCGATAGTCCACCGAGACACCATCGCCACGACGAGCGTCCCAGCTGTTCTGGGCCGACTCCCGGACCAGAATGGTCAGATGGTCGAGCTCGGGCTTCCCGAGCTGATTTCGAATTCCCTCGGCCGCGCTCGCGCCTTCGGGCGGGAACGGCTGGGATACCCACGCGGGTGCTGTCATCGGGATTCCTCGAGCATCAACGTGATGTGCCGCTCCACATCATCGGCCTCCATCGGCGCGGGCACTTCTCCCGACAGATCGATCGTGTAATCGACATTGCGGACATTCGTCGAGACCGACGCGGCTGCCAGATCGACAGTAGTGAGTCTCGGAAACGCGACATCGACGTTGTACCAACGCTGCTCGCCGATCGAAAACCGCACGTGCGCATAGTGATCGTTGTCCGCGGCCCGGTATCCGACGGTTGCCATGAGGTTGAGTACCTCGCTCTCGTCATCGGCGAGATCGAGCACGCGTTTGACCAGTTCCACGATCCCGATACCGTCGTGCACACTCGATTCCAACCGGAACCACACGAGACCGAGCGCGCCGTCCACCGGCGGCTCCAGCTGGTCGAGGCCGTGAATTCTGACTTCGCGACCATCGCGCCCCGTCGACACCTTGACCTCGACAGCACCCACATCGGTGGCGAAATCGTGGCGATGACCCGAGGGGCCCGTCCACAACCGGCTCGCACCACCGTCCCGTTCGAGCAGCCGCTCCAAGACGATCAGCTCACCGAACAGCCCAGCGACCTGCTGCGGGCCGAGCGGCGGTCCCGGATTGAGAAACAGTGCTCGCCACCGGTCGAGCGTGCGATGAAGGACCTTCACCGGATTCTCCGGCGCCTCTTCGGTCGCCAGCAGAATCTCGGCGCACAGCGTGGTGAAGATGTCGTTCAGATCCGGCCGGAGGCAAACCAGATCGGCGTAGTCGTGGAAACTGTTGTCGTTCTCCAGCGTTCGCTTGCTGAGGCGCAGGACGGGGCCATTGAGGCCACGGCGCACATTCTGATGCGCACCGATCGGGACGAGCAGGTGCCGGTTACCGACGCTGTCCACAGCCACCGCCAACGATCCGCCGACGGTCGCCACCGGCAACTCGGCCAGGGTGACGACGGAGTCCTCGGTCCGTGGCCGCCGCAGCAATCCACGCCACTGCTCGTCGAGAACTTCCTTCAGTTTGTTCGACATCAGAGATCCTCTGATTCGAGGGCGCTGAAGTCCTCCTCCTCGATCTCCACACCGGACAGGTCCGCAGAGATGTAGTCGGCTTCCCACGCGACAGTGCTGTCACCGTCGGTAGGTGTCGGGAACACCAGACCGACACCGATGACATGTTCCGGCGCGTTCAATGCCTGTCGCCGAGTCTTGGACGGCTCGGGCTCCGAGATCTTGTCGATCGGATAGAGCACCAGCAATCCGGCATCGGGGTGCTGCGCCTTCCGTGCCTTCGCGATGTCTCCCTCGGTGGTGTTCGAGGTGATGCCGTCGAGATCGATCCCGGCGTCTCGGCGACTCATCAGGGTCTTGATATCTGTGTGGTCCGCCGCGGCCGCGAACTGCGATCGGACGATCCTGCCGACGCTGATCCCCGGCGCGAAATCGAACAGGTCCGCTTCATCGATCGCGGGCTTACCCACGACGGCAATGTTCCACCGCCGCAGTGTCCCCGCGTTGCGGATCCGCTTCTCGATGTAGCCGACCATCAGATCCGCGTCGCACTCCTGCGACTTCTCGTGGAACTGGTACTCCTTCAGGAAGTTCACGACCGCTTCGCTGGGAACATCTCGGATGAGGTAGTGGCCGTCTGCGCCATTTCCCTCGACTGTGCCGCCTCGACCGGCAGCCGACACGAGGGTGCGGGCCGCAGTTTGGTTACGCAGCAACCAGTCCGATTCTGTCCGGAAGTATCGGGTCTGCACACGCTGGCCGCCATAGGACGAGAACGCCGATACCGCGTCTTTCATCTTCGCGGCGGCGGTCACTCGCAATGACGGATGGGTACGAAGTCGCACCGCGAAGGTCATCGGCGTCTTACCCTCTGTCATGTAGACGTCGATGTCGCGGCGCATCTCGGTCTCGACGGTCGCGAGGTGCCGGAACCAGTCTTCGAGTTCGGCGGTCATCCAGATGCGAGGTAGATCGGCATAGCCCGTGCGATAGCCGAACCACCGGCCCATCTGCAACAGCGTGTCGTAGGTCGACACCGCGCGGACGAAATAGCTGACGGACAACCCTTCCAAGGTCAGACCGCGCGACAGCGTGTTACCACCCACGGCGATCGCCACCACCGGGCCGTTCTCGTAGTCGAGCCGGTCCGTGCTTTCCGAATTGTCCATCACGACACGACAATCACGCAGTACGCCGGGCAGTTCAACGGACAATTCGTCGAAGGAGACAGGCTTCTCGTCGAACTCGACAGCGGGAACCCGCGCGGTCTCCGCCTCCCACAACTCTCGCAGCTCCCGCAGCAGGGCCGCATCCGACAGCCGGCGTCCGGTGCCTGCGCGCAACGCCAGCAGCGGGTCTCGGAAGCTGTTGTGCACCGCGGTCCGCACACTCGTGTGAATCAGCATGGTGGAATGCGGGTTTCCGCTGCCCCGCACCCGTCGCGCGGCGGTTGTCATCCAGAAGTACAGCACCGCCCGCCGCAATGTGGCGGTGATCGATGGGTAGAAGTCCTCGGCGTCCGCCCTGGTCTTGGGCCGGACAAGCTCGACATCGTCGTCGGGCACGTTACGGATCATGTCGTAGCCGTCGTCGACCTCGGCCGGATCCTCACCATCCAGGGCATACCGGCCGAACAGAACCTCGGTGCCGAAATGACCGTGGGGTTTGGGGAGATTCACAATGAAGTGCTCGGGATACAGATCATCCGCGGACGGATCTATGAGCAGGTTCGCGAACGGTGACGCGGTGTAGCCGACGTAAGCCGATTTCGGCAGTGTGTTGAGGATCTGTCGGATCAGCGGGTTGATCGACTTCGTCGCCACGGTCGCCTGATCTGCCTCGTCATCGATGATGAGGGCTGGGCAGTCCGCGAGGTACTCCGACGCGTCACCCAGCCACTTGACCAGCTTCCGCAACACCGTGGCGTTCTTCTTCACAACGCACAGAACGTGAGTCTTGTTCGACTTGCCGAAGAAGCTGGCGGGATTGGCGGTGGGGCTGAAATCACGATCCAGGTCGGTGATCTGGGTCCACAGCGTCGGGTTCGGTTCGACCAGTTGTTGGATGAGGCGCGCTTGAGTCTGCCGACGAAGGCCGTTGTGGATGCCTGCCAACACGATGAACAGCTTGTAACCTCGGTCGGCAGCCTTCGCCATCACCGCGGTGAAGTTCGTCGTCTTGCCCGACTGTACGTATCCGACGACGAGTCCTCTGGTGGAGAACGCGTTCTTTCGCGGGTGCTGCAGCAACGACACGATCCGGGTGGACGAATCGTCGAGACTGTCGATGGCGGGGTCTTGCGGCCAACCTTGCCTGATGAGGTCGTCCTGGATCGCGGGCCACAGACGGTCGTCCGGATGCGGTCCCGCGTACCAGGTTTCGTAGTTGTCGATCACGACGGAGTGCGGTTCGCGCATCTCCTTGATCCGCACCATGTCCTGGTCGTAGCGGTCCATGATCCGTTTGATCACGTCCTCCGAGGCGAACAACCTGAGCTTCTTGATGGCTTCAGCCGGGGTGTCCTTGTCCAGGAAGGACTTGAACACGTCGTATTGACCATCGATCAGATCACTCATCGGCTACTCCCACCTGCGCAAATCCCCTTAGTCGACGATGGGAGGTTTGACTCCCCCACGTTGGGGGTAACAATATCGGCTCGATCCGACTAGTTCGGGTCAAGCGGGAGAGTTGTTACCCGGTCGATGTGGGCTATCGGTGGGCAACGACCGTTCGCTACACCGGTCGGCTATCACGAACGACGACGCATCCGAAGAGGAGCAACGCTCGACGAATCAGGCGAACAGCGCGGGCTGGAAGTCGAGCTCAGGTTCAACTCGGTCTTCAACCGGTTGCGAGACCAGATCCCCAGCACCGGGCGCGGAACGCACCCGATCACGAATCTCGGTCAGCACGGCGGGAGTGTCGGTGTCACCCACAGGCTCGTCACAGACCTCTGCCCAGCGCAGCGCGAACACATCGTCCGCCTGTTCGCGGGTGACCTGGCAGCCGAGCGCCGCCGAGAGGACATGCAGCCCGAAGATCGGCGGCACAGCATTGCCGATCTGTTGAGCGATAGCCCCACCGCGCCACGGGTAGTCCGCAGGAAAGCTCTGCAGCCTTCCGGCTTCCCAATCCGCGAACCGGTCGGTAATGCCGTTGCTGACGACTTTGTTTCTGGAGATCTTTCCTGTGACAGTCGCCGATGGCTGGTCGGAGGTTCGTCTTCCGCGAAGTTTCGGGTCGCCCCCGGTGCCGTAGTTGGAGATGACCTCGAAGTGGTGTGAACGTCCAGGCAAGGCCTGACCCATGGTCTTCCAGTTCGGCAGGTCATGATCATCTTGAGGCCGCAAACCGGACTTGCGATAGATGCGGTGCGTCTCGCGCGGCAGCTCCCGCGGGCCCTTTCGAGAAGCGATCAAGACCGCTCGTCGCCGGGTCTGCGGTACCCCGAACATCTCGGTGTGCAACACGGCTGTTGCGACGTGGTAATTCAGATCGTCGCGCAGAACTCTGCCGATTTCCTTCCATACCGGCAGAACCGCAGGTACCTGCTCGAGGACGATGGTGTCGAACGGCCGATCCAGTTCGTACGCCCGCAATGCCCAGCGGAGCGGCTCCAGTACCAGGCCGGTTCGCTCGTCGTCCAACTTCGCCAACTCGCCTTGGACCGGCCGGCCCGCAGCCATCGCGTCGATGAACGTTAGAACGGTGTCCAATGCCCGGCGGCCTGCACCATTGCCCGCCACTGTGAAGGTCTGACACGGCGGACCACCGGTCAACGTGGTAGCTGCGGGAAAGTCCTCGGGGCCGAGTTCGCGCACGTCATGACGCTCGGAGTTGAATCCCGCCGCCGCGCGTGTACGCAAGGCGTCGCTGTCCCATTCCAACCCGTAGACACCTAGCCCGAGCCATCGCGCCGCGACGTCCAACCCACCAGGACCGGCGAACAAGTCGACGGTGTCGGCATGCTCCTTGGCGATGGCCTGGTGATCGGCTGACATGACATCGGAGCATAGTCAGAGCCGTGCGGAAACAGGGATTTCAGCAGGATAGGCCCACGCGAACAGCCGATCCCAGAGACCGGGCGACAGGGGGCGGTGTCGCGTTGCCGATCTGGCGGTAGCGCGCTGTCTTGCGGCCGCAGATCTGCCAGTAGCTGGGGAAACCTTGGAGCTCGGCGACTTGATCGACCGTGAGCCGGACCCGGTGTTCCCCCGATTCCGGATCCCACTCGAAGTCCGCGCCGGGTGTTTCATCGGCGATCGACTTTCCCTCGACCCCGAGCCGTGCCCACGCACGCTGCGATCCCGCGGGTCCCAGATCCGCACCACCTCGGTCCCACGACCCACCGACTATGGTCGGGGCGAGCTGATCCGCAAAAGACGCCCATTCGTCGGCCCGCGACCAGCCACGTGCGCCCATCGATGTCCGTAGCGTGGTCCCCACAGTTAGGGCGGGTGGCGGTGCGACAGCATTCAACGCCGTGTCGAAAGCGGCCAGTCCACCGTCACGGAACGCAACGAGGATTCCGAGTTCACGATGCTGCGGGACGCCGAAATTGCAGGCGTCCACCACACGCCAGCTGAATTCGTACCCGGCATCGTCGAGGTATTTCTCCAGGTAGGACCGACTCTCAGCATATTCGGACCGACTAACCAGGGCAGGGACGTTCTCCAGAAGAACGGCGCGAGGCCGGAGCTGCCAGATCCAGTGGCCAGTGGTATCGAGGAGTTGCAGCTCCCATCCGTCGCCTCGGGAGCGCGAAGCGGTGGCAGCGGATCGCACACGAGGCAGTCCCGCCGACAGCAGGTCGATCGATCGATCGACAGGGATATCGACCGCTGGATTCACCCGCAGCAGGTCGCGGCGAAGAACCGACCACCGTGGCCGGTTGGCCCGGAGAGTCTCACAGGCCACGTCCCGATGATCGACGAGCGCGATCGGGTCGAAGCCCGCCTGTTCCAGGCCTAGAGCCATTCCTCCGGCACCGGCGCAGAGCTCCAAGGACACCAGGCGCCGCCCCACGTCAGCCATAGATGCCCTCTCCCCCACCCAGTTCAGGGAATTGAGCATAACGCTGCGTGCGGCGCTACTGCGACATCCGGGCTTCGTACTGTTCTTTGGTACCCAGCAGCATTGACTGATACGTGGCCGCCATGCTGTCAGATCCGACTATGCCAAGCGACAAATGCCGTGGAAGTTCGTCGGTGGGACGTCGGTTCACATGTATTCGTGCCGTTGTTTTCGTTGCTGTGCACAGATATTCGCGAAGTTGTGGTCGGGGGTGGGGGGAGGCGGCATGCTCGGTGGGGAGTTCGCGTTACCCAGGAGTCACATGATGAGTCGAAGTGACCGTGAGGGTGGCGTGCCCGCGACGCTGCCTTCGCTACAGAGTTTGCCCGCCGATGAGGCTCGGGATCTGTTCGAGTTGATGCGGGCTGCGGTGACGTTCGAGGCGAAGGCGCTGGACAAGTCGATCGACTCGATGTTGGGGGCGTTGCCGCGGCCGTTTCGCGCGGTGACGAAGAAGATCATGTTCGGCGGCAGATGACGGATCTGACGACGCGGGCGCAGTTGATCCTGCTGGCTCGCACGCTGCATGTGCATCCGCAGCGGGTGCAGCATCTGCGGTATCTGGGGGCCGATCGGCTGCACGAGTTGCAGCAGCAGATCGCGGGGGTGCTGTTCGATCAGCACACCGAGACGTTTCGGCGGATCAGCGCGCTGGTGCCGTTCATTCCGCTGTCGATCTCGATTCCGCTGGTACAGCGGCTGGTTCCGCCGATGACGACCGGGCGGGCGGCGGGGTCGGTGGGGGTGGAGCATCCGGTCAAGGCCGCGGAGACGTTGATGATGCTGGATCCGGGGTACGCGGCGGATTGCGCGCCCTATCTGGATCCGCGGGCCATCGCGCAGCTGGCGGACGTGGCGCCGCCGGGGCCGGTGGTGGAGATCGTCAACGAGCTGCTGCGGCGGTGTGACTACGTGACGGCGGGGCCGTTCCTGTCCTGTGCCACACCGGAGTTGATCGCCGCGGTCGAGGCCGACGTGCAGGACGACGCGGGGCTGATCCACTCGGCGGCGTACTCCTACGACTCCGACATCCTGAGCTCGGTCATCCGGCAGTTGCTCGATGGGCCGCATCGGCGGATCCCGCGAATGGCGCAGGCGGTGATGGCGGGGCGGCCCGCGCTGCAGCACGCGGCGCTGTCGGTGTTCTCGCGGTGCGCGCCGGATGTGATCAGCCGGGTCGGTGACGTGCTGTTCGGCAGCGCCTCGCAGCGGGAGGTCGCCAATCTGGTGCGGAACGCGATCGAGGTGGGGGCGGTGCCCGAGTTCCTCACGGTGGTAGGGCATCTCACGCCGCTCGGGCTGTGGACGCTGGTGGGGAATCCGGTGTTCGGTGATCCGGGGGTGGGGGTCGGGTTGGTCGCGCCGCTCGACGATCGCAGTGACGTAGGGAGCTGGCGGGGGCTGTTCGTGTTGATGTCGCGGATGGACGAGACCATTCGGGGTGTCGTCGGGTACGCGCTGGCGGCGCTGTCGGACGCGACGGTCGCGGAGTTGCCCGCGCACGCCACCGAGACCGGTTCCTGGCCCGCGCTGCTCGATCTGGTCGCGGTGTCGGGGGCGGACGCGCAGGGGCGGTTCGGCGCGGTGTGGTCGGATCTGGTGCCGGAGCGGCGGGCGCATCTGCATCGGTGCATCCACGAGCACCACTACGACACCCGGCTGGCCGACATCACGGCCGCGGTGGATCCGGTCGCGGTGGATCAGCTGTTCTTCCGGCGGCGGCGGATGCAGCGGTATCGCAACGGCTGAGCTGACCGATGGCTCGGACGCGGACATCGTGTAGTCGGTCGCCGCTCGGGGTAACTGGGTAGGGGCGGCGGGCTCTCTCGCGGGCTCGGTGGACAGGACAGCTGGGCGGATTCGGGAGAGGGTGGGGTCGACCGGAAACAGCGAGGAGGAGCGGATGTACAGGGTTGCCGATCAGCGGCCGGCCAGTGGGGGGACGGCCGTGGTGGCGGCGGTGCTCGCACTGCTCGGGGGGATCGCCGGGGCCGTGGGGGTGGTGTTCGGTCTGTACAAGATGGTGCGGAGTGAGACCGGGGTGTTCGGGTGGGGGATCGCGCCGGGGTGGGTGTCGGTGGTCTCCGGGGCGACCTTGCTGATCGACGTGCTGTCCGTGGTGGCGCTGTTGGTGGGGGCGATTCTGGTGTTCCGGCGGCGTGCGGCGGGGCCGACGCTGGTGGTGCTGGGGAGCGCCGGGACGGTGGGCGCGTATGTGGTGACGGCGATCTCGACCGCGGTTCAGTTGATCCAGTACGACCTGCCGATCGGGCGGCATATCGACGTGGTGCTGGGACAGTCGGTGTTCAACGGGCTGTACTCGATGGAACGCAACCTGCCGTGGGTGGTGTCGGTGCTGCTGTTGGTGTTTCCGGTGGTGACGTTCGTGCTCGCGGTGTTGCCGTCGACCAAGCGGTGGTGCAAGGGGGCCGCGGCGCAGCGGCCGCCTGGTGGGGCGTGGGCGCCGGGGATGGTGCCGGTGGCCGGTGCGCCGGGTCGACCCGGGCCGGGCGCGCCGCAGCAAGCGCTCCATGCCCAACCTCCGGGGGCTCAGTTCGTTGGCGGTGCACCGCATCCCGGGATGCGGCCGGTCCTCGATGCGCCTCATCCGGGCGGGCAGCAGACGCCGGGCACTCCGTATCCAAGCGCCCAACCCGCACCTGGTGCGCTCTCCGTCGGGGCACAACCCGCACCGGACGCCCCTAGGCCGGACGCGCAGGCGCCCTATCCCAGCGCACCGCTCAGTCCCGACGCGCAGCGTCCGGACAGCTCGTCACCGAATCAGGGCCCGCCGCAGGGACATCGCGTGCCCCCGCAGGATCATCGTCCGCAGGATGGCTACCGGGCCTGACAGATCAGGGCACGACAGCGGCGGGAATCTGGGGCAGGGTGTAGGCCTGCAAGATCTGGTTCGAAAGGATTCACCTGTGAGCTCGAAACAATCCCACCGTCGTTTACTCCGACTCGCGCTGATCGGCGCGTTCCTCGCCCTCCCGCTCGTCGGTGTCGCCGGTCCGGCCGGCGCGCAGGCCGAGCAGGCGCCCGCCGCTGCCGAGTTCGTCGACCGCGGCTGGCACGACCACGACAACGGGCTGCATCTGGGACACAACCCGCTGCGGAAGTGGCTGCATCAGCTGCTGCCGCACGGTGCGTTCGGTAGCTGCGACTGAGCGATCGGGGCCCGTCCTCCGGGTCGGGGCGGGCCCTGGCCGCCGTGGAATTGCCAGCGGCGGTGCGGGATATCCAGAATGAGCGCATCATCTCGATGCGAGGAGTTCTGGTAGTGACACGCGGGCCGTTGGTCTTCGTCGGTGCCGCGGTGGCGGCCTTCTGTGGCGCGGTCGGCGCGCTCGTCGCCGCGGACTCCCTGCTGGGCGAGCGGAAACGCGAGTTGCTCGCGGCGCACTGCGCGACCGTGGTCGACGTTCCCGGCGGGGCGGTGCTGCTGAACTCCCTCGGGGCCGGGTTGCTGCTCGGCACCGTGGTGCTGCTGGCCGGGCTGATCGTGGCGCTGACCCGCGCCCCCGCGCGGTGGAGACCGGGCGCGATCACGGTGGCGGGCCTCGCGCTCGTCGGGGTCGGTGTGTACGCGACGCTGGTGACGGTCGCGACGATCTCGCCCGACGCCACCGAGCCCGGTTCCGCGGACTATCACCCCTGCGCGACCAGGGCCTGAGGGCTAGGACGCGGCGCTGAACCGCGCTCCCCATTCCGCCACCCGCTCGGTCAGTTCCGGCGGTCCGAGGACACGGAACTCGGCCGCCACCTTGCCCAGCATCAGCATCGGCCAGTCGAGGTTGTCGACGGTCATCTCGACGCGGGTGCGGTCGGCGGGCAGAGCGGTCACGACGCACCAGCGGCCGACGCGGGCGTGCACGTCGAGGGCCGGCGCTTCGATCTCGGCGGTGACGGTGTAACTCGTTCGGCGGGACCCGATTCCCGCGCGGACGAACTCCGCGGCGTCGGCGGCGGGCAGCTCGCGGGGGCGGAACCGGATGCCGGTGGCGCGCGAGGCGCTGAGCCGGTCGACGCGGAAGTTGCGCCAGTCGTGGCGGGTCAGGTCGTAGGCGACGAGATACCAGCGGCGGCCCAGCGAGACCAGGCGGTGCGGTTCGACCTCGCGGGTGCTGGTGCGGCCGTCGGCAGCGGTGTAGGTGAAGGTGAGGCGTTCCTCGCCGCGGCAGGTGAGCGCGAGGTCGGTGAGGACGGCCGGGTCGACGTCGGAGAGCGGGACGGCGTTCCAGCCGGTCGAGACGGTCATCGCGCGCAGCGCGTCGACCCGGCGGCGCAGGCGGGTCGGCAGGACGGTGACGAGCTTGGCCAGGGCGCGAATCGACGGCTCGGCCAGGCCGTCGCCCGCGCCCTGGGACCCGGCTTGCAGGCAGACGGTGATGGCGACGGCCTCGTCGTCGTCGAGGACCAGCGGCGGGAGCGCGGCACCGGCCGCGAGCTGGTAGCCGCCGTCGACGCCGGGACGGGCGTCCACCGGATAGCCGAGGTCGCGCAGCCGGTCGATGTCGCGGCGCAGGGTGCGCGCCGAAACACCCAGGCGCCCGGATAATTCCGTGCCCGGCCAGTAGCGATGGGTCTGCAGCAGCGACAGCAGACGGAGGGTGCGTGCGCTCGTGTCGGCCATGTTTCTCATTCTCGCGCACATCGCGGACAGAAAGTGACCGCAATGGGTTCTACCTTGGTTTTCATACCGACAACGAAGGGAATCCGCTCATGACCACCACCGCTGCCACCCTCCTCGACGCCGAGCGCTCCGACCTGCTGGAGATGCTGGCCAAGCACCGGTTCTTCCTGCGTTTCACCACCCGCGAACTGACCGACGAGCAGGCCAGGACGCGAACCACCGCCAGCGAGCTGACCCTGGGCGGGTTGATCAAACACGTGGCGGCGGTGGAGGCGAACTGGGCGACGTTCATCCTCGACGGGCCCGAGGCCGCGCCCGATTTCTCCGCGATGACCGAGGAGGAGATCGCCGCGTGGGGCGACGCCTTCGTCCTGCGGCCGGACGAGACCCTCGCGGGCGTGCTGGCCGAGTACGAGCGGGTGGCCGCGCGCACCGACGAACTGGTGCGCACGCTGCCCGACCTGAACGTGACTCAGCCGCTGCCGCAGGCGCCCTGGTTCGAGCCCGGCGGACGCTGGAGCGCGCGCCGGGTGTTCATGCACATCATGACCGAGACCGCGCAGCACTCCGGCCACGCGGACATCATCCGGGAATGCCTCGACGGGGCGAAGTCGATGGGCTGAGCTCGGACTGGATGGCCTGGGCCGCCGCGCGATGCTCCGCGGCGGCGTCCGGGTCGATCGATTCGAGGACCTCGGCGATGCCCTGGTGGGCCAGCGCCTCCTCGAGCCGGTAGCCGAGTCTCGGCGCCAGCTCCAGGGTGTGGCGATGCAGGCGCAGCGCCTCGTCGGGCAGGCCGGCGAGGCGGCAGGTTTCGGCGTAGCCGTTGAGGAAGTGGATCTTCCAGTGCTCCTCGAACAGGTCGTCGAGCAGGGCGAACGCCTCGCGATGGCTGGCCAGGGCCGCCTCGTAGCGGCCCATCCGGCGCAGCGCGACCCCCTGACAGTTCAGGCCCCACGCCTCGTTGTGCTTGTGGCCGTCGGCGCGGGCCAGGGCCAGCGCGCTGCTCAGGTGCTCGAGCGCTTCCTCCGGCTCGTCGGCGGCGATGGCCACCCCGAGGGTGATCTGGGCCTGCAGCGACGGCGGCCAGGACGGGTCGCCCGCGGGGAGCTCCAGTGCCTCGCGGGCCAGGGCCGCGGCCTGTTCGCGATGGCCCAATTGCAGGACGGCCCAGGCCTCGCTGGCGATGGCGTCGGCGGCGCTCATCGGGCACCCGCTGTCGGCGTAGAGGTCGCGGGCCTGGCGGAACAGTTCGAGCGGTTCCTCGGTATCGCCTTCGTCCCAGCGCAAGTGGGCGCAGCGCATGGTCAGCTCGGCGCGCGGCAGCGGGTCGCCCGCGGCCGCGATCAGCGGGGCCGCGGCGGCGTAGGCGGCGGCCGCCTCGCTCATCCGGCCCGCGTTGTAGCGGGCGAAACCGAGGTCGCTGTGCGCTTCGGCGAGCTGCCGTGGGTCACCGAGATGCTCTGCGGCGGTCAGGGATTGCTCGAACAGCGCGTTGAGATGAGTGGTGCCGCAGCGCCGGGCGAAGAACGCGCGCATGAAGCGCGGCAGCTCGCACACATGGACGTTCGCGCCCACCTCGACGGCAGCGTAGAACACCGCCATCAGGTTGGTGTACTCGGAGACGAACCAGAAGAACGCGGCGTCGCGGTGCGGGAACACCGGTAGGTCGGCCGGGGGCGAGCCCGCCGAGACCGGGCGGGTCGGCGACAGGAACGGCATCGCGGCGTCGGCGGCGGCCGCGGTGTGCACGTAGTAGTCGAGGATCCGGCCCAGCGCGCGCTCGCGATCGGCGTCGGAATCCTGCTCGGAACTCGCGTGCCTGGCGTGCTGACGGACCAGATCGTGCAGGCGGTAGCGGCCCTCGGCCGGCTGCTGGACCAGGTGCGCGTCGAGCAGATCCTCGAGCATGGCGCGCGCCGTGCGCAGCGGCACATCGGCGACCGCGGCGGCGACATAGTCGGTGAAGGTGGATCCCGGGATCAGGCCGAGCAGGCGGAACAGCCTGCGCTGATCGCGGTTGAGCTGGCGCACCGACATGCCGAACGCGGTGTCGAACTCGGTGGCGCCCTCGGCCATTCGCTCGACGAGGATGCCGACCGACCAGCCAGGACGATGCCGCAGCCGGGCCGCGGCCAGCCGCAGCGCCAACGGCAGATTGCCGCACAGCCGCAGCACCTCGGCGGCCTGCTCCGGTTCCCGCGCGAGCCTGCCGTCGGGTCCACGCGCGTCACCGCTGGCCCGGACCAGCAGTTCCGCGCTCTCCTCGGCGGTGAGCACGTCGAGGGTCACCGGCGGCACCTCGTCGAGCTCGAGCAGCCGATTGCGGCTGGTGATGATGGCGACCGACGCGCCCGCGCCCGGCAGCAGCTGGCTGACCTGCGCGGCGTCGGCCACATTGTCGAGCACGACGACCGCGCGCAATCGGGCCAGCTCCGAGCGCCAGCACGCCGCCCGCAGCTCGACTCCGCCATCCTGCGGCACCTTCTCCGAGGGCACCTGCAGGGCGGCCAGCAGGGCGCGCAGCGCGGCGTCGGGGTCCAGCGGCTGGCGGCAGTCGGTGAAGCCGTGCAGGTCGAGATAGAGCTGGGCGTCGGGATATTCGGCGGTCAGCTGGTGCGCGGCGTGCACGGCCAGGGAGGTCTTGCCGACCCCGGCCATCCCGTCGATGGCGACCACCCGGTCGGACCGGACGGCGGCCAGCACGTCGGCCATGGCCTGTTCGCGGCCGGTGAAGTCGGGGACGTCGCGGGGCAGGTCGTTGCGCGGCGGCGGCGGGGCGTCGGCGGGCGGGCTCGGCGGGGCGACCTGGCGGCTCGTCTTCGGCGGCGCGGGCAGCGGGTTGTTGGCGCGCTCCCACAGCGGGCGCAGCGGGCGCGGATCGCGTTTGACCAGGCGGCACAGTTCCAGCACGGCGGGCCACGGCGGCACCGTCTGCCCGCTGAGGTAGCGCGACAGCGACGACGAGCTCAGCCCGGTGTCGCGGGCGAGCGCGCGCACGCCGCGGCCCGACAGCTCCTGGATCAGGCGCAGGCGCGCCGCGAGTTCGTCCTGCGGGTAGACCCTTACCGTCTGCTGCTCCACAACCACCATTTCCCACTGTCGTTGTCCCGGCCCGGATCAGCGAGTTTCCCGATGACAATCGCGAGGTCAGGGCCGCTTTCCACTGTCCCACAGTGTCCCACAGCCATCGTGTTCCGGCGCACGACGGGCTGTTATTGAGTCACACCGCAAGCAGCGGAGCACAACGGAAACAAGGAGCACGACATGCAGTCTCGGATGCAGAACCCGGCCATGGTCCTCACCGACGCGATGGGCCCGATCCAGCAGGTCCTGAAGGCGGTGCAGACCGGCGGCGTCGACGGCGAGATCCTGGAGCTGGTGCACCTGCGGGTCAGCCAGATCAACGGTTGCAGCGCCTGCGTCGACGGCGGCACCAAGACCGCCCGCAAAGCCGGTGTCAGCGAGGATCGCCTCGCCACGGTCGTCGCCTGGCGCGAGACCCCGTACTTCACCGACGAGGAGCGCGCGGCGCTCGAACTGGCCGAGGCGGCGACCCGCCTGGCCGACCGCCCCAACGCCGTCACCGACGAGATCTGGGACGCGGCCGCCAGCTACTTCGACGAGCGTCAGCTCGCCTCGATCGTGCTGATGATCGGCGTCACCAACATGTTCAACCGGCTCAACGCCACCACCCGCCAGATCGCCGGCGCCTGGGGCTGAGCCCCACCCTCCCCCGACCCGTCCTGATCCACCGAAAGGAACCTTCGAGATGACCACCAACCAGTCCGCAAAGAAGAACTCGCACGGGGGTTTCTCCCGGTGGATGCAGCACCGGATGAACGCCAGGATGAACCGCAAGGTCCGCGCGGGCAAGGGCACCTTCATGGGCATGGACGTGCTGATCCTGCACACCGTCGGCCGCCGCAGCGGCGCGCCGCGCCAGACCCCGCTCTCCTGGTTCGCCGACGGCGACTCCTGGCTGCTCGTGGCCTCGGGCGGCAAGAACGGACACCCCGACTGGCACCTCAACCTGATGGGACACCCGGAGCAGGCCACCATCGAGCTGCCCGGCGCGGCGCCGCTGCCGGTGACCCCGCACGTGCTCACCGGCGCGGACCGGGCCACGGCCTGGGAGTCGATCACCGCCGCGCAGCCGCGGTACGGCAAGTACCAGGACAAGAGCGAGCACGAATACGCGGTGGTGCGGCTCAGCGCGCGCTGACCGACCGCGCGCTCACGCGGGCAGCAGCCGGCCGATCACCTCGGCCAGCTGCCGCACCGTGCGGCATTCGTGCATGGTGACGATGTCGGTGTAGACGTGGGCGGCCGAATCACCGGTCGACCACGAGCGCGACGGCTCCGGATTGAGCCAGTACACCGCCTTGGCCCGTTCGGTCATCGCTTGCAGCGCGGCCAGATTCGGGTCGGTGCGGTTGGTGCGGGCGTCGCCGAGGATGAGCACGCAGGTGCGCGGGCCCAACGCGTCGAGGTAGTGGTCGACGAAACCCTGGAAGGCCTCGCCGTAGTTGCTCGAGCCGAACCGGGCGACCCCGGCGTCGCGGACGATCTCGCGCGCGAAGCCGGCGGGCGGCGGTTCGCCCGGGGTGAAGTAGCCGGTGATCTCGGCGCACACGTCGACGAAGCCGAAACTGCGGACCTTGCTGAACTGGTCCTGCAGGGCCTGCACCAGTTGCAGGGTGAACTCGGCGAAACCGGTCACCGAGCCCGAGACATCGGCCAGCACGACGAGATCGGGGCGCCCGTGCCTGCGGGCCCGCAACACCGGATCGATCGGGACACCGCCGGTGGCCATCGACCGGCGCAGGGTGCGGCGCAGGTCGATCTGCCCGCGCACGGCCTTCTTGCGGCGCACCGCCAGCCGGGTCGCGAGCTTGCGGGCCAGCGGATGCACGAGCCGGCGCATCTCCGCCAGGTCCTGCTCGCGAGCACCCAGGAAATCCGTACTGTCGGCGCCGGATTCGACGCCGCGGCGCGCGATGTAGTCGGTGCCGCGCAACTGCGCCGAGCGCAGCCGGGCCTCGGCCTGCACCTCGGTGCGGAACCGCTCGACCCGGCGACGCGCCTCGATCGTGTGCACCGCGGCGTCGAATTGGCCGGTCCCGCCCATGGTTTGGGCGACCTGCTCGGAGATCTCGTCCGGGCGCAGCGATTTCATCGTCAGATACGACGACCACCCCGCGCCCGACGCGGAGGTGACCCGTCCCGCGCTCTCCCCCGCGCCGCCGTAGGCGCCGAAGGTGTTGAGCGCCTCCCTGGCGAGTTCGGCGGTGTCGGCGCCCTGGATCAGGGCCGCGATCACCCGCTCGCGCAACGGATCGGCGTCCGCGCCCGCCGCCGCGACCGGCCTGGTCCCGTCGAGGAAGTAGAGGTCGAAGAGCTGGTCGAACACCGTGCGCTGGCCGTTGCGGCGCAGCAGGCAGGCGGCCAGGCCCGAGCGCAGTACCCGGGCGTCCGCGGTGCCGAGGGCGACGATCGTGGCGGCGGCGTCGACGGTTTCGCTGGGGCCCGCGTGGATGCCGTGTTCGCGCAGCAGCCCGACGAAGCCGACCAGGCGATCCGACATCGGCGCTTCGACACCGCCGTGCGCGGGCACGATGGTCACCACGACGCCGTACCGGGGGCGGTCATCGGACCACGCTGCCGTCGGCCTGCTCGTCGAGGCCGAGCTTCTCGATCGCCACCCGATGATCGGACTGATACTTCAGCAGCACGCCCAGCGTGGCCCGGACGACCCCCGCGCTCAGCGTCCGGCTGCCCAGCGCGACCAGGGTCTTCGCCCAGTCCACGGTTTCGGCGATGGACGGCGCCTTGCGCAGGGACAGCTGCCGCAGCGCGCTCACCGTGGCCACGACCGGCTCGGCCAGCGCCGCGTCCAGTTCGGGCACCTCGAGCCGCACGATCGCCTTCTCCAGCTCCGCCGTCGGATAGTCGATGTGCAGGTACAGGCAGCGCCGCTTGAGCGCCTCGGACAGGTCGCGATGGGCGTTCGAGGTGAGGATCACGAAGGGCTTGCGGACGGCGGTGACCGTACCGAGCTCGGGAATACTCACCTGGAAATCGCCGAGCACCTCCAGCAGCAGACCCTCCAGCTCCACATCGGCCTTGTCGAGCTCGTCGATCAGCAGCACCGTCGGATCGGGGTTGCGGATGGCCGCCAGCAGCGGCCGGGCGAGCAGGAACTCCTCGGTGAAGACGTGGTCGCGGGTGCCCTCCCAGGTCTCCCCCGAGGTCGCGGTGATCCGCAGCAGCTGTTTGGCGTGGTTCCACTCGTAGAGCGCGCGGGCCTCGTCGATGCCCTCGTAGCACTGCAGGCGGATGAGCTCGGCCGAGACCGCCGTGGCGACGGCCTTGGCCAGCTCGGTCTTGCCGACACCGGCCGGACCCTCGATCAGCAGCGGCTTACCGAGGTGATCGGCCAGGAAGACCGCGGTCGCGATGTCGAGGGACGGAAGGTAGCCGGCCGCGGTCAGCCGGTCCTGCACCTGGTCCACCGAGGCAAAGAACTTACTCATCGGTAACCAGTGTAGTGGCCTCGGCTCAGTAGGCGCGCGCGGCCGCGGTGATCCGCCCGGAGTCGATGGCGGCTAGCAGGGAGTGCCGATCGGTGACGGTCTGATCGGCGTAGGACAGGCCGAATTCGCCCATCGCGCGATCGAATCGATCGTTGTTGCCGAGGTAGGCGGCGATGGCCACCCGGTCACCGGAGCGCGCGTGCGCGCGAGCCAGGACCGAGCCGCACAATTCGGCGTACCGGGCCAGCTCACGATGGGTCATGGTGCCGACCTCGGCGGATCCCTTCATGTCGCGCAACTGCCGCATGTAGAAGAAGCGGCCCGCCGGACCGGTCGCCCAGGCGAGGAAGACATCGCTGGCCGACTGCATGAGCCGCTGACCGACGACCACCCGGTGCCCCTGGTGGTGATACTTGCTCGGCTTCAGATGCGGCGCGAGCACCGAGGTCTCGGCCTCCTTCATCTGCAGGAACAGCGGCGCGCCCGACTCCTTGTCCATCATCAGCGCGATGAAACACCGGGTACCGACGCTGCCGACGCCGACCACCTTCATCGCCTGATCCACGAGGCGGTACCGGTCGAGCAGCACACGGCGCTCGTCGGGCAGGCTCCGGCGGAAGTCGGCGAAGACCTCCTTGATGATCTTGCCGTCGGCCAGCTCGATCGGCACCAGCAGCGGCGGCTGGCTCTTGATCCGCGGGACGCCGTCGGCGTCCGGCTCGGTGAGCTTGTTCAGCGCCTGCAGGCTGGTCTTGCTCCGCGCGGTGTCGACGGTCTTGTCGAATCGCTTGCGCGTCTTGGGTTTGCGGATCAGATCGGCGACCTGATCGGCGTCGACCCGCTCGTACCACACGGTCATGCTGTCGCATTCGGCGAGCATGTCCATCGCCTCGCGATACCCGCGCGCGGCGGCCTCGGCGGCGGTGGCGGCCCGATCGTCCTCGCAGCCGTTGTCGCGGGCGGCGACCGCGACGCTCGCGGCCAGGCGCTTGACATCCCATTCGAACGGGCCGGGCAGGGTCTCGTCGAAGTCGTTGACATCGAAGACGAGATTGCGCTCCGGCGAGGCGTAGAGACCGAAGTTCGACAGGTGGGCGTCACCGCAGAGCTGCACGGTCAGGCCGCTGTTCGCGCTCTGCGCCAGATCCGCCGCCATGATCGCGGGCGCGCCGCGCAGGAAGGTGAACGGCGACAGGCTCATCCGGGCGTACCTGATCGGCACCAGCTCCGGCACCCTGGACTCGGCCTGCCGCTCCAGAATCGTGACCGGATCCTCCCGATCCGGGCCCGCACCCCACTCCCCCAGCTCCGAGCGCGAGATCCGCTTGCGCGCCGCCTTCCCCTGTTCGACCGCTTCGTCCGCGAAGTCCTCCACCGTCTTGTTCGTCATCGAGCAAGTCTCGCGCTATCGGTGATCAACAGCAAGGATCCGCGCCGGGCCGGACCACAGCGGACGCCCGGCAAACCGCAGGGCCCGCTCGCGCGTGGCGAACGGGCCCCTCAGACGAACAGCGAGAACTTACGCGGTCTCGGTGATCGGGCGGTCGACCCAGCTCATCAGGCTGCGGAGCTTGGCGCCGGTGACCTCGATCGGGTGCTCGGCGTTGGCCTTGCGCAGACCCTCGAGCTCGGTGTTGCCGTTCTCGACGTTAGCGACCAGGCGGCGGGTGAACTCGCCGGACTGGATGTCGGCCAGGATCGCCTTCATGCGCTCCTTGGTGCCGGCGTCGATGACGCGCGGACCGGACAGGTAGCCACCGAACTCCGCGGTGTCGGACACCGAGTAGTTCATGCGCGCGATGCCGCCCTCGTACATCAGGTCGACGATCAGCTTCAGCTCGTGCAGCACCTCGAAGTAGGCCATCTCGGGGGCGTAGCCCGCCTCGACCATGACCTCGAAACCGGTCTTGACCAGTTCCTCGGTACCACCACAGAGGACGGCCTGCTCACCGAACAGGTCGGTCTCGGTCTCTTCCTTGAAGGTGGTCTTGATGACGCCGGCGCGGGTGCCGCCGATGCCCTTGGCGTAGGACAGCGCCAGCGCCTGGCCCTCGCCGGTCGGGTCCTGGTCCACGGCGATCAGGGCCGGGACGCCCTTGCCGTCGGCGAACTGACGACGCACCAGGTGGCCGGGGCCCTTCGGGGCGACCATCGCGACGGTGACGTTGGCCGGAGCCTTGATCAGACCGAAGTGGATGTTGAGGCCGTGGCCGAAGAACAGCGCGTCGCCGTCCTTCAGGTTCGGCTCGATGTCGTTGGTGAAGATCGACGCCTGGGCGGTGTCGGGCGCCAGCACCATGATCACGTCGGCCCACTCCGAAACCTCGGCGGGGGTGCCGACGGTCAGACCGGCCTCTTCGGCCTTCGGCCGCGACTTCGAACCCTCAGCGAGGCCGACGCGGACGTCGACGCCGGAGTCGCGCAGGCTCAGCGAGTGCGCGTGGCCCTGGCTGCCGTAGCCGATCACGGCGACCTTGCGGCCCTGGATGATCGACAGGTCAGCGTCGTCGTCGTAGAACATCTCGACTGCCACTGTGGAGTCCCTTCTGGATAATTTCTGGTGGGTAAAAGTTAGCGGGTGGCCGTGATCGACTTCGGACCGCGTCCGACTGCGACCACGCCCGACTGCACGATCTCGCGGATGCCGTAGGGCTCGACCATGCGCAGCAGGGCATCCAGCTTGGACCGGGTGCCGGTGGCCTCGATGGTCAGCGCGTCGGGCGACACGTCGATCACCTTGGCGCGGAACAACTGCACGGCCTCGATCACCTGGGTGCGCACCGACGCGTCGGCCCGCACCTTCACCAGGATCAGTTCGCGGGCCACCGAGGCGTCGGCGTCCTGCTCCACGATCTTGATGACGTTGATCAGCTTGTTGAGCTGCTTGGTGACCTGCTCGAGCGGCAGGTCGTCGACGGTCACGACGATCGTCATGCGCGAGATCTCGGGGATCTCGGTGCCGCCGACGGCCAGCGACTCGATATTGAAGCCACGGCGCGAGAACAGGCTCGCGACACGCGCCAGCACGCCCGGCTTGTCCTCGACGAGAACGCTCAGGGTGTGGGTGGTGCTCATTCCTGGGAACCCTTCTCGAAGGCCGCCTGCTCGCGCTCCATCGCCTCGTGGATGACGGCGGGCTCGGAGACCTGCTCGTCCTCGTCGAAGAGCGGGCGGATGCCGCGGGCGAACATGATCTCGTCGTTGCTGGTGCCCGCGGCGACCATCGGCCACACCTGGGCGTCCTTGCCGACGATGAAATCGATCACGACCGGGCGGTCGTTGATCGCCTGCGCCTGCCGGATCGCGGGCTCGACGTCCTCTTCCTTCTCCACGCGGATGCCGACGCAACCCAGCGCCTCGGCCAGCTTGACGAAGTCGGGGATCCGCAGGGTGTGCGTGCCGAGATCGGTGTTGGAGTAGCGCTGCTCGTAGAACAGGGTCTGCCACTGGCGGACCATGCCGAGGTTGCCGTTGTTGATCAGCGCGACCTTGATCGGCACGCCCTCCACGGCGCAGGTGGCCAGCTCCTGGTTGGTCATCTGGAAGCAGCCGTCACCGTCGACCGCCCAGACCTCCTTCTCCGGGGTGCCCATCTTGGCGCCCATGGCCGCGGGCACCGCGTAGCCCATGGTGCCGAGGCCACCGGAGTTCAGCCAGGTGCGCGGGTTCTCGTACTTGATGAACTGCGCGGCCCACATCTGGTGCTGACCGACGCCGGCGCAGTACACCGCGTCGGGACCGGCCAGCCGGCCCAGCGTCTCGATGACGAACTCCGGCGAGAGCGAACCGTCGCTCGGGGTCTTCCAGCCCAGCGGGTAGTTGTCGCGGATGCCGCTGAGGTAGCCCCACCACTCGGTGAGGTCGAGCAGCGGCGCGGCGCCGGACTGCGGATCGGCCTTGAGGGTCTCGATCAGCTCGACGATGACCTCACGCGCGTCGCCGACGATCGGGACGTCGGCGTGGCGGTTCTTACCGATCTCGGCCGGGTCGATGTCGGCGTGGATGACCCGCGCATCGGGCGCGAAGGAGTCCAGCTGACCGGTGACGCGGTCGTCGAAGCGGGCGCCGAGGGTGATCAGCAGGTCCGAGCGCTGCAGCGCGGCCACGGCGCCGACGGTGCCGTGCATGCCGGGCATGCCCATGTTCAGGGTGTGGCTGTCCGGGAACGCGCCCCGCGCCATCAGGGTGGTGACCACCGGGATGCCGGTCAGCTCGGCCAGCTCCAGCAGCTCGGCCGAGGCGTCGGACTTGATCACACCGCCGCCGACGTAGAGCACCGGCGCCTTGGACTCCAGGATCATCCTGGCGGCCTCGCGGACCTGCTTGCCGTGCGGCTTGGTGACCGGACGGTAGCCGGGCAGCCGCATCTCCGGCGGCCACGAGAACGTGGTCTGCGCCTGCAGGGCGTCCTTGGTGATGTCGACCAGGACGGCACCCGGGCGACCCGAGGCGGCGAGGTAGAACGCCTCGGCCAAGATGCGCGGGATGTCGATCGGGTCCTTGACCAGGAAGTTGTGCTTGGTGATCGGCATGGTGATGCCGGAGATGTCGGCTTCCTGGAACGCGTCGGTGCCGACCAGGCTCGACGGCACCTGACCGGTGATCGCCACGATCGGGACCGAGTCCATCTGGGCGTCCGCCAGCGGGGTCACCAGGTTGGTGGCGCCGGGGCCGGACGTGGCCATACACACACCGACCTTGCCCGAGGACTGCGCGTAGCCGGTCGCCGCGTGACCGGCGCCCTGCTCGTGGCGCACCAGGACGTGGCGGACCTTGGTGGAGTCGAAGAGCGGGTCGTAGACGGGAAGGACCGCGCCACCGGGAATGCCGAATACGGTGTCGACGTCGAGCTCTTCGAGGGACCGGACCACCGACTGGGCGCCGGTGACGCGCTCGGGCGCGACCTGGCGGCGGGTGGGGTTGGTCGCCGGGCTACCAGCGGCAGGCTGGTTCGCCGAAGGCGCTGACCTGCGGGCCGATGGCCCGGGTCGTGCGGTTGGTGCACTCACCGTCTACGTTCCTTACTTTGTCGTTCTGACCCCGGACAACACAGTTGTGCCTGACACGCGGTGTCTTGCGACCCGTCGCGCATCGGGTAATGCCCGAACACAAAAAAGCCCCCGACCAGCGCATGGCTGTTCGAGGGTGGCGCGTCGCAACGCGAGCTGACGTATTCGACTCAGGCAGTCAGGCTCAACGCTGGACGCGCCGGCCGAGTACGAGCAACTCGTTTCGATTCACGCACACGACGTTATGCGCGCGTGGACCGAAGAGTCAAACAGACTACTCTCGGCGTCCCATTATGTGGGACGTGAGTGGTTGCGTGGGTCCGTGTACCAGGATGCGAGGATAGGAGGGTGTCATCACCGCATCAGTCCGTGCCACCGGCTAAATCGTCCCACACCGCCGACGAGGGAACCGATACGGGTCGCCCCTCGCGACCCGGCGGTCTGCGCTCGGCGAGCCCGGGCAGGCTCGCGGCCATCGCCGCGGTGGTGCTCGCGTACCTGATCTTCGTCGTCGTCGGCACCGTGCAGGACTGGTCGCTCGGCCTGCGGATCGGCCTGATCGTGCCGACCGCGGTGATCGTCTGGCTGCTGGTCCCGCGCAGGCCGAGCACGCCGACGCCGGGCGTGTACGTCATCGGGGTACCGCGGCTGGCCTACATCGGCGTGCTGGTGCTCGCGTTCTGCGTGTTCTTCCCGTTCGTCGGCTGGCCCGCCGGGCTGTGGTGGCTGCTGCTGCTCCCGCTCGTCGCGATCTGGTGGGTCGTCCGGACGCACACCACGGTCTCCGATGCCGGGCTGGACCTGAGCTCCATGATCGGCAAGAAGCACCTCGACTGGGCGCAGGTCAAGGGCATCAGCATCCCCAAGCGCGGCGCGGTGAAGGCCCGGCTGGCCGACGACTCCGAGGTGCGGCTGCCCGCGGTGGGCTACGACCGGCTGCGTGAGCTGATCGACGCCTCCGGCGGCCGCCTGCCCGACGTGTTCGCCGCCGCCGAGCAGGCCGAGGCCGAGCGCGTCGCCGCCGAGCGGGCGGCCGAGAAGGCGAAGGCCGAGGAGGCCGACACCGAGGAGTGAGCGTTCGCTCGATCACTGTGGGAATCGGCACGGTGCGGCGCGCGGTTGCACCGGTAAGCTGACGGCACCGGGCACCCCGCGCCGACGGCACCACCGCGGCGACACCCTCCGGAGCGACACTCCCGCCTCGAGCCCGGTTCCATCACCTCCGCACGCACCACCGGCGCGACGCGACCAGCGCGCGCCGGAGTAACGTGCGGGGTTGCCGGACGCACCGCGCACTCGCTCTGTGCCGCGCAGGTCAGCCCCCTGCGCGCACGCTTGGACGCCCCCAGCGACACTACGAGGACTCCCCCATGCCACCGCTCCGCTCACGCACCACCACCATCGGCCGCAACGCCGCGGGCGCCCGCTCGCTCTGGCGCGCCACCGGAATGACCGACTCCGACTTCGGTAAGCCGATCGTCGCGATCGCGAACTCCTACACGCAGTTCGTGCCCGGTCACGTGCACCTCAAGAACATGGGCGACATCGTCGCCGAGGCCGTGCGCGCCGCCGGTGGCGTGCCGCGTGAGTTCCACACCATCGCCGTCGACGACGGCATCGCCATGGGCCACGGCGGCATGCTGTACTCGCTGCCCTCGCGCGAGATCATCGCCGACTCGGTCGAATACATGGCCAACGCGCACACCGCCGACGCGCTGGTCTGTATCTCCAACTGCGACAAGATCACTCCCGGCATGCTGAACGCCGCGATGCGGCTCAACATCCCGGCGGTGTTCGTCTCGGGCGGCCCGATGGAGGCAGGCAAGGCCGTGGTCGTCGACGGTGTCGCGCACGCGCCGCTGGACCTGGTGCACGCGATCTCGGCGAGCGCGAACCAGGCCGTGTCCGAGGAGGGCCTCGACGAGGTCGAGCGCTCGGCCTGCCCCACCTGCGGTTCGTGTTCGGGCATGTTCACCGCCAACTCGATGAACTGCCTCACCGAGGCGCTGGGCCTGGCCCTGCCGGGCAACGGCTCCACGCTGGCCACCCACTCCGCGCGCCGCGCGCTGTTCGAGCGGGCAGGCACCGTCATCGTCGACATCGCCAACCGCTGGTACCGCGAGGACGACGCCTCGGTGCTGCCGCGGAACGTGGCCAACGTCAAGGCCTTCCGCAACGCGATGGCCCTGGACGTGGCCATGGGCGGGTCAACGAACACCGTGCTGCACACCCTCGCCGCCGCGCAGGAGGGCGAGATCGACTTCGATCTGAGCACCATCGACGAGATCTCGCGCAAGGTGCCATGCCTGTCGAAGGTCTCGCCGAACTCCGACTACCACATGGAGGACGTGCACCGGGCCGGCGGCATCCCCGCCATCCTGGGTGAGCTGCGCCGCGGCGGCCTGCTCGAGACCGACGTGACCACCGTGCACACCGCCTCTTTCGAGGAATACCTCGACACCTGGGACATCCGCTCCGGCAAGGCCTCCGACGAGGCGTTCGAGCTGTTCCACGCCGCGCCCGGCGGCGTGCGCACGGTCGAGCCGTTCTCCACCAGCAACCGCTGGTCCTCGCTGGACACCGACGCCGCGGGCGGCTGCATCCGCGACGTCGAGCACGCCTACACCGTCGAGGGCGGGCTGTGTGTGCTGCGCGGCAACATCTCCCCGGACGGCGCGATCCTCAAGACCGCGGGCATCGACGAGGACCTGTTCACCTTCGAGGGCCCGGCCGTGGTGGTCGAGTCCCAGGAGGAGGCGGTCTCGATGATCCTGGGCAAGAAGATCCAGGCCGGTGACGTGATCGTGGTCCGCTACGAGGGCCCCTCCGGCGGCCCCGGCATGCAGGAGATGCTGCACCCGACCGCGTTCCTGAAGGGCGCCGGCCTGGGCAAGGTGTGCGCGCTGATCACCGACGGCCGCTTCTCCGGCGGCACCTCGGGCCTGTCGATCGGCCACATCTCCCCCGAGGCCGCCCAGGGCGGTGTGATCGGCCTGATCGAGAACGGCGACCGCATCCGCATCGACGTGCAGACCCGCGCGCTCGAGGTCCTGGTCTCCGACGAGGTGCTCGCCGAACGCCGCTCGAAGATGGAAGCTTCCGAGCGTCCGTGGCAGCCGGTGGACCGCGTCCGCCCGGTGACCACGGCACTGCGCGCCTACGCGGCCCTGGCCACCTCCGCCGACAAGGGCGCCGTCCGCAAGGTGCCCTAGCAGTCCCGCCTCCCCGGGAATTCTGGCCAGACTCGAGCGCGCCGCCGGTCGTTGACGCGACCGGCGGCGTGCTCGTTGGTTGGCTCAGCCGGTTCCCGGTGAGTTACCCATGTTCTCGCGAAATCGGGTGTTCCGGTGCTTACACGAGTGCGGGTTGGGTTGGCGGTGTGGCCGATTCCTCGTCCGTGCGCGACGGGATGAGGGCGGTGGCGATCAGGCCTAGCAGGACGAAGCCCGCGGCCAGGTAGCCGCCGAGGGTGATGCCGTCGGTCATCGCCGTGCGGCCCGCCTCGGCGACCTGCTGCGTCTCCGGGTGGGCGGCGAAGCCTTCGATCGCCGCGCCCGCGCTGCTGGTGACGGCGTGCGCGTACTGCTGTGCCTGGGCCTGGGGCAGGCCAGCGGCGGTGAGGTCGTCGTCGATCTGCGCGCTCAGCGTGGTGAAGAAGACGGTGGTGAGCACCGCGATGCCGAGCGCGGAACCCAGCTGCCGGAAGGCGCTCTGGATGCCGGAGGCCTGGCCGTTGTCGTTCTCGGGGATCTCGGCCAGCACCACATTGGTGACCTGGGCCGTGGCGAAGCCGACGCCGGCGCCGTACACGCACAGGATCAGCGAGATCGCCCACCAGGAACTGTCGGTGGCGGCGAAGAAGGCGAGCGCCGCCAGGCCGACGACCTCGAGCGCGAGGCCGAGCCGGACCATGTTCAGCGGTGACGCCTTGCCCGCCATGCCGAAGCTGGCGCCGCTGGCGATGAAACTGCCGATGGCGATCGGCACCAGCGCCAGCCCGGCCTGCACGGCGCTGTAGCCGAGGGTGAACTGCAGCCACAGCGGCAGGACCGCGACGATGCCGAACTCGCCGAGCCCGATGATCAGCGTGGCGATATTGCCGTTGCGGAACGAGGCCAACCGGAACAGGCTCAGGTCCATCAGCGCCTTGTCGGCATCGGGACCGCGGCGCAGCAGCACCTGGCGCACCACGAAACCGGCCAGCGCGAGCACACTCAGCACCAGTGCGACCAGCACCGGCGACGGCCCACCGCCCCAGGTGAAACCGCCGATCCCCAGCGGATGCACCGTGCTGATCCAGCCGTAGGTACGGCCTTCGACCAAGCCGAACGCGAGCAGCCCGAGGCCGAGTACCGACAGGATCGCGCCGAACACGTCGAGTCGCCCCGCGACCTTCGGGGAGGGCGCGATGCAGGCCAGCACACCGACCACGATCAGCACCGCCAGCGGCACATTGATCCCGAACGCCCAGCGCCACGACACGTGTTCGGCCAGCCAGCCGCCCAGCAGCGGACCGAGCGCGGCGGCGGCACCGATCGTCGAACCCCACACCGCGAACGCCTGACCCCGCGCTTTGCCGGTGAAGGTGGCATTGAGCAGGGCCAGTGAGGTCGGCAGGATCATCGCGGCGCCCGCGCCTTGCAAGAACCGGGCGACGATCAGCAGCCCGCCGCCGGGGGCCAGCCCGGCCAGGACGCTGGTCGCGCCGAACACGACCACACCGGCGACGAACACTCTGCGCGCCCCGACGATGTCGGCGATCCGCCCGACCACCAGCAGCAGCGCCGCGAACACGATCGCGTAGGACTCCTGAATCCATTGCGCCTCGGTCGAACCCGTCGCCAGATCTTCGATGATCGACGGGATGATCACGTTCACGATCGTGGTGTCGACCACGATCAGCGCGACGCCGAGGGCGATGGCGATCAAGCCGAGCCATCGGCGGATGGACGACTCTTGACTCATCGCATCTCCTATTTCCATGGTGGAATATTTCCATGGTCAAAGTAGATTGCGGGCAATAGGATGTCAACCGATGCGAAAGGAACCCATGACTCCCTCGGACGCCGGTACGCGGTATCAACGGATCCACGAGGGCCTGCGCGCCTACGGCGCGAACTACCGGGAATTCACCCACCGATTCGCGGCATGGCTCGGGTTGCACTCCACCGATGCCGAGGCGCTGATCGAGATCCTCACCGCGGAGGAACGTGGCGGAACTCTCTCACCCGCACGGCTGAGCGAGCGGATCTCGTTGTCCAACAGCGCGACCACCGCACTGCTGAACCGGCTCGAGAAGGCGGGTCACATCGTCCGCAGCCGCGAGCACGACGACCGGCGCATCGTCACCCTGCGCAGCACCCCCCGCATCCACGACCTGGCCGACGACTTCTTCGGACCACTCGGGGTGAAGGTGGAGGAGACGGTCATGGGGAGATACTCCCCCGCCGAGCTGCGGCGGTTCGAGGAATTCCTGGCCGATGTGCAGGTCACCATGACCGCTCACCTGGCCGAACCCGCACCGCCGCAGCCGTCCGGACTCAGTTGAACGGGCCGATGCCCGTCAGCGGGTTGCCGCCGTGGAGGAACAGGTAGCTGGCGATCGCGGCGGCGATGGCGAGCAGGACGACGGTGAAGGAGCCGTAGGCCGGGCGGGTGGCCCAGCCGCGGGCGCGGTCGAAGGACCAGCGGCCGGGGCCGGTGAGGATGATCGCCAGGGCGGCGCCGGCCAGGATCGAGTCGAGCTCGACGCCGGTGGGCGTGCCCGCGTTGTACTGGAAGCCGGCGATCATGCCCTGCTTCCACATCCAGGCGGTGAGGATCGTCGCCAGCACGGCGCCCGCGGCGAGCGGGGTGGCCAGGCCGAGCACGAGCAGGATGCCGCCGCCGAGTTCGCCGGCGATCACCAGGGCGGTCGACAGCGACGGGTAGTCCCAGCCGCCGTTCTCCATCATCGCCTTGGTGCCGTCGAGGCCGGGGCCGTGGAACCAGCCGGTGAGCTTCTGCAGCCCGTGGTAGATGAAGGTGTAGCCGACCACCAGGCGCAGCACGAACAGCCCGAGGTCGAGGGTGCCGCGGCGGGGCTCGCGGTTGCGGCGCTGCAGCCGGACCGTGCCCGCCGTGGCGGCGGCCGCGGGCGGGATCGACGCGTAGCCGTAGCCGTCGTCGCCACCGCCGGACGCCTGCGCGGCGCTCGCGCTCGGCACCTCGTCACCGGGGTCGAGGCCGAGGTCCTCGTCGGTGCGCGGAATGTCCTTGTGCAGATCCGGTTTCGGCATCTGCGTGGTGGGCGAATCGTACGGGCTGGTCACCGGGCGACCCGACGACGACGCCGGTGGTCCGGTCGGCGCCGGCCCGTCGGCGTGCGGTGTGTCATTCGACTTGTCGGTCACCGCCTCACCCTATGACGTGCCGACTCGGTGTGCCGGTCTTCCCCGGAACAGGCGTGTCAGCCCCACTCGGCTGCCGGTAACGTCTGTGCCATGAGTTCGGTATTCGCGGGCCGCGTGGCGATCGGGTTGGCACTGGGCACCGTCTTGGTCGCCGGGTGCGCCCGGTTCGACGAGTCGGCGTCGAGCCCGTTCACCACCGAGCCGTCGCTGGGTGGGTCCAATGTGGAGCCGAAGAAGCCGCAGGATTCGCCGTCGCAGGTACCGCGGCCGACCGGGCCGTGCATCGATCCCGACCCGAATGTCATCGCGACCTGCATGGATTCGGCCGCCGGGCTGATCCCGGTCGGCGACGGCGCGCTGGTGGCGGAGCGGCGCACCGGCCGCATCCTGCGGGTGACCCCGGTGGACGCGAGCACCCCGCAGGAGCCGCCGGTGGAGGTCGCGAGCGTGCCGGTCGACGGTTCCGGTGATGGCGGCATCTCCGACATCGTGCTCTCGCCCACCTTCGGCGAGGACGGGCTGATGTACGCCTACATCACCACCGGCAGCGACAACCGGGTGGTCCGGCTGTCCAGCAACGGTGGCGCACCCAAGGAGATCCTGACCGGAATCCCGAAGGGCGCCACCGGGAATCGCGGCGCCATCGAATGGGCGACGCCCACCCAGCTGCTCGTCCTCACCGGCGACGCGGGAAATCCCGGCGCGGCGGCCGATCCCGGCTCACTCGGCGGCAAGGTGCTGCGCCTCGAGTCGCCGTCCTCCGGCGCCAACAGCCCGCAGGTGGTGGCCTCGGGTCTCGGCACGGCGGGCGATCTGTGCCGCGACGGCAAGAACGGCATGTGGGTCACCGACCGCACGGCCGCCGAGGACCGGCTGCAGCATCTGAGCACCGAGGGCACCCTGACCGTCTCGTGGACCTGGCCGGACCGGCCGGGTGTCGGCGGATGCACGGCCACCGGTGACGGTGTCGCGGTGGCCCTGTCCGAGGGCAAGGCGCTGGCCGCGATCGCCGCCGACCCCAACACCTACGCCGTCACCACCGCGCCCACACTGATCGCCCAGGACAAGTACGGCAAGCTGCTCGGCGCCACCGCCGCCTCCGACGGCAGCGTCTGGGTGACCACGATCAACAAGGCCGATGGCACCCCGGGCGAATTCGACGACCGCGTCGTGCGCATCCCACCGCCGCAGGGCGGAGCGGGCGGGCCCGACTAGGAGATCGGCGGGCACTGATCTCGCTCGCACATGGGTAACTCACCGGGTATGGGCGAACCCGGTTCGCTGGATCTCCGCCGGCCGCCGACGGAGATCCAGCGGCACCTGAGCCTGGCCTAGAGTTCCGGGGAGGCGGGCTGGCAGGCGGCGAGGACCAGTTCGCGGACCTTGGCCGCGTCGGCCTGGCCACGGGTGGCCTTCATGACGTCGCCGACGATCTTGCCCGCCGCCTGGACCTTGCCGGAGCGGATCTTCTCGGCGATGTCGGGGTTGGCGGCCAGCGCCTTCTCGACCTCGACCTGCAGGGCGGAGTCGTCGCTGACCATGCCGAGGCCCTTGGCCTCGACGATCGCGGCGGGCTCGCCCTCGCCCGCGAGGACGAAGTCGACGACCTGCTTGGCGACCTTGTTGTTGACGGTCTTGGCCTCGACCAGCGCGATCACCGCGGCCACCTGCGCGGGCGTGATCGGCAGCTCGGCGAGGGCGACCTCGCGTTCCTTGGCCTTCTCGGTCAGGTAGGCGACCCACCACGACCGCGCCTCGTTCGCGGGGGCGCCCGCCTCGACGGTGGCGATGATCAGGTCGAGGGCGCCCGCGTTGACGAGGTCGCGCATGACCTCGTCGGACAGCCCCCAGTCGGCCTGGATCCGGGCGCGCACCAGCCACGGGTACTCGGGGATGGTGGCGCGCAGTTCCTCGACCCACTCAGCGGCGGGCGCGACCGGCTCGAGGTCCGGCTCCGGGAAGTAGCGGTAGTCCTCGGCGGTCTCCTTGCGGCGACCGGCGGAGGTGGAGCCGTCGGCTTCGTTGAAGTGCCTGGTCTCCTGGACGATCTCGCCGCCGTCGGTGAGCACGGCCGCCTGCCTGCGCATCTCGTAGCGCACCGCGACCTCGACGCTCTTGAGCGAGTTCACGTTCTTGGTCTCGGTGCGGGTACCGAACTCCTTCGCGCCCACCGGCATCAGCGACACGTTGGCGTCGCAGCGCAGCGAGCCCTGCTCCATCTTCACGTCCGAGACGTTGAGCGAGCGCAGCACCTCGCGCAGCGCGGTGACGTACGCGCGGGCCACCTCGGGCGCGCGCTCACCGGCGCCGGTGATCGGCTTGGTGACGATCTCGATCAGCGGCACACCGGCGCGGTTGAAGTCGAGCAGCGAGTGGCTGGCGCCGTGGATCCGGCCGGTCGCGCCGCCCACGTGCAGCGACTTGCCGGTGTCCTCCTCCATGTGGGCGCGCTCGATGTCGACCCGGAAGGTGGAGCCGTCGTCGAGCACCACGTCGAGGAAGCCGTCGGTGGCGATCGGCTCGTCGTACTGGCTGATCTGGTAGTTCTTCGGCTGATCGGGGTAGAAGTAGTTCTTGCGCGCGAACCGGCCCCACGGGGTGATCGAACAGTTCAGCGCGAGACCGATCCGGATGGCCGACTCGACGGCCTTCTCGTTGACCACCGGCAGCGAGCCGGGCAGGCCGAGGCATACCGGGCACACCTGCGTATTGGGGTCGGCGCCGAACTCGGTGGGGCAACCGCAGAACATCTTGGTCGCCGTGGACAACTCGACGTGGACCTCCATGCCGAGCACCGGCTCGTACCGGGAGATGACATCGGCGTAGTCCATCAACTCGACCGTGGGTGCGCTCATAGCTGTCTATCTTAGGAAGCTCTAGCGGGGCGGGACGCGCTGGGTGAGCCAGTCGGTGACGTAGGTCAGCACGGCCGGGTCGATGGTGGTCTCGATGGAGGAGTATTCGCTGGGTTTGCCCGTTTCGGTGGGCTGCATCAGGTGGTTGACGCCGGGAAAGGTGTACACGGTGGCGTCGGGGTCGCCCGCCAGGTTGGCCCGCATCGGCGGCTCGTTCTGCGTGGCGAGCACCTGCTGGTCCTTGTCGCCGAAGAAGGCGAGCACCGGCACCCGCAGCGCTTCCAGCGCGGGCTTCGGGTCGTAGGTGATGAACGAGGCCATGTACGGGGTGTTGAAGGAGTCGAGCGTCTCCTGGGACGCGCGCTGGTCCGGCGGCAGCGAGTCGTTGTGCTGCTGGGCGAAGGTCTTGGCACCCTCGATGTCACCGGCGCGCAGCATCGTCGACCACTGGGTGACGTAGTCGACCTGCGCGTCGATCTCGTTCTGCGGCGCGCCCGCCGAGGCCATGATCACCTTGTTCTGCTCGATCAGCACATCGGCGCCGACCACCGAGGGACCGGCCATGAGCACCGCGAACGCGACATTGCTGTCGGGCCGCGCGGCGACCAGCGGGGCGAGATAGCCGCCCTCGCTGTGCCCGAACAGGCCGACCTTCGCCGGGTCGATCTCGGGCCGGGCGCGCAGGAACGCGACGCCGGCGGCCGCGTCGGCGGCGAGGTCGGGATAGGTGGCGTCGTCGAGGTTGCCGCCGGTGCCGCCGACGCCGCGGTCGTCGGTGCGCAGCACGGCGTAGCCGGCGCGGGTGAAGGTGTCGGCCAGCAGGTGGAACGGGCGGTGGCCCATCAGTTCCTCGTCGCGGTCCTGGGCGCCGCTGCCGGTGATCAGCAGCATCGCCGGGAACGGGCCGCTGCCCTCGGGTTCGGTGAGGGTGCCCGCGATGGTGAGGTCACCGTTGCGGTAGGTGACGTCCTCGCTGCGGTACGGGTACGGCGGCTTCGGGTCCTGCGGCCTGGCGACGCTCTCGACCGGCCCGCGGCGCAGCACCAGCGGCACCTGCTGACCGGCCTGGACCCAGTCGCCGGTGATCTGTTCGCCGTCGAGCTTGCCGCGGAAGCCCGGGTCGCCCGGTGCGTCGGGGACCGTGAACTCGACCCGGTCCGGCTCGGTGCGCACGTCTTTCAGTGCCGCGCCGCGCACGCCCTGCACCGGGATGTCGATGGTGGCCGAGCCGTTCTCGGCGAAGGTCACGCCGATCGCGATCGGCGCGCCCGGCGCCTCGATGTCACCGTGCCAGGGCCCCTGGACGGCGGGGCCAGCCTCCTCGTCCGAGGAACAGCCCGTCACCAGCGCGGCGACGACGAACAGAACCGAAACGATCACTCGACCGGTACGCATACGGCAACGGTACCGACGCGCACCGAAAAGTCGAGGACCGCGACGGCTCAGCCGAAGAAGGCCTGCGCCTCGCTCAGCCGCTCCGGCGGGACCCGCTTGAGCTGCTTGGTGGCCTCCGACAGCGGAACCAGGCCGATGGTGGTGCCGTGCAGCGCGACCATCTGCCCGAAATGCCCGGCGTGCACCGCTTCCGCGGCGTGCACGCCGAACCGGGTCGCCAGGATGCGGTCGTAGGGTGTCGGGCTGCCGCCGCGCTGCACGTGACCGAGCACGGTGGTGCGGACCTCCTTGCCGATCCGGCGCTCGATCTCGGAGCCGAGCTGCTGGGCGACACCGGTGAACCGCTCGTGGCCGAACTCGTCGATGCCGCCCTCGCGCAGCGCGAAGCCGGAATCCGGTGCGGGATGCGCGCCTTCGGCGACCACGCAGATGAAGTGCTTGTCGCCGCGCTGGAAACGGCTCTTGATCAGGGCGCACACCTGCGCCACGTCGAAGGGCTCCTCGGGCACCAGGGTCAGGTGCGCGCCCGCGGCGATGCCGGAGTTGAGCGCGATCCAGCCCGCGTGCCTGCCCATCACCTCGACCAGCATGACGCGCTGGTGGGATTCGGCGGTGGTGTGCAGCCGGTCGATGGCCTCGGTGGCGATCGAGAGGGCGGTGTCGTGGCCGAACGTGACGTCGGTGCAGTCGATGTCGTTGTCGATGGTCTTGGGGACGCCGACCACCGGCACCCCCTCGTCGGAGAGCCAGCTCGCGGCGGTGAGGGTGCCCTCGCCGCCGATCGGGATGAGCGCTTCGATGCCGTTGTCGTCGAGGGTCCGCTTGATCCGGCCGAGCCCGGCGCGCAGCACGTCCGGATTGGTGCGCGCGGTGCCGAGCATGGTGCCGCCCTTGGTGAGCAGCCGGTCGGTGCGGTCGTCGTTGTGGATGCGGATCTTGCGGTCCTCTAGGAGGCCGCGCCAGCCGTCCTCGAACCCGACGATCGCGTCGCCGTAGCGGCCGTTCGCGGTGCGGACGACAGCCCGGATCACCGCGTTCAGCCCTGGACAGTCTCCGCCTCCGGTCAAGACTCCGATGCGCATGGCGTTCATCTTGCCGCACCAGCGCTGTTCAGGCGCAGTGACCTCCGGCGAGCTCGCCGAGATGACCCGAGATCAGGGTCGCCATCTTGTCCAGCATGGTCATGCCGTCGTTGAAGGAGCCCGAATCCGGTTGTGCCGCGAAGGCGATCGCGATCCGGCCGGTGGGCGAGTCGATGAGCCCGAACTGGCGCACGAGGTACTTGCCCGTGAGGTCGGGACCCCAGCCGCCCTTGAATTCGGCGCTGCCGAACGCGCCGAGTCCCCAGCGGTGGCTCGGGATGATCTGCTGCATGAGGCCGACCACGCGCTGGCTCTGCGGCAGGCAGGGCAGGTGCGCGGCGAAACGGACCTGATCGGCCAGCGTCCATTCCGCCTGGCCGTAGACCGACGCGTCGGCCCTGGTGCGGGTGGTCGGCACCGTCGTCGTGATGTCACCGCCCTCGCGCAGCACGTTCTGCACGGCGGTGGCCGCGGCGGCGCCGGAGCCCAGCGACTGCCACAGGGTGTCGGCGGCGCCGTTGTCGGAGGCGGTGATGGCCGAGGTCGCGACGGTGGCGTAGGAGGCGTTGTTGCGGAGCGCGGCGATGGCCAGCGGCACCTTGATCGTCGACCAGGCCGGACCGGAGGACCAGTTGCCGAAGGTGACCATCTTGTCCCCGCCGACCGGCATGACCGCCAGTCCCACGCTGCCGCGGAAACCCTGTTGCAGGACGTTGAAGTCGCCGGCCAGGCTGCCGGGCACCGCGATCGAGAAGTTGCCGCCCGCGCCGCCCGCGCCGGGGTCGACGGCGGCGGTGCTGGTCGTCGTGCGCGGTGGGGTCGCGGACTTCGATCCGGTGCCGCACCCCGCGGTGAGCAGCACGACAGCCGCGAGCAGCGCGGTGAGCACCACCCGGACGGTGCGCCGATCTTTCGTCATCATGTAAAGCATCTTCGTTTCTAAACTCCCCCCGGGCTTCGATGCCGGGGTAGCAGTCCCGACACCGTACTGGGCAGTATGGCCGAACGCCCACTTCGACCGTGAAACGCTCAGGTCAGACGATGTTCACCCGTGTAGATATTCATCGTCTCGCCGCGCAGGAAGCCCACCAGGGTCAGCTCCGCCTCGGCCGCCAGGTCGACGGCCAGCGAGCTCGGCGCCGACACCGCCGCCAGGATCGGGATCCCCGCCATCACCGCCTTCTGTGCCAGCTCGAAGGACGCGCGACTGCTCACCACCAGGATCAGCTCGTGCGCCGGAATCCGGTTCTCCCGCAGTGCCCAGCCGAGCACCTTGTCGACGGCGTTGTGCCTGCCGATGTCCTCCCGCACCGCGAGCAGGGTGCCGTCGGTGGTGAACAGGCCCGCCGCGTGCAGGCCGCCGGTGGCGTCGAAGAGCTTCTGCCCGGCGCGCAGTCGTTCGGGCAGGCCGGACAGGACGTCGGTGGACACCGTCGCGGTGTCGTGCGGGATCGGGTAGCGGGTGTGCGTGCGCACCTCGTCGAGGGCGGACTTGCCGCAGAGGCCGCACGCGCCGGTGGTGAGGAAGTTGCGGGTGTGCAGCGGCACCGGCGTGCGCAGGCGCAGGTCGAGCACGTTGTAGGTGTTGCGGCCCTCGTCGTCGGTGCCCGCGCAGTAGCGGGCGGTGACGACGTCGTCGGCCGAGCCGATGATGTCCTCGCCGAACAGGAACCCGTGCACCAGGTCGATGTCGTTGCCCGGCGTGCGCATAGTGACGGTGAGCGACTGCCCGTCGACGCGGATCTCGAGCGGTTCCTCCACCGCCAGGGTGTCCGGGCGCTGGATCCGTCCGGTCGGTGACAGCCGGATCGTCTTGCGCCGTGCGGTGACTCTGCTCATCAGGAGGTGCCCATCGGTCGGGTTGCGGTGGGTTCGCTCAGCCGGTCGCGATGCCGACCACGAGGTTGATCGTCGTCGCCAGGATGACCGTGCCGAAAGCGTAGGACAGCAGGCAGTGCCGGAGCACGATGGCCCGCACCACCGGACTGGTGACATTGTTGTCGGAGACCTGGTAGGTCATCCCGAGGTTGTAGCTGAAGTAGAGGAAGTCGCGGTACGAAGGCGGCGCGTCGGAGTTGAAATCTATTCCGCCCGTTGGTGATTCGTAGTAGTGGAAGGCGTACCGCGCCGCGTACATCAGATGCACCGCGGCCCAGGCCGCGAAGACCCCGGCCAGCGCGGTCGCCGCCGCGACATGCCCCTCCTCCGACCGGCCGAGCACCAGGATCGCCACGATGCCGATCAGCCCGCCCGCCGCCGCGGACACCACCGAGATCTCCTCGACGAACGGCTGGAAGTCCTCGCGCCGCACGTTCGCCTCGGCCTGCTCGGCGGTCATCGGCCACAGCACCAGCCAGCCCGCGACGACGAAGGACAGCTCCATCATCGTGATCCCGATCAGGCCGCTCAGGGCGACGCCCCGGCCGAACAGCACCCCGGCGAGTACCCCGACCAGTGCTCCGATCAGGATCGATCGGACCAGCCTGCCGACCGCGGAGATCCCGAGGTGGTTCCTCATACCGAGCGACAGTACCGAACGCGGACATATTCATAGCCGATGTCGATCTCAACTCTCGCGCCGCTGCGCCGAGCGCCGCAGGGTGTCGTCGATGCCGGCCGTGCGCGCGGTCTCGATGAGCGCCTTCACCAGGACCGAGCCGGGGTCGACCGCCGGGGTGACGAGCACGATTCCGGCGGTGACCGCCGGGTCGTCCAGGCGCAGGACCCGCACGCCCGCCGGCGGCGGGAAGATCGTCAGCCAGGGCTGCGGCACCACGCAGGCCCAGCGGCCGGTGCTCACGTGCGCGAGCAGCGAGACCACCGAATCGGTCTCCAGCTGCGGCGCCGGGACCAGGCCGGACGGGACCAGCGCGTCGTCGATCAGGTCGCGTCCGCGCATGCCCTTGTGCAGCAGGCACATCGGCAGCTCGAGCGCCTCGGCCCAGGTGATCGAGCCCGACCGGCCCGCCAGCAGGTCGGTGCCCGCCAGCAGGACCTGCCGTTCGGCGTAGAGCGGGGTCCGGGTGAGCCCGGCGGTGTCGACACCGTCGCCGTAGACGATGCCGGCGTCGAGTTCGAAACGCCGGATCCGCTCGACGATGTCGCCCGAGCGCAGGCTGGTCTCGACCCGCATCCGCACCAGCGGGTGCGCGGTGCAGAACGGGTCGGTCAGCAGGGCGACTGTGCCCGACGCCGCCGGGATCACCCCGATCCGCAGGTCACCGGTGAGGCCGGTCTGCAATGCGCGCACCTCGTGCTCGAGCGCGTCGCGGTCGGCCAGGATCCGCCTGGCCCACAACACGAGTCGTTCGCCCTCGGGGGTCAGTCCCTCGAACGTCCGCCCGCGCCGGACCAGCGGGACTCCCAGCTCGTGTTCGAGTTTGCGCAGGGCCTCGGACAGGGCGGGCTGGGAGACGTAGCAGGCCGCGGCCGCGCGGGCGAAGTGCCGTTCGCGGGCGAGGGCGACGAAGTACTCGAGTTGGCGGAACAGCAGCTCAGTCGTCCTCGGCGTCGGCGGCCTTGTTGCGGGCCTTGGCGATCTCGAGCGCCCGCTCGGCGGTGGCCTGGTCCGGGTACGGGCCCATCCGGTCGCCGTACCAGCAGGTCTTGCCCTGTTCGGCCTTATGGTGCTTGATGCAGTAGTACCACTGGTTGTCGTCAGCCATGTCGACAGTATGCATCGGTTCGCATGTCATCGGCAGGGAGGTCGAGGGCGCGGCGTGCGCCGGTTCGCGGATCAGCAGGGCCACCGCGACGCCCACCGCGACGCCGATCACCGTGTCGACCGCGCGATCGGTGAGCATGGTCAGCGGATCGGTGGGATCGGCCAATTCGGTCATCGACATGATCAACGGGGTGAAGAACCCGAGCGCTACCGCGTAGTGGCGGGCCATGAACAACTCGGTCGGGTACAGCAGGGCGATGATCGCCAGTCCCAGCATCGCTGGGCTCGGGCCGGGGATCAGCAGCGGGGCGGTCACCGCGAGACCGAGGAAGGTCCCGACCACGCGGTGCAGTCCGCGGGTGATCCGGCCGCGGGAGTTCGCCGCGGCCAGCGGCACCGCCGCACCCGCCATCGCCCAGTTGGCGTGCCCGACGCCGAGCAGCAGCCCGATGCCGCCCGCGATCGAGATCGCGAGCGCGTAGCGGCCGGCCTGGACCATCGAGACGCGCCCGGCCCGGTGCGGCGCGATCGCGACCGGCAGGACGCAGGCGCCCGCCCGCCACTGCCGCCGGGAGGACTCGAGATACCCGACGACCACGCACAGCGCCGCGGTGACCGCGCTGATCGCCAGCGCGGCGAGCGGATCGGGCTGCGCGCCCGCCACCATCGCGATCGCGCCGAGGGCGAAGATGCCGAAGAACGGGCCCTCCGGCCGCAGGCCGAGCCGGTCGGTGACCGGCGAGGCGACCGCGGCGAACACCGCCACCGCCGCGACCAGGACGGCGGGCGAGGCGTCGAGCCGGGCCAGCACGATGCCGCCGCCGACCGCGCCGACCAGCAGCACCGCCGCCTCGCACTGATGGACCAGCCGCTGCCGCGACGCCTCGGCGAAACCGTACATACCGGTGAAGGATCCGAACACCGCGTAGATGAGCAGGTCGGTGCGGCCCGCGGCGATGAGCAGCAGACCGGGCACGGCGAGGCCGACGAATACCCGGGCGGCGGGCAGATGATCGATGTCGGTGGTGAACCGCCGAATCACCGGCCGCGCCCGGGTCGAGATGGTGCGCAAGGGGTCCTCCGAAGGTCGGTCACGGGGCGGTCTCCCCCTGAGCCGATGAACCATCCTCACCGCAGCCCGCGACCCGCGTCAAACCACCAAATTGCAGGTGAGAGGCGGTTTCCGGGCCCCGACCTGAGGTGATAAGCACCGCCTATCGGATGCTCGGAAGTCGGTCTTGGACGCGGGCGGACCAGGGGGCGCACACTCGAACCCACGCGCGACACGCTCGATGTCGGTGGGCCGGTACCGGGCCTACGCCCATCCGTGACCTCGGCGGTAGAGAATCGCAACCGGGCACCGACAGGCTTCGAACACTTCCGATCGAAGGGAACAGCCATGGCTGACGGTCCGTACACCGCATATGACCCCGACAGCGGCCCGAGCAGCAACGGCGATCGCGACGCGGTGCCCTCGGTGAAGCCCTATCACCACCCGGCCGCCGGCTGGGGCGCGGCGATGAGCGTCAGCAACTTCATGGTGCGCAAGGAGCACGAGTTGCTCAGCGGCACCAGGGCCATCCTCAAGATGAACCACCCCCCGCACGGCTTCGACTGCCCCGGCTGCGCCTGGCCCGACGCGACCGACGGCCTCAAGCTCGACGTGTGCGAGAACGGCATCAAGCACGTCGCCTGGGAGATGACGCACAAACGGTGCACCCCGGAGTTCTTCGCCGCGCACACCGTCAGCGAGCTCGCCACCTGGAGCGACTTCGACCTGGAGGACCAGGGCAGGCTCACCCACCCGATGGTCTACGACGCCGAGACCGATCACTATGTCCCGATCAGCTGGCCGGACGCGTTCGAAATGGTCGGCAAGACGCTGCGGGAACTGCCCGACCCGAACCTGGCGTCGTTCTACACCTCCGGCCGGCTCAACAACGAGGCCACCTTCCTCTACCAGCTCATGGTGCGCGAGTACGGCACCAACAACCTGCCCGACTGTTCCAACATGTGTCACGAGGCGAGCGGACGCGCGCTGCAGGCGTCGCTGGGCACCGGCAAGGGCACCTGCGACATCGAGGACTGGGACAAGGCCGACGCCCTGTTCGTGATGGGCATCAACGCGGCGTCCAACGCACCGCGCATGCTGACCGCGCTGACCGAGGCACACAAGCGCGGGGCGCAGATCGTGCACGTCAACCCCCTGGTCGAGGCGGGCGCGCGCAAGGCGATCATCCCGCACGACTTCGTAGACATGGCCACCTTCCACGCCACCAAGACCAGCACCCTGAACCTGCAGGTCCGCATCGGTGGCGACTTCGCGCTGATGCGCGGCATCGCCAAACACGTACTGGAAGAAGCCGAGACCGACCCCAAGGCGCTCGATCACGAGTTCATCGAGCGCTACACCGACGGGTTCGCCGGCTACGTGCGCGAGGTGAAGGACACCACCTGGGCCGAGATCCAGCGGCAATCGGGGTTGAGCGAGAGCGAGATCCGCAAGGCCGCGGGCATCTACTGCGACGCCGACCGCACGGTCATGAGCTGGTGCCTCGGCATCACCCAGCACGAGCACGGCGTCGACACGATCCGCGAGATCGTCAATGTCCTGCTCCTGCGCGGCAATCTGGGTCGTGAGGGGGCGGGCCCGTCGCCGGTGCGCGGGCACAGCAACGTGCAGGGCAACCGGACGTGCGGCATCGACAACAATCCGAGCGCGGAGTTCCTGGACCGGCTGGCCCAGGTGTGCAAGATCGACCCGCCGCGCGCGAACGGCTACGACGTCGTGTCCACGATCCAGGCGATGCAGGCGGGCAAGCTCGAGTTCTTCCTCGGCATGGGCGGCAATTTCGTCGCCGCCGCGCCGGATGCCGCCTATACCTTCGAGGCCTTCCGGAAGTGCGGCTTCACCGTCAACGTCAGCACCAAGCTCAATCGCAGCCACGTCGTCCACGGCAAGCGCGCGCTGATCCTGCCCTGCATCGGGCGCACCGAGCGCGACGAACAGCGCAGCGGTCCGCAGATCACCTCGATGGAGAACGGCATGGCGGTCGTGCACATGTCACGGGGCATCCGCAAGCCCGCCTCCGAACATCTGATGTCGGAGCCCGCGATCGTGGCGGGCCTGGCCAAAGCCACACTGCCGCACACCAAGACACCGTGGGAGTACTACATCGAGGACTACGACCGCATCCGCGAGGTGATGTCGAAGGCGCTGGTCGGCTTCGAGGACTACAACCGCCGGGTCCGGCTGCCGCTGGGCTTCCGCATCCGTCAGCCCGCGCGCGAACTGATCTTCCTCACCCCGTCGGGCAAAGCCGAGTTCTCCACGGTGACCCTGCCCGACACCATCAACCCGCCCGGCGTGCTCACCCTGGCCACCCAGCGGTCCCACGATCAATGGAACACCAGCATCTACTCCGACAGCGACCGCTATCGCGGCGTGAAGAACCTGCGCACGCTGATCTTCATGAACGACCAGGACATGCGCGAACGCGGGCTGAAGGAGTTCGACGAGGTCGATATCACCAGCACCGCCCGCGACGGGTCGACCCGCTCGCTGCACCGGTACAAGGTGGTCCCCTACGACATCCCGCCGGGCTGCGCCGCCGGGTACATGCCGGAGATGAACGTGCTGTGCGCGATCGGCGACTACAGCACCGAGAGCGATCAGCCGCTGATGAAGAGCGTGAAAATCACTGTCGCACTGTCGAGTTGACCCGCCGAGGAGAACACTGTGAACGCGCATACCCGCAAGACGCTGGCGGCGATCACCGGACATCCGGCGCCCCGCGACCTCGAATGGACCCGGTTCGTCTCCCTGTGGGAGGACCTCGCCGACGCGGTCGAGCAGGAATCGGGTGATCGGCTCGCGGTGCGGATGAACGGGCACCGCGAGGTCTTCCACCGGCCGCACGACGGCCGCGTCGCCATCGGCGACATCGAGCACGCGCGGCAACTGCTGGCCGAACACCCCGAACTGAAGGGCGCCGGATCGCTGTTCGCCGTCGCGATGGACGCCGAGACCGCCCGGATCCTGCACTTCGACCTGGACACCACCGGCGTCAGCGACACCGAGCGCGACGTGCGCAACGCCGACCCCGTCGCCCGGCATCTGCGCACGGTCGAGCGGCACACCGGGCACGACGATCACCAGGTGTATCTGCGCTACTTCGACGATCTCGCCGTCGCGCTGCTCGAGGAGATCGGCACCGCGTCGTTCGTGCTGCTCGGGCACGGCACCGGGAAGTCCGATGTGGCCGAGGATTTCGCGCTGCGGTTGCAGGAGACGAATCACGCGCTGGCCGACCGGATCACCGGCATCGGCGTCCTCGATCTGAGCGCGGCCGACGACGCGGCGATCGAGGCGGCGGCGCAGAAGATCGCCCGGCAGGCCAGGTAGGTGGGGGCGGCCATGGCCTATCTGCTCGCGCTCGTCGCCGCACCCGGCGCGGACTCCGCGCCGGCGCAGCTGGCGACCGAAGCCCAGCGGGTCGCGATCCGCAACGACGTCGACGTGGTGACGCTGGCCGAACTCGACACCCTGCCCGGCTACCGGGCCGATCTCGACACCGAGGACGGGCGGCCGCTGATCGCCAACCAGCTGCGCCGCTCGACACTGGAGGCCGACGGCGTGCTGCTGTTCGCCGACGAGGCGACGGCGGTGCCCGCGCTGGCCGAGAGCGTGATCGCCTGGCTGACGCACGCGGGGTCGGGCCCGGCGCCGGCGATCGCGGGCAAGCCGGTCGCGGTGATCACGGCCGGGCCCGGTGAGGTGGTCAACCAGGACATGGCGGATCGGTTGCGCGCGGCGGGTGCCGACGTGGTCGCCGACGGTGTGTCGATCACCGGGTCGTGGAGTGATCCGGCCACCATCACCCGGCTCGGTGACACCGTGGTGGCGGTGGCGTCGTCCGCGAGCTGACCCGGCCGCGGCCCGTGTTGCGGGCCGCGGCCGTTGCGTGGGTCAGTAGACGTAGACCACGGCGTTCTCGCCACCGGTGCAGGTGACGAGCTTGCCCTCGGGCGTGCAGGTCATCGTGTAGGTGCGGCCGGTCACCGGGCTGGCCGCCACCACCGGTCGCGGACCCGGTGCCGTGCCACCGCTGACGTAGGCCGCCCGGACCGCTTCGGCGAAGCCGCAGCTGGTGACCGCGGTCCCGACCGCCGCCTTGCCGAACGCGCCGGCAGCCGTACCGGATTCGCAGGGCTGGGCGCCCGCGGGCAGGGTCACCGGACCGGCCGAGGTGGTCGGTGCGGCGGTGGTCGCCCGTGGCGCGGTGGTCCCGGGGGCACCGCCGGTACTGCCCGGCGCGGCCGAGCTCGGCGCGGCGCTGGTGGTCTCCGCCGAATCCGCCGCCGACATCAGCCGCCAGCCGATCGCGCCGCCGATGGCCAGCACCACGACGGCGAGCACGCCGACGAGGATCGGCAGCAACGGCGAGCGCCTGCGCCCCGAATCCCGTTGCTGCCAGGCCGGATCCGACGCGTAGCCCGGGTCGGGGCCGTACGGATCGTTCGGGTCGCGGTAGGCGTGATCGCCGTAGGAGCCGTGCGGATCGTCGTACTGGGAATAGGCATCCGGCGCGCCCCCGGCGTAGTGCTGGGTCGCGGCCGCGCGCGCCGGATCGTCGGGCGCCTGGTGCGCGGGGAACGGTGCCGCGCCGCCGCGATACTGCCGGGTCGCCTGGGCCCGCTGCGGATCCTGGTCGTCGAACGGGTCGGCGCCGCCCTGGTAGTGCTGGGTCGGCGCGGACCGCTGCGCGTCGATACCCGCCGGGTCGAACTGCTCGGTCGCGGGGAACAGACCGTCGGGCGAACCGCCGAAGTGCTGGGTGGCGGCCGACCGCTGCGGGTCGTATTGCTCGGTGGCGGGACCGAAACGGTCGTCCGGGGCGCCACCGAAGTGCTGGGTGGCCGCCGACCGCTGCGGGTCGTACTGCTCGGTGGCGGGACCGAACCCGTCATCCGGGGCGCCACCGAACGGTCGCGCCGCGGGCGATCGCGTTGGGTCGTACTGTTCGGTGGCGGGACCGAACCCGTCGCCCGGAGTGCCGCCGAACGGCTGCTTCGGATCGTAGTGCTCGGTGGCCGGGCCGAAGTGATCCTCCGTGCCCGGACGCTGCGCGGTGGCGGGTCGCGGCTGGTCGTACTGCTCCGTGGCGCGACCGAACCGGTCGTCCGGAGCGCCGCCGAAATGCTGGGTCGCGGCCGAGCGCTGCGCGTCGGACGGGTCGATCGGAGGACCGAACCGGTCGTTCGCACCGCCGACATGCTGGGTCGCCGCGGAGCGCGGCGGATCGGCCGGGTCGTACTGCTCGGTCGGCGGGCCGAAACGATCCGGGGCGCCACCGAACTGTTCGGTCGGGGCCGCGAAGCGGGCGGGCGGATCGGTGTCGTCGGCCGGGCCACCGAACCGGGCCGGGGCGCCGGACAGGGCGCCCGCGCCCATCGCGTCCTGGCCGAACTGCTCGCCGTCGAACCTCTGCGGCGGCGCGAAACCCGGTGTCGGGGTGGGGCGTCCGTCGTCGAACAGGTCCCGGTCAGGGGCGGCGGGATTGACATCCGCCGGGCCGCCGAACCGGGCGTCCGGGCCGAACTGATCGGCGTCGAACTTCTGTGTCGGCGCGAAGCGGGGTGCCGGGGTGGGGCCTGGGTCGTCGAACGATCCTGCGGGGGAAGCGAATCGGGCGTCCGGGTGGTCGAAGCGCTGACCATCGGGGCCGAAGCCACCGGGCGCGCGGCCGTCGCCGAGCGGCCGCGCGGGGTCACCCGGTCGGGCACCGGGATTCGCGTGGCTGTCGTCGAAGAGATCGGCGGACGAATCGAATCGCGGAGGCTGGTCGCCGTATTGCTGGGTCGGCGCGAAGCGGGGGTTCGGATTCGACGGGCCGTGGGTTTCCGGCGGGGGGCCGTCGCCGCCGAACCGCTGGGTCGGGGCGGCGCGCTGCGGGACCGGGCCCGAGGGTGCGTCGAGCCGGGGCGGCGGGGCCGGGCGGTCGGGGTCGGGCGGCACGAAACCGGTGGGGCCGGGGAACGGCGGGGCCGGAACAGGGCCGGAGGTGTCGCCGGGCTGGGCACCGCCGTAGAGGTGCGCGTCCGGGAACGGGCGCATCTTCGGCAGGCCCTGGTCCGGGGTGTAGGCGGGCGGGGGCTCCGGCGCAGGCGGTTCGTCCGCCGACGGGAGCGGGGTGAAATGGGTGTCGGCGACACGGATCTCGGCGGGACCGGTCGGCTGGATCACCGCGGGAATGGAGATCTCGCCGGTGCCCTCGACCGGGATGCGATGGAAGCCGGTGGTCTCGGCCGGGCCGGGCGCGGCCGCGGGCGGACGGATGATCAGCGTCGGCTGCGCACCGGTCGCGCTGGTCTGGCTGCGCGAGGTCTCGATGCCGCCGGTCGCGGTCACCGCGCCGACGACCCGGAACTCACCGGTCGGCGTCGGCGTGGGCTCCTGGGCGTCCTCCCCCGGCGCGCCGGGGACGGCGCGTCCACCGGCCGTCGGCCCGGCGGGAGTTCCGCCGGAAGCCGGACGGCCACCGGTCGCGGCACCGCTTGACACGTTTCGTCCTCCAGTCGTCGCACCGTCAGGAGTTCCACCCGGAACTGCGCGTCCCCCGGGAACAGCCCGCCCACCCGTCGTCGCGCCCGCGGGCGCACCGGGAACGACACGTCCACCAGTCGTTGCACCGGGAACAGCGGATCCGCCGGACGTCGCACCAGCGGGCGCACCTGGAACAGCCCGCCCGCCAGTCGTCGCACCAGCGGGCGCACCAGGAACAGCCCGCCCGCCAGTCGTCGCACCCGCAGGCGCGCCAGGAACAGCACGTCCGCCAGTCGTCGCACCCGCGGCCAGACCGCCGGGCGGCACTGGACGAGCACCGGTGGCGGAGGCCGCGGCGCCGAACGCCGCACCGGCCGCGCCGAAGGGCGATTGTCCGCTGCCGACGGGACCGCGGGTACCCGGCGTGTGCAGCGGCGCACCGCCCTGCAGCATCGCCGCGGCCAGCGCGTCCCGCGCCGCGACCGCGAGCGCGCCCGCACTGGGGTATCGATCGGCCGGGTCCTTGGCCATGCCGCGGGCGATGACCTCGTCGAGGGTGGTGGGCAGGCCGGGCAGGATCTCGCTGGGCCGGGGCGGCGCCTCGGAGAGATGGGCGCGGATCAGCACGCTCATGCTGGCCGCGGGGAACGGCGAGGCGCCGGTGAGGCATTCGTGCAGCACGCAGGCCAGCGAGTAGACGTCGGCGCGATGCGAGATCGGGCCGACGTCGAAGCGTTCGGGCGCCATATAGATGTAGGAGCCCATGGCCATCCCGGCCTGGGTCACCGCGCTGTCGCCCTCGGTGTGGGCGATGCCGAAGTCGGCGAGGTAGGCGAAGTCGGCGGGCGTCACCAGGATGTTGGCGGGCTTCACATCGCGATGCACCAGGCCACCGGCGTGCGCGGCGTCGAGGGCGGCGGCGATCTGCTCGACGACGGCGACCGCGCGCTCGGGGCTCAGCGGCCCGCCCGTGTGCAGCACGGACCGCAGGTCGGTACCGGGGACCAGGCGCATGTCGATGAACAGCACCCCGTCGATCACGCCCCAGTCGTGGATCGGGATGACGTGCGGTTCGGCCAGCTTGGCCGCCGCCTGGGACTCCCGACGGAAGCGGACCTGATAGGCGGGGTCCTGGGCGAGCTCGGGCGCCAGCAACTTCAGGGCGACTACCCGGTCCTTGCCGGTGTCGTAGGCCTCGTAGACCTCACCCATTCCGCCCTTGCCCAGCATCGACCGCAACTCGTACGGACCGAACCTGCTCCCCGTCCGTGACCCAGGTGCCTGCACCAGCGTCCGCCTCCCACTTCTCGCATGCCCGAAGACCTGCTCGTCAGAAGGAGGATTCTCCCGGTGTCACCACGCCGTGGTCAAACGCGAACACGATGGCGGCGGCGCGATCGCGCAGGTCGAGCTTGCCGAAAATGTGTCCTACGTGGCTTTTCACGGTGACTTCGGAGATGCCGAGTTCGGCGGCGATCTCGCTGTTGACCCGGCCTCGGCCGATCAATTCGAACACCTCGTACTCGCGTGCGGTGAGTTCGCCGAGCCGTCGATCGGTGCGGGTCCCGCTCGGTTTGACGGTCCGGTAGGCGGTGAGCACCCGGCCGGTGACCGAGGGGTCGAGCCACGCGCCGCCCGCGGCCACCGTGCGCACCGCGCGGATCAGGTCCTCGGCGGGTGAGTCCTTCAACAGGAACCCGGCCGCGCCCGCGCGCAGTGCGCCGGAGAGCAATTGGTCGTCGTCGAAAGTGGTGAGGACGAGCACCGGCGGCGCGTCCGGGCGGGCCCGCAGCAACCGCGTCGCATCGATGCCGCCGACGCGCTTCATCCGCAGGTCCATCAGCACCACGTCGGGACGATCGGCGGCGACGGCGGCCACCACCTCGTCACCGTCGGCGCACTCGCTGACGGTGAAGCCGTCGCGTCGGCGCAGGATCCGGCGCAGTCCACCGCGCACCAGTTCCTGATCGTCGACGACGAGCACCGTCACCGGGTTGTCGATCGGCGCCGCGGCCGTCACATGTCCTCCTGGGGTCTGGGCTTGAGCATGCTGGGCAGCATGGCCGTGATGGTGGCGCACGCGCCGGATTTGAGCGGGAACCGCGCGCGCACCGTCCACCCGTCGCCCGCGGCGCCCGCGCTGATCGAGCCGCCGAGCAGTTCGGTGCGCTTGCGCATGCCGCGCAGACCCATGCCGATGTCGCGGCGCGGCGGCGGGCCGAGCGGCATCGCGTTGGTCACCACGAGGACGGCCGCCTCGGTGGTGACGTCGAGGCACACCGTCGCCGGGGTGCCGGGCGCGTGCTTGGCGACATTGGCCAGCGATTCCTGCCCGATCCGGTACAGCGCGTGCCCGACGGCGCCCTCGATGACGGCGAGGTCGCCGGTGCGGTCGTAGTCGACGGTGAGCCCGGCGCGGCGGAAGTCGCCGACGAGTTCGTCGATGTCGGCGGCGCTGGGCTCGGGGGTGAGCTGGGCGGGGCTGGTGTCGAGCATGCCGACGGTGCGCCGGATGTCGGCCATGGCCTGGCGGCCGAGCCGTTCGGCGTCGACGAGCGCGTCGACCGCCTCGGTGACGTCGTCGTCGGTCTGCAACGCGCGCCGGGCCGCGGTCAGGTGCAGCAGGGTGATCGAGAGCGAATGCGCGATCACGTCGTGCACCTCGCGGGCGATCCGGCGCCGTTCCTCGTCGGCCGCCTGACCGGCGCGAATGGCCTGGTTCTCGCGCTCCTGATAGAGGAAACGGCGCTGGTACTGCAGCAACACCCCGACGAAGACGCCGAGAATCACGCCGAGCACGTACATCGGCAGTCCCTGCAACCGCTCGCCCGAGCCCCACTGCACGTGGCCGGCGAGGTCGAAGGCGACCAGTTCGAGGATCGCCAGCAGGGTGAAGCCGACGGTGATCCCGCGCGTCGCGACCGCCGCCACCTCCCCGGCGACGATCACCAGCACGAACGGCGCGAAATCGGCATCGACCGGCTGCAGCAGGAACAGCCCGGTCGACAGCAGCGCCGACCCCTTCAGCAGCGCCGGATGCGGCTTCACCCCGAAGATCGCGAACAGCGGGATCGGCAGGAAGGCGGTGGCCATCGCGATCAGCGGCAGCGGGCTCGGGAAGTAGGAGTGCCGCTGGATCACGGCCGCGCCGGTGATCACCAGCAGGGCCAGGTCGGCGCCGATGATCACGGCGGGCGGGTAGTCGTAGGGCAGCGACTCGATGCGCTCGCGGCAGATGTCGAGCGCCCGCCGCACCCCGTCGCGCGGGCGGCTCGCGAGTCGCCGCCAGCGACTGCGCAGGCCCGCCGAATGCGCGGGAAGGGCGTGACTCACCTCCATGAGGTAAGGCTAGCCGCCGGGCCATCGGCTCGTCATCGTCCCGGGAACGGGCCCGGCCTCCTACCGGGGTAGGAGGAGAAGTCGGGTCCCGGGCACGACGATTCCGGCGCGGCGCGACCGTAGCGTTGGCCACATCGCTCACGGAAGGTGAAGCCCATGACCTGGACCGATCAGCATCGACGCACCGAGATCGTGCACACCGTGCTCGCCAGGGCAGCGATCGACCCGAACGACCCCGCCCTGTTCGCCGGTCTGCCCGAGGTGGATCGCCTCTTCGGCGGCCCCGACGGACTCCTGCAAGCCCTGGCCTACCGCTGGAACAACCACCTGCGCGCCAAGCTCGAACAGGCCGAGATCGAGGGACATTCCGCGGTCGAGGCCTATCTGGAACTGGCCGCCGAGCAGCCGGCGCTGCGGGCAATTCTCGACGCACGCGCGACGACCGTGCAGACTACCCGTACCCGCGCCTTCGCGCGCTGACTTCCCGACAACCGAAAACCCCTGGGGGACACGATATGCCGGACAACGATTCGCCGCAGCCGCCGATGCTGGAGTTGACGCGGGTGGTCAAGCAGTATCACGTCGGCGATCAGCAGGTGCGCGCGCTCGACGAGGTGAGCATGCGCATCGAGGCAGGCCAGTTCACCTCGATCATCGGGCCCTCCGGCTCGGGCAAGAGCACCCTGCTCCATCTGCTCGGCGCGCTGGACCGGCCCGACGAGGGCTCGATCCGGTTCCGCGGCACCGAGATCGGCGATCTGAGCGAGGACGCGCAGGCCGCGTTCCGGTTGCAGCAGGTCGGTTTCGTCTTCCAGTTCTTCAACCTGCTGCCGACGCTGTCGGCCTGGGAGAACGTGGCGGTGCCGAAGTTGCTGGACGGCACCGGATTACGCAAGGCCAAGCCGCGCGCGCTGGAACTGCTCGAGCTGGTCGGTCTCGGCGAACGCGCCCAGCACCGGCCCGCCGAGCTCTCCGGTGGGCAGATGCAGCGCGTCGCGGTGGCGCGCGCGCTGATCATGGATCCGCCGCTGATCCTGGCCGACGAGCCCACCGGCAACCTCGACTCCAAGACGGGCGCGGCGATCCTCGATCTGCTGGGTGAGATCACCGCACAGGGCAATTCGGTGGTGATGGTGACCCACGACATGGGCGCGGTCGCCCATTGCGATCGGGTGATCACCCTGCACGACGGCCGCATCGACGCCGACGACATCGTTCAGGCGCGGGTGGACGCATGATCGCCGCGTTCTGGGATCGCCTGCGACTGTTCAACATCGGTGAACTGGTCCGGCATCCCGGTCGCACGTTCATGTCGACGGCGGTGATGTCGGTGTCGGCGGCACTGCTGGTCGCCGTGCTCAGCATCTCCGGCTCGGTCACCGGCTCGGTCGACAAGCTCACCCAGGGTCTGGCCGGGGACGGCGTCCTGGAGATCACCGGCATCACCGACGCCGGCTTCGAACAGTCCTTGCTCACCCGGATCGCGGCGACGCCCGGGGTGACCAAGGCGGTGCCGATGCTGCGCAGCACGCTCGGCGCAGGCCCCGACCGGGCGCTGCTGATCGGCGCCGACGCCACGATCGCCGCCCTCGGCAGCGACCTGGCCGGGCCGATGTCGAAGTACACGAACAAGCTGTTGACCACGCCGAAGGGCGTGCTGGTCGGCGCCGCGATGGGCCTGAAGGAGGGCGACAGCGTCCCGATCGGCTGGGGCACCGCGACCGTCGCGGGTGTCCTCGACGACGAGGCGAGCAACCGGCTCAACGGCGGCCACCTGGTCGCCGCCCCGCTGCCGCTGGCGCAGCTGCTGCTCGACCGGGTCGACAAGCTGGACTCGGTGCAGATCATCGCGGCGCCCGGCACCGATATCGCGAAACTGCGCGCCGACCTCACCACGGTGGTCGACGGCCGCGCCGTGGTCGCCGAGCCCAGCCTGCGGACCGCGCAGGCGGGCGGCGCGATCCAGATCATGCGGTACTCCACGCTGATGTCCTCGGCGGCCGCGCTGATGGTCTCGGCGTTCCTGATCTACAACGCGATGAGCATGGCGGTGGCCCAGCGCAGGCCGACGCTGTCGCTGCTGCGCGCGATCGGCAGTCAGCGCGGGCCGATGGTGCGCGACCTGCTCGTCGAGGCGGCGCTGCTCGGGCTCATCGGCGGTGCCATCGGCGCGGCGGTCGGCGCGGCCATGGGCCGGTTCGCGATCGGGCGCCTGCCCGCCGCGATCGTCCAGTCGGTGGAGGCGCGCACCGAGTTCATGGTGCCGAATTACGCGGTGCCCGTGGCCATCGCGGCCTGCGTCATCGCCACGGTGCTGGCGGCGGCGATCGCGGCCAGGCAGGTGTACAAGGTCGCGCCCGTCGAGGCGCTCGCGCCGGTGGAGGCCACGGTCGGCGCGTCGTCGAGCAAGCCGCTGCGCTGGGCCGCCCTGATCGGCGGCCTCGCCTTGACGGCCGCGGCGGTGACCCTGGCCGCGCTCGATCTCGGCAGGCTCTCGCTCGCCTCGATCTCGACCTCCTTCGCCGCGGCCGTCCTGCTGTGTTTCGCCGCGACCGGACCGATCGTGCGCGCCGCCGCGGGCATCGCGCGCTGGTTCGGCGCCCCCGGCGCGCTCGGCGCCACCACCCTGGAGCGGGCGCCGCGTCGCGTCTGGGCGACCGCGATGACGGTGATGATCGGCGTCGCGGCCGTCGTCGCGCTCGGCGGCGCGTCGGGCAATATGGTCGACTCCGCCACCGACTCGTTCCGGAGCCTCGGCGACGCCGACCTCTACGTGAGTGCCAGTCCGGTGGAACAGTTCCCGACCGGTCCGGTGCTGCCGCCCGAGATCGCCGAGCGGGTGGCCGCGATACCGGGCGTCGAGCACGTGCGGCCCGCGCAGATGGCGTTCGCGACGGTCGGCAGTGGGCGGGTCATGCTGCAGGGCTACCCGCCCAGCTACGACGATGCCCGGCTCGGCGCGGTCGACAAGGCCGTGATCGATCAGCTGGGCCGTGGTGAGGGCGTCGTCATCACCAGGGACGTGGCCCGGTCGATGCACCTGGCCGTCGGCGACGAGATCACCATGCCGACGCCGTCGGGCGAGCGGAACGTGCGGGTGCTGCAGGTGATTCCGTACTTCACCGCCGTGTCCGGCGTGGTGATGATGAGCCTGGATCAGATGCGGGAGTGGTATCAGCGGCCCGGTGAGACGATCCTGGCGCTGAAGTTCGCGCCCGGCGCCGACCCCGTCGCGGTGCGGGCCGCTGTCCGCGCGGCGGTGCCGCAGGAGATCCACATCGACAGCGGCGCCGACGCGGTGAACGCCATCTCGTCGAGCGTGCAGCAGGGCGCGGCGATGAGCAACATGATCCTGTGGATCGTCGTCCTGGTGGCGACGGTGGCGCTGCTCAACACGCTGATGCTGTCGGTCCTCGAGCGGCGCCGCGAACTCGGCGTCCTGCGGGCCATGGGCACCAACCGCAAGTTCCTGCTGCGCTCGGTGCTGGCCGAGGCCGCGGGCATCGGATTCATCGGCGCCGCCATCGGACTCGTCGTCGGCGCGGCCGTGCAGTACCTGGCGACCGTGGCGATCGGGCACGCGATGACGATCGACATCGTCTACCGGCCGAGCCCGCTGCTGGTGGTCTACGGCGCCGTCGCCCTCGGGCTGGCCCTGCTCGGCTCCATCCCACCCGCCTTCCGCGCGGCCCGGATGCCGATCGTGGCGGCGCTGGCGGTCGACTGAGATCTTCCAGTCGGGGCGTCATTCGAGTGTGACGCCCCGACTGGGAGTTCCGCGGTGCACCGTCGGCAGGCGCGGATGCCGCCGAGTGTCGGTCGGCCCGGACCGCCTCGGCGGCCGATCCTTCCGCTTCGCGCGCGTTCCAGCACTCCGCGATCAGGCGAGTCGAGTGACGCTGTGGCGGTACATCGGCCGCTGAATTCGGAGCGTCACAGTGGCACGTCCTCCCACCAGGCAATCACCTCGTCCTGGGCGGTCGGCCGGGGTGCCCCCGCCATGCCGCTGCTGCCCCGGCGGCTCACCGCGATCACGTATTTCGCGCGGGTCGAGTCGTCGGAGAAGCTCACGACCTGGTGGGCGGTCTGGGTGCGCACGCTGGCCTGGTCGGGAACCACCCAGCGCCGCAACGAGAACGGCACCCCGTCCTTGTTCCCCTGGTACCGCACCGCCGCGGGCATCGCCTCCACCACCGACCGCGCCTGCGCCGCCGTCGGATACTCCAGCACCAGGTAACTCACCGACCCGGCACTGTTGTCGGTCCGCTCGCACTGCCAGCCCGCGCTGATCGGATTCCACTGCAGCGCGGGCTCTTTCCACTGCAATTCGCTCACCCCACGCACCGCGACGCACTGCGCGCCCCGATACCCGTCACCTTCGGCCACCGCCCCCTGCGGAACCAGCGTCGGAAACACCCGCCTGCTCGCCACGAACGCATCCCCCACCACCGCCGCCGCCGAACTCGACGGCCCCTTGGCCGTCCCACCCGCCGCGTCCACGTCCTCGTCCCCATCGGGCAGCACCACGACCACCAACGCCACCAGCAACCCCACCAGCGCGAACACCAACGCCGCCAGCAACAACCACCCCAACCGATGCACCCGCGACATCCGCCGCCGCACCGGCCGCCGCGGCCCCACCCACGGCCCGTGCCCTACCGGCGGCGGCCCCATCGGCCCGCCAGGCACACCACCTGCCTGCGCTGACCCACTCGGAACACCACCAGCCTGCGGCGAGCCACCCGGCACAGCACCCGCCTGCGGTGATGCACCCGGCACGCCACCCGGTTGCGCCGACCCACTCGGCACACCACCCGCCTGCGCCGACCCACTCGGCACGGCACCCGCCTGCGGTGATGCGCTCGGCACGGCACCCGGTTGCGGCGGGACATCGGGCCCGCCACTGTACTGCGGTAATCCGTCTTCCGGCGGGACGACTTGGTGCTGAGCGCCCCCTTGTCCGGCGGGCGACCCGTAGGTCGCACCCGCTCCCGCCGCAAGCCCAGCCTGGATATCGCTGTAGCGGGGCACGTCACCATCCCGGGCGCTGCCCTGCCCAGCATCCGGTCCGCCCACCGGTCCTCGCTCATCACCGATTGCCACGCCGAGGTGTGGCGATTCCCCCGCCCCAGGCGCCGCATCCGGCTCGTCGCCTGTCGAAACCGGCAGTTCCGACCCCGCTTGCGGCGCCCTACCGTCCGGCGCGACGCCGTGCTGCGGCGAACCCTCCGGTCCCAGATCGGATTCGACGGCCGTCCCCCGCTCGTCGCCGGCCGGCGCGGAATGACCTGTCGCCACGCGCCGCTCGCCGCCCTGCTGCGGCGAACCTCCGTGCCCGAGGTTCGGGTCGATCGCCGCGCCGCGGCCCTTCTCCGGCTCCACGGGGTGATCAGCCGCTCGCGTCGACCCCGTCGCGCCACCTGCCGACTGGCCGTCCACAGACTCCGATCCGGCACCAGCGGCGGCCGCGGAATCGACTCGAGCGCTGTCTGATTCGTGGATCAGGCTTGCGCTATTCGCCGAGCGCGCAACCGGCGTCACCTCGGTCAGTGCATTCGCGTTCGCGGCTTCCAGCTGCCCGGTGTCCGGCATCGGCACCACATCGGTCACGACCGAATCGGTATCCGCCGGTCCCCCGGTCGAGGCGGAACCCTCAGCCCTGCGGTTTTTTTCGCTGGACGAACGCTCCCCACCTTCGACGATGCCAGCGCCCGTCGCCGAATTCCAGGACAACTGCGCCGCCGCTCCAGCGACAACCCCGGACACCGCGGCCGACACACCATCGGCGCTCTCCCCCACCTGCCGAGACCCGCCTTCGTCACCGGTTCTCGCCCGATCGCCCTCGAACTGCGTACCACCCGGCGATCCGACTACCGAAGGTGACTGCGCGCCAGACAGATCCGCACCATGCGGTTGTCCTGCGGGCGGCTCCGCCGACTGGGTGCCGGGCGCCGGTGACACACCGGGAACTGGGCCACTCGGCGGGTGGCTCGAGGGTGGTTGAGCGGCAACAGGGTTCGGAACAGGAGGCACCACCGGTACCTGCGTGCCCGGCTGCGCACTCGGCATCTGTGGCGCCACAGGTGGAGCAGCGACCGGTAGATGCGGACGGACAGCCGCTTGGTCCGCTCCAGGCGGCTGGACGCCGTGCTGCGCCGCTGGCGGCTGCTGCACCGCCGACGACTGCGAGCTCTGCTGCGCGACAGGAGGTTGCTGCACGGCCGACGGCTGCGCTCCCGGCGATGGCTGCGCCACGGACAATTGCGCAGCCGCCGCCTGCTCGGCGCCCGGCGATTGCTGCGCCACAGGCGATTGCGCAGCCGGCACCTGCCCGGCACCAGGCGACTGGTGCGCCACAGGCGGATGAACAGCGGGTTGTGCCGCAGGCTGCTGCACCACCGGCGGGTGCACACTCTGTTGCGCAACCGGCGCTTGCTGCGCCACTGGCGGCTGAACACCAGGTTGCGCAGCGGGCGGCTGGGCGGCCGGACCAGGGTGCGGTGCAGCGTATCCGGCAGGGGGTGGGGCGGGGGCCCGGGGCCCGGCGGGGGCGGGAGGTTGGTGGGGTGGGCGCCACGCGGGGTGGGGGGCGGGCGGTATCGGCTGGGCGGGGGTGGGGCCGTAGCCGGGGGTCTGGGGTGGGTAGGGGCCCGCCGGGGCGGGCGGGTAGAAGGTGGGGGTGTTGGCCGGGGGGCGGGGTAGAGAGGGTGGGGTGTTGGACGTGAGGGCCTGGCGGGCGGCCTTGGCGAACGCGGCGCACGAGTCGAAGCGGGCCGCGGGGTATTTGGCCATGGCGGCGGCGAGAACGGCGTCCAGGGCGGGCGGGAGGCCCTGGCGGCGCAGGGCCAGGGGTGGCGGGTTGAGGTAGAGGGTGCCGCGGATGATCTCGTTCGGGTCGGGCGAGTCGAACGGCGCGACGCCGGTGAGCAGCCAGTACAGGGCGCACGCCAGGGAGTACTGGTCGGAGCGGTGGTCGAGTTCGGCGCCGGTCATCTGTTCGGGCGAGGCGTAGGCCAGGGTCGCGGTGAACATGCCCTGCTGGGTGAGGTGGGTGGAATCGGCGCGCAGGCGGGCGATGCCGAAGTCGGTGAGGAACACCCGTTCGCCCTGTCCGCCGCTGGAGCGGGCCAGCAGGATGTTGGCCGGCTTCACGTCCCGGTGCAGCACGCCCCTGCCGTGCGCGTAATCCAGTGCGTCGGCGACCCCTTCGATGATCTGCACGGCCCGTTCGGGCGGCAGCGTCATCGGATCGACGGTCGCCGCGTCGATCCCGTCGACGTACTGCATGCTGATCCAGAGCTGCTCGCCCTCGGTCCCCCGGTCGAAGACGGTGACGATGCCGGGGTGGTCGAGCCCGGCCGCCAGATCGGCTTCCCGTTCGAACCGGGCGCGCACCCGTTCGTCGGCGAACAGATCGCGATTGAGCAGCTTGAGCGCGGTCAGCCGGTCCAGTCGCGGATGCCGCGCCAGGTACACCGTGCCCATGCCGCCCTGGCCGAGCATCCGCTCGATGGTGAACCCGGCGAACACCTCACCGATGTCGAGCACTGCGACCCCCTTCCGGCGCCTGTGGCGGACCAGCATGGCACCCGCGCAGCGGTGTGACCACGTTCATTCGAATTCTCGCCGAAAATCGGTGAAACTTGCTAACGGTCGTCCGGTATTGTCCGGGCGCGCTCGACGAGTAGTTTGCACCGCCGAAGCAGGGCGCCGACGCGCAGTGGGTGGTGGGGAGGATTCGGTGGTGAAGTCGTCCGGAAAGGCGGCTGCCTGTCGCAGGCTGCTGCAGTGTGTGGTGCTGGCCTCGGCCGTGCTGTCGGCCTCGTGTGCCCTGCCGGGTACCCCGACCGCCGTGAGCGCCCCCACGGTCACGGTGAACAGCGAAGACGCCTGGCACCCCGGGCTGTCCATCATGCTGCCCGATTCGCTGGCCGCGGAGTTCACCCAGCTGCAGGCCCAGCTGCCGGGCCAGGTCGGCATGGCGCTGATGCCGGTCGGCGGCGGCCGGATGACGATCTACGGCGACTGGACCACCGGCATCGCCTGGTCGACGATCAAGGTCCCGCTGGCCGTCGCCGCGCTGCGCCACGATCAGGACCAGTCCATCTTCGAGATGGTCGAGGCCGCGATCACGGTGTCGGACAACGACGCCGCCGAGGGTCTGTGGGAGTCCCTGGGTGACGGCGAGGAGGCCGCCGAGGCCGTGCAGGAGGTCCTCGACGAGGCGGGCGACATCTCCACCGACAAGGCGAACCTGCGCACCGAACTCGACTACACCTCCTTCGGCGGCACCGAATGGTCGCTGGCCAATCAGGTCCGGTTCGCCTCGCGGCTGCCCTGCCTGCCGCACACCGAGCTGGTCCGACAGCTGATGGGCGAGATCACGCCCGAACAGGGCTGGGGCCTGGGCCAGCTCGACGGCACCGAGTTCAAGGGCGGCTGGGGCCCCGACGACGACACCGGCGTCTACACCGTGCGCCAGTTCGGGCTGGTGCCGGTCGGCAGCGGCCAGCTGGCGGTCGCCCTTGCCGCGCAAGCGGATTCGGGCACCTTCGACGACACCACCGCCCTGCTGGACCGGATGGCGCTGCTGCTGGCGCGGCACCTGCCGGAGTTGCGCGGCGGCGTCTGCCCGCGCTGAGCGCACCGGCTCAGCCGGGGACGACCAGGCCGGATTCATAGGCCAGCACCACCGCCTGCGCCCGATCGCGCAGCCCGAGCTTCGAGAAGACCTTGGAGACATGGGTTTTCACGGTCTGCTCGGCGACGAACAACGCCTCGGCGATCTCGGTGTTCGACAGTCCCTTGGCGACCAGTTCGAGCACCTCCCGTTCGCGCGGGGTCAGCGAGCCGAGCGCGGGCGCGGCAGGCGGGCGCACGGTGTTGCGCCTGCGGGTGACGTCGGCGATCAGGCGCCGGGTGATCGTCGGCGCCAGCAGCGCCTCACCGTCGGCGACGACCCGGACCGCGCGCACCAGTTCCTCGGCGGGCGCGTCCTTGAGCAGGAACCCGCTCGCGCCCAGGCTCAGCGCCTCGTAGACGTAGTCGTCGATGTCGAAGGTGGTCAGCATCAGCACCCGGACCGGCGGGTCGAACCCGGCGGCCAGGATGGCGCGGGCGGCGTCGAGACCGTTCATCTCCGGCATCCGCACGTCCATCAGCACCACGTCGGGGCGCAACCGCTTGGCCTCGGCCACCGCGACCCGGCCGTCGGGCGCGTCACCGATGACGCTGATGTCGGGCTGGGCGGCCAGCAGCGCGCCGAAACCCTGCCGCACCATCGCCTGGTCGTCGGCGATCAAAACGGTAATAGCCACTCGACCACCCTAATGGGCGCACCGACGATGCGAAGAGGCCTACGGCGTGGGCAGTTTCGCCGACACCTCGAAGCCACCGTCCGGAGTGGGCCCGGCGGCGAGTTCACCACCGACCGCCTCCACCCTGGTCCGCATGCCCTCGATCCCGTGCCCGCCGCCCGCGCCCGGCCCGCCGACGGCCACCGCGGCCGCGTTGCGCACGGTCACCAGGACCACCCCGGGATCGACCGCGACGGCGACGTGCACCGGCGCGCCCGGCGCGTGCCTGGCCGAGTTCGCCATCGACTCCTGCACCACGCGATACACGGTCAGCCCGGTCGTCTCGGGCACCGTCGCCAGGTCACCGCGCACGGTCCACTCGACCGGCAGACCCGCCCGCTGGGCCGAGGCGCACAGCTCGGGCACGTCGGCCGCGCGCGGCTGCGGCGCGTGCTCGGGCAGCTGACCGTCGCTGCGCAGCACCCCGAGCAGGCCGCGGATCTCGTTGAGCGCGGTCCGCGCGGTGGCGCCGATGGACTCGAACTCCGCGCGCGCGGCCGGGTCGAGATCGTCGATCCGGTAGGGCGCGGTCTGCGCCTGCACCACCACCATGGACATGTGGTGGGCGACCACATCGTGCAGGTCACGGGCGATGCGCGCCTTCTCCTCGAGGATCGCCCTGCGCGCGCGTTCGAGTTCGGTGACCTCCTCCTGCCGCTCCAGCTTGCGCCGCGAGGCGACCACGGTGCGCAGCAGGTACCCGAACAGCGCGAGCGCGCCGAAGCCGACCACCCAGCCCCACAGCGGACCATCGGCCGAGCCGGGCATGGTGGTGGCGAACAGCATCGACTGCGCCGCCCAGGCCACCACGATGATCGGCACCGCGGCCCGCAGCGCCACCGCGAACAGCAGCACGAACAACACGATGACGTGCACGACCTGGAACGGCAGGTCGTTGTCCGGCAGCGGCGACATCCCGATCGAGAACAGCAGCGCGGCGCCCGCCGAGATCGCCCAGCCCAGGGCCGGGTTGACCCGCACGAACAGGATCGGGAACACCGCCATGGCCGACAGCAGCGGGGCCAGGGCCGCCGGCACGTCGTGGGTGACGAACAGGGTCGGCCAGGCGACGCTGTACAGGGTCAGCGCGACCGCCACCGTCGCGAGGTCGAACCAGGTTCGCGCGGTGATGCGGCGCGCGGCGGGGCGCAGTTGTCCGGGCATGGCTCGAGCCTACGAACCGTCCGGTGAGCGGACCTCATACCCACGAACGATTTCGGACCCCCTACCCTGGTGTGACCCCGGCGCCGGGTCACCCGCCCGCGCGCCCCGAGAACCGGTCCACAGCGGGATGCCCGCCCCCGGACCCGCTCCTTACCGTCGGAGGCCATGAACACCCCGCTTCGCCCGGTACCCGCCGCTCGCCGTGCCCGTACCGCCGTCTCCGCCGCCTCCGCCTCGTCGAACACCGACTCCCCGGCCGAAGCCCCGCACCGTCGCCGCAGCGGGGTCGCCCTGTGCACCGCGGGGCTGGCGATGGCCGCCGCCGTCGTCATGTCGGCGCCCGGCGCCATGGGCACCACGCCCGGTGCCGACACCGAGAACGCGGCCGCCGCCGCGGTGGTGCGCGCGCTCACCGACGACGATCCCGACGCCACCGCGCTGATCCCCCGCGACTTCGGCTACAAGTTCGGCTACGACCCGGCCCAGCAGGACGGGCTGCTGGTCAACCCGAACGGCAGCTGCTCCTCCCCGGTGACGCTGCCCGCCGAGTTCGGCCCCGCCTGCAAGGCCCACGACCTGGGCTACGACATGCTCCGCTACGCCGAACGGGTCGACGAACCGCTGGGCCCGTGGGCGCGGCGCTCGGTGGACGCGGCGCTGAACCGGCGCATCCACGCGGCCTGTGAGCTGCGCGACGACGAGTTCTCCCGGGCCCGCTGCGGGGTGATGGCCGATATCGCGTTCACCGCGGTCGACGTGAACTCGCGCAGGCAGGAGTACGGCGCCCCGGTGGTCGAGAACGTCTTCGCGACGACCGACCCGGCCGACCGCCCGAACCTGTGGCCGCTGGCCAGGACGGTGCTCGGCCTGTTCGCGGTGACGGCGGCCTCGGCGGTCATCATCGACGCGCTGCGCAAGCGCCGCAGGCGGCTGGGCTGACCCGGTTGCCGAAAACTAGAACATGTCCTAGTTTTTCCGCATGGCCCTCACTATCGACGAAACGATCGAGATCGACGCCCCCGCCGAGACGGTGTGGCAGGTGCTCACCGATTTCGACCGCTACGGCGAATGGAACACCTTCTGCTACGAGGCGGCGACCACCCTGGAGCCCGGCTCGCCCATCGACATGCAGGTGCAGCTCGGCCCCAACCGCCGCCCGCAGCGCGAGTGGATCCGCACCCACACCCCCGGCGCGGAGTTCAGCTACGCGATGAAGCCGGTGCCGCTGGGCGCCCTGCACAGCCTGCGCTCGCACACCGTGGTCGCGCTCGGCCCGAACCGCACCCGCTACGAGTCGCGGTTCACCCTGGCCGGCTGGCTCAGCCCCGTCGTCGAACTCGCCCTGGGCAAGCATCTGCGGGCCGGTTTCGCCGCGATGACCGCAGGCGTCGGCAAGCGCGCGACCGAGATCTGAAAAACGGGGTGCGCCAGGCCGATCCGGCCCAGCGCACCCCGCTGTGTGGTGCTGTCAGACGCCCGCGGGCGCGGGCAGCGCGCCGCGCGCCGCCTCGTAGGCCGCGCCCACCCGGTACAGGCGGTCGTCGGCCAGCGCGGGCGCCATGATCTGCAGGCCCACCGGCAGGTTGTCCTCGGCCGAGAGCCCCGACGGCACCGACATGCCGCAGTGCCCGGCCAGGTTGGTCGGCAGCGTGCACAGGTCGGACAGGTACATGGCCAGCGGGTCGTCGACCTTCTCGCCCAGCTTCCACGGGGTGAACGGGCTGGTCGGCGAGACCAGCACGTCGACCTGCTCGTAGGCGGCGTCGAAGTCGCGCGCGATCATCGTGCGAACCTTGAGCGCCTGACCGTAGTAGGCGTCGTAGTAGCCGGCCGAGAGCGCGTAGGTGCCGATGATGATGCGGCGCTTCACCTCGGGACCGAAACCGGCCTCGCGGGTCAGCGACATCACCTGGTCGGCGCTGTGGCTGCCGTCGTCACCGACACGCAGGCCGTAGCGCATGGCGTCGAAGCGCGCCAGGTTCGACGACACCTCCGACGGCATCACCAGGTAGTACGAGGACAGCGCGTACTCGAAGTTCGGGCACGACACCTCCACCACCTCGGCGCCGAGTTCCTTCAGCACCGCGACCGCGGCGTCGAAGGAGGCCAGCACGCCGGGCTGGTAACTGTCGGAATGCAATTCGCGCACCACGCCGACCCGCACGCCGCTCAGATCACCGTTGGCGCCCAGCTTGGCCGCCTCGACCACCGGGGCCACCGGGACGTCGCGGGAGGTGGAGTCACGCGGGTCGTACCCGGCGATCACCTCGTGCAGCAGCGCGGTGTCGAGCACCGTGCGACCACACGGACCGCCCTGGTCCAGCGAGGACGCGCAGGCGACCAGGCCGTAGCGCGAGACGGTGCCGTAGGTGGGCTTCACGCCGACCGTCGCGGTGACCGCGGCGGGCTGCCGGATCGAGCCGCCGGTGTCGGTGCCGATCGCCAGCGGCGCCTGGAACGAGGCCAGCGCCGCCGCCGAACCGCCGCCGGAACCACCGGGGATGCGGGTGGTGTCCCAGGGGTTGCGGGTCGGGCCGTAGGCCGAGTTCTCGGTGGAGGAGCCCATCGCGAACTCGTCCATGTTGGTCTTGCCCAGGATCGGGATGCCCGCGGCGCGCAGCCGCGCGGTGACCGTCGCGTCATAGGGCGACATCCAGCCCTCCAGCACCTTCGAGGCGCAGGTGGTCGGCATGTCGGTGGTGGTGAAAACGTCCTTGAGCGCCAACGGGACTCCCGCCAGCGGCGAGGCGGGCGTCTCGCCCGCGGCCAGCGCGGCGTCGACCACGGCGGCCGCGGCCAGCGCCTCGTCCCCGGCGACGTGCAGGAACGCGTTGAGCTCACCGTCGACCGCGGCGATCCGATCCAGGTGCGCCCGGGTGACCTCGGTGGAGGACACCTCGCCGCCGTGGATCTTGGCCGCCAGCTCGGCCGCCGACAGCGTGGTCAGCTCGCTCATTCGCCCTCTCCCAGAATCTGCGGGACCAGGAAACGCTGCTCTTCCACGGCCGGCGCCTGGTCCAGCGCCTGCTCGGGAGTCAGACCGGGCACGACCACATCGGGCCTGGTCACATTGGTCGTCGGGTTCGGCGACGCGGTGGCGGGGACGTCGGCGGCGACCTCGGAGATGGTCCGCACGTGGCTGAGGATCGAATCCAGCTGACCGGCGAACTGGTCGAGTTCGGCGTCGGTCAACGCCAGCCGGGACAGCCGGGCGAGGTGAGCGACCTCGTCACGGGAGATTGCGGGCACCGCGGGACCCCTTTCGGCATAGGTATGGGAACTAGTTGCTGACAGCCTATCGAGGGCGGCGGACGGTGCCGGACGCACCCGCCTCGCGCGAAAGTTCGCGCATGTCGCGTCCCGGGGCGCATACTTCGACTCGATAGCCCGCGCTCGGGGGTGTAAGTATTGCGTCACCGGGTATTCGTGTCGAACAGCCCCGGCCGCCTAGGAAAGGAACGCACGTGTCATACCTGCTCCGCGTGCAACTTCCGGATCGACCGGGAAGCCTCGGCTCCCTGGCACTCGCCCTCGGCGGGGTCGGCGCGGACATCCTCTCGCTCGACGTGGTCGAGCGTGGCGCCGGATTCGCGATCGACGATCTGGTGGTCGAGGTGCCCACCGGCGCGCTGCCCGACACCCTGATCACCGCCGCGGAGTCCGTCCACGACGTGAGCGTCGACTCGATCCGGCCCTACTCCGGCGTCCTCGACACCCACCGCGAGCTCGAGCTGATCGATCAGGTCGCCAGCGCGCGCGACGATCGTCTGCAGGTCCTCGTCGACGGTGTGCCGCGGGTGCTGCGGGTGGGCTGGTCGACGATCATCGGGATGGGCCCGGCCGGCGCCTACCGGGTCGTCGGCAGCCCGAGTGCGCCTGAGACGCAAGCGGGTTCGGCGCCGTGGATGCCGCTGGAGAAGCCGTCCTGGCTCGACGGCGAGGCCGACTGGGTGCCGCAGATCTGGCGCGACATGGACACCAAACTGGCCGCCGCCCCGCTGGGCAGCACCGGCAAGTCGCTGCTGCTCGGCCGCCCCGGCGGCCCCGACTTCCGGCCGTCGGAAGTGGCGCGGCTGGGCTATCTGGCCGGCATCGTCGCGACCGTGCTCAGCTGAGCGCCAGGCGCATCACATACAGCTGCAGGCCGTCGTTGGTGGACCAATTGCGTTCCGGCACACCGACGAAACCCAGTCGCTCGTAGATACGGTGCGCGTCGACCATCGTGCCCATGGTGGTCAGCGCCACCGCCGCGTAGCCACCGGCGCGCGCCTCGTCGATCACGGTGCGCACCAACGCCGTTCCCACGCCGAGGCCGCGGGCGTCCTTGGCGACCGCGAGCATCCGGAACTCGAGCTCGCCCGGTAACGCGATCTCGGCGTAGCGGGTGCCCGGCTTCGCGACGGTGAGCGAGCCGGCGACCTTGCCGTCGTGCACGGCGACCAGCACCTGGGCCTCGGCGGCCCGGTGGGTGACGTCGCCCAGCTCCTGGACGTAGCTGTCGTCTTCGTCGACATAGCCGTCGCCCACATACACCTGCACGGTCAGCGCGGAGATGGCGGCGAATTCCTCGGGGCGGGCGGTCCGGATCCGGAGGCCGTTCCCAGGGGTCTGATGGTGGTTACCCTGCATCCGGGCATGATCCCACCCCGGCCGTTGTGATCTGAAACTCACCCATGTCTCACCGGGGCGGTGAGTTCACGACCCGAGGTAGGACCGCAGGCCGGGATGCTGGGCCACCCACCGGTCCGGGTTGCGCGGCGGATAGACGACCAGCAGCTGATCGCCGATCGACGGCCACTGCGCGGCGTCCCAGGCGAAGCGCCGGTACACCACCGTGCCGGGCACGGACGGGCCGATCAGGGTGCCGGTGATGGTCACGTAGTGCTCGCCGGTCATCGCGGGCAGCGGGCTGACGCCGGTGATGTAGAGCGAGCCCTGTTCCAGGTTCGCACCGCCGCCGCGGCCGATCCGGTGGGCGGCCACGGCGCCGATCGTCACGACCAGCATCGTCACCATGGCCGCGGCCATCACCACTTCGAGCATGCCGCCCATGGTAGGCCCACCCCGCGCGACCGGCGTCGGCCCCGCGGCCACGTCACAGTGGCGTGAGCTCGCTGACGCCCTGTTCCCGGCGCAGCTGCCAGACCGCGGCGCGGGTGCGCTGCGAGCGGCCGTTGCCCCGGTCGATCAGCGCGCGCTGGGCGGTGGTGTAGATCAGTTGCGCGCCACGGGCGTTGGTCTCCGGGTTCTGGAACAGCTGCACCAGCCGGTCGGTCTCCTCCACCGGCAGGCCGGCGCCGAGATCGTCGACCGCGAGCACCTGGCCGGTGTCGAGCGCCTCGAGCATGGCGGGCAGCACCCGCAGCAGCGCGCGGGTCGCGGTGGATTCGTCGGCGAGTTCGAACGGCACGTCGATGCCCTCGTGCACCAGGCTCAGCGCGGCGCCGCGCCGGTCCACCATCCGCCGGTAGAGCGCGTCGCGGGCGGCGCGCAGCGTGCTCAGCTCCCGGTCCAGCAGAATCGGATCGGTGCCGCCGTGGTCGAGTTGCGCTGCCAGCGCGGCGATCTCGGCGTCGAGGTCGCGCAGGTAGTCCGCGTACATCGGATCGTGTTCGGCGACGAGCAGATCCTCGATGCCCAGATCCGCCGTCCGCAACAGCATCAGCAGCCGGGCCGCGTTGTCGGGCGAGCGCGAGATGTGACCGCCCAGGTCCCGCGCGAGCTCCTCGACGCCCGCCTCGCCCTGCTGCACCCGCAGGTTCGCGGCGAACCAGCGATACGCGGGCACCAGCGCTTCGGCGTACATCTGCCCCGCCAGGCTCAGCAGCAGCGCGTTCGGCCGCACCAGCGGAACCAGCGCCGCCACGCCGTAGCGGGCCGCCTCGAACATCGGCCCGATCTTGACCTGATCGCCGTTGCGCTCGAACACGATCCGCTTGCGCGAGCGCGGATGGGTGTACAGCCATTCCGCGATCACATCGACGTTGTCGAGCCGGAAGCCGTAGGTGTAGGGCACGCCCTCGGCCACGAACCCGGCGACGAACTCGGTCGGCCGATCCGCGAATCCGAGGTGCGGCCTGCGCACCGGCCCCGCGTACGGGTCCCATCCGCTCACCGAGTGCAGCACCGCGTCCCGCATCTGCGCGAGCGCGTCGACCAGGCTCGTCTTCCCCGACGCCGCCACGCCGTGCACGGCGGTCACCGGCACGGCGACCGGACTGCCGCTCCCTTTGCTCAACCGCAATTGCTGCGCCTCGGCCAGCGATCGGTGATTGGTCACCTGAAAACTACGCAGCAAGGGTCGTCCGCCTCTCCGAGATCCTTCGCAAGACTAGGCGACGGCGCACCCGTGCACGCGGTAGGCGCCCGGCGCCCGGCCGAGCCGGCGCGCCGAGCTCGGCCGGAGCGCGCCGGACGGCTAGCGGCTCAGGTCCCGGAACCGCCGCACCGCCAGCGGGAAGAACACCGCGAGCAGGGCCACCGGCCAGACCACGGCGAGCAGTTCCGCGTTGGTCGCGGCCCAGCTGTCACCGGCCGCGACCGGGTTGCCGAACAGGCCGCGCACCGCTGTCGCCGTCGCCGACATGGGATTCCACTCGACGACCGCGCCCAGCCACGACGGCATCGATTCGGGCGCGGCGATGGCATTGGAGAGGAAGGCGATCGGCCAGACCAGGATCTGCACCGCCTGCACCAGTTCCGGCGTGCCCGCGACCATCGCCAGGTAGATGCCGATCCACAGCATCGCGAACCGGAGCAGCAACAGCAGCCCGACCGCCCCCAGGAACGCGGCGACACCGCCGTGCCAGCGCCAGCCGATCGCGTACCCGACCGCGATCAGCACCGTCAGCCCGACCGCCGATTGCAGCATGTCGGCGATACTTCGGCCGACGAGGACCGCGGCCGAGTTCATCGGCATCGACCGGAACCGGTCGATCACCCCCTTGTCCAGGTCCTGGGTGACCGCGAGCATCGTCGATTCGAGGCCGAAGGCCATGGTCATCGTCAGCATGCCGGGGACCAGGTAGTCCTCGAAGTCGCCGTCGACGCCGCGGCCGCCACCGATCAGGTAGCTGAACATCACCAGCAGCATCACCGGGAAGACCAGCCCGACGACGACCTGCACGGGCTGGCGAGCCCAGTGCGCCAGCTCGCGCCTGGTCATCGTCCACGAGTCGGCCAGCGCCCAGCTCAGCGCCGACGGTGCCGGTTGCGTCGTGCTCATGCCGCGTTCTCCTTCGTCAGGTGCAGGAAGACCTCGTCGAGCGTCGGGCGCCGGACCGCGATGTCCTCGGGCTCGATCCCGTTCGCCGCCAGTGCCCGGACGGTCTCGGTCAGGGCCGCCATCCGGTCGCCGACGGCGGCGCTGACCATCCGCCGGTCCTCGTCCACCACGGTCTCGCCGGGCAGCAGCGACGCCGTGCGCGCCAGGTCGGCGGTGTCGTGCAGCACCACGTCGATGCGGTCGCCGCCCGTCTCGGACTTCAGCTCGTCGGCCGTGCCCGCCGCGATGACCCTGCCGTGGTCGATCACCGAGATCCGGTCGGCCAGCTGATCGGCTTCCTCCAGGTACTGCGTGGTCAGCAGCACGGTGGTGCCGCCGTCCACCAGGGACCGCACCGAGTTCCACACCTCCGTGCGCCCCCTGGGATCGAGCCCGGTCGTCGGCTCGTCCAGGAAGAGCACCTCGGGTTCGGAGATGAGCGAGGCCGCGAGGTCGAGCCGTCGCCGCATGCCCCCGCTGTACTGCTTGACGGCCTTCGTCCCGGTATCCCCGAGCCCGAACCGCGCCAGCAGTTCGTCGGCCCGGATGCCGGCGCGCCGCGCGCCCAGGTGATAGAGGCGCCCGAACATCTCCAGGTTCTGCCGACCGCTGAGTTCCTCGTCGACCGCCGCGCTCTGACCGAGCAGCCCGATCCGCGAACGCACCCGATCGGCGTCCGCGCGCACATCGAGACCGGCCACTTCGACGCGCCCCGCGTCGGGACGCAGCAGCGTCGACATGATGCGCACCGCCGTGGTCTTGCCCGCGCCGTTCGGGCCGAGGACCGCGTGGACGGTCCCGGCCCGGACCGTGAGGTCCAGGCCGTCGAGCGCCCGTTCGGCTCCGTAGTTCTTCCGTAGTCCTTCAACGACTATCGCCTGGTCGTGGTTGGTCACTACACCCCTCCGCCACTCAGTGGTCAAACTTGACTAGACGGCCACGGTACGACTCCGGTCGCGATTAGTCAAACTTGAATACTGCTACCTTGGTCACCGGTCATCGGAAGGGAGACAGCCATGTCAGCGATCCGCCTGCTGGTCCTGGGCGCGGTCCGGCAGCACGGTCGGGCACACGGCTATCAGGTGCGCAACGACCTGGAGTTCTGGGGCGCCCACGAGTGGTCGAACGCCAAGCCGGGCTCGATCTATCACGCGCTCAAGCAGATGGCCAAGCAGGGACTGCTCGTCGAGCACGAGGTCGCGCCGAGCACGGTCGGCGGCCCACCGCGGGTCGAGTACGAGATCAACGACAAGGGCACCGCGGAGTACTTCGCGCTGCTCCGCCAGGCCCTGACCTCCTACGACCAGAAGATGGACATGCTCTCGGCGGGAATCGGCTTCATCGTCGACCTCCCGAGGGCCGAGGCCATCGCCCTGCTCGAACAGCGGATTACCGGCCTCACGCAATGGCGCTCCTCGGTCACCGAGTACTACGCCCCCGAGCAGGGACCCGCACAGCTCGGCCACATCGGCGAGATCATGAACATGTGGATCCACTCGGCCGACAGCGAAGCCGCCTGGACCCACGGCCTGATCGCACGCATCCGCGACGGCGCCTACACCTTCGCCGACGAGGGCGACCCTTTCGTCGGCGTCCTCGCCGACGACGAGCCGAACCCCTTCGCGACCGGCCCGCACCCCGAGGACCCCGCCTAGGACACCGCTCACCCCAGACGGTATCCGCCGTGGCCGGGCGCGTTCGGCGCGGACGCACTAGCATGCTGGACACCGCGGCCGCCCGGTCGGCGGAGCTGAGTCGACGACGAGGATGGGTGCGCGGGATGGCTGTTCGGATGATGGTTCGCGGAGTTGTCGTCGCGGCGGTGACCGCGGGCGCCGTGGTGCCGGTGGTGCTGAGCGCGCCGAGCGCGGTGGCCGATCCGTGCCCGAACGGGACCGCCCGGGTGTTCCTCGGGAACGAGACGAATTCCTGTCAGGGCGCCGGGTCGGTGTCCTACACCGACGGGCCGGTGTCGAAGGTGTGCTCGATGTCGGGGACGCATGTGGCCGTCGACATCCAGACCAATATCAAGAAGCGGCCGACCCGCCACGTGGAGATCAGCAACGGGCAGTGCTCGAGCTTCGACATGAAGACCCAGATCGGCAACACCGTCACCGTCACCCCGAACTGAGCGAGGCCGGGATCCGCCCGCCCGCGGCGGACCCCGACCGGGCGACTACTCGTCCTCGGTGGCGTCCGGCGCCGGGGTGACCGCGGCGGGTCCGCCCGCCAGCAGTGCCCGGAAGCCGTCCTCGTCGAGGATCGGGACACCGAGTTCTTCGGCCTTGGCCGCCTTCGAGCCGGGCGCGTCACCGATCACCACGAACGCCGTCTTCTTCGACACCGAGCCCGCCGCCTTGCCGCCGCGCACCAGGATCGCCTCCTTGGCGCCGTCGCGGGTGAAGGTCTGCAGCGAGCCGGTGACGACGATGGACAGGCCCTCGAGCGTGCGCTCGATGGAGTCGTCGCGTTCGTCTTCCATGCGCACGCCCGCCGCGCGCCACTTGTCGACGATGGCGCGATGCCAGTCGACGGCGAACCACTCGACGACGGCCGCCGCGATGGTGGGACCGACGCCGTCGGTGGCGGCGAGCTCGTCGCCGGTCGCCGCTTCGATGCGCTCCAGGCTCGCGAATTCGGAGGCCAGCGCGCGAGCGGCGGTTGGGCCGACGTGCCGGATCGACAGGCCGACGAGCACCCGCCACAGCGGAGTGTCCTTGGCGGCGTTCAGGTTCTCCAACAGGCGCGCGCCGTTGGCCGATAGCGCACCGTCCTGCTTCGTGAACAGCGGGACACCGAGCAGCGCCTGCTCGTCGAGCGCGAACAGGTCGCCCTCGTCGGTGATGGCGCCCGAGGTGAGCAGCGCGTTGGCGGCCTCGTAGCCGAGGGCTTCGATGTCGAAGGCGCCGCGGCCGGCCAGGTGGAACACGCGTTCGCGCAGCTGGGCCGGGCAGTGCCGCTGGTTCGGGCAGCGGATGTCGGCGTCGCCCTCCTTGGCAGGCGCCAGTTCGGTGCCGCATTCGGGGCAGTGCGTCGGCATCACGAACTCGCGTTCGTCGCCGGTGCGGGCGTCGACGACCGGGCCGAGGACCTCGGGGATCACGTCGCCCGCCTTGCGGATGGTGACGGTGTCGCCGATCAGCACGCCCTTGCGCTTCACCTCGGAGGCGTTGTGCAGGGTGGCCATGGCGACCGTCGAGCCGGCGATGGAGACCGGCGCCATCACCGCGAACGGGGTGACCCGGCCGGTGCGGCCGACGTTCACCTCGATGTTGAGCAGCGTCGTCGTCGCCTCTTCCGGCGGGTACTTGTAGGCGATGGCCCAGCGCGGGGCCCGCGAGGTGGAGCCGAGGCGGCGCTGCAACGCCAGCTCGTCGATCTTGATCACCTGGCCGTCGATCTCGTGCTCGATGTCGTGGCGGTGTTCGCCCCAGTAGGCGACCCGCTCGATGACGGCATCGATGCCCTTGACCAGCCGGGTGTGCTCGGAGACCGGCAGGCCCCAGGCGGTCAGCGCCTGGTAGGCCTCGTGCTGGGACTCCGGGCGGTAGCCCTCGATCCGGCCGAAGCCGTGACAGATCATCCGCAGCCTGCGCTGGGCGGTGATCGCCGGGTTCTTCTGGCGCAGCGAACCGGCGGCGGTATTGCGCGGATTCGCGTACGGCGGTTTGCCTTCGGCGACGATCTGGGCGTTGAGGGTCTCGAAGTCCGCGAGCCGGAAGTAGACCTCGCCGCGCACTTCCAGCAGCTCGGGGATCGGGAAGTCCGCGCTCGGGGTGAGTTCGGCCGGGATGTCTTCGATGGTGCGCGCGTTGAGGGTGACGTCCTCGCCGGTGCGGCCGTCGCCGCGGGTCGCGCCGCGCACCAGCCTGCCGTTCTCGTACACCAGGTTCAGCGCGACGCCGTCGATCTTGACCTCGCACAGGTAGTGCAGGTCCGGCCCGGTCTCGGCCTCCACCCGGCTCGCCCAGGCGCGCAGTTCGTCGTAGTCGAAGACGTTGTCCAGCGACAGCATTCGTTCGAGATGGTCGACGGCGGTGAAGTCGGTGGCGAAGCCGCCGCCGACGAGCTGGGTCGGCGAATCCGGCGTCCGCAGGTCGGGGTGGGCGTCTTCGAGCGCCTGCAACCGCCGCAGCAGGGTGTCGAACTCACCGTCGGTGATGATCGGCGCGTCGCGCACGTAGTAGCGGAACTGGTGCTCGCGCACCTCGTCCGCCAGCTGCTGCCACTGCACCCGCTGCTCGGGGCTCGCGCCCACCGGCTCGGCACCCACGGAAACCACGCTGTCGCTGTCACTCACCTGTCGAACACTAGTCGAGTCCACCGACACTTCCGGCCACCGTTACCGCACGTCGCGGGGGCATTCCGGGATGATCGCCGTCAGTCGAGCGAGATCGACTCCGGCTCCTCGGCGAAGGCGCGGGCGACCTCGCCGGTGAGGGTGATGGCCTTGCGCGCCCAGGGCAGCGGCGCGCCGGCCAGGCCGCAGGCGGGGGTGACCAGGATCTGCTCGGCGAGGACACGACGGGGGAAACCGAGGCGATCGATCAGGCGGACGCCGGGTTCGGCGACGGTGCGCCAGGTCGGCGGCGTGGCGGGCGGCGCGGTGGGGGTCAGGCCGAGCGCGATCTTCTTGCCGGAGTCGAGGATCTCCCCGAGGGCGTCCAGGTCGGGGGTGGTGAGCGTGGCAGCGTCGAAGGAGATCGCGGCGGCGGCGCTGCGGCCCAGGGTGGTGAGGGCGGGCCGGGTGGCGCAGGTGTGCAGCAGGACCGGCGCGGGCTGGGCGGTGATCACCGTGTCGAGGATGTGCAGCGCCTCCGGTTCGGGGAGCGCGCGGATGGTGTTGAGGATGCTCGGACCCCGGAGCGAGCCGTCGAGCACCGTGGTGAGCCGGGGTTCGTCGAACTGGACGACCACCTGGGCCCCGAGCCGCCGGGCGACCTCGGCGGCATGCCGGGCCAGCCCTTCGGCGAGGGATTCCGAAAGATCGCGCACCGCACCGGAATCGGTGAGGATCCGGTGCCCGCCGGGCAACTCGACCTCGGCGGCGAGGGTCAGCGGGCCCGCGGACTGGATCTTCACCACGCGCCCCGTGCCCGCCAGACCCGCTGTCTCCCAGGCTTCTTCGATGGCGTCGAGGTCTTCGTTCAGCAGATCCCTGGCGCGGCGTGACACCGCGCCGGGCCGGGCGCCCAACCGGTAGCCGCGGGTGGTGGAATCGAAGCGCAGGTCGACGAGCAGCGCCGAGACCCGGCCGATCATGTCCGCGCCGACGCCGCGATCGGGCAGCTCGACCAGGTGCGGGAGATCGGCGAGTTCGCCGATGATCGTCGCGGCCGCCTCGCGCGGATCGGTGCCCGGCCACGAGCCGATACCCGTCGCGGTGCCACCGGCGAGCGGGACGACCGGCTCCGGTTCGGCCGTCTCCTGCGAGTTCTCGCTGCGCCACAATGTCACGCGCTCAACACCTTTCGATTCATCGAACGCCGGTCGCCGCCGGTCACCATCCTGCCCCGCACCAAGGCGGCGGCCTCGGTCGGCCCCGCGTGGCTCCCGTCCCGGCGCGGGCACGAGCCGATCAGGCCGAAGCGTCGGCCGCGTCCGCCGGAACGCCCGCGCGGTCGGTGCCGTTGATGGTGCCGCTGCCGACGACGGTGTCCCCGCCCTCGGCATCGGGCAGGTAGAGCACGATCGCCTGGCCCTTGGCGACACCGGTGAGCGGTTCGCGCAGGCTCGCGACGAACCCGTCGCCCTCGGGGGTGACGACGGCGGGCGCGGTGCCGCCGTGCGCGCGCACCTGCACGACGCACTCGACCGGCCCGTCCGGGCGCTCGCCGGAGGTCCAGATGGCGCGATCGGCGGTGACGACGTCGACCTGGAGGTCCTCGATCGAACCGACGCTGACCGTCCCGGAATCGGGGTCGATGCCGGTGACGTAGCGGGGCTTGCCGTCGGCGGCGGTGTGCGTCAGGCCCAGGCCCTTGCGCTGGCCGACGGTGAACCCGTGCACGCCCTCGTGCTCGCCGAGCACGGTGCCGTCGGAGTCGACGAGCGCGCCGGGCCGGATGCCGATCTTGGCGCCGAGGAAGGCCCTGGTGTCGCCGGAGGGGATGAAGCAGATGTCGTGGCTGTCGGGCTTGTTCGCCACGGCAAGGCCGCGCTCGGCGGCTTCCTCGCGGATCCGCGGCTTCGGGGTGTCACCGACCGGGAACATCGCGCGCGACAGCTGCTCGGCGGTGAGGACCGCGAGCACATAGGACTGGTCCTTGTCGGCGTCGACCGCGCGGCGCAGCACGCCGTCGTCGAGCCGGGCGTAGTGGCCGGTGACGACGGCGTCGAAGCCCAGGGCCTGCGCGCGGTCGGCCAGGGCCGAGAACTTGATCTTCTCGTTGCAGCGCAGGCACGGGTTGGGGGTCTCGCCCGCGGCGTAGGCGGCGACGAAGTCGTCGATCACGTCCTCTTTGAAGCGGTCGGCGAAGTCCCACACGTAGAACGGGATGCCGAGCACGTCGGCGGCGCGGCGCGCGTCACCGGCGTCCTCCTTGGAGCAGCAACCGCGCGATCCGGTGCGCAGCGTGCCCGGCGTCGCGGACAGCGCCAGGTGCACCCCGACCACCTCGTGACCGGCGTCCACGGCCCGCGCCGCGGCCACCGCCGAATCGACACCACCACTCATCGCGGCGAGTACTCGCATCAGGCACCTCCTCTAGCGCCGGCCAGGCCCGCGGCCCTGGCCCGTTCGATGACCTGCGGCAGAACGGTCAACAATGTCTCGATATCGGCCCCGGTCGACGTGTGACCCAGCGAGAACCGCAGCGAACTGCGGGCCTGCCAGGGCTCGACGCCCATCGCGATCAGCACATGACTCGGCGATGCCACGCCCGCATTGCAGGCCGACCCGGTCGAGCATTCGACACCGGCGGCGTCGAGCAGCATGAGCAGCGAGTCGCCCTCGCAGCCGGGGAAGGTGAAGTGGGCGTTGCCGGGCAGACGCCGCTCGCCGAGCGGCCCGTTGAGGACCGCTTCCGGTGCCACCTCCCGCACGCCCGCGATCAGCTGTTCGCGCAGTCCGCGCAGGTGCTCGGCACGCGCGGGCAGCTCGCCGGTCGCGTCACGCAGCGCCGCGGCCAGGCCGACCGCCGCGGCCACGTCGGAGGTGCCCGAACGCAGGTCACGCTCGTGTCCACCGCCGTGCACCAGCGGCACGCAGGGCACCTGCCTGCCGAGCAGCAGCACGCCGATGCCGTGCGGGCCGCCCGCCTTGTGCCCGGCGACGCTGAGCGCGGCCAGCCCGCTCGCGCCGAAATCGACGGGGACCTGGGTCACCGCCTGGATCGCGTCGCTGTGCATCGGGATGCCGAATTCCCCGGCGACCGCCGCCAGTTCGGTGATCGGCTGGATCGTGCCGACCTCGTTGTTCGCCCACATGACGCTGACCAGCGCGACCTCGTCGGCGTGCTCGGCGAGCACCTCGCGCAGCGCCTGCGGCGACACCACGCCATCGGCGTCCACCGGCAGCCAGCTGACCTGGGCGCCCTCGTGCTTCTCCAGCCACTCGACCGCGTCGAGCACCGCGTGGTGCTCGACCGCGCTGGTGACGATCCTGATGCGCCGCGGATCGCCCGCCCTGCGCCCCCAGAAGATGCCCTTGAGGGCCAGATTGTCGCTCTCGGTCCCCCCGGAGGTGAAGATCACCTCCGACGGCCGCGCGCCCAGCTCGGCCGCGATCGCCTCGCGCGCCTCCTCCAGCGCCCGCCGCGCCGCCCGGCCCGATCCATGCAGTGACGAGGCATTACCCACCGTCGTCAGCGCAGCCGTCATCGCCTCGACGGCGGCGGGCAGCATCGGAGTGGTGGCCGCGTGGTCGAGGTAGACCGTGTTGGGCGCACCGTTGACCGGACCCGAATAAGCCGACTTCATGACCGACAAAGCCTATACCACCGCTGACCTGGGCATCTTCGGGGTCCACCCCTGCTTTCTACGATTTCTACAATTCACCCAGGTCCCTCAACGCGCGCATCACCTCGCCGTATTCCCGAATCGGCGACGAAGGGGCCGGTGAGCGGGTCCAGTCGGCCGATCCCGCCGCCCACCGAGAGACCGTCGAGATGATCGAGTCGGGCGTTCGCGGAGGTCGCAGCACCGCACCGCCGAACTCCCCGCTAGAGCTGTCGTCCAGCCCGAGAGGTAGCGGACCGTCGAGCGACGTGCGCCTGCACTTCCCATACTCGAACGTAGTAGCGGTCAAAAGTGCTGGAGTGCCTCGACATTCGCAACACCGCAGCGGCACCCCGTCGCTCGCGCACCCCAGGAGTAGGTGACGCCAGGCACCGCGGTTCGTCGCGCCAGCGGTACGATTCGGACTCGGAGCGGGCGGGCACCTTGATGCACGTCACGATCTTGGTTTGCAGAAGGGGACACGTGTCAGGGGACGAACTTCTACTCGATGGTGCGGCGATTTCCGCAGCCACGAATTCGCTGACCGGTATCAACCAATCGCTCGAGGGTGGACTCCGCTCGGTTGCTCGAGTGCCCAAGCAATCAGAGTCAGATATTCGCGATACACCCGAGTTCAAGGCGATCCAGCAGGATGAGAGGTTCCAGAGCTGGCTCCTGATGCATGATGCGGCGATGCAAATAGAGTTCACCGTGATCGAGGTTCCCGAGCTCAACGGCCACGAGTTCACCCGGGAAGGACTCGTGATCGCCGAGCAGGAAATCATGAGAAGGTTCGGAGACTCCAACCCGTTCAACAAAGAGAACTACAAGCTCGGCATGCGGTTCTTCTATTTCATCGGCGAGACATTCCGCCGCAATCTCGAAGGTAAGTGGGTAGCACTCCCTCCGGAACCACCGAATACGAACGCCACCTCTGCTATCGATTTGCCGTTCCGGTCCGGATTCCAGAACCCACGTCACATGATGGGCTTCATCAAGCAACGACGAACCGGCAACGAACTCACAAAAATATACGATCGCGCCGTGGCTCGACACAAGGAATGGGTCGCGCTCGGGCGCCCCGCACGCGGAGCATGGGAAGGCTACTTGTAGCAGCCAACGGTCGTCGGGACCGCGACGGTCTACGGTGCAATCCCGCCCCCGATCACGTCGCCTTGGGCCTGCTGACCGCCGAGAAGGTGCAGATCTCAAGCGAACAGGCGTCCGGAAACAACCATCGGCGACAGCCACGCTACCGGTCGACAATCGCCACTCACGGCACCGAAGCGCCTGGCATCCGTGAAAGAGGTTCTCAGATGACTCCTTTCGCCCTATCCCATGTCGATGCCCGGGTCTAACTTCTCCTCATGCCCGATACGCAGTGGATAGCCAAGGCCTTGGCCGACATCGCCCGTCGTTCCAGAGGTGCCAACGGTTGCGGTCTGAACGACACGTGAAGAGTCGAGCCGGCGCACGTGGATCTCTTCGCCGCCAGGATGGCCCTCGTGCAGCGCGGGATAGCAGTACGTGGACAACAATCAAAATCCTGATGGCAAGGATCGCGGCGCTGGTGCTCGCTTACCTCGGCAGATAGCGAAGCGCAGGGTGAGCGCGTCGCCGACAGTTCGGTCGAAAATTCGCAGGCATTCGGAAAACGACCAGAAGTCCCGACATCTGGACGCTCGTCCCGTGACAGCGCGTAGTCTGGCAACCTTCGCCTTCGAGCGGGTCCCCGTGGAGCGTCCGAGATGAATGACCACGTCCAGATGCAGCCGCCCGACTACCACCGTTGCTTGGAGACGGTGTTTCGCTCGCCGGTGGCCTGTCACACTCTGCTGCAGCAGCTGTCGGAGATGACCGAGGATGACATCCGCTCCCGCTGGTCGCCGTGGCTCGGGCAGCAGCCCCCGCCGAGCGGACCGCAGGTCGAAGAGCAGGTCCCGGCGGAGGTGCGGGTGGCAATGCTGCAGGCCGTCGCCGACCGCTACCTTGCGTTGATAGAGCGCCAGCACCGCGAGCTCGCTGCGGTGCTGGACATTCCGGTAATGCAGCACAGCTACGTCGAGCTCATCGAGGCCGCGCGGCGGATCCTGGCGAGTCAACGGGACCGGATTGCCGAACTCGAAGCCGCGGTCGACCTCGAGCGGAGTGGGGAATGAACTAGGTCACCTCCGACGCGCCGCCTGCCGGCGATGACCAGGGCCGGACCATGGTCGATCCGGAGCCTAGGTACCTCCAACCGAACGAGCCCAGAAACTTCCCCAGCTCCGACTCACCCATTCTTCGCACCTCGATCGCCCTGTTGGTCCCCACTCTCATCGGCGGTCAACGGATCATGGCGGCGATCGTTTCGATTCGATCCGGCAAGGGGACGGTCAGCTCGAGCATCGGAATGTTCGCGAGGAGGTCCAGTGAATCGGTGTAGGCCAACTCGAGCAGGGTGTCGTCGACCGCGTGGCGGAGGCTGAGCATTTCCGCCGGCGGGAGGAGGCGCTCAGTATCGGGAGTTATCGGCACGAGTACCAGGAGATCCAGTGTGGCCAAGGCTTTTCGAGCCGCGGCGGTGTCGGTGCTGGATTCGATGTCGAGGCCCGTCGCTGACAGGTAGGCCAGGAAGTCCAAGGGGGTGCGGTCGAAGACGGAACCGTCGGGTTCGGTGGTCAGCAGGTGGATCGAGCGGGTCAGTTGGGCTCGGTAGTCGGCGTGTGATGGTGGGTATTCGAAGTCGTGGCCGTCTTCCTCGAGGAGGACGTACGGTTCCTCGATAGGGGTGAGTTCGGTGAAGCAGAAACACAGTTCGTGAACCAGTGTCGTCTTGCCGGTTCCGTGTGGGCCGGACACCCCGATACGCATTCCACTCCTTCGATTCGATTCCCTGATGCGGAATACTGCGATCGTATGGGCTTCACGGATGCCGAACTCGACTATCTCCGGTCGCAGCCGCTGGCTCGCCTCGCCACTCGCGCCGCCGACGGGCGACCGGACGTCGTTCCGGTCGCCTTCGAGTTCGACGGCACGTATTTCTGGGTCGGCGGTGGCGCGACCTTCCCCGGTACCCGCAAGGCGCGCAATGTCGCTTCGGGCAATGCCGAGGTGGCGCTGGTCGTCGACGACCTGGTCTCGCTCGACCCGTTTATCGCGCGGGGCGTGCGCGTCTACGGTCATGCCGAACCGCCCGTAGAGCGGACGGGCATCGTTGGTCCGGGGTACTACCTGCGCATCACCCCGACAGAGTCCTGGAGCTGGAATCTGGCCGGTGAGCCCGCCGGTGATCAGTGGTACGACACCCGGCACGCCCGGCACTGACGAACCGGCGGGCGCGGAAACAACGCGCCCGCCCGGTCGAAGACTGTCAGGTGGTCGCGGAGTGCGCCGCTTGGACGACGCCGAGTTGCTGCATCATGCCGAGTGTGTCCCAGCACGCCCAGCTCTCGACGATCTTGCCGTCCCGGAAGCGATTGATCGTAATTCCCTGAACGACTGCCGATTTCCCGGTGGCGTGCATGCCCATCATCTCGCCGTCATTGTGCCCGGTTCCCGTCCATCGGGTGGTGACGAAGTCGCCCTCGGCGATCTGTTCGTTGACCAGGAAACGTTGATCCGAGAACGCGGCGAGGTACATCTGCGCGAGTCGTTTGAGGCCGTCGGGGCCGTGGACCTCGGCGAACGGGTTCTGGGGATCGTGATTGAGGGCGTCGTCGGCGATCACCTCGTCGAAGACATCGAGGTCTCTCGCGTTCCACGCGTCGAAGAGGCGCTTGGCCGCGGCTTTGTTCTGCTCTGACATGGCGTTTCCTATCCGAGAGGTGCGCCGAACCGGCGGAGGGGCTCGTAGTCGCTACGGGCGGCATCCGCCGCGCCCGGCGTTCAGCATGGCGGGACGAGCCGGACGCGCTGCCGACGGGGACGCTGCCATCACGGAGGGTGCCCGCCCGGATCGTTCCCGGCGGGTATTCGGGTACCCGCCGGTCGAAAACCTTGAAGCCGGTATACGCAATCATTGTGCGCTCCCTTCGTCCGCGAGGTAAAGGGTGCCGGGCCTCGTCAGCGGGCAGGTCGGGCGTGATCGGCGTGGTCAGCGGCGTATTTCTTCGCCGCGGGGTAGTTGGCCTTGCCGCTGGGCTGCCGCATCATCTCGTCCACAATCCAGTAGGCGCGGGGCGCCTTGTAGCCGGCGACCTTCGTCCGAACGTGGGCATCCAGCCGTGCCGGGTCGAGATCGAGTCCCGGTCGGAGTTGGATCAGCGCCGCCACCGCTTGGCCGAATCGCGCGTCCTCGATGCCGATCACCAAGGCATCGAAAACGTCCGGATGCGACCGGAGCGCGCCCTCCACTTCTTCCGGGAAGACCTTCTCCCCGCCGGTGTTGATGCATTCCGAACCGCGGCCGAGCAGGGTGACGGTGCCGTCGTCCTCGTAGCGGGCGTAGTCACCGGGCACCACGAATCGCTTGCCATCGATCTCGACGAAAATCGTCTCGGTCTTCGCCGGATCCTTGTAGTAGCCGATCGGCACATGCCCGGTGCGGGCCATCCGACCGACAGCTCCGGGTTTCGGCGCCACGAGCTTGCCGTCGTCGTCGATCAGCGCCGTCTGCGCGTTGAACTTCACGCGCGGTCCCTGGGAATGGTCACTGTCCTTGGTCACCACGCCGAGCCCGGTGCCACCGCTTTCCGACGACCCGATCACATCGGTGATGAAGACGTTCGGGAACAGCTCCACGTACTGCTGCTTGAGAGAATGCGAGAACAATGCCGCGTGGCTGCTGATGGACCACACCGACGACGCGTCGTAATCGCCGGCCAGGTAGGCGTCCAGCAGTGGCTTGGCCATCGCGTCACCGACGACGGTGAAGGCGTTCACCTTGTGCTTCTCCACGAGCCGCCAGACCTCGTCGGCGTCGAACTGCGGGAGGAAAACGATGGTGCCGCCGGAATTCAGGCCGATGAAGGCCGCCCACTGGGCCGCGCCGTGGATGAGCGGCGACAACGGTGCCATCACGATGCCGACCGGTGACCGCCCGGCCTGGTCGGCCAATTCCCACTCGTCTCGGACGTAGTCGCCGGTGACGTGGTTGATACCGCCGCCCAGTGCGCGCCAGACATCTTCGTGCCGCCACATCACACCCTTGGGGAATCCTGTTGTGCCGCCGGTGTAGAGGACGTACAGGTCGTCGGGGCTGCGTTCGCCGAAATCACGCGCCGCCGATTGCGCGTCGATCGCGGCGTCGTAGTCCACGCCGTCGTATCGGCGGTAGTCGAGGCCGGAACCGTCCTCGACTACGACGACATCGGACAGCTTCGGGGTGTGCGGCATGACGTCGGCGACGATGTCGGAGTACCGGCGCTCATGGATCAGCGCGACCAGGTCGGCGTTGTCGACGATGTAGCGGACCTCGTCGGCGGTGTAGCGAAAGTTCACGCTCACCGAGATCGCGCGCAGTTTGTAGGTCGCGATCATCGTCTCGATGGCCTCGATGGAGTTACGCGAATAGACGCCGACATGGTCGCCCTTGCCGACGCCACGGGAGGCGAGGTGGTGCGCCAAACGGTTGGCGCGTTCGTCGAGCTCGCGGTAGGTGACCCGCCGGTCCCCGCAGATGACCGCAACCCGGTCCGGCACCGCGTCGACGGCGTGTTCGAAGAGATCAGCGACATTGAAAGCCATGGCGGAAAGCTAGGACACGGCCCGATTCGGGACAGCGAATTCCGACGCCCACCGCCGATGTTGTCAGCTTCCTGCCAACCTCGACCGAAATCCCAGTTCGGACGCACGAGCCCCGAGCTGGTAGCGGGTATCCACCTCGAGTCGCACCATGACGGCCGCGACATGACGCCGATAGGTGCGCAGTGACACGGACAACCGCCGCGCCGCCACTTCGTCTTTCAGCCCGGCACCGAGAGCCTCGAGCACGGCGATCGACATCGCGTCGAGCTCGAGACCGGATCGCACCGGGCAGCCCGGCAATCCCACGGCCGAATCCCAGGTGGTCGCGGCGAATTGATGCAGAGCCCGCAGCAACGAGGGTTCGCGGACCAGGAGCGCGTCCGGTCGCGGATCGTCGGACCCGTTCCACAGCACCGCGACTCGGCGGTCGATGATGATCGTGTTGGGGAACTCGATGCCCGTGACCTTGGTGTGCGGTGCGATCGTCGACGGCAGCGGCCCGGGAACGGGATCACGCGTGATGGCATAGTTCCGCGAGTACAGGACCCGAACCCGCCGCCCGGCCTCGAGCAGATCACGCAGCACCAGCGCTTCGCGGTGGTAGTACCGCTTCATCTGCCGCGGGGCGCAGACGGCCACCACCGCCTCTTCCCGCACGTCCCGCAGTATCTCCTGCAGGGTGCCACCCCAGTGCTCATCCGGGTGCAGTCGAACGACTCCGTGCCGACCCGGAACGCCGCCGGCGCGCGTGCGCACGGCCGAGTCGAGCAGATTCCGCGAACCGACGGGCGGGTGGCCACCCGTCGAACTGTCGCGGAACATGCTGTCGGGATCCACCATCGCCACTCCCCCGTGCGGTCCCCACCCACCGGACAGCAGCACACCCGGTCGGCGATGTCGAAGAACCCAAGGCTAGAACAGGGGTTCCCCACCGTGGCCACGAACGTCGGATCACGATGGGGTGCAACAGTTTCCCGCTCCGTCAGGCGAGCGGGCTCATGTCGACGTCGTACTCCTTGATCCAGGCGTTGGCGCGCAGGATGCTCTCGGTGCGGAGCCGGGCCCACGAGCCGCTGCCGGGGTCGGTGCCGTCGACGATCGCGGTGGCCGCGTCGATGTTCAGGAACTCGCGGATGGGCTCGTCGGCGCCGGTCAGCACCTCGTTGAGGCCCTTGCGCAGCATGTCGTCGTAGCCGGTGTCCAGGGTGGCGGGGAAGACGGACTTCGGGCGGTTGCGCACCGCGTCGGGCAGCAGGTCGCCCGCGGCGGCGCGCAGCAGCCACTTGCTCTCGCCGGGGCGCTGCTTCATCGACCACGGCACGTTGAAGACGTAGTCGATCAGGCGGTGGTCGCAGAACGGGACACGGACCTCGAGGCCGACCGCCATGCTCATGCGGTCCTTGCGGTCGAGCAGCGGGCGCATGAAGCGGGTGAGGTCGAGGTAGTTGGCCGCCCGCATCCGCGCGTCCAGGGGCGATTCGCCGTCCAGGCGGGGCGCTTCGGCGATGCCCTGCGCGTACATGGCGCCGATGCGCTCGAACAGGCCGGTGCGCGCGACGACGCCACCGTCGAACAGGCTGAACGTCGACGGGGTGCCCTGCAGCAGCTGGAACGACATCCACGGGTAGATCGGCACGTCGAGGACCTTCTCGTCGTGCAGCCAGGGATAGCCGCCGAACACCTCGTCGGCGCCCTCCCCGGAGATCGCCACCGTGCAGCGCTCCCGCACCGCCTGGAACAGCAGATACAGCGAGACGTCCATGTCGCCCAGGTGATTCGGCAGGTCCCAGGCCGTCAGCACCCGGCGGCGCACCTCGGGGTCGCACAGCGCGGCGGTCGCCACGTCGATGCCCTCGTGCCGGCAGCCGACGTAGTCGACCACCTTGCGGATGAAGGGCGCGTCCTCGGTCGCGCGCAGGATGTCGGCCGAGGTCTCGAAGAAGTCGGCGTGCCCGACGAAATCGATGGAGAACGACCGCACCACATCGGCCGCGGTGTTCGAGCGGGTCGCCAGCGCGGTCAGCAGGCTCGAGTCGATGCCGCCGGAGAGCAGGGTGCCGATCGGCACGTCGGACACCAGCTGACGCTCGACGATGTCGGCCAGCAGCGCGCGCACCGTCTCCACCGTGGTGTCGAGGTCGTCTTCGTGCGGGCGAGCAGTCAGCTGGTAGTAGCGAGTGCGCTCGATCCCCGACCTGCCGACCCGCAGGAATTCACCCGGCTGCAATTCCAGCAGACCGTCGAACGGGGTGTGCCCGGCCACATTCGCCTGCAGGACAAGGAAATTGGCGAAGCCGTCGAGGTCGACCTTCCGCTTCGCCGCCGGGTTCGCGAGAATCGCCTTCGGCTCGGAGCCGAACAGGATGCCGTCGGCGGTCGGGTAGTAGTAGACGGGTTTGACGCCCACCCGGTCCCGCACGAGCAGCAGTTCCTCGCTGCGCCCGTCCCAGATCGCGAACCCGAACATGCCGTTGAACCGCTCGACGCACGCGACGCCCCACTCGAGGTAGGCGCGCAGCACCACCTCGGTGTCGCTCTTGGTGGTGAACCGGTGACCGACGCCTTCCAATTCCCGCCGCAATTCGCGGAAATTGTAGATCTCGCCGCTGTAGGTCAACGCGACATCGTCGCGGACCATCGGCTGAACGCCGCCTTCGATATCGATGACCGACAATCGACGGTGGCCGAGTGCGGCGTGCCGGGAAATCCATACGCCACCGGCGTCCGGTCCGCGCAAGCGCATCGTCTCGGTCATGCGCTCCACTACCGGGCGTTGCGTTTCGAGATCACTCGCGAAATCGACCCATCCGACAATTCCACACATTGTTCTTCAACCTCCGAGAATAAGACCGAGCGATGCGGCGAATAAGCGCGTGGCGAAACACGACAGGTCACCGACCGGACGCGCGACGTCGGGCAGCGGGGAACGAAACCGGTTGGCCACCAGACTGATCGAGCCCTCGATGCCGTGCCGGAATAGTTAGCTGTGCCACCTATCGAGTTCGCGATGAGCGACGTCGAAACCGCGCCGAACGTACGCTTGCGCAACCAAAAGAATTTCCCGATTCAGCGGGACGACGAGTGCGGACTCCAGTGTTCTTTCCCCCTCGCCTCAAAAGTCCGCAGCCCAAAATATGCGCTCGATCTTCGCGCGTCAAGATCCACGTCTCGACCCCCGTCGTGGAATCACCCGATGACCACGGACCCTGGCGCACAAGACTATTGCGCGGCGGGCGGTCGTCACACCCGGGCGGCGACCGCCCGGCCCGCAGCCCGTCCGGAGAAGATGCACCCGCCCAGGAAGGTGCCTTCCAGCGCGCGGTAGCCGTGCACCCCGCCACCGCCGAAGCCCGCGACCTCACCGGCGGCGTACAAGCCGTCGACCGCCGCGCCGTCCCGGCCCTGCACCCGCGACGACAGGTCGGTTTCCAAGCCGCCCAGCGTCTTCCGGGTGAGCAGGTGCAGGCGGACGGCGATCAGCGGGCCCGCCTTGGGATCGAGCAGCCGGTGCGGTGCGGCCACCCGGATGATCTTGTCGGGACGGTAGGCGCGGGCCGCGCGGATCGCCGCGAGCTGGAGATCCTTGCCGAAGGGGTTGTCGAGTTCACGATCTCGCGAGGTCACCTCGCGCCGCACGCTCGCGACATCGAGCACATCGTCACCGGCGAGTTCGTTCATCCGGCGGACCAGGCCGTCGAGTCCGTCCTCGACCACGAAATCGACGCCCTTGCGCTTGAACGCCTCGACCGGTCCTGGGGCACCCTTCTTCACCCGTTCCAGCAGCAGCCGGATATTGCGGCCGGTCAGGTCGGGATTCTGTTCCTGACCGGAGAGCGCGAACTCCTTCTCGATGATCCGCTGATCCAGGACCAGCCAGGTGTAGTCGAAACCGGTGCGATTGATGTAGCGCATCGAGCCGAGCGTGTCGAAGCCGGGGAACAGCGGGGGCGGCAGCCGGGTGCCGGTCGCGTCCAGCCAGAGCGAGGACGGTCCGGGCGCGACGCGGATGCCGTGATTCGGCCAGACCGGGTCGTAGTTGACGATGCCCTCGGTGTAATGCCACATGCGGTCGCGGTTGATCACGCTCGCGCCGGCGCGCTCCGAGATCTCCAGCATCCGCCCGTCCACGTGCGCGGGCACCCCGGCCAGCATGTGCTCGGGTACCCGCCCCGCGTCGGTCGGCCAGCTCCGGCGGATCAGTTCCGGGTTGTGCCCGATGCCGCCGGAGGTGACGATCACGGCCTGCGCGCCGAACTCGAACTCCCCCACCGACTTCCGGGACGACGCGACACCGCGCGCCGCGTCGGAGGGTTCGAGGACGGTGCCGCGCACCCCGCTGACCGCGCCGCCGGTGACGACGAGTTCGTCGACCTGATGGCGGAACGCGAAGGTCACCAGACCCCGGTCCACGCCGTCGCGCACCCGCGACTCGATGATCTCGACGATCCGCGGCCCGGTGCCCCAGGTGACGTGGAAACGCGGCACCGAATTGCCGGGCCCGTCGGCGCCGTAACCGCCCCGCTCGGCCCAGGCGACGATCGGAAACGACTTCCAGCCGCGTTCGGCCAGCCAGCCGCGCATTTCCCCGGCGGCGAAGTCGACATAGGCCCGCGCCCACTCCCGCGGCCATCGATCCTCGCGCTCGCGGTCGAATCCGGCATTGCCCAGCCAGTCCTGCCAGGCCAGGTCGTAGGAGTCCTTGATCCCGACCCTGCGCTGCTCCGGACTGTTCACCAGGAACAGTCCGCCGAAGGACCAGAATGCCTGTCCGCCGACATTGCCCGCGTTCTCCTGCTCGACGATGAGCACCCGCTTACCCGCGTCGACCAACTCCGCCGTGGCGACCAATCCGGCGAGTCCGGCTCCGACGACGATGACGTCAGCAGATTCGGCCATCACCAACGGTAACCCCACGCCCCGACCCCGGGGAAGCACGAGGACCGCCGTGCCACAATGCGGCATGACCATCAAGTTCGACGCACTCGATGCCGCCTTGCTGGCCGAACTGGCCGCGGACCCGCGGGCGCCGATCCTCGAGCTGGCCCAGCGGCTCGGGATCGCCCGCAACACGGTGCAGGCGCGCATGAAGCGGCTCGAGTCCTCGGGCGCGGTGCGGGGCTATCCGCCCGATATCGATGTGCAGGCGATCGGCTTCGCCGTGCACGCCTTCCTCGGGGTCGAACTCGATCAGAACAAGATGGATCCGATCATCGAGACGCTGCGCGGCTTCCCGCACGTGCTCGAGGTGCACGCCACCACCGGGCGGTCCGATCTGCTGGTCCGGATCGCGGCGCAGTCGCAGCAGGATCTGCTGGAGATCATCCAGCGAGTGCACGCCATCGACGGGGTGAACCACACCGAAACCATGCTCGCGCTGGCCACGCCGATCGGCTACCGGAGCCTGCCGCTGGTCGATCATCTGACCCACCGGCCGAATCAGCCGTGATGTGACGCAGGTCTCTCCACTCGAGCAGATTGGCACATCGACCCCAGTGGTCCAGATCACTTTTGAGCAGACTGATCAACTTTTCGACTGACTGTTGACACCCCTCACCCCTCCACGGCACATTTCGCTGCACCGATTGCAAGTTCCTTCGTTGCGCAGCTCACGATCTGGGTTGTGGAAAGTGTGGTGAGGCGTCCATGACCACCGTCGTCTGTCCGACCGCCGCGCCGCAGGCCGAGCCTGCCGCGCCCTACGACCTCGCCGATCGCTATCGCTCCGGAGCCGGGCCGGTGCTGCTCACGGGCGTGCAGGCCATCGCGCGGCTGCTCGTGGAACAGCATGTGCGCGACCTGCGCGCGGGGCACCGGGTCGCGACATTCGTCTCGGGGTATCAGGGCAGCCCGCTGGGCGGGGTGGACAAGATGCTGCTCGGCATGCCGGAGGTGCGTGCCGAGCACGACATCACCTTCGTGCCCGGGTTCAACGAGGAACTGGCCGCAACCGCGGTCTGGGGCAGCCAGGCCGACCTGCCCGCCGGGCGGCCGACCCACGACGGCGTGGTCGGCGTCTGGTACGGCAAGGGGCCCGGGGTCGACCGCGCCACCGACGCGATCCGGCACGCCAACATGTACGGGGTGAACGCGCGCGGCGGCGTGCTGCTGCTGGTGGGCGACGATCCGGCGTCGAAGTCGTCGACCGTGCCCGCGGTGAGCGAGCGCTCGCTGGCGGCCATGGGTGTGCCGGTGCTGTTCCCGCGCAATGCCGAGGAGATCATCACCCTGGGCATGCGGGGCATCGCCTTGTCGCGGGCCTCGGGCTGTGTGGTGGCGCTGAAGATCGTGGCCGATGTCGCCGACGGTGCCTGGACCGTCGACGCGAGTGTGGCCGATCTCGCCGTCACGGTGCCCGAACTGCAGTGGGAGGGCAGGCCGTTCGTCTACCGGCAGCGGCCGATGGCGGCGCCCTCGGACAGCGTGCTGGCCGAGGCGGATCTCTACGGTCCGCGCTGGGCAATGGTGCAGGCGTACTCGGCGGCCAACGCGCTCGACGTCGTCGAGGTGGATCCGGCCGGGGCGAAGGTCGGCATCGCGGCCACCGGAACCACGTTCGACGCGGTCCGCCAGGCCCTGCTCGACCTGGGCGTCGACGACGCCGCCCTGCACCGGGCGGGCATCCGGCTGCTGCGCATCGGCATGCCCTACCCCGTGGGCGCGGCCGCGGTCACCGAATTCGCGCGCGGTCTCGACGAACTCGTCGTGGTCGAGGACAAGACCGCGTTCATCGAGACCCAGATCCGCGAAATCCTCTACGGCACCCCGGACGCGCCCCGCGTCCTCGGCAAGCACGACGAGCGCGGCGCGCGGCTGATGCCGGTGGACGGCGAACTCACCGCGGGCCGGTTGCTCGCCCCGCTGCGCCGGGTGCTGCGCGGCCGGGTGGAGCTGAAACGGGCTGCGCCACCGGCACTTCCGCTCGAGGTCCTGTCCGCCCAGCGGACGCCCTACTTCTGCAGCGGCTGCCCGCACAACCGTTCCACCGCGCTGCCCGACGGCTCGATCGGCGGCGGTGGCATCGGCTGCCACACACTGGTGACCCTGTCCGGGCGCGCCGACAGCGCGGTCACCGGGCTGACCCAGATGGGCGGCGAGGGTAGCCAGTGGATCGGACAGGCGCCGTTCACCGATGTGCCGCACCTGTTCCAGAACATCGGCGACGGCACCTTCTTCCACTCCGGGCAGCTGGCCGTGCAGGCGTGTGTCGCGGCCGGGGTGAACATCACCTACAAGCTGCTCTACAACGAAGTCGTCGCGATGACCGGCGCCCAGGACGCGGAGGGCATGCTCACCGTCGCGCAGCTGACCCACAAACTCACCACCGAGGGCGTGCGGCAGATCATCATCTGCGCCGACGAACCGCGGCGCCATCGCAAGCGCTCGCTCGCCAAGGGCACCCTGCTGTGGCACCGCGACCGGCTCGACGAGGCCCAGCGGGCACTGCGCGAGATCGAGGGCGTCACGGTGCTCATCTACGACCAGCACTGCGCCGCCGACGCGCGCAGGCAGCGCAAGCGCGGCGCGCTGCCGGTCCGCAACACCCGGGTGGTGATCAACGAGGCGGTCTGCGAGGGCTGCGGCGACTGCGGCACCAAGTCGAACTGCCTGTCGGTGCAGCCGGTCGACACCGAGTTCGGGCGCAAGACCCGCATCGATCAGACCTCGTGCAACACCGACTACAGCTGCCTCGACGGCGACTGCCCGTCGTTCGTCACGGTGGAGACCGTGCCGGACAAGAAGCGTAAGACCAAGCGCCGCAAGGCCACCGAACCGCCCGCGGTCGCCGATCCCGGACTGGGCGCACCGCAACGCACCCAGAACGTGCTGATCGCGGGCATCGGCGGCACCGGCATCGTGACGGTGAACCAGGTGCTGGCCACCGCCGCCCTGCGGGCCGGGTACGAGGTGGAGAGCCTGGACCAGATCGGGATGAGCCAGAAGGCCGGTCCGGTGGTCTCGCACCTGCGGTTCTCCGGCACGGAGCTGGAACCGGCCAACCGGCTCACCCCGGGCAGCGCGGACTGCCTGCTCGCCGTCGACCTGCTCACCGCCACCGAAGCGCGGTACCTGCAGTACGGCGACGTGGCCCGCACCGTGGCCGTGGCCTCGACGAGCCAGACCCCGACCGGCGACATGGTCTACGACAAGTCGGTGACCTACCCCGCCACCGAGACGCTGCTGGATCGGATCGCGGCGGTGTCGCACTCGACGCACCACTTCGACGCCCTCGCCGCGGCGCAGACCCTGTTCGGCACCACCGCGGCGGCCAACTTCCTGATCGTCGGCGCGGCCGTGCAGTCCGGTGGGCTGCGGCTGCCGGTGGCGGCGATCGAGGAGTCCATCGGGATCAACGGGGTCGCGGTGGACGCCAATATCGCGGCCTTCCGGTGGGGACGGGTCGCCGTCGCCGATCCGGCCGCGTTCGCCGCGGCGGTCGATGAGGGGCAGCCGCGGCGCACTCCCCCACGGGTGCCGCTGGAACTGCTGGCGCACACCGACTTCGACGGCGAGGTGCGGCGGCTCATGGAGCTGCGCGCGGCGAACCTGATCGGCTACCAGAACGCGGACGTGGCCCGGCGCTACATCGAGACCGTCGAACTCGCCTGGGCGGCGGAGCGCAAGATCACCGACCGCACCGACTTCAGCGAGGCCGTGGCGCGCGGGCTCTACAAGTTCACCGCCTACAAGGACGAGTACGAGGTGGCCCGGCTGCTGGTCGACCCGGCGTTCCTGGACGAGGTGCAGGCCCAGGTCCCCGGCGGCGAGAAGCTCACCTACAAGCTGCACCCGCCGGTCCTGCGGGCCATGGGCCGGCGCAAGAAGATCGGTCTGGCGCCGAAATCCCATGTGGCGCTGAAGGTGCTGGCCAAGGGCAAGTTCCTGCGCGGCACCAAGCTCGACCCCTTCGGCTACGCGCACGTCCGCAAGGTCGAACGGGAACTGCTGGCCCACTACACCGGCATGGTGGGGCGGCTGGCCGAGGAACTGCGCCCGGAGAACTACGACACCGCCATCGCGGCCGCCGCCCTGCCCGACGTGGTGCGCGGCTACGAGGACATCAAGCTCGCCAATGTCGAGCTGTACCGGACCGGACTGCGCGAGCTCGGCATCGAGTACTGACGAAACACCCAGCGGCGCGACCACTTCGGTGGCACCGCGACAGCCGTCGCGCGTGACGGTGCCGATCACACCGCCACGCGCCCAGCGCATCACGACACCGTGGTGCACCCCACCGCCGCACACCCGCGGCACCACAACACCGTCGCACCCCGGCACGACCCGTGGTGCGCGGCCATCGAAAGGAATCGACAGTGACCGTTGCGCACACCGAAGCGGGAGTCTTCGGCCGATCGCACGAGTTGAGCGCCCGCGCCCACGAACAGGTGGTGTTCTGCGAGGACGACAGGTCGGGGCTGAAGGCGATCATCGCCATCCACTCGACCGCGCTCGGCCCGGCCCTGGGCGGCACCCGCTTCTACCCCTACGCCGACGAATCCGCGGCGTTGCAGGACGTGCTGCGGCTGTCGTGGGGCATGACCTACAAGGCCGCGGCGGCCGGCGTCGACCTCGGCGGCGGCAAGGCGGTGATCATCGGCGATCCGGCGACCGTGAAGAGCGCGGAGCTGCTCACCGCCTACGCCCGCTTCGTGGAAACCCTGGGCGGCCGCTACATCACCGCGGGCGACGTGGGCACGAACACCGACGACCTCGATGTCATCGGCAGGCACACCCGCTACGTCACCGGCCGCAGCGTCGCCGCGGGCGGCAGCGGGGACAGCGCCCGGCTGACCGCGCTCGGCGTCTTCCACGCCATGCGCGCCGGCGCCGAGTCCGTCTGGGGCGCACCGACACTGGCCGGTCGCACGGTCGGCGTCGAGGGCGTCGGCAAGGTGGGCCGCGAGCTCACCGCGCTGCTGCTGGCCGACGGCGCCGAGGTCTGCGTCACCGATGTGAACGAGGCCGCGCTGCGGCGCATCGCCGACGAACAGCCCGCGGTACGGCTGCTGTCGACGGTGGCCACCGCGCCGGTCGACGTGTACGCCCCGTGCGCGATGGGCGCCACGCTCACCGCGGCGAGCGCGCCGACGATCGAGGCCAAGCTGATCTGCGGCGCGGCCAACAACCAGCTCGCCACCCCCGAGGTGGAGCGGGCGCTGACCGACCGCGGCATCACCTGGGTGCCCGATTTCGTGGCCAACGGCGGCGGGCTCATCCAGGTGGCGGGCGAGCTGCGCGCCGCCGCCCCGGCCGAGGTCGAGGCCGAGGTCGCCGACATCTACCCGCGCTGCCGCGAGATCATCGCCGCCGCGCTGTCGGAGGGGATCGGGACCGGCGCCGCCGCCAACCGGTTCGCCGAACGCCGCCTCGACGCCATCCCCCGGTCGCTCTGATGACGATCACGAGCGGCCTGTTCCGCACCAAGTCCGTCGAACAGTCGATCAAGGACACCGACGATCCGGACGCCAAGCTGCGCAAGGATCTGACGGCGAAGGACCTGACCATCTTCGGTGTCGCGGTGGTGATCGGCGCGGGCATCTTCACCCTGACCGCGCGCACGGCGGGCACGGTGGCGGGCCCCGCGGTCTCGCTCGCCTTCGTGTTCGCGGCGGTCGCCTGCGGGCTGACGGCGCTGTGTTACGCCGAGTTCGCCTCGACCGTGCCGGTCGCCGGGAGCGCCTACACCTTCGCCTACGCCACCTTCGGCGAGGTCATCGCCTGGATCATCGGCTGGGATCTGATCCTGGAGTTCGCCCTGGCGGTCGCGGTGGTCGCCAAGGGATGGTCGCAGTATCTGGGCAATGTGCTCGGGTCCTCGGCGCCGGTGGTGCAGATCGGCTCGCTGCACTTCGACTGGGGCGCCGTGCTGATCATCGCGGTGGTCGGTGTACTGCTGGCCACCGGGACCAAGCTGTCCTCGCGGGTGTCGGCCATCGCCGTCGCGATCAAGCTGGGCGTGATCGCGCTGGTGCTGGTGGTCGGCGCGACCTACTTCAAGCCGTCGAACCTGACCCCGTACATCCCGCCGTCGGCGCCGTCGGAGAAGGCCGAGGGCCTGCGGCAGTCGCTGTTCGCCTTCCTCACCGGTTCCGGTGGCACCAGCTACGGCTGGTACGGCCTGCTCGCCGCGGCCAGCCTGGTGTTCTTCGCCTTCATCGGCTTCGACGTGGTCGCCACCACCGCCGAGGAGACCCGCAACCCGCAGCGCGACATCCCGCGCGGCATCCTGGGCTCACTCGCGATCGTGACGGTGCTCTACATCGCGGTCTCGCTGATCCTGACCGGCATGGTGCCCTACACCGCGCTGGCCGACGGCAACGCGACCCTCGCCACGGCCTTCGCCATCCACGGCGCGACCTGGGTGAAGAACATCATCGCGATCGGAGCCCTGGCCGGGCTGTCGACGGTGGTCATGGTGATGTTCCTCGGCCAGACCCGGGTGCTGTTCGCCATGGCTCGCGACGGGCTGCTGCCCCGTGGCCTCGCGCAGACCGGGAAGAAGGGCACGCCCGTCCGGTTGACCGTGATCGTCGGCGTGGTCTGCGCGCTGCTGGCCGGGTTCGTCGACTTCGGCACGCTGGAGGAGATGGTCAATATCGGCACCCTGGTGGCCTTCGTGCTGGTGTCGGTCGGCGTGGTGGTGCTGCGCCGGACCCGTCCCGACCTGCCGCGCGGCTTCCGCGTCCCGTTCGTCCCGGTGGTTCCCATCCTCGGCGCGCTGGCGTGCGTGTGGCTGATGGTGAATCTCTCGATCGAGACGTGGCTGCGCTTCGTGATCTGGATGGCCCTCGGTGTCGTGGTCTACTTCGCCTACGGCCGTCGGCACTCGGTCCTCGGTCGCGGGCGGCGGGAACCGGCCGAGCCGGAGCTGACGCCGGTCCGATAGCCGAAACCCACTGGGCCGCCACCGCTCGGGCATCGAGCCGGTGGCGGCCTGGCCGGCGTCCGTGGCCCGGTTGGCCAGCGCTTTCGACAGCCTGTGGCACTCAGTGCCAGCTCGGGTGAAATAATCCCCGGGACAGCCAGGGCAATGCGATGTTGGGAGTTCTGCAGTGGAGTTGATCGGAGTGATCGGTGGCGGCACCATGGGTGCCGGCATCGCGGAGGTTTGTGCCAAGGCGGGCAGCCAGGTGCTCGTGCTCGAGACCAAGCCGGAGTTCGCCGAGGCGGCCGAGCAGCGGATCGCGAGCTCGATCAGCCGGGGCGTGTCCCGCGGCAAGATCACCCAGGAGGAGGCCGACGCGGCGATCGCGCGCGTGCGGGTCACCCTGGACATCGACGAGTTCGCCGACCGCGACCTGGTGATCGAGGCCGCGCCGGAGATCGAGTCGGTGAAGGCCGACATCTTCAGCAAGCTCGACAAGATCGTCAAGCCCGAGGGCATCCTCGCCACCAACACCTCCTCCATCCCGGTGATCAAGGTGGCAGGCGCCACCGAGCGGCCCGAGCGTGTGGTCGGCGTGCACTTCTTCAACCCGGTGCCGGTGATGCCGCTGGTCGAGATCATCTCGACCCTGGTCACCGCGCCGGAAGCGGCCGCGGCCGTCACCGACTACGCCAAGAACACCCTGGGCAAGATGACCGTGCAGGCCGGTGACCGCTCCGGCTTCATCGTCAACGCCCTACTCATCCCCTACCTGTGCTCGGCGATCCGGATGCTCGAGACCGGCTACGCCACCGCCGAGGACATCGACGCGGCCATGAAGGGCGGCTGCGGCTACCCGATGGGTCCGCTGACCCTGCTCGACACCGTCGGCCTCGACATCGCCCTGGCCGCCTCGGAGTCGCTGTACGCCGAGTTCGCCGAGCCGCACCTCGCCCCGCCCGCGCTGCTGCGCCGGATGGTCGACGCGGGCCGCCTCGGCCGCAAGTCCGGCCGCGGGTTCTACGACTACGCGAAGTGATCGCGTCCCGCGGGAGTCGCCCCGGCGGCTCCCGCGGGGTGTGCGGGCCGGACCAGCACCCGCTGGGCCGACGCGGCGAGCAGATCGATGAGGTCGCGGTCGTGCACAGGTAGCCGCCCGGTCGTGCCGATCGCCGCCAGCGCGCCCGCGACGGTACCGTCGGCCGCGCGCACCGGCACCGCGACCGCACTGCGGCCGACCCGGCATTCGTTCACCTCGGTGGCGACGGCCCGCGCGTCGACCCGCCGCAGTTCCGCGGCGAGCTCGGCCGGGGAGGTGATGGTGAAGGTCGTCACCCGGCGCAGCGGTCCCTCGGCGAGCTCGGGATGCCGGGTCATCAGCACCTTGCCGATCGCGGACGCGTGCGGATGCCGGATCAGCACTTTCTCCCCGCTCAGCTCGTGATCGGGGTCCCTGTCGATCATCCGGATCCGGCGGCCGGTGAACGCGGCGAGGTGGATGCCGAAGCGCACCTGGGCGCGCAGTTCGGCGAGCACCCGATGGTGGTCGTCCGCGGGTTCGGCTGCGGCACCGGCCAGTTCACGGGTGCGGCGGCCGAGCGCGAAGCCCGAGAGGTCCTCGATGCGCACCAGATAGCCGTCGGCGACGAGCAGATTCAGCAATCGGTAGGCCGTCGCCGGGGCGATCCCGGTCTGCGTGGCGATCTCCTTCGCGGTGGCCCCCGAGCCGAGCCGGGCCACCGCTTCGAGCAGCGCGAGCGCCTTCTGGACCGCGCGCGGCTCGTGTCCGCTCGGGCCGTCCCGGCGGGTCGCCGCCGTCACGGTGCGCCACGGTCGGCCCGCGGCACCCCGACCAGGGCCATCGCGCCGCGGGCATTCACGGCGAACACCCCGGCGCCCGGCAGCACGTCGACCGATTCGGGGCTGTCGAAAACCCCGATGGCGGTGAGACTTCGGGGGTGGGTCAGCCGGAGATAGCGGTACCAGCACGCGCCGATCGCCAGGACGACGACGATCAGCGCGGGCGCGGCGACGACACCGTGCCGCGCGTCGGAGAACGTCAGGTACACCAGGACGACGGCGAGCACCGAACTCGCGCCCCACCCCGCACAGCGGTCCAGCCGGCTCAGCTCGTCGATGCGGCCCAGGAACAGCACCGCGGCCACCGCGACTAGGATGTAGGACAGCGCGAGCGCGGTCCGGACGACCGTCTTCACCGACGGCGGCACCCCGTCCAGCGCCACGAACAGCAGGCCGACGACCGTGACCGTGCCGATGATCGCGAGCAACGCGACGTGCGGGGTCCGCAGCCGCGCGCCCACCCGGCCGAACACCCGCGGCAGCACACCCTCCACGCTCATCGAATAGACCAGGCGCGACGCGGCATTCGACGATGCCATCGACGAACCGAGCCACGAACAGGTGAGCCCCGCGTCGAGCAGGATCACCACGAGCAGGCTCGATCCCCCGGACGTCCCGTGCAGATACGCGTTGACGACCGCTCCCGCGTGCCCGGACCATGCCGCCCAGGACGCGAAGATGAACAGCGCACCGCACAGGATCGGCGTCCACAGCACGGTGCGGGTCACCGTCACCAGCGGACGCCGGGTCTCCGGCGCGAAGAACGTCGCGCTCTCGAAGCCGGCCAGCGCGAACAACGCCGACAGCGCGATCGCCAGCACCGCGGGCACATTCGGCGCGTCCGGGATGACCGGCACCGCGGGCCCCGACACCAGCATCAGGCCGATGATGAAGCTCAGCGAGCACGCCTCGACCGCCAGGATCGCGATCGCCGCGAACCGCACACCGCGCACCAGCACGGCGCCGATCAGGACCGCGATGCCGAGGTAGATCGCGCCGATCCCCCAGCCGCGCACGGTGATTCCGAGCTGCGCGGCCAGCGCCAGCACGGTCTGCGAGCCGTGATACATCGTCAGCGCGGCGCTGCCCAGGTATTTCACGAGCATGCCGACACCGCAGGTGAGCGCCGCGCGTGGCCCGGCGCCGTGACTGACGAAGGTGTAGAGCCCGCCCGCCGCGGACAGCCGCCGGGTGAATTGCGCCAGGCAGTGCGCGATCAGGGTGACGACAACGGTCGCGACGACGATGGTGACCAGGCCGGGCAGCAGCGCGTTGTGGGTGAGCATGGTGACCGGCAGCAGCACCATCGAGGCGGCGGGCGCGGTCGTGGCCACCGACTGCCCGAGCAGCGCGACCCCCGAGAGCTGCCTGCGCCCCAGCGCGCGCAACGGCGACACCGCGGGCCGTTCGGGTTCGTCCGCCGCGAACGACCTCGCGACCGCGTCGGCCAGAGCAGTCACCACACACCTCCCACGCCGGCCACGCGTGCCCGCCGGTGCGGGCGACCCTAACCAGGCCGGGTTTCGGCGATATTGCGGTGGTGAGTCCGTCGGCGCACGCCGAGTGAGAACGGGCCGCCGCGCCTCTCACTCGCCGACCGGTGAACGTTTTCTCCGGCGTAGCGCCACCGCCCCACCCGCCTTCGAGACTGTCGCAGAACGGACATCGCGGATCAGCGGACGGAGCGGCCCATGGCAGTCACCAGAAGATCATTCATGCAGAGTCTCGGGGTCACCGGCGGCGCTGGCCTCGCCTACGGCGCGCTGTCGACGCTGGGGCTCGCGCCCGCCACCGCGCAGGTGCCGTTCCGGTCCCCCGCCATGGGCGATCTCATCGGCAAGTCGGGGTCCGGCGCGTCCGTCGTGATTCTCGGTGGTGGGCCCGCCGGGCTGTGCGCGGCCTACGAATTGGGCAAGGCGGGCTACGACGTCACCGTGCTCGAGGCCAGGAAGCGGCCGGGCGGGCGGGTGTGGTCGGTGCGCAACGGCACCACCGAAACCGACCTCAACGGCGAAACCCAGACCTGTACCTTCGCCGAGGGGCACTACTTCAATCTGGGGGCCACGCGAATTCCGCAGGGCCACATCACCCTCGACTACTGTCGCGAACTCGGCGTCGAGGTCCAGCCCTTCGGCAATCAGAACGCCAACACGCTGGTCAACTACCAGAGCGCGACGCCGATCTCCGGGCAGTCGGTGCAGTACCGGGCGGCGAAGGCCGACATGTACGGCTATCTGTCGGAGCTGTTGCAGAAGGCCGCGTCGCGTGGCGCGCTCGACGATGTGCTGACCGGCGACGACAAGGAGGCGCTGGCGTCGTTCCTGCGCGATTTCGGCGATCTGTCCAGTGACGGCCGCTATCTCGGCTCGACCCGGCGCGGCTACGAGTCCGAGCCCGGCGCGGGCCTGAACTTCGGCGACCAGCGCAAGCCCTTCGCCATGTCCGACACCCTCCGCAGTGGTCTCGGCCGCAACTTCAGCTTCGAGTTCGGCTACGACCAGGCCATGATGATGATGACCCCGGTCGGCGGCATGGACCGCATCTACACCGCCTTCCAGCGCGCGATCGGCAACGACCGGATCCGTTTCGGCGCCGAGGTGTCGGCCCTGCGCAACACCCCGGGCGGGGTCCGGGTCGAGTACACCCGCGACGGCGCGAAGCAGGCTCTCGACGCCGACTACTGCATCTGCACGCTGCCCCCGAATCTCGTCGGGCGCCTGGCCACCAACCTGCCCGCCGACGTGCTGACCGCGTTGAAGGCGGCCGTGCCGGTGTCCTCCGGCAAGCTCGGCATCGAGTACTCGCGGCGCTGGTGGGAGCTGGAGGACCGGATCTACGGCGGCGCGACCAATACCGACAAGGACATCGCGCAGATCATGTTCCCGTACGACCACTACCACGGCGAACGCGGCGTGGTGGTCGGCTACTACAACACCGGCAAGCGGCACCAGGCCTTCGAATCCCTCACGCACCGGCAGCGATTGGCGAAGGCGGTCGCGGAGGGCTCGGCGATCCACGGCGAGAAGTACGGGCGCGACATCGCCTCCGCGTTCTCCGGCAGCTGGCGGCGCACCCGGTATTCCGAGGGCGCGTGGGTCGGCTGGTCGGGCAGCGACGCGCACGGCGGCGTGGCCACGCCGGAGTACACCAAGCTGCTCGCGCCGGTCGAGCGGGTGTATTTCGCCGGAGACCACCTGTCCAACGCGATCGCCTGGCAGCACGGAGCCTTCACCTCGGCCCGCGATGTCGTGACCGCCCTGCACGCCCGCGTCGCGGCCTGACACCCCTTCCCGGACAAGGAGAACCGACCATGAAGACCCTGATCAGTGCGACTGCGGCGACCGTCGTAGCGCTCACCCTCACCGGCTGCACCGCCGACTCCGACGCCGCCGAGGCCCCGAAGCAGCCGCCGAGCTCCTCGATTCTGGAAGCGGGACAGGCCAATCCGATGATCGCGCAGGGTGTGGTGATCGCCGCCGACGCCGCCGTCTACAAGACCAGCGGGATCGGACCGACCGCGCTCAACACCGCGGCGCCCGCGGGCAGTCCCGAATCCTTCATCGACACTCAGCAATTCGCCGGTGGCAAGCTGGCACCCGGCGTGACCGTCACCGAGGCGCAGGGGATGTCGGTGCTGGCCAGGATCAGGGAGAACCTGGAGGCCCGCGGCCTGAGCCTGGACAACGTGGTCACCATGCGGGTGTTCCTCGACAACGCGCCCGGCACCGACCGCGCCGACTACGCGGGCTGGAACCGGGCCTACCGCCAGTTCTTCGCCAACACGAACCTCGACACCGGCGACACCGAGCTGGTGCCGCTCGGCACCGCCGCCCCGGCGGCTCCCCTGGTCCGTAATGCCGCGCGGCCGAGCAGGTTCGCGCTCGAGGTGGCGAGCCTGCCGGTCGCGGGCTGGCTGGTCGAGGTGGAGGTCGACGCGGTGTTCCCGGCCGGCTAGGCCGGGGTCAGGCTGTCCGCGCCGGGGGACGGGAAGAAGCCGACCGCGATGTAGTGGTCGAAGTAGCGGCTGATCACCGTCGCGTCGACCGCGGGGAACTCGATCGGCAGGCCCCGGTACGGCTCGGCCGGGGCCGCCGATTCGACCGCGCTCAGCACCGTCGCCGGGGTCGCCGCGGCGATCGCGGCGGCGTAGTTGCCGCTCAGGGCCGAGGCGCGGGCCAGGATCGGGTCGGCGTCCGCGCGTTCGGCGGCGGTGGTCAGAGTCAGGCCGAATTCCATCGGGTCGATGAAGTCGAACCGGTAGTGGCGGCGCAGGATCTCCTCGTAGACCACCTGCAGCGGCACCTGGGCGCCCGCCGCGCGATAGATGTTGCCGATCGCGGCGGCGTCGCGGGACTGGCGGACGATGCCCGCCGCGACATGGTCGACCGGGGCCATCTCGACCCCGATCGCGCGCACGTCGACGGCGACGCCGAGCACCAGCATCGCGCGCAGCATGGTCCACCAGGCGTCCTCGGCCGGGGCGACGCCGGTGCGGGAGTCGCCGGTGATCAGGCCGGGCCGGTAGACGGCGACGGGGATACCGCGCTCGATCGCGGTGTGCACCAGCTGTTCGGCGACCCACTTGGTCATCGCGTAGCCGGGCAGCCCGCCGGGCACCCCGCTGTCCTGCGGGATACCGGCCAGCACCGACAGCGTCGAGACGTAGTGGATCGGCTTGACCCGGGTGGTCGTCGCCAGGCGCAGCACCTCGGTGGTGCCGCCGACATTGGCCTCGCGCATCCGGGCATACGGCTCGAGGTGGTTGACCAGCGCGCCGTTGTGATAGATCGCGTCGATCCGGTCGGCCAGTTCGGCGAAGCGCCGCGGCTCGATGCCCAGCCGGGGCTGCGCGAGATCACCTGGTACGCCGACGATCCGGTCCAGGTGGGGCCGCAGGTCGATGCTGTACTTCGCGGCGGTGGCGACGATCCGGTCCACCGCGCTCGCGTCGTCGGTGGCACGGACCAGGCAGTGGATGGTGGCCTCGGTCTGCTCGAGCAGTTCGCGCAGCAGGAAGCTGCCGAGGAAGCCGGTGGCGCCGGTGAGCAGCAGGGTCGCCGGGTCGCCCGCGTGCCGCGGCGCGCAGCCGGTGAGGTCGATCGCGGGGTCGAGGACGGCGTCGGCGGCCGGATCGGGGCCGGCCGCCGAGGCCGATGACTCGTCGCGCACGGCCAGCGCCAAGTCGCTGACCAGCGGATAGCTGAACAGCAGCCGCAGCGGTACCTCGATATCGAGGCGCTCGGCCAGCGCGGCGCGCACCCGGATCGCCGAGAGCGAGGTGCCGCCGAGGACGAAGAAGTCGTCGTCGCGGCCGACCCGCTCCAGCTCGAGGACCTGCGCGAACACCGTCGCCACGGTCTCCTCGTCGGCGGTCGCCGGCGCCTGGTACTCGCGCAGTTCCACCGGGGGCGCGGGCAACGCCTTGCGGTCGAGCTTGCCGGTGGCGCCGAGCGGGAACTCGTCGAGCTCGAGCAGCCGGTGCGGAATCATGTACGGCGGCAACAGGGTCCGGATCGTCGCCTGCACGTCGGCGAGGTCGACGGTCCGGCCCGCCACCGGGGTGACGTAGCCGACGAGCTGTTCGTGGTGCACCGTCACCGCGGCGCCGGCGACGGCCGGATGCGCGCGCAGCGCGGCCTCGATCTCGCCGGGCTCGATGCGCAGGCCGTGCAGTTTGAGCTGGACGTCGGTGCGGCCCAGGTAGGTCAAGTCGCCCGAGGGGAGCCTGCGGACCAGGTCGCCGGTGCGGTACATGCGCTCGCCGACGGGACCGTACGGATCGGCGACGAAACGCTCGGTCGTCTTGTCCGGGCTGCCGAGGTACCCGCGCGCCAGCTGCGCGCCGGCCAGATACAGCTCACCGGGCGTGCCGACCGGCACCGGCTGCAGTCGGGCGTCGAGGACGTAGGCGCGGGAGTTCCAGTGCGGCTTGCCGATCGGGACGATCCCGTCGCCGATCTCGGTCACATCGGCGGCGGTGATGGACACCGTCGCCTCGGTGGGGCCGTACAGGTTGTGCAGCCTGCCCGCGGTGGCGGTGGTGAAGCGGGCGATGGTGGCGTTGGGCAGCGCCTCGCCGCCGACCCACACCGCGCGCAGCGAACGCAGCGTGCCGGACGGCGCCGCCTCGAGCAGCATCTGCAGCACGGACGGCACGATCGTGGTGCCGGTGACCCGGTGCCGCGCGACGAGCCCGGCGAGGTACGCCGGGTCGGTGAGTCCGTGCGCGGCGGCCACGATCATGTGCGCGCCCGCGCGCAGCGGGGTCGCGAAGCCGATCATCGAGGCGTCGAACGTCCACGGAATCGATTGCAGGACGGTGTCGTTCGTGCCCACCGCGTAGTCGCCGACCATGAACGCCGCCTGGTTGACGATGGCCGAGTGCGGCACCCCGACGCCCTTGGGCTTGCCGGTGGACCCGGAGGTGAAGATGACGTACGCCAGATCCAGCGTGCGCAGCGGGCGGAGCCGGTCGGCGTCGGTCAGCGGTCGGTCCGGGAAGGCCGACAGCGCACCGGATGTCGCGACCAGGTCGACCGAGACGACCGGCAGTCCGACGACGTCGACGGTGTCGGGCACCGTGGTCAGCACGCAGACCGGGCGGGCGACGGACAGGATGTCGGCGCGGCGGTCGGCCGGGGCGTCCGGGTCGATCGGCACGTAGGCGCCACCGGCCGTGAAGACCGCGTACATGGCCACGACCAGGTCGATCGACGGCCGGATCGCGACCGCCACGGTCGCGCCTGGTCCGACGCCGGTGGCGACGAGCAGCCGGGCCAGCCGGTTGATCCGGCTCGCGAGTTCGCCGTAGGTCAGTGTCGTCTCGGCGAAGGTGACCGCGGGCGCGTCCGGGCGCAGCAGCGCCTGCGTCTGGACAGCCTCGGCCAGGGTCGCTTCCGGCACCAGCCGCACGTCCCCCGCGGGTTCGGCGCGCTCGGCCGCCGTCAGCAGCGGCAGATCGCCGACCGGCCGGTGCGGCGCGGCGACGGCGGCGGCCAGCAGCCCGGCCAGGCGCTGACCGAGCCGCGCCATCGTCGACTCGTCGAACAGGTCGGTGGCATAGCGCCAGGAGCAGCGCAATCCGGCGGGGCCCGTCGCGTCCTCCTGCGGGACGACCGTCAGCTGCAGGTCGACCGGTGCGACCTCGTCGCCCAGGTCGACGGCCGAGACCACCAGGTCGGGCAGTTCCAGCCGGGCGCCGCCGAAGTTCTGGAACGACAGCGCCACCTGGTAGAGCGGGTGGTGCGCCTGGGTGCGCGGCGGATCCAGTTCGGCGACAAGGCGTTCGAACGGCACGTCGGCGTTGGCGAAGGCGGCCAGGTCGGTCTCGCGGACCCGATCCAGCAGGGCGGTGAAGGGCTCGGCGGCGTCGATCCGGGTGCGCAGCACGACGGTGTTGACGAACATGCCGACCAGATCGTCGAGTTCGGGCTCACCACGGCCCGCGACCGGTGCGCCGACGGTGACGTCATCGGTGCCGGCGACACGCGCCAGCAGTACCGACAGCGCGGCCCGCACCACCATGAACAGCGACGCGTTGTGTTCGCGCGCCAGGGTTTCCAGCGCCTGATGCAGCGACGCGTCGAGCGCGAAGTGGTGCGCGGCGCCACGACTGCCCGCGACGGGCGGCCGCGGCCGGTCGGTGGGCAGCTCCAGCAGGGTCGGCGTGCCCGCGAGCGCGGTGCGCCAGTAGCCGAGCTGCTGGGCCAGCAGCGAGCCGGCATCCTCGGCCGCGCCGAGCATCTCCTGCTGCCAGAGGGTGTAGTCGGCGTACTGCACCGGCAGCGGCGCCCAGTCCGGCGCCGCGCCGTGGGTGCGGGCAGCGTAGGCGGTCATCAGGTCGCGGGTGAGCGGGGCCAGGGAGAAACCGTCGGTGGCGATGTGGTGCACCACCACGGCGAGCACGTGCTCGGTCGCCGAGAGCTGGAACAGGGCGGCGCGCACGGGAACTCGCGCGCAGACGTCGAAGCCGCCGAAGGTCAGCCGGGCCAGCTCCATCCGCAGGTCGGCCTCGGCGATCGCGGTGGCGACCACGTCTAGTCCGGCCTCGGCCACCGGCAGCACCCGCTGGTAGCCCTGGCCGTCGTGCTCGGGGTAGACGGTGCGCAGGACCTCGTGGCGGTCGAGGACGTCGTCGAGCGCGGCGGTCAGCGCCGCCGAGTCGAGCGGGCCCGAAAGGCGCAGCGCGACCGGGATGTTGTACGCGCTGGAACCGGGGTCGAGCCGGGCCATGAACCACATGCGCTGCTGCGCGAGCGAGAGCGGGACCCGCTCGCCGCGCTCGCGCCGGGTCAGCGGTACCCGCACGGCGGCGTCGCCGACGAGCGCGTCGAGGGCGGCGGCCAGCGCCGCGACGGTGCCGTGTTCGAAGACGGTGCGTGCGGGCACCCGCACGCCGGTACTCGCGCCGAGGCGGCCCGCCAGCCGGGTGGCGAGCAGGGAGTTGCCACCGAGGGCGAAGAAGTCGTCGTCGCGGCCGATCGCGTCGGCGCCGAGCAGGTCGGCGAAGACCTCGGCGACCGACTCCTCGGTGCCGGTGCGCGGGGCCTCGAAAGCGCGGGCGGTCAGCTCGGGTTCGGGCAGGGCCCGGTAGTCGAGCTTGCCGACCGGGGTCAGCGGCAGCCGCTCGAGCGGCACGATGGCCGCGGGGACGGCGTGCGCGGGGAGCCGCTGCTCGGCCAGGCGGGTCAGCGCGACCGGGTCGACCGTGGCGCCCGCCGCGGGCACGACGTACGCGACGAGCGCGTCCACGCCGCTGGGCAGGGTCCGCACCAGGGTGGTGGCGAAGCGGACCGACGCGTCGGAGGTGAGCACCGCGTCGATCTCGCCCAGTTCGATGCGGAAACCACGCAGTTTGACCTGGGCGTCGGTGCGGCCGAGGAAGGTCAGCTGGGGATCGCCGTCGGCGGTGAGCTCCCATTTCACCAGGTCGCCGGTGCGGTAGAGCCTGCCGCCGGTGATCGGGTCGGCGACGAAGCGGGCCGCGGTCAGCCCGGCGCGCTCGTGGTAGCCACGCGCCAGGCCGGGGCCGGCCAGGTACAGCTCGCCCGGGGTGCGGTCCGGCACCGGCCGCAGCCGCGCGTCGAGCACGACGGCGGTCATACCGGGAATGGGACCGCCGATGGTGATCAGCTCACCGGGGGCCAGCGGATCGCTGATCGAGGCCGCCACGGTGGTCTCGGTCGGGCCGTAGAGGTTGTAGAAGTTGCGCCCTGGCGACCAGCGCGCGATCAGTTCCGGCGGGCAGGCCTCGCCGCCGACCACGATCGCGGCCAGCTCCGGCAGGCCCGATCCGTCGACACCGGCGAGCGCGGCCGGGGTGATGAAGGCGTGGGTCACCCGTTCGGCGCGCAACAGGTCGGTCAGTTCGTCGCCGCCGTAGATGTCGGGCGGCGCGATGACCATCGTCGAGCCCGCGCCGATGGCGAGGAGCAGTTCCAGGATGCTGGCGTCGAAGCTGGGCGAGGCGAAGTGCAGCGTGCGGGACGCCCCGGTGATCCGGAAGCGGCGGATCTGCTCGGCGCACAGGCCGGCCAGGCCGGTGTGGGTGACGGCGACGCCCTTCGGCACGCCGGTCGAGCCGGAGGTGTAGATGATGTAGGCGATGTCCTCGCCGAACAGCCTGCGAGTGCGGTCGGTGGCGACCACCGGGGCGTCCGAGGCGTGTTCGAGCTCGGCGCGGCAGGCGGCGGAATCCAGCGCCAGCCAGCGCAATCGGGCGTCGAGCCGGTCGGCGTCGGCGGCCAGCGCGACGCCGAATCCGGCGCCGGAGTCGGCGAGCATGTGCGCGACCCGTTCGGCCGGGTAGCGCGGGTCGACGGGCACGAACGCGGCACCGGTCTTGGCCACCGCCCACAGCGCCACCATCGACTCGATCGAGCGGGTGAGCGCCAGGACCACCCGGTCACCGGGGCCGACGCCGCGCCCGATCAGTACCCGGGCCAGCTGCGAGGACTGCTGGTCGAGTTCGGTGTAGGTGAGCACGCGCCCGGCCAGGCTCAGCGCGGGAGCCTCCGGCGCGCGTTCGACGGCGGCCATCAGCAATCGGGGCAGGGTGGACACCGGCGATCGACGGCCGCGGCGCGCGGCGGGACGACGTACGCCAGAAGCTTGCTCGGTCACCGGTAATGCTTCCCTTCACCATCGATCACCCCTGCGATCGAACTGTCGAATGTCGCCTGGACTCTCGGCTACACCGGGGGTATCGGGAAAATCCTGCGTGACGGTACCGCAAATATCTCATCAATTTCGGCGCAGCGGCAATGTAGAGGTTTCAGCTCACAACAGATGGGTATAGCCAACTGCCCAGTATGTAATCCACGTCATACGCAGGTCATATGCTGTGCGAACGACTTTCGCTGCGGACACGAATGTTTCACTTTTCGGGCACACCCACCGCCGGGCACGGACCTGCGAATTCTCCGCAATCCGAAACGCGCGAACACCTCTACCGGAGACCGCGAGCGCGATCTCCGGTAGAGGTGAATGGGACCGAGTTTCGGTTACCAGGCGGTAGCGGAAACTTTCTCCGTCGCCTGCTGATCGACCGACGGATCCTGCACGCGGGTGTTGCCCGCTTCGATCCACTCGGTGTCGAGCACGCCGTGCCGGGAGCGGTCGGTGCCGCGCACGGCCGCCTCGCACCGTCGGGCGAGATCACGGCGATCCAGGCCGGGGTGCTCGAGCGGCTCGAGCGAGATCTCGACGACCATGCCGCGGCTGCGCAGCACCCGCTTCGCCGAATCGGCGAAGGTGTCCTCGCCGACGAAACCGGGCACCGTGCACGGCACTCCGTGCCGGTCGAGATAGCGCAGCCGGACCGGCTGCACGGGGGTGGTGGTGTCGATCGCGGCCTGGAACATGGCCGGGCGCATCGAGCCGTAGGCCCGGCCGCACCAGGTGGTGCCCTCCGGGAAGACCGCGATCCGATTGCCCTCGGCCAGCCGCTGCCCGACCTGGCCGACCACACCGGGCAGCTCGCGCAGGCGGGCCCGCTCGATCGGGATCACCCGGGTGAGCTGGGCGAGCTTGCCCAGCACCGGCCAGTCGACCATGTCGGCCCTGGCGACGAAGCCGACCGGCTGCACCGCGGCCAGCGCGACCACGTCGGCCCAGCCGATGTGCCCGGTCACCACCATCACCGGGGTACCCGGATCGGCGAAGCCCGCCGTCGACGCGCCCTGCTCGGCCGAGCGGTTGTCGACGATGCGCAGCCGCATCCCCAGGCAGCCGAGCGCGGCGCGGGCGTACCGGCGCTGCAGGTTCTCCCGGCGGGACTTCGGCGTGGCCGCGGTCAGCACGGGGAAACTGAACACCAGGCCGATGATCCCGGCCAGCCGGGCGATCATCCTGGCGGTACCGACCTCGTCGATCGGTTCGATGCAGCGTGAACCACAGGGGCTCGACGGCATCCACGAGTGCGAGTGAGTGGCGGGCGGCGCGTCGAACACCATGATGGTTACTTCCCGTCGAAATTGGCGGCCGCGCTCTGCAGCCGCTCCAGATACCGGGTGTTGATGGTTTCCAGGCCGAGCAACGCGACGAAGTCGGCGACGGCGAAGTCGGGGTCGTGGGCCGGTTCGCCGCAGATCTCGGCGCCCAGGCGCAGGTAGCCGCGCAGCAGCGGCGGGAGCTTGGGGCGGCTCGGCGGGGTCATCTCGTCGAGCGCGACACCGTCGACGACGACCGGCCGGTACGGGTGCACGCGCCGCTCGGGGTCGCACGCGTGCCTGCCCAGGAGCATGTCGCGCACGCCGCGCACATTCACCCCGGCGGGATCCTCGGGGCCGTCCTGCATCGGCACCGAGACACAGCCCATCACCCAGTCGTAACCGGTGAGCTGGATGTAGTGCAGGATGCCCGCCCACATCAGGGTGAGCACCGAGCCGTTGCGGTGGTCGGGAACCACGCAGGCCCGGCCCATCTCGACGATCCGGTGCCCGGTCGGGTCGAGCTGGGTGAGATCGAACTCGGTCGCCGTGTAGTACCCGCCCGCGGCGGTCACCTTGTCCGGCGGCAGCATCCGGTAGCAGCCGACGAACTGCTCGGTGAATTCGTCACGGACCAGCAGGTGGTCGCAGTGCTCGTCGAACCGGTCGGCGTCGAGGCCGGTCCCGTTGTCGGGCATCCGGAACCCGGGCTCGGAGGCGAAGACCTGGAATCGGAGCCGCTGCGCGGCCTCCCTGTGCTCGGCATCGGACGCGACGACCAGACTGTACCGAGACTTCCCCACCCCGGAGTCCGGCGCCGGCGCGGTCAACACGGACGAAATTGTCATACCGCTGATGAAGCCAGTCCGAGCTGGCATCGGAGCGACACATCGGTGTCGTGTCGATGCCCGTTCGGTGAACGAGACACCCGTCACACCGCGCGTTCACCGATGCGCTGCTCAGCGTTCGCCCACCTGCGGGTTTCTAGCCGAAGAGGCCGGTTTCGGGGCCGGATCGGGCCGCGCGACCCGGCCTGGCGACCCGCATTCCGATGCCCCGGAACGACGATCGGCCCGCCGTGTGACAGCGGGCCGATCGCGGGGTGCTCAGGCGGCCGAGCGCGCCGGTTCGGTGCTCTTCGCGGTCCGCTCGGCCTCGTCGAAGCCGGGGCGGGCGGTGCCGATGAAGGCCACCAGCCACGAGGCGACCGCGGCGAAGCGGTTGCGGAAGCCGACCAGATACATCAGGTGCACGGCCAGCCACATCGCCCAGGCGATGGTGCCGCGGAAGCTGACCCGGTCGTTGAGCTTCACGACGGCGCTGAAGCGGCTGATCACCGCCATGCTGCCCTTGTCCCAGTAGACGAACGGCGTGCCCGCGTCCTTCTTGCGCCGGATGATGTCGGCGGCGTGGCGGCCCTCCTGCATGGCGACCGGCGACTGGCCGGGGTAGCCGTTGAGCGAGGTCATGTCGCCGATGGCGTAGATGTCGGCGTGGCCGCCTACGGTCAGGTCCGGGTTGATCAGCAGCCGGCCCGCGCGGTCGGTCTCGGCGCCGGTGGCCTCGGCCAGCAGCGCCGCGAACCCGCCCGCCTGCACACCGGCCGACCACACCACAGTCTCGGCGGCGATACCGCGCTCGATGCCCTCGGCGTCCTTGACCGTCACCTTGCCCTCGTCGATATCGGTGACGAAGGTGCCGAGCAGCACCTCGACGCCGCTGTCGGTCAGCGAGCGCTTCGCGTACTCCGAGAGTCCGCCGCCGAACGGGGGCAGCACGGCGCCCGCGCCCTCGACCAGGGTCACCGAGACCTCCTGGTGGAAGTGGCGCTTGGCGAGCTCCTTGATCTGGCCCGCCACCTCGACGCCGGTCGCGCCCGCGCCGACCACGACGAAGCTGAGCAGCCTGCGCCGGGTCGCCTCGTCGGCGCCCTGCGCCGCGGCGAACACCGAGGCGATCTGGTCGCGCAGCCGCTGGGCGTCGTCGATGGTCTTGAGCGAGAAGGTCTTGTCGGCGAAGTCGTCGCGGCCGAAGTAGCTCTGGCTGGCGCCGGTGGCCGCGATCAGCGAGCCGTAGCTGATCTGGCGAGTACCCTCGGCGGTCTCGTAGGTGAGCACGGCGGCCTCGGCGTCGATCGCGGTGACCTTGCCGAGCCGGACGTCGGCCTCGGGGTGGCGGCGCAGTACGTTCTTGATCGGCGGCGCGATCTCCTCGGGCGCCAGCACGCCGGTGGCCACCTGGTAGAGCAGCGGCTGGAACAGGTGCTCGGGCGTGCTCGAGATCAGGACGTAGTTGATTCGTGACTTGCTCAGTTGCTTGGCCGCGGCGAGTCCGCCGAAGCCCGAACCGACGATGACGACATCCGTGTGTTCCATGATCGCGCGCTCCAAGATCGGTAATGAGTCCTTTCATATGAGTAAACGCGATGCGGAACGCAGATGTTTCCAGTGTTTGGGCGCATACTGAAGATGACTCTTATCTGTATAACTAATCAATAGGAGGGACCTGGTGGAACTTCGCCAGCTGGCGTACTTCGTCGCGGTGTGTGAGGAGCTCAGTTTCAGCCGTGCCGCGAGCCGCTGCTTCATCTCCCAATCCGCGATCAGCCACCAGATCGCGAGACTCGAACGTGACCTCGGCGCGCAGCTGTTCGAGCGCACGACCCGCGCCGTCGTCCCCACCGACGCCACCCTGCGGCTGCTGCCGCTGGCCAAGCAGATGCTGAGCCTGGAGTCCGCGATCCGCGCCGCCGTGCGCACCACCGGCCCGCGCATCCGCCTGGCCGCCAACATGTCGTTCGCGGCGCGCTCGCTGTCCGCGATCGCCGCCGCCCGCGCCGCCCACCCCGACGCCGAGATCGAATACGTCATCAAACCGTTCCGGCAGCGGATCACCGCCGTGGCCGACGGTGACTGCGATCTGGCGCTGATCCGCGGCAGTGTGGACCAGCCCGGGCTGGCGGTGGAACAGCTCTGGGTGGAGGACCTGGTGATCGCGATCTCCAGCAGTCACCCACTGGCGGGCAAGGGCGTCGTCACCCTCGCCGACCTCAGCCCCTATCCCCTGCTGCTGCCGCCCGAACAGGAACAGGTCCTGCTGCACACCCTCATCCGCTCGGCGTTCGCCGACCTGCCCGTCGGTCCCACCTTCGGTCCCCCGATCCCGCCCGACCACACCGCCACCATGGAACTGCTCAACCGCCCCGAATCCTGGACCGTCCTCTACGAGGGCCCCACCAAGGGCTTGCTCACCCTCGACCTCACCGACCACCGCCTGCGCATCCCGGTCTCGGCGGTCCTGCGCGAGGACGCCCGCCAGAATCCGATCGTCAACACCCTGCTCGACGCCCTGCACCGGCGGTAGCGGATGGTCGCCTAGTCGTCGAGCGGGACCGCCAGTGCGTGGGCGACGGCCAGGTGCAGGGGCAGGGTGTCCTCGTCGTCGTCCTCGACCGACCAGATGATCTCCTCGATCGCGCGCAGGAAGGCCCAGGCGTGCCCGCGATCGGCGGGGATGTCGAGGTGGCGGGCCGTGGTCTCGACGACCGTGCGGGCGTGCTCGGGAGTCGGTGCGGACTGGACCTGGATCATGATCAGGAAGCCCGCGTCGAAGGCGGCTTCGCCGAGGTAGGGCTTCGGATCGATGAGGAGCCACGGTTCGCGTTCGGCGGCGACGATATTGCCGAGGTGGGTGTCGCGGTTCACGACGAGCAGGGGGCCGACAGGCACGGCGAGGCGCGCGCACCACGCCAGGGCCCGTTCGCGCAGTTCCTCCGGAAGTACCTCGGCCAGTTCGGGTTCCGGCCGCTGGAGACGCGCGGTCCACTGGGCCACCATGTCGGTCGCGGTCGGCAGGGCCGGATAGCCCGCCGGGACGCCGGTCGGCTCCCGGCGCAGCCTGCGAAGTATCATGCACGCCAGGCGAACCCGCTCCGCGTTCTCCGGCCGACCCTCCAGGCTCGGGAAGCCCGGCTGTTCGAGCAAGGGCGCTCCCGGACGTGCCCACTCCATCAGCATCGCGCCGCTGTCGGCGTCGAACCGGTACAGCGTCACGGCACCGTCGCCGCGGTAGCAGAACAGCCCGGTCGGCTCCGCGATGTTCTCCTCGTCGACCATCGGGACCTTGAGCACCGCCACCGATCCGTCGCCGCGGCGCACCGGGGCGACGAAGGCGTGCGTGCCGCCCTCGAACGCGGGGGCGATCACCGTCAGCTCCCAAGTCCCACACAGCTTTTCCACCAGCGCGGGCAGGTCGTCGAGCCAGCGCTGTCCCGCGGCCCCGAACACCTCCCGCACCGTCTCCTCGACCTCCGGCGGCACTTCGATCGGCAACGTCGTCACCCGCCCCACCCTGCCACGCCGGTCCCCGACGCGGCGATCACCGCCGATGAGTCGAGCCCAGCCCGCGCCTCCGGGTGAGCCGAAACCCGCTCGACAGCGCGGTGTATGGCCTGCGATTCTGCCCGGATGACCGCCACGCCACTCTCCGACATCCCCGCCGGTTACGAGGTCTCCACCGAGACCGCCCGCATCGACGCCGCCCGCGTGCACACCTGGTTGTCCACCGACTCGTACTGGGCCATGGGTCGCACCCGCGAGCTCCAGGACCGCGCGATCGCGGAATCACTCAATGTCGGGATCTACGACAGTGTCTCGGGCGACCAGGTCGCCTATGCCCGGGTGGTCACCGACCGGACCACCTTCGCCTGGCTCTGCGACGTCTACGTGGACCGCGCGGTCCGCGGCAAAGGCATCGGCGTCGCCCTGATCGCCGCCGTCCGCGACCACCTCGCCCCCTACGGCCTCCGCCGCATCATGCTCGCCACCGCCGACGCCCACACCCTCTACGAGAAGTTCGGCTTCGAGCCCCTCACCGACCCCGAGAAATGGATGGTCCTCGGCCAGCCGGTGCACACCCCCGACCCCCGCTGACCGATCCGGCGGCGGCGCAGACGTCACCCGAGACCACGGCCCCGCCGGGCCTAGACGAACCCCTTCTCGACGAGTTCGAATCCGTCCGGACGAATGCGGTGCCGTTCGCCCGAGCCGCCCACCACCCGCCACCAACTCGACACATCCAGTTCGTCGGTGTCGGCGTCGAATTCGATCGCGAAACCCCCGTACATCCCGGGGATCGCCGCCCACATCGTCGCGCCGGGGTACTCGAGCAGCGGCGTCAGCGGCGGCGGCCGGAACCCGCATTTCCGGCAGAGGTCGAGCACCCGGCCCAGAATCACGGCGTGCAACTGACATTCGAGCTGGGCCAGCACGGTCGGATCGACCTCGCGGATCAACGAGGGCGTGAGCCGCTCGGCCAACCGGTCGTGGCCGCGCGCGGCCGCGATGTCCGCGGCGGTGTCACCATCGGCGGTCCGCAAGGTGCGCCAAGCTCCCAGTTCCAGCATTCGTTCGACCACCGGCTCCGGCGCGCCGTGCCATGCCGCCTGATGCAACGGCGCGAATCCCGAGCTGCCACCGACCCGGGTCGTATTGATGCTGCGGTCGCGGTCGGCGACCTCGAGCACGACATCCCACCGCCCGTCTCGCGCCGCGTCGGCGAGCCGATCCCGCGCGGCGATCGGACCCTCATCGAAGAACTCGCGCCGATACCAGCCATACCATTGGATCCCCACGGCCACAGCGTATCGCCGATTCGGCGGCGGCTGATCAGAATGCCAGTGCGGCCCAGTCGATCTCGATGGCGAAGGGGTAGGGGAACGAGATGCCGGTCGCGGAGTCGGGGGACCATTGGCCTGCCAGGAGGTAGTTGGCGTGGCGTAGTGGACGTACACCCGGTGGGAGCTCGGCGTGGCCGATTTCGAGGATGTACACCCGGAGCGCTGCGATACCGGTGAGATCCTGGTGCAGCTCGACCTCCCAGTACGACGGAATGCCTGCACCGGCGTAGCGGGCCTTCTTCGCTTCGATCTCGGAAGGGGTATTCGACGGCGACAGGACCTCGCCCACCAGCACCGTGTCGGCAGCACGGACGTCTGCGCCCGGGGTCAGACAGCGGTGTACGAGGAAGTCCGGGGTGACGAAGTCGGACTTGCCGGTCTGGCCGAAGAAGACGTTCGTCTCGAGGTTCACTCGCCAACAGCGCTGCGGATCCGTGGACGCGACCTGCCGTGCGCAACGTTCGATTTCGTTGGTGAAACGACGCATCGCCGTCTGATGTTCACCCGGCCCGCGCCGCATCCACACGACTCGCCCGTTCCACAACTCGATCTGGGCGGCGATCTCCTCGGGTAGCTTCTCCAGCTCTTCCCATGTCATCGACTCGGGCAGATCGGGGCGGTCGATCCTCGTCATGACCATTCACCCATGCTACGCAGCGACGACACCGTCTCGTGCGACGCAAGCGGCCCCGCCCGGAGAACCGGACGGGGCCGCGCTCAGCGCTCGAAGCGTCAGCCCTTGTGGGACTTCACGGCCTCGGTCAGCTGCGGGGCGACGTTGAACAGGTCGCCCACGATGCCGTAGTCCGCGATCTCGAAGATCGGGGCCTCTTCGTCCTTGTTGACCGCGACGATGGTCTTCGAGGTCTGCATGCCGGCGCGGTGCTGGATGGCGCCGGAGATGCCGAGGGCGATGTAGAGCTGCGGGGAGACCGTCTTACCGGTCTGACCGACCTGGAACTGGCCCGGGTAGTAGCCCGAGTCGACGGCGGCACGCGAGGCGCCGACGGCGGCACCGAGCGAGTCGGCCAGCGCCTCGACGACCGCGAAGTTGTCGGCGGAACCGACACCACGGCCACCGGAGACGACGATGCCGGCCTCGGTGAGCTCCGGACGGTCGCCGCCCACGATCGGCTCACGCGAGACGACCTTGACGACGCCCTCTTCCTGGGCGGGAACCGCGACGGCGACCTGCTCGCCAGCGCCGGCCTGGGCGGCCGCCTCGATGGCGCCCGGACGGATCGAGATCACCGGCACGTCACCGGTGGCCTTGGCGTCGACGGTGAACGCGCCACCGAAGATGGAGTGCACGGCCGAGCCGTCGGCGTTGACGCCGATGACGTCGACGAGCAGGCCGGAGCCGATGCGCGCGGCGAGGCGGCCCGACACCTCCTTGCCCTCGGCGGTGGCGGCGACCAGCACGGCGGCGGGCGAGGCGGACTCGACCAGACCGGCGAGCACGTCGACCTTCGGGGTGACCAGGAAGCCGTCGACGTCGTCGGACTCGGCGACGTAGATCTTCTCGGCACCGGCGGCGGCCAGCGCGGAGGCCAGCTTCTCGGCGGTACCGGCCGGGCCGGTGACGACCGCGGCGGGCTCGCCCAGGGTGCGGGCGGCGGTGAGCAGTTCGGTGCTGACCTTCTTCACGGCACCGTCGGCGTGCTCGACGAGCACAAGTACTTCAGCCATTGTTCTTTCTCCTTCGAAGTCTCGGACGGGGCCGGATCAGATGATCTTCTGACCGATGAGGTAGGTGGCGATCTGGTTGCCGCCCTCGCCCTCGTCCGCGATCTTCTCGCCCGCGGTACGGGCAGGCTTCGGGGTGGAGCCGGTGACCTGGGTGCCGGCGTTGGCGACGCCCACGGTCGACGGGTCGATGCCCAGGTCGGCCAGGGTGAAGACCTGAACTTCCTTCTTCTTCGCGGCCATGATGCCCTTGAAGGACGGGAAGCGCGGCTCGTTGATCTTCTCGGTGACCGAGACGATCGCGGGCAGGGAGGCCTCGAGCTTGAACACGCCCTCGTCGGTCTCGCGCTCGCCGGTGATCTTGTCGCCGTCGACGGTCAGCTTGCGCAGGTGCGTCAGCTGCGGGATGCCCAGGTACTCGGCGATGATCGCCGGCACGGCACCCGCGCGACCGTCGGTGGCCTCGTTGCCGGCGATGACCAGCTCGACGCCCTCGACCTGGCCCAGCGCGCCGGCCAGCACCCACGCGGTCTGCACGGCGTCGGAGCCGTGGATCGCCGGGTCGTTGATGTGGATGGCCTTGTCGGCACCCATGGACAGCGCCTTGCGGATGGCCTCGGTGGCGCGATCCGGACCGGCGGCCAGCACGGTGACCTCGCCGCCCTGCGCCTCCTTGATCAGCAGCGCTTCCTCGACGGCGCGCTCGTTGATCTCGTCGAGGACGGCGTCGGCGGCCTCGCGGTCGAGGGTGTAGTCACCATCGGTCAGCTTGCGCTCGGACCAGGTGTCGGGAACCTGCTTGATGAGTACGACGATGTTCGGCATCGGTCTTCGTCGACCTCCTTCTGGATACACGTGTGTGGTGGCCGCACGAGCTGGGCCGTACGTCCGTGTGAGTAGCTCAGAGCGGAACACTACCCTACGCTAAGTTACTCGTGGGTAACCTACATGCACAAGGGGTTCCCAACCGGTCCCTGACTCCTGCGGGAACCGGCGGTACCAGTAACGTCGGAGAAATGAGCGAGGCTGTGATCCCTGCCGCACCTGTGGCCGACACACATGAACCACTGCCGCTGACCGGTGAGCGGACCGTGCCCGGCATCGCCGAGGAGAACTACTGGTTCCGTCGGCACGAGATCGCCTACGCCCGCCTGCTCGACCGTTGCACCGGCAAGACCGTGCTCGAGGCGGGTTCGGGCGAGGGCTACGGCGCCGACATGATCGCCGGCGTGGCCGCGCGTGTCGTCGGCGTGGACTACGACGACGGCGCCGTCGCGCACGTGCGCGCGCGCTACCCGCGGGTCGAGATGATCCAGGGCAATCTGGCCGAGCTGCCGCTCGACGACGAATCCGTCGATGTGGTCGTGAATTTCCAGGTCATCGAACACCTTTGGGACCAGGCGCAGTTCCTGCGCGAGTGCCTGCGGGTGCTGCGCCCGGGCGGGCAGCTGCTGATCAGCACCCCGAACCGGATCACCTTCTCCCCCGGTCGCGACACCCCGCTCAACCCGTTCCACACCCGCGAACTCAATGCCGACGAGCTGACCGAGCTGCTGATCGAGGCCGGTTTCACGGTCGCGGAGATGCTCGGCGTGCACCACGGCACGAGCCTGAAAGCCTTGGACGCCAAGCACGGTGGGTCGTTCATCGACGCCCAGATCGAGCGCGCGCTGGCCGGTGAGCCGTGGCCCGCCGACCTGACCGCCGACGTCGCCGCCGTCACCATCGACGATTTCGACCTGCGGGCCGGGGAGATCGACGCGAGCCTGGACCTGGTCGCGATCGCCGAAAAGGCGAGGCGTTGAACGTTCCAGGCCAGTTCACGCTCGTTCTGCACTCCCACCTCCCCTGGCTGGCCCATCACGGACGCTGGCCGGTCGGCGAGGAATGGCTCTACCAGTCCTGGGCCGCGTCGTACCTGCCCGTGGTCCGGGTCCTGAAAAACCTTGCGGCCGAAGGCCGTACGCATCTGCTGAGCCTGGGCATCACCCCGGTGCTGGCCGCCCAGCTCGACGATCCGCACTGCCTGGCCGGCATGCACCACTGGCTGGGCAACTGGCAGTTGCGCGCCGACGAGGCGTCGATGTCGGGCAATGTGGCGCTGGGCAGGCACGAACACCGGCTGGCCGCGACGGCGCTGGCCGAATTCGAGCGGGACTGGCGGCACGGCAGCGCGCCGGTGTGGCGCTCGCTCATCGACGCCGACTCGATCGAACTGCTCGGCGGCCCGCTGGCGCACCCGTTCCAGCCGCTGCTCGACGAGCGGCTGCGCCAGTTCCAGCTCACCGAGGGCCTGGCCGACGCGCGCCTGCGCTGGGGGACAACGCCCACCGGTATCTGGGCGCCCGAGTGCGGCTACACCCCCGGAATGGAGCGTAACTACGACGCCGCGGGTGTGACGCATTTCATGGTCGACGGCCCGTCGCTGCGCGGCGACACCACCCTCGGCAGGCCGGTCCGCGACGCCGACGTGCTCGCGTTCGGCCGCGATCTCCAGGTGAGCTACCGGGTCTGGTCGCCGAAGCAGGGCTACCCGGGCCAGAGCGCCTACCGCGATTTCCACCACTACGACCACGCGACCGGCCTGAAACCGTCCCGGGTGACCGGCAAGACCGTCGCCGGTCCTGACAAGGCCCCTTACGATCCGGAATTGGCCGCCACCGCCATCACCCGCGACGTCGCCGACTTCGTCGAGACCGTGCGCGCGCGGCTGATCGAGGAGTCCGCGCGGATCGGCAGGCCCGCCCTCGTGGTGGCCGCCTTCGACACCGAGCTATTCGGGCACTGGTGGCACGAGGGGCCCGAGTGGCTCGAGCAGGTGCTGCGCGCGCTGCCCGAGGCGGGCGTCACCGTCGGCACCCTCGCCGACGCCCGCGACAACGGCTTCGTCGGCGAACCCGTGCAGCTCAACGACTCGTCGTGGGGCTCGGGCAAGGACTGGCGGGTGTGGGCGGGCGACCAGGTCGCCGACCTCGTCGCGCTCAACGCCGACGTCGTCCGGCTCGCGCTGGACACCCTCGACAAGGTCGGCCGCGACGGTTCGCTGCGCGATCCGGTCGCCGACCAGTTGCTGCGCGAGGCGATCCTCACCGTCTCCAGCGACTGGGCCTTCATGGTCTCCAAGGACTCCGCCGCCGGGTACGCCCGCGATCGGGCACACGAGCACGCGCACGCCGTGCGCGAACTCGCCGAGGCCATCGGGGCCGGCCAGTTCGCCAAAGCGGCCCGTCTCGCGGCAGGATGGAGCCTGGCCGACGGATTCTTCCCAGGTCTGGACGCGCGGCGGTTGCCGACCGCTGTCCCGTCGGCCGCCGCTGAAGGATTCGCATGAAGATTTTGATGGTGTCGTGGGAGTACCCGCCGGTCGTGGTCGGCGGGCTCGGTCGACATGTCCATCACCTGGCGGTGGAGCTGGCCGCGGCCGGTCACGAGGTCGTGGTGCTGGCACGCAGGCCGACGGGCACCGACTCGATCACCCACCCCACGCACTCCTACATCGCCGACGGCGTGCTCGTCGTCGCGGTGGCCGAGGACCCGCCCTGCTTCGACTTCGGCGAGGACATGCTCGCCTGGACCCTGGCGATGGGGCACGCGATGGTCCGCGCCGGTGTCGCCCTGGGCAAGCCGGGCGTCGGCGAGGGCTGGACGCCCGATGTGGTGCACGCGCACGACTGGCTCGTCGCGCACCCGTCCATCGCGCTCGCCGAGTACTACGACGTGCCGCTGGTGGCGACCATCCACGCCACCGAGGCGGGTCGGCACAGCGGCTGGGTGTCCGGGCGGGTCAACAAGCAGGTCCACTCGGTGGAGTGGTGGCTGACCAACGAGGCCGATCAGCTGATCACCTGCTCGACCTCCATGCAGGACGAGGTGGAACGGCTCTACGGGCCCGAGCTCGCGCCGATCACGGTGATCCGCAACGGCATCGACGTCGGCGCGTGGACCTTCCGGCCGCGCGCGCCACGCTCCGGCCCGCCGAAGCTGCTCTACGTGGGCAGGCTCGAATACGAGAAGGGCGTGCAGGACGCGATCGCGGCGCTGCCCCGCATCCGGCGCGCGCATCCAGGGACCACGCTGACCGTGGCCGGTGTCGGCACCCAGTTCGACTGGCTGCGCGAGCGGGCGCGCGTGCATCGCGTCGCCAGGGCGGTGCAGTTCGTCGGCAGTCTCGGGCACTCCGAGCTGCTGGGCTGGCTGCACGGCGCGGACGCCATCGTGCTGCCGAGCCGGTACGAGCCGTTCGGGATCGTCGCGCTGGAAGCCGCGGCCGCGGGGGTCCCGCTGATCGCCTCCACCGCGGGTGGGCTCGGCGAGGCCGTCATCGACGGTGTCACCGGCGCCTCCTTCGAACCGGCCGACGTGGACGGCATCGTCGACGCCGCCCGCGCCGTCCTCGACGATCCCGCGACCGCCCAGGACCGCGCCTACAACGCCCGCGAACGGCTCACCGCCGACTTCGCCTGGGACGTGGTCGCCGCCGAGACCGCGCAGGTCTACTCGGCCGCCAAGCGCCGGGTGCGCACCTCGCTGGGCAGGCCCGACATCGTGGAACGGCCGCTGCCCGAGCGCGACCCGAAGTAGGAGACGGCGCGCGACCGTTCGCGGATCGCGCGCCGAGCTCGAGTTCACCCACAACGCATGACGCCGCGGCCCCGGCCCGGCTCTACCGTCGCCCGTGGAAGACCACCACGACGAAGGAGCCGACCATGCCCCTGCAGCCGATTCCCGACCTGCCCGCCGCGACCATCGGCTTCCGCGCCTCCGGCACCGTCACCGCCGAGGACTACACCACGGTCCTGGACCCGGCCATCGACGCCGCCCTCCAGCACGAACAGCCGGTCAACCTGGTCTACATCCTCGGCCCCGACTTCGACCGCTACTCCCTCGACGCCATGTGGCAGGACCTGAAACTGGTCCGCGTCCCCCGCAGCTCCTGGGGCCGCATCGCCCTGGTCACCGACCACAAGGCCCTCGGCGAAGCCGTCCACCTCTTCGGCTTCCTCATCCCCGCCGAAGTCCGCGTCTTCCCCGTCTCCGCCGAACCCGAAGCCCTCACCTGGGTGGGGTGAGTCAGGCCGGGGGGATGCCGTTGGTGTGGTAGCGGGTGGCGGCGTTCCAGAGGAAGAAGCTGTCGATGCCGGTGGCGTTGGTGGCGTCGATCTGGGCGCGGAGTTCGGCGTCGCCGTAGGTGACGCCGAGGCTGAAGTCCTGGAGCCAGGGGATGACGGTCGCGCCGGTGCCCGCGGTGCTGGTCTGGAAGTCGCGCAGGGAGCGGAAGATGATGTCGTAGGGCTGGGCGTTGGGGTTGGCCACGCCGTATTCGCCGGAGTTCCAGTGCGAGGGGTAGAGCATGGGGGCGACGAAGTCGACGCTGCGGGCCATGCGGGGGATGTCCTGGGCGATCTCGTCGGGGCGGGTCGACGCGATGCCGTAGACCGCGGCGCTCAGGTGGGCGCCCGCGGCGTGCACCGGGTAGCGGCTCTCGGCGAGGAAGCCGGCGACGGCGTCGGCGGGGGTGCCGGTGAGTCCGGCGAAATGCATGCTGGTCAGGCTGCCGTCGGGGCGGCGGACGTAGTCGTACATGACGCCGTCGAAACCGAGCTTGCCCGCTTCCACCGCCAGATCGATGTTGTAGCGGCGGATGTCGGGATGGGCGACATTGGTGAACGCGATCGGACCGTAGTGGCTGGAATAGGGCTGCCCCGACGGGTTCTGGACCACCCAGTCGGGCCTGCCGTTGTGCCAGGCCCACGCGGCGACGGTCGGATCGCGGAACGCGACGATGCGCCCGACCACCTGCAAGCCCAGCTCGTGGAGTTGCCGCAGGGCCGACGGCGCGTCGTAGATGCCCGCGACGGCACCGGATTCGCGGGCCAGCGGCACCTGGGAGTCGTAGCCGACGACACCGTCCTCGTCCTTGATGTCGAGCTGCACGGTATCGATGCGGCCCTCGCGCGCGAGATCGAGCACGTCCTCGCGCAACCCCTCGTGCGACCAGGCGTGCGCGGTGACGTGCACCGCCCGCATGCGCGGCAGCGTCACCCCCGTGACGGCGACGGCGCTGCTCCGATTCCCCGCGGCATCCACCGCGACGACCTCGACGGCGGGCGCCCACGGCACCGACAGCTCGAAGCTGCCGTCGGCGGCGGGTGTCACCGTGTCCGTGCCGACGGCGACGCGTACGGCGTCGACGGCCTTGCCGCGCACCACGATCGGCGCCCGGTAGGAGCGCACGGGATCGGGCGGGGCCACCTGAAGGACCGGCGGCACGGTGTCGGCCGACGGCTCCGAGGCGGATCTGCTCAGCGCGAATCCGGCCACCAGAGCCACGATGACCACCGCGAGGACGGCACCCGAGGCGATCGTCGCCCACCGCCGCCGATCGCCCGACTGGATCCGCAATCCCAACGCCCGCACCAACTTCCACTACCGTTCGCCAGGCCACTATGGCGCAGTCGGGCAGTCCGTCTGCGGGTTATCGCAAGATCGGGGGAAAACCTCCGCCTGCGCGTAATATCGCCGCGATGACCGGCGGTTCGACAGTGGCATTCCGACTCGCGCCCGCACTCCTGCTGCTCGCGACCGCCTGCGCGACACCGGAAGCACCGCCCCCGCCCCTACCGCCTGCCGCGGCGACGACGAAACCCGCGCCGCCGGATCCGGCCGAGATCGCCGCCAACGAACTGGGATTCGTCCCGGTGCTGATGTACCACCAGATCACGCCGAACCCGGCCGGTGAATACGACCAGACCCCCGCGGAGTTCCGCGACGAGCTGGACCGGCTGTACCGCGAGAACTACCGCCCGGTGACGGCCGCGCAGTACATCGCGGGCGACCTCGACCTGCCCGCGGGCACCCATCCGGTCGTCCTCACCTTCGACGATTCCACCGGCAGCCAGCTCGCCTTCACCGACAGCGGGGCCGTGACCCCGGACAGCGCCGCGGGCATCCTCGCCGAATTCGGCGCCCGCTACCCGGATTTCCGGCCGATCGCCACCTTCTACGTCAACAACGAGCCGTTCGGCGGCGACCCGCGGGCGCTGCCCTGGCTGGCGGCCAACGGCCACGAGATCGGCGCGCACACCGCCGATCACGCGAATCTCGCGACCCTGGACGCCGACGGCGTGCAGCGCGAACTGGCGCAGAACGTGCGCGCGGTGCGCGCGGCCGCGCCGGAAGTCACCGTGCGCACCATGGCCCTACCGCTGGGCATCTATCCCCGCGACCACGCGCTGGCCGCCGCGGGCAGCTGGGACGGCACCGACTATCGCTTCGACGCCGTCATGCTGGTCGGCTCGAACCCCGCCCCGGCACCGTACGGCGCGGTCGACCCCGGCGGCGTGCCGCGCATCCGCTCCGGCCGGGGCGCGGTCCCGTTCGACTCGGGCTACTGGCTGGACTGGCTGGCGGCCCACCCGGAGCAGCGCTACACCGCCGACGGCGACCCGGGCCGCGTCTGCTTCCCCCGCCACCTCGCGGCGGAGGTCGGCCCGCGCTGGGCGGACCGGACCAACCCGTACTGACGCCCGCTCAGGCGTCGGGCGCGAAGGTGAAGATCTCGCCGAGACGGGTGGCGACGACGACCTCGCCCTTCGGCCCGACCGAGGTGCCGGTGGTGGTGCCGGTGGCGCCGGGCAGGACATCGGAGTCGACGGTGTTGCCGGTGGCGGTGTCGAAGGTGATCAGGCTCAGGCCCGCGCCGATGGCGGCCACGGTGTAGCCGACGCCGCCCGCGGTCTGGGCGGGTGTGCCGCGCAGCGCCAGGTCCTTGCGTTCCCAGGCGGGCTCGGCGCGGTCACCACGGTCGCGCACGGCCATCAGGTAGCCGTCGTCGCCCGCGGGGACGATCAGGTCGTCGACGACGGAGATGCCGCCGCTGGGGGTCCAGCCGAGCGCGTGCGTCCAGCGGGTGCTGCCGTCGTCAGTGTTCACCGCGATCAGGCGGCCGCTGTTGTCACCGATGTAGACGGTGTCGCCGTCGCCCGAGAGGGTGGGGCTGGTGGCGCTGCCACCGGTGAGCATGTCGGCGCTCCAATCCTGGACGACCTTGCCGTCGGCGTAGCGCATCGACCGCAGCGACGCGGCCGCCTTGCCCGGCTCCCACACGGTGACGAAGAACCGGCCCGATTCGGGGTCGACGGCGGTGGTGTTGGCGACCGCGCAGCGCGGGCCGCCGGTCCGGCAGTCGTCGAGACCGTCGCCGGAGGCCGGGCGGGTCAGGCCGGGCAGTTGCAGGAAGTCGGGCTCACCGAGCAGTTGCAGTGTCGGCACCTCGCGGCCGCCGGTCTGCCTGCTCAGGATGTCGACCTGGCCGGACTGGGTCACCGTCAGCACCCGGCCGTCGCCGGTGAACTGGATGGCCACCGGGACGCCCGCCACCGGCGTGCGCCAGCGGGGCTGGCCCAGGTAGTTGAAGGAGTTCACCGCGCCGTCGTCCCCGACGTAGACATTGCTGACGCCGTCGACCACGGTCGGCGCCTCGATCGTCGACGGGCCGAGCGGGTTGCAGAAGCGCTTGCGGCCGGTCGGCATCTGGAAGGAGAAGATCGCGCAGTTGCCGGTGCTCGAAGTGACGAACATCTGGCCCTCGGGACCGATCGTCAACGGCTGGGCGATCGGGCCGCCCACCGGACGGGACCAGCTCAGCGTCATCGAGTCCGCGCCCGTCACCGGGCTCGCCCCGCCGTTGCGGCCGTCGTGATGGGCTGCGGGCCAGCCCTTTCCGCCGCCGACGGTGATGTCGTCCACATCGGTGCCGCATCCTGCCAACGCCACCACACCGGCGGCAGCGAGCGAGGCCGCGACGCGAGTCCGAGTTCGCACCTGCTGATCTCCCTGTGTAATCGAGCCGATGATCGGGGTATCGCACGGTAGGCGTGCGCTCCGAAAGTACTCTGTGTAACCGACGACCGAATCCCCGGGGCTGGCCCGGTGCGATCACGACGGGAGAGTACTTCGTGACGAGCATGTGGGGCGCGCCGCTGAGCGCGCGCTGGCGTGGTTCCCGCCGCCGCGATCCGCAGCAGGCGCGGTTCCTGACCAAGGACTCGCTGCGCTGGGTGCTCGCCAACCGCGCCTACACCCCCTGGTACCTGGTGCGCTACTACCGGCTGGCCAAGTTCCGGCTGGCCAATCCGCACATCGTGCTGCGCGGGATGGTGTTCCTCGGCCGCAATGTGGAGATCCACGCGACCCCGGAATTCGCCCGCATGGAGATCGGCCGCTGGGTGCACATCGGCGACGGCAACGCGCTCCGGTGCCACGAGGGTTCGCTGCGCATCGGCGACAAGGTGGTGTTCGGCAAGGACAACGTCGTCAACACCTACCTCGACATCGAGATCGGCGAGTCGACGCTGGTCGCCGACTGGTGCTACATCTGCGACTTCGACCACAAGATGGACGACATCACCCTGCCCATCAAGGACCAGGGCATCGTGAAGAGCCCGGTCCGGATCGGCCCCGACACCTGGATCGCCGCCAAGGTGACCGTGCTGCGCGACACCCGGGTGGGCCGGGGCTGTGTGCTCGGTGCGCACGCCGTCGTCCGCGGTGACGTCCCCGACTACAGCATCGCCGTCGGCGCGCCGGCCAAGGTCGTCAAGAACCGCAAGGTGGCCTGGGACGCCAGCGCCGAGGAGCGCGAGGCCTACCTGGCCGCCCTGGCCGATATCGAGCGCAAGAAGAACGCCGCCGCCCAGGCGTAACCGCGTGGCGCGGCGCGCTGCGATGGTGTGTGTCGGTGGTGGTCGGTACGGTCGGCTCCGTGGAGAGCTATGCGGCGCTGCTGCGGGGGATCATGCCGACCAACCCGAACATGCGCAACGAGAAGTTGCGCGGGGTGCTGGAGGGGCTCGGGTTCGACAAGGTCGCCTCGGTGCTCACCAGCGGCAATCTGGTGTTCCGCACCGGCGACGATCCCGCCGACCTCGAGGACCGCATCCAGGAGGCCCTCGCCGCTGAACTGGGCATCCCGGGCGGCACCATCATCCGGAGTCATCGGGTGCTGCGCGAACTGCTCGATCGCGACCCGTTCGACGGGCTCCCGCACGAGCGCGGCTCGTACCTGACGGTCACCTTCTTCAAGCACGAGATGCGCGAGGCCGACCTGTCCTCGTTCGACGACGATCCGCTGACCCGCGTCATCGGCTACGACCGCGACGCCCGCGCGTTCCTCACCGTCATCGACAACAGCACCGGCGCGACGCCCGACTTCATGGCCCGCTTGGAGAAGACCTACGGCAAGGACATCACCACCCGCACCTGGCTCACGGTGCAGCGGGTGGTGAAGAAGATGGAATCCTGACTCGTCGGCCGCTGGGGCAAGATCGAGGGGTGAGCCACCCGTACCTCCCTCGCGGCATCGAGGAATTTCGCGCCCTCGCCAAGGCCCGATTGACGGCGTTTCCCCGGATCGCCGTCCCCGATGTCCCCGGTATGCGCCGCGCGGGCGTGACGCTGTGCGTGGTGCCGGGCGCCGGCGACGTCCTGTCGGTGATCGTGATGAAGCGCGCCTACCGCGGTCGCAACGCGGGCCAGTGGGGGTTGCCGGGCGGGCGGCTGGAGCCCGGTGAGACCGCCGAGGTCGCGGCGCTGCGGGAACTGCGCGAGGAACTGAACCTGACCGCGAAACCAGCCGATGTGCTTGGCCTGCTCGACGATTTCCCGGCCACCTCAGGCTTCGCGATCACCCCGGCCGTGGTCACGGTCGACGATATCGACGCCTTGCGGCCCAACCCGGACGAGGTGTTCTCCGTCCACCAGGTCGACCTCGCCCGGCTCGCCGCCGAGGACGTCCCGCACTGGGTGCGCCCCGAACACGCCACCCTCCAGCACGAACTGCGCGGCGATCTCCCGGAGGCGGATGCCACCGGGCTGCTCCAGATGCGCATCGCCCCTGATATGACCATCCACGCCCCCACCGGCGCCCTGCTGTGGCAGTTCCGCGCGGTCGTTCTGCTCGGCCACTCCCCCACCGATTCCCGGGTCGCCCACTTCACCCAGCCCGACTGGACCGCGCACTGACGCCTACGGGGCGACGGCGGTGCAGAGGAAGACCACGCCCGCCCGCCCGATCCGGGTGACGACCAAGGTGTAGGGGACCGAGCCGCGCAATTTCAGCTTCTTGCGCAGGGCGTCGGGATCGAGATCGATGCCACGGACCAGGATCTCCAGCGACCCGCAGTCGCGCCGGGACAGTTCCTGGCGCAGGGTCTTCTCGCGCAGCTCGAAGCGGTCCTCGATGCGGAAGCCGCGCAGGCCCGCCGGGACCGTGTCACCGGTGAGATAGGCGATCTGCGGATCGAGCTGCCAGAGACCGTGTTTCGCCGCGTAGTGGCGGACCAGGCCCGCGCGCACGACCGCGCCGTCGGGGTCGAGGATCCACGCGCCGGGAGCGCGCTCGGGGATGTCGTCGGGCTCGGCGTCGGTGAGCGTGCTCGCGCCGCCCCGGGAGTCGAGGACGGTGGCGCGGCGGGTGACGCCGGGTTCGGTCAGGCCGGGCGACCACAGGCAGGCCTCGCGGACCGCGCCGTCGAGGGAGACGATCTCCACCTCGCCTGCCCACCCGAGGCGGTCGAAGTCCAGACCGGGGGCGGATTTCACGGCGATGTCGCGGCCCGCGTACGCGGCCAGCAGATCGGGCAGCGGGGGCTGGAGTTTGGCGGGGTCGTAGGTCCGCCTGCCGTCGGCTCGCCGCGCCGGGTCGGCGATGATCACGGTGTCGCGCGAGGTCGGTACGAGTGCGTCAGCCTTCGCCAACACGATGTTGCGCCCCCGCGTCGACGAGTGCTCGGTGGCGACCGGAGCGGCGTCGTTTCGCTCGGCGGTACCCGTGCGGTCGTTCTCCGGGGGCTGTTCCGCGGTCGCGCGCAGTGGCACAGCGCCGAGATTGTGGGCGGCCATCGCCAGCCGGACCTCGTCGAGATCGCTGCCGATCACCGCCGGGCACACGGCCGACAGTTCGGCCAGCTCCGCGCCGATCGAACAGGTGACGTCGTGCACGGCCCGACCGGCCAGCCGGGCCGCCCGGTGCCGGGCCACCAGCGCGGGTGTCGCCTGCTGCAACGCGTCGTCGGTGAACAGCCAGTCGGCGGCGCCGGGCAGCTTCACCGCGGCCTTGCGCCGCAATCGCACCGTCTCGATCAGCGCGGCGGCCCGCTCCGGAGACGCGCGACGCACCTGCTCGAGATCGCGCAGGTGCGTCGCCGGAGTCAGCTCCAGCCGGTCGACCTCGGCGAGCGCGGCGGATCCCGCCGCGCTGCCCAGGAAGGCGACATCGTCGCGGCCGAAGCGGTACCCCACTTACTTCTTGGCCGCGCCCGGCTTCACGCCGGTGATCATCGCGTTGTAGAAGAACTCGCGCGGGACGACCTTGCGCAGCACGTTCTCGTCGAGCCAGCTCAGGCCCAGCCAGGCGCGGTACTGCGCCATGCGGTAGCCGACCGTCAGCTTCTCGTCGGGCACGGCGGCCTCGAAGGTGCGCACCGGCCAGCCCCACAGGGCCGCGGCGAACTCCTCCGTGGTGGCCTTCACGTCGACGGCACCGGCCGACTTCGCCATCTTCTCGAGATCGGTCGGGTCGAAGGTGTGCAGGTCGACGACGGCCTCGAGCGCGGCGGCCCGGGAGGACTCGTCCAGCTCGGTCTGCGGACGGCGCCAGCCGGACAGGAACGGCAGCTTGGTGATCTCGGTGGTCACCTTCCAGGTGGCCTGGCCGAGCTTGCGGGCGTAGAAATTGCCCACGGTGGTCGGCTCACCGGCGAAGACGAAACGCCCGCCCGGCTTGAGCACGCGCAGGCACTCCTTGAGCGCCAGCTCCACGTCCGGGATGTGGTGCAGCACGGCGTGGCCGCAGACCAGGTCGAAGGTGTCGTCGTCGTACGGGATGGTCTCGGCGTCGGCGACGCGGCCGTCGACATCCAGGCCCAGGTGCTCGGCGTTGCGCAGCGCGACCTTCACCATGCCGGGCGAGAGATCGGTGACCGACCCCTTCTTCGCGATGCCGCCCTGCATCAGGTTCAGCAGGAAGAACCCCGTGCCGCAGCCGAGCTCGAGCGCCCGTTCGTAGGGCAGCGGGGCGGGGCCGACCGCGAGGTCGAACCGGCCGCGGGCATACGCGATACAGCGTTCGTCATAGGAGATCGACCACTTGTCGTCGTACGTCTCCGCTTCCCAGTCGTGATACAGGACCTGGGCGAGCTTGGTGTCCTTCAGCGCTGCTTCGACCTCGGCCTCGGTGGCGTGCGGGTTCGGCGCCGGGTCATCGGGGTGGACCGTCATAACCGCCAAGAGTAATAGGAGACCCTCAGCACGCAATGGCCGGTCTTGTTTCCGGCGGTTCCACTTGGTCGATTGACCGGTCTCAGCTCACCGTCCGGTGAAAACGGCGCTGTTCGGACCGTCGGCGGCGAAGGCGCGGGTGCCGGTGCGCGTGTCGTCGGTGTCGAACAACGCCGACCACTCGGTGACGGCGGTGGAGTGCGCGTGCGGGCCTGCTTCGAAGACGGCCTTGGCGGCGGCCAGCGCCCGCGGCGCGGCCGTGACGAACTGCTCGGCCCACCGGCGCGCGGCGTCGAGGACGTGGTCGGGCGCGACCACCTCGTCGACCAGACCGAGCTTCGCGGCCTCCTCGGCGTCGACGAAACGGCCGGTGTAGACGAGGTCCTTGGCCCGGCTCGCGCCGATCAGCAGCGAGAGCTTGCGGATGCCGGCGAGCGGGATCAGCCCGGCCTTGATCTGCGGCAGGCCGAGCTTGACGTTGTCGCCGATGATCCGATGATCGGCGCCGAGGGCGAGTTCGAGGCCCGCGCCGAGGCAGTAGCCGGTGATCGCGGCGACGGTCGGCTGCGGCACCTTGGTGAGACAGCCCAGCGCCGCCTGCAGATCCGCCGCCATCGCGGCGGCCTGCCCGGCGTCGAGCTCGGCGAGTTCGGTCATCTCGTCGCCCGCGCTGAAGACCCGCTCGTCGCCGTAGACGATGAGCGCGGCCACGCCCGGGTGCCGGGCCACCGTCTCGGCCGCCGCGGCGACCTCACGGGCCAGCTGGGCATCGACCAGGTTCAGCGGCGGGCGATCGATGCGCAGCAGCGCGACGCCGCGAGCGGACGGGTCGGCGGGCAGCTCGAGGGTGACGAATTCGGCCATGCGGTCAACCTACCGGCCGCCCAGTGCACCCAGCTGCGGCAGCTCCGCGAAATACCGGCCGTTGTCCGGGAAGTCGGTCAGCGGCGGGCCATCGGCGTTGGGCGTGTAGTGCGGCATGATCGGCGTGATCGCCCGCTCGGCGGCCAGCACGGCCGCGGTGTCGGCGAATCCGCACAGGCCGTCGAGCTGCGACCAGGTCGGCGGCAGCAGGACGTGTTCGCCCGCCCGCCAGCTCGCCAGGGCGGCCTGCGGGGTCGCCCAGACGACCTGGGCGGCCTCGGAGGTGGCACCGTCGGCGATCTGCCCCTGCGGGAGCACAGCGACGAAGAAGCGGGTGTCGTAGCGCCTCGGCTCGGCCTCGGGGGTGATCCAGTTCGACCACGGCCGCAGCAGGTCGGCGCGCAGCACCAGCCCCTCGGCCGCGAGGAAGTCCGCGAGCGAGAGCTCACGACGCTCGAGCTTGCCGCGAGCCTCGCGGTAGACCGCGGAGTCGTCGACGACGGTGTCGGCGGTCGGCCCGGCCAGCAGCACGCCGCATTCCTCGAAGGTCTCCCGGACCGCGGCGGCGACCAGCGCCTGCGCGGCCTGCTCGGTCGTCGCGAAACGCTCGGCCCACCAGGCCGGCGCCGGCCCGGCCCAGGCGATGTCGGCGGTGCCGTCGGCGGCGTCGACGCCACCGCCGGGGAACACCGTCATCCCGGCCGCGAAGGCCATCCCGCTGACGCGGCGCTGCAGGAACACCTCGATGCCGTCGGCGCCGTCGCGCACCAGCATCACCGTCGACGCGTCGCGCGCGGCTACCCCGGACTCACTCATACCGTTCCTCTCCACCACAGGGCCGACGGTCCGGCGGCCGCCGCGCAACGGCGGCTCACCGGAGCCACATCCGTTCCACCGCGGCCGTCGCATCGGCCTGTCTGCACCCTAACGCTCGCTTGGTTCGCCAGGGAAACAGTTCAGCCCGGACCGTGCCACCGCGCCCCGAGGGTTCCCGCTGAGTGGGCCTCAGGCCCGGCGGTGCTGCCCGGCGCGCCGGGCCCGGCGGGCGAACCAGCGCCCGTCGACCCGGTCCAGCGCGATCGACTGGCTGAACGCGGCGCTGAGGTTCGCGGCGGTGAGCACGTCCTCGAGCAGCCCCTGCCCGACCACCTCGCCCTCCTTGAGCAGCAGGGCGTGGGTGAAGCCCGGCGGGATCTCCTCCACGTGGTGGGTCACCAGGACCATGGCGGGGGCGTCGGGATCGGCGGCCAGATTGCCCAGCCGCTCCACCAGTTCCTCGCGCCCGCCCAGGTCCAGGCCGGCGGCCGGTTCGTCGAGCAGCAGCAGTTCGGGGTCGGTCATCAGGGCACGGGCGATCAGCACGCGCTTGCGCTCACCCTCGGACAGGGTGCCGTAGGTGCGGTCGGAAAGGTGTTCGGCGCCGAGGGTTTCCAGCATGTCGACGGCGCGTTCGGTGTCGATGTCCTCGTAGCGTTCGCGCCAGCGGCCCAGCACCGCGTACCCGGCCGACACCACCAGGTCGCTGACCTTCTCGTCGACGGGGATGCGGCTGGCCACCGCCGCCGAGGACAACCCGATGCGTGGCCGCAGCTCGGTGACGTCGACGCGACCCAGGGTCTCCCCCAACAGGTTCGCGTCACCGGAGGTCGGATGGACCTCGGCGGCGGCCATTCTCAATAGCGAGGTCTTGCCGGCCCCGTTCGGGCCGAGCACCACCCAGCGTTCGTCGAGCTCGACCTGCCAGGTGACCGGGCCTACGAGCGTTCGGCCCGAGCGGCGGATGGTCACGTCGGAGAAGTCGATGAGCAGATCGGGATCGGGTTGCGACACGCGCTCCATCTTGGCCCACGGGGGCCCTCAGCGGAACGACCGGCCCGTGTGGGATTCGTCGTTCCTGGTCGACGCCGATTCGCGGGGCCCGCCGGGCTCGCCGCGCAGCATCCGCGCGGCGACGAAGGAGATCGGCACCGACAGCACCGCCCACACGATCAGGATCACCACAATCGTCGTCACCATCGCGGAACCTCCCTACGCCCTCGATGCCCCAGCCGTCGTGTACGTATACCCCCAGGGTCCTCCAGATACACCGAGTCCGGGCGGCGGGTCGCGAAATCCGCCGCGAGAACGACGAATTCGGAGCGCGTAGCGCGCCCGCTCAGGCCCGCGCGGGCACCGCGATCACCGTCATCGAACCGGGCGCCACCTCGGTGAAGCCCGCGTCGCGGACGGCGACGGCGCGTCCGGCGGCGACCTCGGCCACCAGCGCGGGCCAGAGTCGTTCGTCGGCGTCGCGGACCGCGCAGCGGAACCCGTGCGCGGCCCAGTCGGCAGCGGCGGCCACCGGCAACGCGCCCGCCAGCAGCATGCTCGCGTGGCCGACCTGGGCGGCGGCCTTGCCGACCGACATCTCCAGGGCCGCGTTCACCCACAGCACCGGCAGTTCGGGGTCCGGCGGGCCGGGCTCGTCGTGGTCGAGGTCGGTGCCGCCGATCTGCAACTTGCGGATCCGCTGATCGATCGCGCCCACCGGGCCGGGCACGAACGCGCGCGCCTGGGCGCCGTCGACCTCGACGGTCACCCCGTCGACCGCGCCCGCCGCGATCCACTGCGCACCGCGCGCCCGCCGCGCCACCTTCCTGATCCGGGAGCGCTTCCACGCCAGGTAGCGCGGTTCCCACTCCCCGCCCGGCCCGGATCGCGGATCGAGGCACACGGCCACCGCCGCGGCCGCCGCGGCTTCCAGCAGCGCGCTGCGTGCGGGCGGGTCGGCCTTGGGGATGTGCAGCACCATCTGCATCGCCTGGACCATGGCCGGGTCGTCGGGGTCACCGTTGCCGCCGTAGCCGCGCGCCAGTTCGGCGTGCCGGAGCGCGAATTCGGCCGCGTCGTCGCGTGCCGGCGCCTCGGTCTCCACGCCGCTCAGTTCCCCGCTACCCATACCCAACACCCGATCCGCTCGACGCCACTGCGGCCAAGCCTATCGAGGCGGGCGGACACCGCGACGTGGGCGCTAGGCGACCCGCACGGTCAGGATGAACTCCGGTCCCGGCTCGATCGGCGGCTGACTGGCCGGACCGTAGACGAACTGGATGGTCGAGGTCCCCGGCCCGACACCGCGGAACGGCCACAGCGTGCTGGCCCCGTCGGCCTGCGGCGGCTCCGGCGCGAGCACGCCCCGCTCGATGTTCACCGGCGACCAGGACTCGGTGTCGTCCGGGTTCTGCGGCAGCCGGACCAGCAGCAGCTGGCCGAGCCCCAGCGCGACCGTGCTCCCGCTGAAGGTCTGGTCCACCTCCACCGGGCCCGCCGCGGACTGCGGCGCGGTGGTGGGCAGCTCGATCGTGGTCGAGGAGAGATCCCCGGTGTCGTCGTCGGCACCGCACCCGGAGACCACCATCGCCACCGCGCACGCCGCGAACAGGATTTTCCGCATGGCACACTCCCAACGCCGAAGGACACCCTGCGCTGGAGGCTAACGCCGCGACCGGGCCGATCCGGTCGCGACGCGCCAGGACTACCGGCCGAGCAGCGGAACCCGGCGCACGCCGCCGTCGCGGGCGTCGGCCGCCTCGACCTCGTCGCGGGTGACGCCGAGGATGAACAGCACCGCGTCCAGGTACGGGTGCGACAGCGCCGTATCGGCCACCTCGCGCAGCGCGGGCTTGGCGTTGAACGCCACGCCCAGCCCGGCCGCGTTGAGCATGTCGATGTCGTTGGCGCCGTCACCGACAGCGACCGTCTGCTCCATCGGCACGCCCGCCTCGGCGGCGAACTTGCGCAGCGCGGTCGCCTTGAACGCCCGGTCGACGATCTCGCCGATCACCCGGCCGGTGAGCTTGCCGTCGACGATCTCGAGCGTGTTGGCCTGCACGAAGTCCAGTTCCAGCTCGTGCGCGAGCGGCTCGATGACCTGCCGGAACCCACCGGAGACCACACCGCAGCGGAAGCCGAGCCTGCGCAGCGTGCGGATGGTGGTGCGCGCGCCGGGGGTCAGCTCGATCCGGTCGGCGACCTGCTCGATCACCGATTCGTCCAGGCCCTCGAGCGTGGCCACCCGCTGCCGCAGCGATTCGGCGAAGTCGAGTTCGCCGCGCATCGCGGCCTCGGTGACCTCGCGGACCTGCTCCTCGACGCCGGCGTGCGCGGCCAGCATCTCGATGACCTCGCCCTGGATCAGCGTGGAGTCCACGTCGAAGACGATGAGCCGCTTGGCCCGGCGGGCCAGCCCGGCTCGTTCCACCGCGATGTCGACCTGTTCGGCGACGGCGATGTCGGCCAGCGCGGTGCGCAGCCGCGCGTCGGTGTCGGCACCGGAGTCGGCCGCCGAGACCATCAGTTCCATGCCGGTCACCGGGTAGTCGGCGATGCCGCGGATGGTGTCGATATTGGCGCCGAGCCCGGCCAGCAGGCGCGAGATCGCGCTGAAGGCGTGCGCGGTGACGGGCGCGCCGAGCACGACGACGGCGTGCGTCGACATCGGCGGCTTGCCGATCTGCGCGTCGACCGACACGTCGACCTGCATGCCGACGGTGTTCATGGCCTCTTCGAGCTCGTCCTGCAGCGCCTCGGGGTCGTTGGGGCACGAGACCAGCACGCCGAGGGTGAGCCTGCCCCTGATGACCACCTGTTCCACGTCCAGCAGGCTCACCTGATGGCGTGACAGCGTCGCCAGCAGCACGGACGTGACGCCGGGTCGGTCGGGGCCGGTGACGGTCACGAGAACTGTGGTGTCGGCCAAGTCGATCTGCTCCGTTCGATTACCCACAAAAAGAGTGTGCACCTGCTGGTCACCCAGCAGGTGCACACCCTGGTCTTCCGGTGTTTCTTACTTCTTGGCGAGTGCGCCTTCGCTGACGTGCGTCGCGTGCTTACCCGAGCCCCAGCCCACGTGCGCCTCGGCCTTCATGCGCTCGACCATGTGCGGGTAGTGCAGCTCGAACGCCGGACGCTCCGAGCGGATGCGCGGCAGCTCGTAGAAGTTGTGCCGCGGCGGCGGGCAGGTGGTGGCCCACTCGAGCGAGTTGCCGTAGCCCCACGGGTCGTCCACCGTGACGACCTCGCCGTAGCGGTAGCTCTTGAAGGTGTTCCACACGAACGGCAGCATCGACGAGCCCAGGATGAAGGCACCGATGGTGGAGATCGTGTTCAGCGTGGTGAAGCCGTCGCTGGGCAGGTAGTCGGCGTAGCGACGCGGCATGCCCTCGGCGCCCAGCCAGTGCTGCACCAGGAAGGTGGTGTGGAAGCCGACGAAGGTGGTCCAGAAGTGCCACTTCGCCAGGCGCTCGTCCATCATGCGGCCGGTGATCTTCGGGAACCAGAAGTAGATACCGGCGAAGGTGGCGAACACGATGGTGCCGAAGAGCACGTAGTGGAAGTGCGCGACGACGAAGTACGAGTCGGTGACGTGGAAGTCCAGCGGCGGCGAGGCCAGGATGACGCCCGACAGACCACCGAAGAGGAAGGTCACCAGGAAGCCGATCGACCACAGCATCGGTGATTCGAAGGTCAGCTGGCCGCGCCACATGGTGCCGATCCAGTTGAAGAACTTCACACCGGTCGGGACGGCGATGAGGAAGGTCATGAAGGAGAAGTACGGCAGCAGCACGGCGCCGGTGGCGTACATGTGGTGCGCCCACACCGCGATCGACAGCGCCGCGATACCGAGGGTCGCGTAGACCAGCGTGGTGTAACCGAAGATCGGCTTGCGGCTGAAAACCGGGAAGATCTCGGACACGATGCCGAAGAACGGCAGCGCGATGATGTAGACCTCGGGGTGGCCGAAGAACCAGAACAGGTGCTGGTAGAGCAGGATGCCGCCGGTGGCCGGGTCGTAGATGTGGCCGCCCAGGTGGCGGTCGTAGGCCAGACCGAACAGCGCCGCGGTCAGCAGCGGGAAGGCCAGCAGCACCAGGACCGAGGTCACCGCGATGTTCCAGGTGAAGATCGGCATGCGGAACATGGTCATACCGGGCGCGCGCAGGCAGACCACGGTGGTGAGCATGTTGACACCACCGAGGATGGTGCCGAGACCGGAGACGGCCAGGCCCAGGATCCACAGGTCGGTGCCGACGCCGGGCGAGTGCAGGATGTCGGTCAGCGGCACGTACGCCGTCCAGCCGAAGTCCGCCGCGCCACCGGGGGTCACGAAGCCCGCGGTCGCCATGGTGCCGCCGAACAGGTACAGCCAGTAGCTGAACGCGTTCAGTCGCGGGAAGGCGACGTCGGGGGCGCCGATCTGCAGCGGCAGGATGATGTTGGCGAAGCCGAACACGATCGCCGTCGCGTAGAACAGCAGCATGATCGTGCCGTGCATGGTGAACAGCTGGTTGAACTGCTCGGGCGAGAGGAACTGCAGACCCGGGCGCGCCAGCTCGGCGCGCATGAGCAGCGCCATGAGACCACCGACCAGGAAGAAGCTGATCGCCGTCACCAGGTACATGGTGCCGAGCACCTTGGGGTCGGTGGTGGTGACCGCCTTGTACAGGAACGAGCCCTTGGGCCCGGTCCGAGCGGGATACGGTCGAGTCGCTTCCAACTGAGGGACTGGCCTGGGCTCTACCGCAGTCACTGATCCTCCTGAAGATGCCTGTACGTCACTCGCAGGCCCTCCGTCCTCCGGTCAGAGGCAGACGACGGTCAGCATGCGTTGGTGTGAATCGTAAACCGTGCTGCCGCAGCATTCCGCGCGGGTCCTACTCTGTGTCGTATTCAGCGCGCCGTAGACGGCCGACGGCGTGTCGGCCCCGCGCCGTTCTCGATCTTCCTCCGCAGGTCGCGCGGGTGCAACGGTTGTCGGCGATGACTTTTCGGGTGTCGCGGCGTCATGATCGATGACGGTGGGCACGCCCCGCCACCGTCTCTGTCGAGCCAGTACCCCACAGCCGAGGAGTCGCCATGTCCATCGCCCAGCAACCCGGTGATCCCACCTGGGTCGATCTCTACACCGCCGATCTCGACCGCGCCATCGCCTTCTACGGCGAGCTGTTCGGCTGGACCGCCGAACGCGGCGGCGAGGAATTCGGCGGCTACACCACCCTGCGCAAGGACGGCAAGGCCGTCGCGGGCGCGATGAGCCGGGTCCCCGACGCCGGTGACCCGTACCCCGACCGCTGGACCGTCTACCTGGCCTCGGCCGACGCCGCGGCGACCACGGCGAAGGCGAGCGCCGCGGGCGGCAACATCTTCGTCGAGCCGATGGCGGTCGGCGAGCTCGGCACGATGGCGGTGCTCGCCGACGTCGGCGGCGTCGGCGTCGGTGTCTGGCAGGCAGGCGAGTTCCCCGGTTTCGAGGCGATCGGCGATGTCGCCGACGGCGTCTGGAGCAACCACGACGGCGTCCCGTCCTGGTTCGAGCTGATGACCCGCGCCTACGACTCCTCGCTGACCTTCTACCGCGACGTCTTCGGCTGGCGCGACACCTTCGTCGTGGCCGACTCCCCCGAGTTCCGCTACACCACCCTGCACGCGACCTCGCCGATGCGCGGCGGCGTCATGGACGCCACCGGCCACCTCCCCGAGGGCATCCCCGGCGCGTGGACGGCCTACTTCGGCGCCGACGACGTCGACAAGACCGCCGAACTGGCCACGACCCTCGGCGGCGCGATCGTCTTCGAGCCGATGGACACCCCCTACGGCCGCCTGGCCGGGCTCACCGACCCCACCGGAGCCCACTTCAGCATCGGCGGCAACGCGCGCTGAGCGGGTGGCGGCGCGTTTTCCGCGCCGCCACCGCGGGCGCTAGTCTCGATCCGGCACCTGGTGGGGGTGCCGGATCGATTCTCATCCGGGGGGAACATGTCCGACGATCAGTCCACCGTGCCCGCGCGCTCGCCCTGGCCGGTCCTGGCGGGTCTGGCCGGTGCCGTGCTGGTCGCCGGGGGTATCGCGCTGGCGCTCTACAGCCAGTTCGCCGCCGCGCCGATTCCGGTGCCGTCCGACGACTACGCCGAGACCGGCGACTTCCCCCGCCGTCTCGTCCTGGGAGCCCTGGTCTTCGCGGGCGCGGTGGTGCTGCTCGGGCTGGTCGTGCTGGTCCGGAGACGACGCGGCGACGAGCGCGCCGCGGATTTCACCGCGGGTGGTGTGCTCGCGCTGCTGGCGGTGCTGATCGGCGGTGTCGTGTTCGCGGTGACCGCGCACATCCCGTCCACGTATGAGCGGTTGACCTCGGTCTTCGTCGTCACGCCACGGGTGCCCGCCGCGATCGCCGGGCTTGTCCTCGTCCTCCTCGGCGCGGTGCTGATCTTCGTCCTGGTCGCGACACCGACCGCCCCGGTGCCCGGGCGCTCGGCGCTCGCCGTGGCCCTGGTGGTCGGCATCGTGCCGGTGCTCGGCGCCGCCGGGGTCGCACTCCGGCTGGGTGACGATTCGTCCTCGATCGATCACGTCACCACCGATCCCGGCTCGGACACCGCCGCACCCGCCGCGCTGGGGCCGGAGAAGTTCCGCTTCCGGCTCCCGTTCTCGCGCTTTCCGGAGGACACTCGAATCGTCTTCACCGGAACCGGATTCGTCGTCTCGACCAGGGACGGTGTCACGTCGTACGACGGCGTGACAGGTGCCGAACGCTGGCACTACCGGCGCCTCGGCGTCCGATCCGACAACGTGGGGAACCTGCCGCAGAAGACCATGGCGGTCCGCGGCGAGAATGTCGTGCTGACCTACTGGGAGAAGCGCGGCTGGATGGCCTTCGACTCCGTCACCGGCGATAAACTCTGGACGGAAACGGCCTTCACCCGCGACTCGGACTTCACAGTTCGCGGACATCTGCTCGCCACCACCACCGCTCGCGGGACGGTGACCCGGTACGACGCGAGGACCGGCCGCAGCCAGTGGACCACCCCTGCCGAGACGGCCGGATGCACCGCTACCAGTCAGCGCGTCGTCGCGACGGTGACCGCCATCTACCGAGCCGCCACCTGCGGCACCGGAGACACGGCCACGGTGGCCGTCACCGTGTTCGATCCGCAATCCGGAGAGGTCCGCGACAAGCGCAGTTTTCCCACGCCATACGTGCGATCGTCCGGCTCGCCCCAGGTTCGCGTGCTCGACAGCGGCTTCGTCTGGATCACCTGCGTCCAGGACGGCGCGGACACCGAGCTCTTCCTGCCACCGAATGCCGCCCTGACATCGACCATCGTCGATTCGAGCCGCACGGACGTCGAGGTGCGCGCCGCGGACAACGATGCCCTGATCAGCTCCCGTCACCCGGACGGGTACCCGCTGCCCGATCGATGGGAAGTCCTGTCGGCGGCCGACGGCGCCGGGTCCACCGAACTCGACATGTCACTGCTCGACAGGGGAGCGCGATACCCCGCCGCGGCCGCGCTGCTCGCCGACCAGGTCATCATGCTCACCTCGGACGACAGCTACACCCTCCGAACATGGGACCGGCAGACCGGCCGCGCGGGATCGGTGGTGCCGATCAGCGTGGCACCGGAAACCAGGTCCGTGCGGTTGACCACCGCCGCGGGTTCCCTGCTGCTGATCGCAAGCGATAACGAAAACCGCGACATCGAGGTCATCGGCTTCGGCTGACCTCCCGACCCCCGGTGGCGGCAACGAGCACGCCCACCACCGGGTTCACCCACCTTGGGGTGGTAAACCCGCCCCCTGGGAGGCCGCTCCCCAACGCTGGGGTCGCTGTCGGAGACCCCGCCCGGCGACGACAGTAGAGGTGTACCGAAAAGCACCTCCTACCAGCGCCAAGGGGACCCACGATGAGCACGATGACCACCACCGCGATCGCCGACAACGTCATCCAGCTGCCCCGTCGGCAGGCCACCCCGATCGCCACCGATGGTCATCTCGCCGATGCCGATCTGGATCGCTGGGCCAACCGGCTGGCGCGCCTGCTGCTGGGCCGCGGCGCCACCGCGGGCGCCCGGATCGCCCTGGCGGTCGACGCCGCGACCGAGGCGATCGTCGCCGAGGCGGCGGTGCGCAAGATCGGCGCCGTCCCCGTCGCCGTCGCCGACGACGAGTTCGTCTTCGGCGCCTATCTCGGCATCACCACCCGGTCCGACCGGCCCGAACTGACCGACGTCGTCGACTGGCTGGTCCTCGACGATCGCTCGACCCTGCAGCGCTATCTGGTCAGCTCCGACGCGCCGCTGTCCACCGCCGATCTGCGCGCTGTCTCCTGAACCCATTCCGGTCTGGTCCTCGCAGGTCCAGAATGGATCAGAGCGCAGTACGCAGCGGCGGGTACTACCTCAGGAGGTAGTACCCGCCGGTCGGGGACACACAGGTGAATACCGAGCTCCAGACATGAGAACGCAGGTCCGCTCATGACCCAGCCTTCCGAGAGTGCCTTCCCGCTGTCCGCGGCCCAGCGCGGTATCTGGTTCGCCCAGCACATCGCGGGTGACACCCCCATCTCCATCGCCCAATACGTCGAGTTGAGTGGTCCCGTCGACCACGATCTGCTGGTGCGGGTCGTGCGGCAGACCGGTCGCGAGTTCGGCACCGGCTATCTGCGCCTGATCGACATCGACGGACAACCCCATCAGCTCGTCGACCTCTCCCTCGACGAGGAGATGGCCGAGCTGGATCTGCGCGCCGAGCCCGATCCGGTCGCGGCCGCGCACGCGTGGATGCGCGCCGAGTACGCCGCGCCCCTGGACGTGATGCGCGACCGCCTGGTCCGGCTGGCCATGATCCGGGTCGCCGACGACCGCTGGTTCTGGTACTCGCGGATGCACCACATCGTGCTGGACGGGATGGGCGCGCTGGCCCTGGTGCAGCGCACCGGCGAGCTGTACAACGCCGCTGTCGAGGGCAGGGAGGCGCCGCCGGCCAAGGCCGAGCCGCTGCAGAAGATCGTCGAGGCCGATCTGGCCTACCGCACCTCGGACCGGTTCAGCGCGGACCGCGAGTACTGGCGCGAGCACCTGGCCGCGATGGCGGACCCGGTGAATCTGGCGGGCCGCGACGCCGAGGTCGACGGCCACCCCAACCGGGTCTCCGGCGCGCTGCCGACCGAGACCGCCGCCCTGCTGGATTCCGTTGCCGCCGCCGTGAATTCGGGCGTCGCGCCGACGGTGGTCGCCGCGTTCGGCGCCTATCTGGCCGCGATGACCGGTGCGCCGGAAGTGGTGCTGAGCCTGCCGGTGTCGGCCCGGACCTCCGCGACGCTGCGCCGCTCCGGCGGCATGCTCGCCAATGTCGTCCCGCTGCGGGTCACCCTGGACCCGACGACGACCGTCGGCGCGGCGATCCTCGCCGTGCAGGGTGAGCTGACCGGCGCGCTGCGCCGCCAGCGCTACCGCCAGGAGGACATCGTCCGTGATCTCGGCTGGGCGATGGACGAGGCCACCTCGTTCGGCCCGGCCGTGAATCTGATGATGGTCGACACCAGGATCGCGCTCGGCCCGGTCGTCGGGCGGCTGCACGTGCTCACCTCCGGCCTGATCGACGACCTGTTCGTCAACCTGTATCCGGGCGTCGGCGGCGAGAGCACCCACATCGACCTCCAGGGCAACGGCAACCTGTACAGCGAGGCCGACCTGGCGGCGCATCACGCGCGCTTCCTGCGGTTCCTGCACCGGTTCCTGGTCGCCGGACCCGAGGCGCCGCTGTCGGCGGTGCCGGTCCTCTCGCCCGCCGAGGAGGCCGTCTCGGTGCCCGCGCGCGGGCCGGCCGGGGTCGACATCCGCACGCTGCCGGAGATCCTGGCGGCGGGCGCCGCGCTCGACCCGGACGCGGTGGCCCTGCGCTGGGGCACCGACGAGACGCTGACCTACCGCGCGGTCGACGACTACACCAACCGGCTGGCCCGGGTCCTGATCGCCGCCGGAGCGGGCCCCGAACACGGTGTCGCCCTGTCGATTCCGCGCTCGGCGGACTCGGTGCTGGCGACTATCGCGGTGGCCAAGACGGGCGCGCCGTTCGTCCCGATCGATCCCACCTATCCGGCCGACCGGATCGAGCACATGGTCGACGACAGCGGCGTGGTCAGCGGGCTGACCGTCGCCCAGGCACGGAAATCGCTGCCGGACCGGGTCGACTGGCTCACCCTCGACGACGAGACCACCCTCGCGCGGATCGCCGCGCAGGACGCCGGGCCGATCGGCGATGCCGAGCGCCGCGCCCCGGTGCGGCCGGATCAGGTCGCCTACATCATCTACACCTCCGGTTCGACCGGTCTGCCCAAGGGCGTGCTCGTCTCGCATCGCGGCCTGGCCAATCTGGTCGCGAGCTCGGGCGCCGGGTTCGGGGTCGACGCCGCCGCCGTGGTCGCCCATGCGGTCTCGCCGAGCTTCGACATCTCCGTGGAGGAGATCCTGGTGACGCTGGCGGCGGGCGCGAGCCTGGCGGTGGTGCCGCCCTCGGCGTACGCGGGCGAGGACATGGCGCAGGTGCTGCGCGCGCACCGGGTGACCCATCTCAATGTCACCCCGGCCGTCGTCGGCTCGCTCGATCCGGCGACCCTGCCCGACCTGCGCACGATCGTCGTCGGCGGCGACGCGTGCCCGCCGGAGCTGGTGGCCAAGTGGGCGGGCCGCACGCTGCTCAACGGCTACGGCCCCACCGAGACCACCGTGACGACCACCCTCACCGGTCCCCTCGTCCCCGACGCGCCGGTGACGATCGGCAGCCTGGTGCGCGGGGTGACCGGCCTGGTGCTCGATCCCTGGCTGCGTCCGGTCCCGGCGGGCACCGTCGGCGAGCTGTATCTCGCCGGCCCCGGCGTCGCCCGCGGCTACCACCGGCGCACCGGGCTGACGGCGAGCCGGTTCGTCGCGAATCCGCACGCGCCAGGGGAACGGATGTACCGGACCGGCGATCTGGTGCGCTGGCACGACGACGACGGCCGGTTCGTGCTGGAGTACCAGGGCCGCAGCGACTTCCAGGTGAAGGTGCGCGGCTTCCGGATCGAGCTCGGCGAGATCGACGCCGCGCTGCAACGGCTGCCCGAGATCGATTTCGCGCTCACCCTCGGCGTCGAGACCGCGGCGGGCGCGACCGCCCTGGTGTCCTATGTGACCACCGAACCCGGTGCCGAGGTCCATCCCGAGGCCGTGAAAGCGGCGGTCGGCGAGAGCCTTCCGGCGTACATGGTGCCCTCGGTCGTCATGGTGCTCGACCGGGTCCCGCTCACACCGCTGGGCAAGGTGGATCGCAAGGCGCTGCCCGCACCGGATTTCACCGCGCGCGCCGTCGCCAGCCGGGCGCCGTCGACCCCGCGCGAGGAAGCGCTCGCCGCCCTGTTCGCCGAGGTGCTCGGCCTGGAATCGGTCGGCGTCGACGACAGTTTCTTCGCGCTGGGCGGAGACAGCATCGTCTCCATCCAGCTGGTGTCGCGGGCGAAGGCCGCCGGTATCGCGTTCAGTGCGCGGGATGTGTTCGAGCGCAAGACCGTCGCCGCGCTGGCCGCGGTGGCGGCCGACACCGAGGTGCACGTGGTGCACGAATTGCCCGGTGGCGGTGTCGGTCCGGTGGCGCTCACGCCGATCGTGCGCGCGATGGTCGAGCACGGTGACCCCTGGGGCCGGTACGGCCAGGCGGTGCTGATCGGCCTGCCCGACGGCATCGACCGCGCGGCACTAGCGACGGCGGTGCAAGCGCTGCTCGATCACCACGATCTGCTCCGGTCGACGCTGCGCGGCACGCCTGAGGGCTGGGAATGGGTTGTCGCCGAACCGGGTTCGGTGACGGCCGACCCGCTGATCGATGTGGTCGGGGCCGACACCGAGGACGCCGTCGACCGCGCCCTCGCCGACGCCGCGGACCGGCTCGATCCCACCGTCGGCGCGGTCGCCCGGTTCGTGCTGCTCGAACGCGACGCGGCTCCCCCACTGTGCTGGCTGGTCCTGCACCACCTGGTCACCGACGGCGTCTCCTGGCGCATCCTGCTGCCGGACCTGGCGACCGCCGCCTTCGGCGGCACGCTCGAGCCGGTCGGTACCTCCTTCCGCCGCTGGGCGCACAGCCAGGCCGACGATGCCGCGGCCCGCGCCGGCGAACTGCCGGGCTGGCAGCGCGTCCTGGCGATGCCGGACCCGTCGTTCGCCACCGCGCCGATCTCCTTCGATCCGGCCGTCGACGTCGTCGCCACCATGGCGCAGCGGCTGAGTACGGTGCCGCCGGAGCTGGCGCACGCCGTCCTCACCACCGTGCCCGAGCGATTCCACTGCGGCGCCGACGATGTCCTGCTCGCCGCCCTGACGATGGCGGTGTGCCGCTGGCGCGACCGCACCGGCGCGCTGCTGACCCTGGAGGGCCACGGCCGCGACGAGTCGCTGCTGCCCGGCGCCGATGTCGCGCGCACGGTCGGCTGGTTCACCAGCGTGTACCCGGTCGCCGTCGATCTGGCCGGCATCGATCTCGCCGACGCCTTCGCCGGTGGCCCGGCGGCCGGGTCCGCGATCAAGGCCACCAAGGAACAGCTGCGGTCGCTGCCCGATCGCGGTGTCGGCTACGGCCTGCTGCGGTACCTGAACAGCGACACCGCCGCCGCGCTCGCCGACGCCCCGACACCCCAGCTGAGCTTCAACTATCTCGGCCGCGCGGTGACCGGCGACGATCCGTGGATGCCGCGCCGGTTCGCCGCCACCAACGACGACCGGGCCCCGCTGGCCGCCGTCGTCGACATCAACGCCGTGCTGACCGACGCCGGGCTCGAGGTCACCTGGGCCTATGCGAGCAGACTGCTCGACGAGCACGCCGTCGACGCACTGGCCGAGCTGTGGACCGCCGCGCTGCGCGCGCTCGCCGACCACGCGCGCTCCGACGGCGCCGGTGGCCGCACCCCGTCGGACTTCGCGCTGGTCACCGTCGATCAGCCGCAGATCGAGCGCTGGGAACAGGCCTATCCGAATCTCGCCGATGTGTGGCCGCTCTCGCCGCTCCAGTACGGCCTGCTCTTCCATGCCCTCTACGACTCCGACACCGCCGACGGCTACACGGTGCAGTCGATGCTCACCCTGTCCGGGACGGTCGACACCACCCGCCTGCGCGCCGCGGCCCAGGCCCTCGTCGACCGGCACGAGAACCTGCGGGTGGCGTTCGTCGAGACCGACGACGGCCCGCGTCAGCTGGTCCTCGCCGACGCCGAGATCCACTGGGCCGACATCGATCTCACCGATGTCGCCGACGACGCGGAACGCACCCGCGAACTCGACCGGATCATCGCCCTCGACGCGCTGACCCGCTTCGACCTCACCCGTCCCCCGCTGATCCGCTTCACCCTGGTCACCACCACGCCCGGCCACTTCCGGCTGATCATGACCAATCACCACCTGGTGCTCGACGGCTGGTCGACGCCGCTGCTGGTGCGGGAACTGCTGGCGCTCTACGTCACCGCGGGCAATCCGTCGGTGCTGCCGCCCGCCCGCTCCTACCGTGACTTCCTGGCCTGGCTCGCCGACCAGGACACCGACGCCTCGCTCGCCGCCTGGCAGCAGTCGCTCGCCGGGATCGACACCCCGACGCGCGCGGTCCCCACCCTGGCCGGGATCGCCTCACCGGAGACCGCGATGGTCACCCGCGAGCTGTCCGCCGCGACGGTCGCCGAGCTCGAAGGCGCGGCCCGCGAGGCGGGCGCGACGGTGAACACCCTGGTGCAGACCAGCTGGTCGCTGCTGCTGGCCATGCTCACCGGCCGCACCGACGTGGTGTTCGGCAGCACGGTGTCGGGACGGCCGCCGGAGCTGCCCGGCGTCGAGGAGATGGTCGGGCTGTTCATCAACACCGTCCCGGTGCGGGTGACCCTCGACCCCGCCGAGAAGGTGTCCGATCTGCTGGCCCGGGTGCAGGCCGAACAGGCGCGGCTGATGGACCATCAGCACGTCGGCCTCGCCGCGATCCACCGCGCGGTCGGGCTGGCCGAATTGTTCGACACCCTCACCGTTTTCGAGTCCTACCCGATCGACCGGGAGGCGCTGTCGCAGGCGCTGGACATCGCGGGGATGCGGGTGCTCGACGTCGAGGGCACCGACGCGACGCCGTATCCGCTCAATCTCATGGTGATCCCGCTGCGCGGCGAGCAGGGCGCGGGTGACGCGCTGCGGATCTCGGTGAAGTTCATGGCCGATCAGCTCGACGCCACCGCGGCGCAGTCGCTGCTTGACCGGTTCGTCCGGCTGCTCGGTCAGCTCGCCGCGCATCCGCACGATCTGGTGTCGCAGGTGCAGTACTGCGACGACACCGAACTGGCGCGGCTGGCGCCGGTCCGCGGGCTGCCCTCTGTGCCGATGCGGACGATGCCCGAGATCCTGACCGCGGGCGCGCGCATCGATCCCGACGCCGTCGCGGTCAGCGCGGGCGAGTTGCGGATGAGCTACCGCGACCTGGATTCCTGGTCCAACCGGTTCGCCCGGGTGCTACTGGGCCGCGGGGTCGGCCCCGAGGTGTTCGTGGTGCTCGCGCTCACCCGGTCGCTGGAATCGGTGGTGGCCGTGTGGGCGCTGGCCAAGACCGGCGCGGCCTTCGTCCCGCTGGACCCGAGCTATCCGGTGGAGCGGATCGAGCACATGCTCGAGGACTCGAAGGCGCCGATCGGCGTCACCGTCACCGCGACCGGTGAGACACTGCCCGGCACCATCGACTGGCTGCTGCTCGACGACCTGAACACGCTGCGCCGGGTGATGCTGGTCTCCGACGCGCCGATCACCGACGCCGAGCGCGGCGGCCCGATCGACATCGACCACACCGCCTACCTGATCTACACCTCCGGCTCCACCGGCAAGCCGAAGGCGGTGCTGCTCAGTCATCGCGGCATCGCGAATCTCACCACCGCGCAACGGGAAACACTGGCGCTGGACCCGACGGCGAGCGCGCTGCAGGTCGCCTCGCCCAGCTTCGACGCCTCGGTCTTCGAGATGCTCACCGCGCACTCGGCGGGCGGGCGGCTCGTGGTCTCGCCGCCGGAGGTGTACGGCGGCGGCGAACTCGAACAGCTGCTGCGGGCCGAGCGGGTCACCCATGCGGTGATCACCCCGTCGGCGCTGGCCACCATGGAACCGGCCGAACTCACCGATCTGCGGGTGCTCTCGGTCGCCGGTGAGGCCGCCACCCCCGAGCTGATCGAGAAGTGGTCGGCCGGACGCCGGATGGTGAACCTGTACGGCCCCACCGAGTTCAGCATCTGGGCCACCGGTCCCGCCGAACTCGTCGCGGGCGAGCCGATCACCATCGGCGGACCGATCCGGGGTGCCGCGGTGGTCGTGCTGGACGGCTGGTTGCGGCCGGTGCCGGTGGGTATCGCGGGCGAGCTGTACCTGGCGGGGCCTGCGCTGGCGCGCGGCTATTTCAACCGGTTCGAGATGACCGCGAGCCGGTTCGTCGCCGACCCGTACGGCGCGCCCGGTGACCGCATGTACCGCACCGGCGACATGGTCCGCTGGGTGGTCGAGGACGGCGCGCTCGCCCTGGAGTACCTGGGGCGCAGCGATTTCCAGGTGAAGATCCGTGGCCTGCGGATCGAGCTCGGTGAGATCGACGCGGTGCTCTCACGCGACGAGGAGATCGAGTACGCGGTGACCATCGGGCGCGCCGGACCGGCGGGGGCGACCGTGCTGGTGTCGTATGTACTGCCCGCACCCGGCGTCGACCTCGAGACCGAACGGGTGCGCGCGGCCGTCGCGGCGGAACTGCCGGGGTACATGGTGCCCGCGTATGTCGTCGTGCTCGACGAGATTCCGCTCACGCCCGTGGGCAAGCTGGATCGCAAGGCATTGCCGGTGCCGGACTTCGCGGCGGCCCAGCGCCCGTACCTCGCGCCACGGACGGCGACCGAGGCGGCGGTGGCCGCGGTGTTCGCGGAGGTGATCGGAGCCGAGCAGGTGAGCGTCGACCAGTCGTTCTTCGAGCTCGGCGGCAACTCGCTGAGCGCGACCAAGGTTGTCGCCCGGGTGAACTCGGCGCTGGGTTCCACCATCGCCCTGCGCGATCTGTTCGACGCGCCGACCGTGGCACAGCTGGCGTCCCGCGTGGTCCCCGCCGCCGCGGGCGGTCCCGGCCGCCCGGCGCTGGCCGCGCGGGTGCGCCCCGACCGGGTCCCGCTCTCGCCGGCGCAGCAGCGAATGTGGGTGCTCAACCAGCTCGACCCCGGCTCGGCCGCCTACAACATCGCGATCGCCCTGCGGCTCACCGGCGACCTGGACATCGAGGCACTGCGCCTGGCGCTCACCGATGTGATCGCGCGGCAGGAGAGCCTGCGTACCCGCTATCCGGCCGATACCGAGGGGCCGCGTCAGGTGGTCGTCGGGATCGACGCCGCCACCCCGCCCATGCCGGTGCTCGACACCGAGGACGGTGCGCCACTGCGTGCGCGGATCACCGAGCTGGCGGGCACCGGGTTCGATCTCACCAGGGAAGCGCCCCTGCGCGTCGGGCTGTTCCGGCTGGTCGGCGACGCGGTCCCCGTGCACGTCGTCGTCCTGGTGGTGCACCACATCAGCGCCGACGGCGCGTCGATGGCCCCGCTCGCGAGTGACCTGGTGGCCGCCTACTCGGCGCGGGTGGCGGGCGCGGCACCGACCCGGGCCCCGCTCACCGTGCAGTACGCCGACTTCGCGCTGTGGCATCGCGAACTCCTCGGCAGCGCGACCGACCCGGAATCCGTGGCCGCGCGGCAGATCCGGTACTGGGCCGACACCCTCGCCGGCGCACCGGACGCCCTGGAACTGCCCACCGACCGGCCGCGCCCCGCGGTGCAGACGATGCGCAGCGCCGACCTCGCCTTCGCGATCGACGAGCAGGTGCACCGCACGCTGGTCGAGGCCGCGGCGAACGGCAATGTCAGCGTCTTCATGATCGTGCACGCCGCGCTCGCGGTGCTGCTCGCGCGGTTGAGCGGGACCGGCGATGTCGTCGTCGGCACTCCCGTCGCCGGACGCGGCGAGGCGGCGCTGGACGACCTCGTCGGCATGTTCGTCAACACCCTGGCGCTGCGCACGCCGATCGACCCCGGCGCGAGCTTCCGCCAGGTACTGGCCGAGGTCCGCACCACCGATCTCGACGCGTTCGCCCACGCCGATGTGCCTTTCGAACAGCTCGTCCAGTCGCTCGACCCCACCCGCTCGACCGCCCACCACCCGATCTTCCAGGTGTCGCTGTCGTTGCAGAACTTCGTCGAGCCGGTGCTGGAACTGGCCGGAGTGCGGTTCGAGGTCGAGGATTTCGACCGCGACGCCTCGGCCTTCGATCTCACCCTCGATCTGCGCGAGCGATTCACCGACACCGGACCCGCCGGTCTCGACGGCGTACTCACCTACGCGACCGACCTGTTCGACGCGGGCACGGTCGCCGCGTTCGTGACCCGCTGGCAACGCGTCCTCACGGCCGTGCTCGCCGACCTCGACATCCGGGTCGCCGATATCGACCTGCTCGACGCGGGCGAACGCGCGGAACTGATTCCGGTCCGCGGCCCCGCCACCGCGGGCACCGTCACGCTGCCCCGGTTGCTCGCCGACACCGCCGCGGCCTACCCCGACCATCCCGCCCTCGTCGCCGGGACCACGACCACCTATCGCGCGCTCGACGCCCACTCGAACCAGCTGGCCCGCCTGCTGATCGACGCGGGCGCAGGCGCCGAAACCGTTGTCGCCCTGGGCCTGCCCCGCTGCGCCGAGTTGCACACGGGCATCTGGGCGGCCGCGAAGGCCGGTGCCGCGTTCCTGCCGGTCGACCCGAAGCATCCGGTCGAGCGCATCGACCACATGCTCACCGACTCCGGTGCCCGCGTCGGGCTCACGCTCACCGCGTACCGCGCGAGCCTGCCGGACACCACCCGCTGGCTGGTCCTCGACGACCCGGATATCGTCGCCCGGCTGCGCGCCGCCGACGACGCCGCGCTCACCGCCGACGAGCTCCCCGCACCGATCCGGCCGGAGAATCCGGCCTGGATGATCTACACCTCCGGGTCCACCGGAACGCCCAAGGGCGTCACCGTCACCCATCGCGGCCTGGCCGATCTGGTGGCGGCCCAGCGCGCCGATCTCGGCCTGGACGACCGGTCCCGGGTCCTCCAGGTCGCCTCGCCGAGTTTCGACGCGTCGATCTTCGAGGCGTTGATGGCGTTCGGCTGCGGCGGCGCTTCGGTGATCGCGCCGCCCGAGGTCTTCGGTGGCGCGCCGCTGGCCGAGCTGATCGCCGCCGAGGCGGTCACGCACATGGTGATCACGCCGTCCGCGCTGGCCACCATCGATCCCGCCGAGGTGTCGAGCGTGCGGGTGCTCGCGGTGGCGGGCGAGGCGATCGGCCCCGATCTGGTCGGGCGCTGGTGCGGCGGAGCCACCGGACGGCGCATGGTGAATCTGTACGGTCCGACCGAATACACCATCTGGGCAACGGGTTCCGCGCCGCTGTCCACCACCGCGCCGGTCACCATCGGCACGCCGATCCGGGGGGCGGCCGTGCTGGTGCTCGACGACCGGTTGCGGCCGGTGCCGGTCGGCGTCGCCGGTGAGCTGTATCTGACCGGCACCGCCACCGCGCGGTGCTACCACGCCCGCCCCGGCCTGACCGCCGCCCGTTTCGTCGCCGACCCCTACGGCGCGCCCGGCGAAGTCCTGTACCGCACGGGCGATCTGGTGCGCTGGATCATCCCGCCGGAGCTCGGCTTGACGCTGGAATACCTGGGCCGCACCGACTTCCAGGTGAAGGTACGCGGTCAGCGCATCGAGCTCGGGGAGATCGACGCGGTACTCGGCGGCATCGACGGCGTCGATCTCGCGGTGACACTGGGTGTTCCCGGTCCCACCGGGGCGACGGCGCTGGCGGCCTACCTGGTCCGCATGCCCGGCGCCGATCTCGATCTGGCGCGCGTGCGGGCCGTCGCCGCCGACAGCCTGCCCGCCTATATGGTGCCCGCCGCCTTCGTCGTCCTCGACGCCATCCCGGTCAACGCCGTCGGCAAGCTCGATCGCAAGGCCCTGCCGGACCCGGTGTTCGTCACCGAGGAGGCGCCGTACCTGGCGCCGAGCACACCCACCGAACACGTGCTGGCGGAGGTCTACGCCGAACTGCTCGGCCGCGACCAGGTGGGCGTCGACGATTCGTTCTTCGCCCTCGGCGGTGACAGCATCCTGGCGATCCAGCTGGTCACACAGGCGAAACTGCGTGGCGTGCACTGCACACCGCTGCAGGTGTTCGAGCATCGCACCGTCGCGGCGCTGGCCGCGGCCGTCGACGCCGCGGGCGCGGTGGAGGCGCTCGAGGAGCTGCCCGGCGGTGGGGTCGGCGACCTGCCGCTGACCCCGATCGTCCGGTACATGATCGAGCGCGGCGGCGATTTCGACCGCTTCGCCCAGACCGCGGTGCTGGAACTGCCCGTCGGCATCGAGCGCTCGGCGCTCGTCGCCACGCTCACCGCCGTCATCGACCGGCACGACATGCTGCGCGCGCGGCTGTGGTCCGACGAGGACGGCTGGCAGCTGCGGGTGGCCGAACCGGGCACGATCGAGGTGGATGCCCTGGTGCACCGCACCGAGATCGACGCCGCGGCCGAACCGACCGAACTGCGCGAGGACGTGCGCAGCGAGCTCGACTCCGCGCTGAACCGGCTCGATCCCGCCGACGGCGTCGTGCTCCAGTTCGTCTGGCTCGATCCGGTCGGCGCGGCGGGCTCGCGCACCCGGCCCGGCCGGCTGATCGTGGTGGCCCACCACCTCGCCATCGACAGCGTGTCGTGGCGAATCCTGGTGCAGGACTTGATCGGTGCCTGGGCCCAGGTGTCGGCGGGCGCGACACCGGTGCTCGCGGAGACCGGGACCTCGATGCGGCGCTGGTCCTATGCGCTGACCGAGGCCGCGCACTCCGACCGGCGCCGCGCCGAGCTCGGCTACTGGCGCGACATCGTCGACGGCCCCGACCCGCTGCTGGGCACCAGGCACCTCGATCCCGCCGTCGACCAGGCCCACACCGTGCGCCGCGTCGACCTCGAGGTCGACGAAGACGTCACGACCGCACTGCTCACCACACTGCCCGGCCTGTTCCACGGCGGTGTCACCGACGCGCTGTTCGCCACCCTCGCCCTGGCGCTGGTGCGCTGGCGGGCCCGGCGCGGGGTGGACGAGAAGTCCGCGCTGCTGCGGCTGGAAGGCCATGGCAGGCAGGAGGAAGTCGTGCCCGGCGCCGACCTGTCCCGCACGATCGGCTGGTTCACCAACCTGTACCCGGTCCGGCTCGGACTGGCCGAGATCGATATCGACGACGCGTTCGCCGGCGGCCCGGCGATGGGTGCGGCCATCCGCGCGGTCAAACACGAACTGCTGTCGGTGCCGGACAAGGGCATCGGGTTCGGGCTGCTGCGCTACCTGAATCCCGACACCGCGGCGGAGCTGCCCGCACGGCTGCCCGGCCAGATCTGCGTCAACTATCTCGGCAGGCACACCGCCGCCGAGATCCCGGCCGGGCTGGAAGGTCTCGGCTGGCTGCCCACCGACGAGTTCGGCGATCTGGATGTCGGCGAACACGCCACGGTCCCGGTCATGGCTGCCATCGACATCAACGCCATGGTGCTCGGCGATCGGCTGCGCGCCGACTTCGGTTATCCCGCCGAGCTACTCGACCGCGACGACGTCGCCGAGCTGGCCCAGCTGTGGACGGAGGCGCTGGCCGCGGCCGCGCGCTTCGCGGAATCCCCGGCAGCCGAACGCGCGTCCGCCGAGGAAGCCGCGGCGATGCTCGCGGCGGTCGAACCCGCGGGCGCCGGATCGACCGGGCTCGGGCTCGACGTTCTGCTGCCGATCCGCCTCGGCGGCGACAAACCCGCGCTGTTCTGCGTCCACTCGTCCTCCGGAATGTCGTGGAGCTACCTGGGATTCGCCGAGCGGCTGCGACCGGGCCGACCGATCTACGGCCTCCAGGCGCCCGATCTCAGCGGCCGCGAACCCTCGGCCCGGTCCATCGAGGAATTCGCGCGGCGGTATGTGCGCGAGATCCGCGCGGTCCAGCCGCACGGCCCGTACCACCTGCTCGGCTGGTCCTTCGGCGGACTGATCGCGCACGCCATGGCGGTGCAACTGGCCGAGGCGGGCGAGCGGGTCGGCGTGGTGGCGCTGCTGGACACCGACACCGCCGATATAGACGGTGACACCATCGAGCGGCTCACGCCGGGCGCGTTCATCAACACCTTCGGCTCGATCTTCGGGATCGACAACGTGCCCGCCGAGGCCACCGCGCAGGAGGCCGCCGAGCTCATCACCGCGAAACTCGGCGGCGTCGAACTCGTCGACGCGGCCACCATCGAGCGGATGGCGGGCTCCTACAACGCCTCCGCCGGCACCAGAACCGGCTACCAGCGCCCGGTCTACGACGGCGACGTCCTCTATTTCACCGCCGCGGTCGACCCCGGCGAATGGATGGGCCCCGACGGCTGGCGCCCCTACGTGACCGGCTCGATCGTCGCCCACGACGTCGAGACCACGCACGACGAGCTGACCAATCCCCTCGCACTGTCGGTGATCTCGCCGGTGCTGGATGACCACATGGAAGCAGGAGACCGGACATGAGCGTCGCACCGAGCCCCACCCTCACCTCCACCGGCGGCGGCGTTGTCGTCGAAGGGATCGAGAAGTCCTTCGGCGAGGTCGACGCGCTGCGCGGCGTCGACTTCGTGGCCGCGCCCGGCGAGGTGCTCGGCATCCTCGGTCCCAACGGCGCGGGCAAGACGACGATGGTGAACGTCTTGTCCACGCTCATCACGCCCGATCGCGGGCGGGCCGTGGTCGCCGGGCACGACGTCGTCGCCGACCCGGCCGCGGTGCGCCGATCGATCATGCTGACCGGGCAGTACGCCGCGCTCGACGACATGCTCAGTGGCTACGAGAACCTCGTCATGTTCGGCAGATTGATGGGGCTGCGCAAACCGGCGGCCCGCGCCAGGGCCAGGGAGCTGATCACCGAGTTCGACCTGGAGGGCGCCGCGAACCGGCGGGTCGGCACCTACTCCGGCGGCATGCGGCGGCGCATCGACATCGCCTGCGGGCTGGTGGTCCGGCCGGATGTGGTGTTCCTCGACGAGCCGACCACCGGTCTGGATCCCCGCAGCCGCCAGGGCGTCTGGGACCTGGTGCGCAGCTTCAAGACCGCGGGCATCACCACCCTGCTCACCACCCAGTACCTGGAGGAAGCCGACGCGCTCAGCGACCAGATCATCGTCATCGACCACGGCGTGGTGATCGCCTCCGGCACCGCCGACGAGCTCAAACACCGCACCGGTGGCAGCTATTGCGAAGTGGTGCCGCTGGACCTGGAGGAGATGCCCGCCATCGTCGCCGCGCTCGGCTCGCTGCTGCCCGCCGAGAACCTGGCCGCGCTGACCCCGGAATCCGACCGGATCACCATCCCGGCCCCCGACGGCGCCAAGACCCTCGCCGAGGCACTGCGCCGCCTCGACGACGCCGAGGTCGAGCTCGTCGACATCGCGCTGCGCCGCCCCTCGCTCGACGATGTGTTCCTCCAGCTCACCGGTCACCTCGCCACGACCGAGACGGCGCAGGAGGCCGTGTCGTGACCGCCACCACCTGGCGCACGGACTTCCGCGCCGCCCCGGACACAGTGCAGCAGTGGTGGGTGCTGACCACCCGGTTGATCGTGCCCTCGGTCAAGACCGGCGAGGTGCTGGCCTCGGTGGTCGCGCCTGCGGCCTTCACCGCGAGCTTCTACATCCCGCTCAAGACGGTGATGATGTTCTCCGGCAACGGGTTCAGCAGCTACGCGCAGTACATGATGCCGCTGGTGATCCTGCAGGCCGCCGCGTTCACCGCCATCTCGGCGGCATTCCGCTCGGCCACCGACGCCGTGGCCGGGCTCAACCGCCGGTTCGGCGCGATGCCGCTGCGTCCGCTGGTGCCGGTGGCGGCGCGGATGTCGGCCAACATCTTCCGGCTGCTGATCTCACTGGCCGCGGCCGTCGCGTCCGGATACGTGATCGGTTTCCGCTTCCGGCTCGACGCCGCGCACACCCTGGGGTTCCTGGCGTTCTCGCTGCTCATCGGGATCGCGTTCACGCTGGGCGCCGATGTCATCGGGACGGTGTCCAAGAGTCCCGAGGCCACCACCCAGGCACTGGTGTTGCCGCCGTTGATCTTCGGCATGCTCTCGACCGGGCTCGCGCCGGCCAGCCAGTTCCCCGAGTGGATCCAGTGGTTCGTCCGCAATCAGCCGGTCTCGCAGTTCGCGACCGTCCTGCGCGCGCTGGCCGGGGACACCGCGGGGAACGCGGGCACGGTCAGCTGGTCGCTGATGCTCCCGTCGCTGCTGTGGCTGGCGGCGATCCTGCTGATCTGTACCCCACTGGCCATCCGGCTGAGTTCGAGGAGGGCGTGATGGCGCTGCTTGCCGCTCGTACCGAGCAGTCAACCGCGGGTTCGGAGACCTCGCCGGGCGCGCTGGTCCGGCACACCCTGATCCAGACCCAGCGCCTGCTGCTGCGCTGGGCCCGCAACCCGGTCACCCTGCTGGAGACCCTGCTCATCCCGTGCCTGCTGCTGATCATGCTCGACATCGTCGTCGGCGGGCAGATCCAGAAGTTCACCGGCGACGACGCGCTCTACGGCTCGGTGCCGATGGTCGCCATCGTCGGCGCGCTCTCCGGTGCCGTGGCCAGCGGAGTCATGCTCGGGCGCGAACGCGACGCCGGTCTGCTCGCGCGGTTCTGGGTGCTGCCGGTGCACCGGGCCTCGGGGATCGCCTCGCGCGTCCTCGCCGAGGGCTGCCGGATCGTGCTCGGCACCATCGCCGTGGTGCTCGTCGGCATGCTGCTCGGCTTCCGCTTCCATCAGGGTCTGCTGGCCGCGGTCGTGTTCCTGCTGATCCCGGTGCTCTTCGGCCTCGCCTTCGCCACCATCGTCACCGCGATCGCCGTCTACACCGCGAAAGCCACGCTGGTCGAGGGCATCACCATCCTCACCTCGCTGATGATGTTCTTCAGCACCGGCTTCGTCCCGCTGATCGCGTTCCCGACCTGGATCCAGCCGATCGTGCGCAACCAGCCCATGTCGGTCGCCGTCGACGCCATGCGCGGACTGGCCGATCACGGGCCCATCGCCCGGCCGCTGACGCTGACCCTGGTGTGGTGTCTCGGCGCGATCGTGCTGTTCGCGGTCCCGGCCGCGATCGGGTTCCGGCGCGCCAGCCGACGCTGACTCCGGCCCGCGAACCCGCGGCGCCGGGCCCGCCCGCCACGCAGTACCCTCGTGCGCATGCCGGTGAGCGCCCGAGTACGCACCCGATTCCGTCGCACCGCCGAGCAGGGCGTTCGCGTCCGCTCGCGTGGCGTCCTCGCCGTCGCCGCGCTGGTGTGCGTCGCCGTGGTCAGCGCGGGCTGCGCGGACAAGCACGACGACGCGAGCACGATCATCCGGACCACCACCAATATCGCCGGTGCCGGTGTCGTCGGCGTGGCCAGGGACACCGCGACCGCGTGCCCGCTGCCCAGCGCTCCCGATCCCGCCGCAGGCGCGACCCGCACCGTCACCCATGCCGCCGGGACCACGCAGGTCCCCGCCGACCCGCAGCGCATCGTGGTGCTCACCAGCTCGGCGCTCGACGCCGCCTGCGCGGTGGGCCTGTGGGAGCGCGTCGCGGGCGCGGTCACCCTCGACGGCGAGCGTTCGCAGCCGATGTACCTCGGCTACGGCGTGCTGAAGGTGCCCAGCGTCGGCCCGATCGGTCAGCCCGACCCGGCGCGCATCGCCGAACTGAAGCCCGACCTGATCCTCGGCGACGTCGCCCCGGCCGGTGGCTACGAGGCGCTGAGCGCGATCGCGCCGACGGTCCTGATCGGGTCCGGCGGCAGCTGGCAGTCCGACTTCGCGGCCTACGCCGCCGGGATGGGCCGCCGCGACGCCGCCGACGCCGCCCTGCGGAACTACCTCACCGAGGCGCGCGACCTGGGCCCCGCGCTCAACGCGAGCCAGTCGCAGGCCTCGGTGCTGCGCTTCACCGCCGACGCCACCCAGGTGCAGGGCAGCGAGACCTTCGCGGCCCAGGTGCTCTCCGATGTCGGCGTGCAGCGCCCGACCGCACAGCGCGGCACCTCCTACGACATCACCACCGCGGAGCTGGCCACCAAGGCCGAGGGCGACATCATCTACGTGATGTTCGACGGCGAGCCGGGCGAGGACCACGGCAGGCGGGTGCTGCGCTCGGACGAGTTCACCGAGCTCGGCGCCTCGACCGATCGGCGCGTGTTCGCCGTCGACGACAGCGTCTGGCACACCACCGGCCTGACCGCCGCCCGCGCGATCCTCACCGACCTGCGCGACAGCCTCAACGGGTACGTCACCGACTGAGCGCCGGGCTCCCAGCGAACGCCCAGCGTCCTCCCAGTTCCGGCGCAGCGCCCGCGCCTACCGTCGTCGAGGACACGGTACGAGCGAAGGAGTAGCGATGGACGACCACGATCTCGGACTCGGGCACGACCTGCGGGTCATGTCGCGACGGCGGATCCTCGGCCTGATCGGCGCCGCTGGCGTGGCGACCGCCGCCGCGGCCTGCGCCTCGGCGACCGATTCGGGCGTCACGGGAACCACCGCCACCACCACCGACTCGGCCACCCCCGCCGCCGCGCCGCAGGAGACGGCGGGCCCGTACCCGGGTGACGGTTCCAACGGACCCAACGTGCTGATCGAATCGGGCGTGGTCCGCTCCGACCTCACCACCAGTTTCGGCGCGTACTCCGGTGTGGCCCAGGGTGTTCCGATGACCCTCACGCTGAACCTGCGCGACCTGACCACGAGCGCGGCGGGCGCGGGCATGGCGGTCTACGTCTGGCATTGCGACCGCGAGGGCCGGTACTCGCTCTACAGCGAGGGCGTCACCGACCAGAACTATCTGCGCGGCGTCCAGGTCGCCGACGACACCGGCACCGTCCGCTTCACCTCGATCTTCCCCGCCTGCTACGCGGGCCGCTGGCCGCACATCCACTTCGAGGTCTACGACGATCTCGCCACCGCCGTGGCCGGCGACAACGCCCGCCTCACCTCCCAGATCGCCCTCCCGCAGGATTCCTGCGAGGCCGTCTTCGCCGCCGACTCCGGCTATTCGGCGAGCATCCGGAACATGTCCGGCGTCTCCCTGTCCTCCGACAACGTCTTCGGCGACGGGTGGGACGCCGAACTCGCCACGGTCACCGGGACCCCGGCCACCACCATGGCTGTCTCCCTCACCGTCGGTGTCGCCGCGAAGTCGCAGAACACCCAGTCCGGCAACGGTTCTCCCGGGATGCCGCCCGGTGGAGGCTCGGCGGGGTCCCCGCCGCCGGGCGGTCAGGGTCCCGGCGGAGCGCCGCCCAGGTAGCCGACACAGGTCTGGACCAGCGCAGACCCGGCCCCGAAGCGGACCTCGGGCAGCGCGGATCCGGGGCAGCGCGAATCCCGGTCAGCGCGAGTCCGGGTCAGCGCGAATCCCGTTCAGCGCGTCTGGCGTTCGGATCTGCGTCGTGGTGGCGCACGGCATCGGGCCGACCATCTCTGTGCCGTCAGTCGAACTGCACCGTCGCGAGCATCTCGCGCGCCAGCACTTCGGGATCCGCCGACGACGCCAGCTCCGACCCGTCGAGCGCCCCTTCCCGCCACAGCGTCGCGAATCCGTGCACCAGCGACCAGGCGGCGAGCCGCGTCGAGCGCTGCCGATCGGGCGACTGCCCGGACTGCAATTCGGCGATCCCCGATCGCAGCGCCGCACCCGACCGCGCGCGGGCGGCGAGCAAGTCCGGGTCGTCCGCGCGCAGCACCTCGCGCCGGTACATGATGTCGAACCGGCCCGGGTTGCTCAGCGCGAAGCGGATATAGGCGACCGCGACCTCCCGCATGTCCTCCCCCGCCGCCACCAATTCCGTTGCCAGCAGGTCGAATCCCTCGATGGCCAGGGCGGTGAACAAGCCTGCCCGGTCGCCGAAGTGGTGCGCGGGGGCGGCGTGCGAGACCCCCGCCCGGCGCGCCAGCGCGCGCAGCGACACCGCCTCGACGCCCTCGGCCGCGATCTGCTCGGCCGCCGAGTCGAGCAGCGCCGCCCGCAGATCCCCGTGGTGATACCCGGTCTTGGTCATGCCTCGATCCTGACGCACAAACTTGTCATTGACAAGTTCGACTTTCGGTGTCAATCTTTCCAGTGTCAAGATTGGCAGCAGACCAGTCGACACCGCTTCGAGGAGTTCCCATGGCCCCCTTCATCGTTCTCACCGTCGTCACCGCCCTGGCCAGGCTGATCGGCCTGCTCACCGACGTGTCCTGGCTGGATTCCTGGCCCCGCGCGATCGCCCTCGGCCTGGCCGCCATGTTCGCCCTCACCGCGAGCGCCCACTTCCTCGAGCCTCGCCGCACCGCCCTGATCGCCATGGTCCCGCCCCGCCTCCCCAACGCGGCCGCCCTGGTCACCCTCACCGGCGTCCTCGAACTGGCAGGCGCCATCGGCCTGCTCATCCCCGCCACCGCCCCCCTGTCCGCCGCCTGCCTGTTCGCCCTGCTCCTGGCCATGTTCCCCGCCAACATCCGCGCCGCCCACGCCGACCTGGGCATCAAATCCATGCCCCTCCCCGCCCGCACCGCCCTCCAGGCCCTGTTCCTCGCAGCCTGCGCAGTGGTGGTACTCGGCTGAGTCTCAGCTCAGCGAGCGTCCGACGGTGCGCAGGACAGTTCCCAGACCACGAGGAGACCGATGAGCAGCATCCCCGTTGAGCCACGACCTCTGACCGACCTCGAATCCGGAATTGTCACCAAGTTGCTGTCAGCCGGCGGCACCGGCGCAGGCGAATACCTGATGCAGATCCCGTACACCCAGGTCGTCGCCACGTGGGGTGTCGGGTCGCCGAGCGTCGACCTCGCTGTGCTGCCGGGGCCTCAACAGGCGGTCGACTCCGCCGATGGGATATTCGCCAACGGAGCCGTCACCGACTCCAACGGGGCTCCCGTCGGCGAGCTCATCCTGTGGGTCGCCAATGGTTGGCTCAGCGGCATCGAGTACGCCTGGTACACCGACGATCGGCCTCGAATCCTGCCGGATCCCGCCCAGATCGAGATTCTCTGAACCAGTCGGCCTCAGTCCGCTGACCGGGCGGCCGCGGCCGCCAGTCCCAAATGGACGATGTCGGTGAATGCGGTGAGGTCGCGGATGAGGGTGTCGATGTCGCCGGTGGTGCCTGCGCCGGTGCTGTGCAGCCAGTCGGCGACGGTGTCGAACAGGCCGCCGATGGTGGAGACGGCGAGGGCGTGCAGGTCGAGGCCGATGCCGGTGGCGGGGACGAAACCGTATTCGCGCCAGAGGGTTTCGAGGAATTGGGCGGCCCAGCGACGGTTGGTGCGGCGCTGCTGTTCGACCTTGGCGGAGATGCCGCTGGCCTCGCCGAAGGTGACCTGGGCGACGCGCGGGTCGTCGACGAGGGAGTGGGCGAAGGCGGCGAGGACGACCGACACCACCTCGTCGCGACCGCCGGCGCACTCGGCCAGCGCCGTGGCGACCTCGGCCTGGGCGCGTTCGCTGAGCTGCTGGAGCAGCGCGAGATAGCAGGACTCCTTGCTGTCGAACAGCTCGTAGAAGGCCTTGTTGCCGACGAAGGCGGTCTGGCAGATCTGCTCGATCGCGGTGTTGACGTAGCCCTCGGCGGCGATGAGTTCGAACGCGGCGGCCAGGATCTGCTCGCGCCTGCGGGCGCGGCGTTGCTCGGCGTCCAGCCCCTGGATGCGCCGGGAACGAACTGGACTCTTCTCGGTCGACGTCACGCAGCTCAGCCTACCGATCGCGCAATATGAACAAGAACTCTTGTTCCTAACAAGAGAACCTGCTGTAATCGGGATCACCTACCGAAGGAGATGCCATGCAGCGCAGCACGGCCACCCACCGATCCCGGCGCCTCGGCGTGCCCGCCCTGCTGGCCGTCGTGCTGGCGATGACCGCGAGTCCCGCCGGGGCCGAGGATTTCCAGCTCCCCCCGCTGCCGAACGAGGCACAGGTCTATCCGGCGGTCGTGCCACTGCCGACCCCGCAGCAGGACCCCTGGTACGCCGATCCGGCCGATATCGCGGCCTACGCCAACGGCGACGTGATCCGCAGCCGGATCGTGCAGACCTACGCGCTCGGCATCCCGGTCCCGGTGCACACCACCCAGCTCCTGTTCCGCAGCACCGACGCCCGCGACAACCCGATCACCACCGCGACCACCGTGCTGATGCCCGGCATCCCCTGGCTGGGTCCCGGTGCGCGCCCGCTGATCTCGTATCAGGAGGCGATCGACAGCCTCGGCCAGCAGTGCAATCCCTCGTACACGCTGCGCGCGGGCATCCAGAAGGAGGTCGCGCTGATCGGCCAGTTCCTGGCGGCGGGCGCGGCGGTGGTGGTCACCGATTTCGACGGCAAGCGCAACACGATCATGTCCCCGAGCGAGGGCCGGATGGTGCTCGACGGCATCCGGGCGGCCCAGCGCGGCGGCCTCGGTCTGGAGGCGTCACCGGTGGGCCTGTGGGGGTACTCCGGCGGCGGCAACTCCTCCGCGTCGGCGGCCGAGCAGCACCGCGGCTACGCGCCCGAGCTCGCGCTGCGGGCCAGCGCGCAGGGCGGCATCCCCGGCGACAAGGTCGCGATCGCGCCGTTCGCCATCTCCGGCGCCCAGCCGCAGGCCAACTTCACCGGCTGGCTGGCCATTCTTGGTCTGGCGCGCGAATATCCCGAGTTCGACCAGGCCTTGCAGACCTATCTCACGCCCGAGGGCAAGCAGGTCGCGCGCGATCTCGAGGACCGCTGCCTCTACACCGCGGTCGGCTCCACGCTGCTGCGCCCGGTCGCCGACTATCTGACCGATCCGGCCGCCGCGCTGGCCGCCGCGCACGAGGGGCTCGCCGCGGCGAGCTTCGGCCGTCCCGAGAACACCCCGGACATCCCGCTGCTCATGTGGCATTCGACCACCGACCAGCTGCTGCCCGCCGAACTCGCCATCGACCGCATCGCCGCCGACTACTGCGCGCGCGGGGTGAACATGCGCATGTTCCGGGTGCCGATGTCGGAGCACATCAGCGCCGAGATCGTGCCCGAGCTCGGCACCGTCGCCTGGCTGCTTGCGGTGACCGCGGGCGCCGATCCCGGGCCGACGCTGTGCTGATCCGGCCCGATACCGCCCGCCGACAAGGAGTTTCGCGATGACCTGGACGCACACCGTAGCCACCACGGCGCGGCAGCTGCACGCCATGCAGCGCGCCGGACTGATCGACCTGCGGCGCCCCGACCGGCTCGTCCGGACGGCCCGCGCGATGCGCACCTACGGCCCGATCGCCGGCGGCATCCTCACCTCGGCCCGTCGCGCGCCCGACCGGATCGCGCTCGTCGACGGCGCCCACCGGATCAGCTACGGCGAACTCGACCGGCGGACCGACGCGATCGCGGGCCGCTGGCACGCGGCGGGGATCACCGCCGACGACACCATCGGCGTGCTCTGCCCCGACGGCCGGCGCCTGGTCGAAACCATGGCCGCCGCGGGCAAGCTCGGCGCCCGGCTGGTGCTGCTCAACACCGGGTTCGGCGCGGCGCAGCTGCGCGATGTGCTGGCCAGGGAGCAGGTCGCGGCACTGGTTCTCGACCCGAGCCTGGCCGCGCTCGCCGAGACCATCGCCGACGGCGTCATCCGGCTCGACACCGAAGGCCCCGACACCGGGGACCGTGCGCCCGTCCCGGCCGAGCAGGGCGGATTCGTCCTGCTCACCGGCGGCACCACCGGGACACCCAAGGGCGCTCCGCGCCGGGTCGAATCGCCTTTGGCCGGTGCGCAATTCGTCGACCGGGTGCCGCTGCGGCGCGGACAGACGGTGCTGCTGTGCGCGCCGCTGTTCCACGGCACCGCGCTCTCGCAGTTCATCCTGTCGCTGAATCTGGGGTCGACGATCGTGCTGCACGGCAGGTTCGACGCCCGCCGCGCCCTGGACCAGCTCGCCGAGCATCACGCCGACATGGTCGTACTCGTCCCGACCATGCTGCGCCGCATCCTCGATCTGGGCCCGGAGGCGTTGTCCGCCACCGATACCGGTGCATTGCGGATCGTGTTCACCGCCGGTGCCGCGCTCCCGTCGGCCCTGGGGACCAGGGCGATCGAGGTCTTCGGCCCGGTGATCTACAACTTCTACGGCTGCACCGAGACCGGCACCGCCACCATCGCCACGCCGCGGGATTGGCTGGCCGCGCCGGGCACGGTCGGCCGGGCGCCGGTCGGGATCACGGTGGCGCTCTACGACGGCGACACCCTGGTCACCACGCCGGGTGCGGTCGGCACGGTCCACGTCGGCAACTCGATCGCCTTCCACGGGTACTCCGGCGGCGGTTCCAAACAGCTGCGCGGCGGGTTGATGAGCACCGGCGACCTCGGCCACTTCGACGCCGAGGGCAGGCTCTTCATCGACGGCCGCGACGACGACATGATCGTCTCCGGCGGCGAGAACGTCTTCCCCGGCGAGATCGAGGACCTGCTCTACCGGCACCCGGCGGTCACCGAGGCCGCGGTGGTCGGGGTGCCGGACGAGGAGTTCGGGCAGCGGCTGGCGGCGTTCGTCGTCCGCGCGGGCGAGCTCGACGCCGAGTCCGTCCGGACCTATGTGAAGTCCCACCTGGCCCGGTTCAAAGCGCCCCGCGACGTGGTGTTCGTCGACGAACTCCCGCGCACACCGACCGGCAAGATCGACCGGATCGGCTTGGCGGCGCTGCGCTGACGCGGTGGCGGCGGCGAGGGGTCGCCGCCACCGGCCGGGCTCACGCGCGATCGAGCGCTGCGGCCAGCGCGGGTCCGATGGTGGTCAGGGCGCGCGCTCCGGTGATGTCCCAGTGGGTGGCGTCGACCGCGATATCGCGGATGACGCCGCCGATGTGGTCACGCCACGCCCCGGCGGCCCGCCCCGCGCCGCGATCGTCGCGGCCCGCGGTGAAGAACAGCAGGTCGCCGTCGAAGACGCGGGCCCGGTGCGCCGCGCCGATGACTTGGGCGTGCAGGATGCCCGCGAAGATCCGGTGCACCCGATCGGCGGTCAGTTCCGTGAACGGTCCCGGCAGCTCGGCGACCAGCGCGACGGCGTCGTCGGGCGTGAATTCGTCCACCGGCGTAGCGAGTTCGTGGTCGGTGCCGAACTGGCCGAGCAGATCCCCGACCGTCACCGGCGTCTCGCTGCGATAGCCGACCTCCCCGACGAAGGAGTCGAGCATGGCCAGGACCGTCACCCGCTCCCCCAGCTCCTGCAACCGCACCGCCATGGCGTGGGCGATCACGCCGCCCACGCACCAGCCCAGCAGCCGGTACGGTCCGTGCGGCTGGACCGCCCTGATCCGGGTCACATAGTCCTCGGCCAGCGCGTCGAGCGACTCCGGCGGCGCGGTGTCCTCGGCGATCGCCGGCGCTTGCAGCCCGTAGACCGGGCAGTCGAGTTCACCGGTCAGCCCGGCGAAGCTCCAGGCCAGCCCCACCACCGGGTGGACGCAGAACAGCGGCGCGCCGCTGCCATGACGGCGCAGGGCGAGCATCGGCGTCAGCATCGAGTCGTCGGTGCCCGCCGTATCCTCGGTGATGCGGCGCGCCAGCCCGGCCGGGGTGGGGTCGGTGAACAGCCAGAGCAGGGCGACCTCGGTGGCCAGTTCGGCCCGCAGGCGCGCGACCAGGCGGGTCGCGACCATCGAGTTGCCGCCGAGGTCGAAGAACGAGTCGTCGGCCCCGACCCGGTCGCGGCCGAGCAACTCGGCGAAGACGGCGGCGACGCGGGGTTCGACGGCGCCCGCCGGGGCACGGTAGGCGGCGGAACCGAACGCCGGGCTCGGCAGTGCCGCGAGGTCGAGCTTGCCGTTCGGCGTCAGCGGCAGACTCGCGATGACGACGACCGCCGCCGGAATCTGGTACTCCGGCAGCCGATCCCGCAGCTGCGCGCGGACCTCGACCCCGTCGATCCGCCCGCCACCACCGGGCACAACGTAGCCGATCAACTGTCGTCCGGTCGCCGGATCGGCACGCTCGACGACGACGGCGGCGGCGATGCCGGGGCATTCCAGCAGCGCCACTTCGATTTCGGCGGGCTCGATGCGGTACCCGCGGATCTTCACCTGCCGATCCGCGCGACCGAAATGCTCGAGCGTGCCCTCGCGGGTCCAGCGGGCGAGGTCGCCGGAGCGGTACAGGACACCGCCCGCCGCAGCGGGATTGGCGACGAAGCGGGTGGCGGTGAGACCGGGGCGGTGCAGGTAGCCGCGGGTCACCTGGGTACCGCCGACATAGATCTCGCCGATGACGCCGGTCGGCACGGGCCGCAGCCGGTCGTCGAGGACGTGCACGGTGAGACCGTCGAGCGGTCGGCCGACCGGACTGCCCGCGCGGTCGTGACCACCGTCGGTGCGGGTCGCGTGGGTGACGTGCACCGTGGTCTCGGTGATACCGAACATATTGACCAGTAGCGGTCCGTCCGCGCCGTGCCGATCGCGCCACGCGACGAGCCTGCCCGGGTCGAGCGCCTCGCCGCCGAACACGATGCGCCGCAGGGACAGTGGCGCACCGGTGGCGCGGGCGTCGGCGTCGTCCAGACCGGCGAAGGCCGACGGTGTCTGCCCGAGGATCGAGACCTGCTCGCGCACCAGGAGTTCCCGCAGGTGCTCGGGCGAGCGCGCGGTGTCCTGATCGACCACGACGAGCGCCGCGCCGGTGGTGAGCGCACCCCACAGCTCCCACACCGAGAAGTCGAAAGCCGTCGAATGGAACAGCGCCCAGACATCGGTCGATCGAGTGGACAGCACCCGCCGGGTCCGGTCGAGCAGGGCGACGACCTGGCGATGTTCCACCGCAACGCCTTTCGGCGCCCCGGTCGTCCCGGAGGTGTAGATCACGTAGGCGAGGTTCGCCGCCTGGATCATGCCGTCCGTCCGGGCGGAGAGCGGACCTGCCACCCCGTCGCGCCGCGGATCGGTCGGCCGCCGATCGCCGACGGGCGCTGCCTCGACCGTCGAACGAGCCGAGAGTTCCTGTGCGGCACGGATCTCCGCGAGGGTATCCGTGCCGGGCGCTGGGTGCGCGGCGCTGGACTCGACGCCCTGGACGACCAACCCCTCGGTGATCACACACACCGGGCGCGCATCGGCCACCAGATAGTCGATCCGCTCGCGCGGGTTCCCGGGGTCGATGGGAACGTAGGCCGCGCCACAGCGCACCACGGCGACAATCGCCACCACCAGCTCGGCCGACCGCGGCACGACCACCGCGACCCGCTGCTCCGGCCCCGCACCGTGCGCGACGAGTTCCCGTGCCAGGTCCGCGCTGCGGTCGTCGAGATCCTGATAGGTGAGGGTGGTCGTCCCCGCGCGCACGGCCACCGCGCGCCGATGCCGATGCGCGGCGACGTCGAACAGATCGCGCAGCGTGCGATGGTCGGCGCGGGGTGCGGCGGGCGCCTCGGCCGGCTCGACCAGCGCGATGTCGCCGACCGTGCGGGCCGGATCGGCGGCGACCGCGCGGGCGACGCGCTCGATCGTCTCGGTGAACCGCGCGATGGTGTCGCGATCGAACAGATCGGTCGCGTAGGTGAGGGTCAGCCGCAGGGTGTCGGCCGCCGGATCCGACATCGTCAGCTGGAGATCGAACTTCGCCGGTGTCGCGGTGGGCTCGACCGGTTCGACGACGAGCCCGCCGAGATCGGCCGCGATCGGCTCGACCCGCGTCTCGGCGGTGAGCACCACCTGGAACACCGGGTGATGCGCCCGGGTCCGCGGTGGATCGAGCGCCTCGACGACCCGCTCGAACCCGATGTCGGCGTTGGCGAGCGCGCCCAGGTCGATGTCGCGGACCCGGGTCAGCAGGGTCGCGAAGGACTGCGCGAGATCGACGGTCGTGCGCAACGCCACCATGGCGACGAACATGCCGACGAGATCGTCCAGTTCGGGGCCGCCGCGCCCGGCCACCGGGGTGCCGACGACGATATCGGCGCCCGCGCCCGAGCGGGCCAGCGCGACCGCGAGCACGGCGTGCACCACCATGAACTGGGTCGCGCCGTGCGCCACCGCGATCCGGCGCAGGGCGGCGGTGAGCTCGGCGTCGAGCGTGCGGTCCAGGACGGCGCCGCGCCCGGACGCCACCGGCGGATGCGGGCGGTCGACCGGCAGGGGCAATCGGGGAGCCAGGCCGGACAGCCGTGCCCGCCAGTACCGCAGCTGACTGTCGAAGGTCGCCGCACCGGCGGGGTCGGCGAGCCATTCCTGGTGTGCCAGTGCGTAGTCGGCGTAGTCGACCGGCAGCGGCGCGAGCTCCGGCGCCCGATACCGCAGCCGAGCGGCGTAGGCGTCGAGCAGATCCCGCAGCAGCGGACCGAGCGACCAGCCGTCGGCGCTGATGTGGTGCACGACGACGGCCAGGACGTGCTCCCGATCGTCCAGCGCGAAGAGCCGGGTGCGCAGCGGCGGATCGACGGTGAGATCGAATCCGGCCGTGCCGAATTCGGCCACCACGTCCGCGAGTTCCGCGGGCCGCACCGGCACCGGCCGGAGCGCGGTACGCGCGTGTTCGACGGGTACGACGTGCTGGACGCCGACCCCGTCGCGATCGGGATAGCGGGTACGCAGCGGTTCGTGCCGGGCGACGACATCGTCGAGGGCGGCGCGCAGCGCGTCGATCGACAGCGGTCCGCGCAGCCGCACCGTCAGCGCGATGTTGTCCGCCGGCGACCGGTGGTCGATCCGGTTGAGCACCCACAGACGCTGCTGGGCGGGCGCCAACGGCAGCGACGCGGGCCGGGCCCGCCGGGTCACCGGCGGTCGCGCTGCCGCCTGCGCCAGCTGCCGGACCGCGACGGCGAGCCGGGCCACGGTCGGCGCGTCGAACACGGTGCGCACCGGGATCTGCTTGCCGGTCGCCGCGCCGACGCGCGCCCCGAGCTGGGCGGCGAGCAGCGAGTTCCCGCCCAGCGCGAAGAAATCGTCTTGGGCGGCCACCGATTCCACCCCCAGCAGCCCTGCCATCACCGTGCCGATCAGCCGCTCGATCGAATCCGTCGGCGCCGCGCCGCCCTGGGAGGCGAACACCGGCGCGGGCAGCGCGGCCCGGTCGACCTTGCCCACCGGGGTCAACGGCAGCTCGTCGAGGACGATCACGGTCGCGGGGACCGCGTGTGCCGCGAGCCTGCTCCGCGCGAAGGTCAGCAGCGCGCCGGTATCGACGGCCCGGCCCGGCTCGGCGGTCACATAGCTCACCGGCACCCGCGCCCCCGCCGGGGTTTCCCACCCGGTCGTGATCGCCGAGCGCACCGCGTCGTGCCCGGTGAGGACGGCGTCGATCTCGCCCGGTTCCACCCGGACGCCGAGCACCTTGAGTTGGAAGTCGGTGCGGCCGAGGAACTCCAGGGCCGCCGCGTCGCCGCGGTGCGCGCGGACCAGGTCGCCCGTGCGGTACATCCGCGCGCCTGCCGGGCCGAAGGGATCGGCCACGAAACGCATCGCTGACGTCGCGGGCCTGCGCCGGTACCCACGCGCGACACCGGGCCCGGCCAGATACAGCTCGCCGGGCTCGCCCGGTGACACCGGACGCAGCCGCTCGTCCAGAATCCGCGCCGACCAGCCGTCGAACGCCGCACCGAGCAGCACCGGCTCGCCCGCGAACAGTGTTGCCGCCGTGACGAAGACGGTCGTCTCGGTCGGCCCGTAGGCGTTGACGTAGACGCGCCCCGGCGCCCAGCGCGCCACCAGTGCCGGGTCCGAGACGTCCCCGCCGACCACCAGCCCGCGCAGCGTCACGTGGCGGGCCGCGTCGAGAGTCGCCAGCACCCCGGGCGTCAGCACCGCGTGGGTGACCGCGCGCGCGGCGACGAGCTCGTCGAGTTCGCCGCCACCGGCGATCTCCGGGGGCACGATGATCGCCGTCGCGCCGTGGGTGAACGTCAGCATCAGCTCGAGCACGAAGAGATCGAAACCCGGTGAGCTGACCTGCAGGACGCGCGCCCGCTCGAGCGAGCCCAGCCGCGCCGACACCGCCGCGACCAGTGTCGCGAGCCCGCGGTGCGTCACCGCGACGGACTTCGGCGCCCCGGTCGACCCGGAGGTGTAGAGGACATAGGCGAGCTGGTCGAGATACGTCGGCGCGACCCGGTCGGCCTCGGTGAGCGGGGCCGGATCGTGCCGCGCGCACCGCTGCGCGAGGTCGGGATCGTCGAGCACCAGCCAGGTGATCCACGTCGGCAGGTCGGCGACCATCGACCGGGTGGTGATGCCGATCGTGGCCGCGGCATCGGCCAGCAGATAGCGGCGCCGGGCCTGCGGCTGCCGCAGGTCGATCGGCAGGACGGCCGCGCCGGTCGCGGCCACCGCCCACACCGCGCGCACCAGCTCCGCCGAACGCGGCAGCGCCAGCACCACCACGGACTCCGGCCCCACCGCGTGCGCGATCAGCTCGCGGGCGAGCCGATGCGCCGCCCCGGACAGCTCCGCGTAGGTCCAGCTCGCACCACCACCGTCGACGACGGCGATCCCCGCGCCCGCGCCGCCGCGATCGAGGATGTCACCGAGGATGGCCTGCTGTCCGATCGCGGTCATGCTCCGATTAGATCGGCAACCACGCGGATCGGAAAAGCCCGATTTCCATGGGCAAACCGCAGGTAGCAGCGCGATTGCTATCATGGCCGGCACTGATCCATGACGTCGCGCCGTTCGGCGCCGTTGCTCCGTCGCCGCAGTACGAGGAGAAGACATGGCACAGGATTCTGACAACGCCGCCGATCTGGACCTGCCGTGGGCGCCGCGCGACCATCCGTGGAACGGGCATCGGGCCGAGCACGACGCGCTCGAATGGGCCAAGGGCGATCCGCGGAAGCTGGCGAGCATCTACCTGTACCGGCAGCCCGGCGGGAACCCGGCGACCGAGGCCGACTACAAGTTCCCGGTCGCCGACATCATCGACGGGCAACCCACCCGCGTCTTCCACGCCGTCACCAACGCCGCGGCCCGGCTCGGCCAGGCCGACCTCCCCGAGGCCGACCGCACCCGGGTCGAGCACCGGATCTCCCAGCTCTACCTGGACGCGGCGAAGGCCTTCGACGACCCGGACCTGCGGGCGCCCTGGGACCGCTGAGTCAGCGCAGACCGCGGAAGAACGCGCGGATATCGCCGACCAGCAGGTCCGGCGCCTCCATCGCCGCGAAATGCCCGCCCCGGTCGAACTCCGACCAGTGCACGATCCGCGCGTTGCCCTCGGCGTAGCGGCGGATCGCGACGTCCTCGGCGAACACCGCGACACCCGTCGGCGCGACCGACGGGGTGGTCGGCCAGGACGCGGTGTGCGTCGCCTCGTAGTACAGGGCGGCCGAGGAACCCGCGGTGCCGGTGAGCCAGTAGAGCATCACATTGGTGAGCAGCCGATCGCGGCGCACGGCCGCCTCCGGGAGGCCGTCGGCCGGGAACGTCCACTCCTTGAACTTCTCCACGATCCACGCGAGCTGACCGATCGGTGAGTCGTGCAGGCCGTAGGCGAGGGTCTGCGGACGGGACGCCTGGATCCGGAAGTAGCCGTTGCCCTCACCTTTGAACAGCGCGAGCCGGTCGAGCCTGGCCAGTTCGGCCGCGGTCATCGTCGCCTTGTCCGCGTCGGTGACCGGCCCGAACGGCAGGAAGCCGACGGTCGCGGCATTGACGTGCACGCCGATCACCCGGTCACCGCCCGCCCGCCCGACCTCGGGCGTGATGAACGCGCCCCAGTCGCCGCCCTGGGCGCCGAACCGCTCGTAGCCGAGCCGGTCCATCAGCTCCACCCAGGCGGCGGCGATCCTGGCCGGGTTCCAGCCGGTGTCGGACACCGGACCGGAGAAGCCGTAGCCGGGCAGCGACGGGATCACCAGGTGGAAGGCGTCGGCCGGATCGCCGCCGTGCGCGCCCGGATCGGTGAGCGGCCCGATCACGTCGAGGAATTCGACGATCGACCCCGGCCAGCCGTGCGTGAGCAGCAGCGGCGTCGCGTCGGGCCGCGCCGACCGCACGTGCAGGAAGTGGATGCGCTGGCCGTCGATCTCGGTGGTGAACTGTGGGAAGGCGTTCAGTTCCGCCTCGGCCGCGCGCCAGTCGTAGTCGGTGCGCCAGTATTCGGCCAGCTCCCGCAGGTACGCGACCGGAACGCCGCGGCTCCACTCGGCGCCGGGCTGCTGGGCGGGCCAGCGCGCGTCGGTCAGCCTGCGACGCAGGTCGTCCAGCTCGCTCTGGGCGATGTCGATCCGGAACGGGGTGATCGCGTTGCTCATACCAGCGACGCTACGGACGAATCCCGAGCACGGGAACCTGCGACGCCGCCCGCCGGTGAAAACAGCGGGCGGCGTAGCGGATTCAGCTCGCGACGGCGGCGGCCGCGGTGTCGATCAGGTCGACGATCGCCCCCGGCTGCGAGGCCAGCGACGCGTGACTCGCGGCGAGTTCGACGACCTCGCGCGGGTTCATCCGCTCGGCCATCCGCCGCTCGTTGTCCGGGTGGATCATCCGGTCCTCGGTGGACACCTGGTACCAGGTGGGCTTGACCTTCCAGGCGGGCGCGGTGACGGTGTCACCGAAGGTCGACCCGAGCGGCGCCTTCTGCGTCACCGCCATCACCAGCGCCTCCTCGGCGGTCAGGTCCTGGCAGAAGCTCTCGTGGAACTTGTCCTGCGCGATCCACAGATAGCCGTCCGAATCCGGCGCGATGTTCGCGAACGCGGCGGGCGGGTGCTGCTCGCTGATCGCACCTGGGCTCTCCCCCGTGTCGGGCGCGAAGGCCGCGACGTAGACCAGTCCGGCGACATTGGGCAGGTCACCGGCCTCGGTGATCACCGCACCGCCGTAGGAGTGGCCGACCAGCAGCACCGGGCCGTCGACCTGGGCCACCATCTTCCTGGTCCGCTCGGCGTCGTCGGCGAGCGAGGTGAGCGGATTCTCCACCGCGTGCAACGCCGGATAACCGCGCCGGTTCAGTTCCACGATCACCTTCGCCCAGTGCGCGGCGCCACCCCAGAAACCATGAACCAGAACAACTGTCGGCTTGGCAGCCATGAGATGCCTTTCTCTCGGTCGGGTTCTCGGCGGCCGGATCGTCCGGTGCGTCGCCGGACGATTGACGCGACGAGCAGGATCCACGATATTTGGATGATGAGGCAAATACCATGACCGATGGACCGGGAAAATTTGCCGATCGACCAGGCGCCGCCGATCCCCTCGCGCCCGATACCGAGCTGGACGCCCTCTCGGACATCCTGCACACTGTCCGGTTACGCGGTGATCGCCTCGTCCGCTGCGCGCCGCCGGCGCCGTTCGCGATCGCGATTCCGGCCGGTCTCCGGCTCCTGCACATCGCCGAACGCGGCGAGCTCGAGCTGCGCGTCGACGACCGCTCGTTCACCCTGCGCGAGGGCGACATGGCTCTGCTCGCCCGCGGCGATCGGCACGTGCTCGGCGCGGGCACCCCGGCGCTCGCCGAACGCGGCCTCACCACCGCCGACACGTTCCGCAGGGTCGGCGACCTGGCCGATCCGGCGGCGCCACGCTGGGTCACCGGCACCTTCGAGGTCGAGGAGGTGATCGCCGACCCGCTGCTGTCGGTGCTGCCCGCCGTGGTGCTGATCCGGGCAGGCGCCGAGCGTGACTGGCTGACCCTGAGCCTGCACCTGCTCGTCGTCGAAGTCAGCGACGCCAGACCCGGTGCGGGCGTGATGATCTCGCGCATCCTGGACCTGCTGTTCATCCACGCGCTGCGCACCTGGTCGGCCGCCGACGACACCGCGCCCGGCTGGCTGACCGCAGCCCTCGACCCGGCCTTCGGCCCGGTCCTCACCGCGATCCACAACCGCCCGGACCACCCGTGGCAGGTCGCCGAGCTGGCGGCGCTGGCCCGGCTCTCACGCTCGGCCTTCACCGACCGGTTCACCCGGCTGCTCGGGCAGTCGCCCGGCGCCTACGTCACCGACCGGCGCCTCGAACACGCCGCGCATCTGCTCGGCTCGACCGCGCAACCGGTCGGCCGGATCGCGGGCGCGGTCGGCTATCACTCCGAGGCCGCGTTCAACCGCGCCTTCCACCGCCGCTACGGCATGCCGCCACTGCGCTGGCGCAAGCGCGCGCACTGACGGAAGCGGCGGCGCACCCGAGCAGGTGCGCCGCCGCCGTCGTCAGTGCGGGGGTTCGCTCAGAACTCCCAGTCCTCGTCCTCGGTGTTGACCGCCTTGCCGATGACGTAGCTGGAACCCGAGCCGGAGAAGAAGTCGTGGTTCTCGTCGGCGTTGGGCGAGAGCGCCGACAGGATCGCCGGGTTCACCTCGCACTCGTCCTTCGGGAACAGGCCCTCGTAGCCGAGGTTCATCAGCGCCTTGTTCGCGTTGTAGCGCAGGAACTTCTTGACGTCCTCGGTCAGCCCGACCTCGTCGTAGAGGTCCTGGGTGTAGTCGACCTCGTTGTCGTAGAGCTCGAAGAGCAGCTCGAAGGTGTAGTTCTTGAGCTCGTCGCGCTCGGCCTGGGAGACCAGCTCCAGGCCCTTCTGGTACTTGTAGCCGATGTAGTAGCCGTGCACGGCCTCGTCGCGGATGATCAGGCGGATCATGTCGGCGGTGTTGGTGAGCTTGGCCCGCGAGGACCAGTGCATCGGCAGGTAGAAGCCGGAGTAGAACAGGAAGCTCTCCAGCAGCGTGGAGGCGACCTTGCGCTTGAGCGGGTCCTCGCCGTTGTAGTACGACAGGACGATCTCGGCCTTGCGCTGCAGGTTGCGGTTCTCCTCCGACCAGCGGAACGCCTCGTCGATCTCCTTCGACGAGCACAGGGTGGAGAAGATGGAGCTGTAGCTCTTGGCGTGCACCGACTCCATGAACGCGATGTTGGTGTACACCGCCTCCTCGTGCGGGGTGAGCGCGTCGGGGATGAGCGAGACCGCGCCGACGGTGCCCTGGATGGTGTCCAGCAGCGTCAGGCCGGTGAAGACCCGCATGGTGAGCTGCTTCTCGTCGGGGGTCAGGGTGTTCCAGGACGGGATGTCGTTGGACACCGGCACCTTCTCCGGCAGCCAGAAGTTGCCGGTCAGGCGATCCCAGACCTCGGCGTCCTTCTCATCGGGCACCCGATTCCAGTTGATGGCGCTTACCCGATCGATGAGCTTCATTCCGCCTCCGCACCTTTCTGCCTCCACCGTTGACCCGCACCGCCGCCGTGCACGAGCTCGTTCACCCTGAACACTACTCGTAGTGGGTGACAACTCCCGTGAGCACAACAGCTTGTGTTGCGGCGCGCCGAACCCGACCACTGCGACCGGACACCCGCGCCACACACGCGGCCCCTATTGTGCGGCACGACCGCCGCCGCGCCACCATCGCATCACCCGTGATCCGCCACCGGCATGCGGCCGCGACCCGCCCTGTGAATCCGGCCACTCGCCGTGCTTTGCATTCTCCCCGGGCACCCGGCAAACTGCGGCTGGTAGGTCCTCGGCACGGGCGCGCGATCACGACAGGGGGATCCACCATGCTACGTCGGCCACTCGGCATCGTCGTCCCGAAAACCGTTCCGGCCGTGGCAGAACCGCGCGCTCGACGACGAGACATCCTGAGCCACACCGCCGAACCGTTCCGGGAGGACTGACGTGCGCCGACTGGTCCCGCTCATCGCCGTGGCCCTGACCCTGCTCGCGTGCCAGCGGACGCAGGCGCCGGACACCATGCCGACCGGCGGATTCTGGTCCACCGCGGCGGTTTCCGATCAGGAGAAGGCGGCGGTGCTGCGGAAGGTGCGGGCGATCGACGCGTGCGCGCTGATCCCGCGCGCGGCGGTGGCCGCGCTGGGGACGGTGCGGGACGTGGAGAACGTGCACCCGAACCAGTGCCGGATGGGGATCGCGGTCGACGGGCACCTCACCGGCATCGACGCGACCTGGACCACCGGGGTGATGTTCTCCGGCGAGCCAACCATGGACGCCCCGGTGACCGAGCAGGCCATGGGCGATGTGCGGGTCCTCTTCGACGACGAGCCCTCCGGTTCGGCCGACCCCCAGGTGCGCGGCAGCTGCCAGGTGTGGGCGCGCTTCGTCGCGGGCGCCGATCTGTCGATGAGCGTGCGCGCGCCGAAGGACGCGTGCACCACCGCGGAGGCGCTCATGCGGATCGCGCTGACCACGTGGCGCACCGACCCGGCACAGGGCAGCTCCCCCGATTCGGATCGGACGGTGGTCACCGGGGCCGATCCGTGCGCGGTCGCGCCGCTGCTCGGGGTCCGGGTGCCGGTCACCGATCAGGCCGTCACCACGTGCAGGCTGACCATCGACGGGCACCAGGCGATCATCACCTACGACTACAACGAGGAACGCTCGATCACCGACGACACCCCGGCCTTCGCGGTGGGCGCGCGGCAGGTCTACCGGTTCGACGCGCCCGCGGCGCAGTCCGGTATCGCCTCGCTGACCGCGATCGTCGGCCCCGCCATGGCGGCCGGGCCCACCGACGCCCTGCTCGGCCCGCGCGTTCCCACGGTCTCGGTCACCGCCGATTCGGGCGCCGCCGAACAGATCATGCGCGAGACCCTGCCGCTGCTGCGCTGAGACGGGCGCGGTCACAACGTTCTGGGAACGACCGGCGCGAGATGTTTGCGACCTGGTTGCCCCGGCGGGCAGACTCGATGGTCGGGCGCGTGTCCGAGCCCGGCTCCGTCGAGGACAGGGGTGCTGATGGACCGCAGGATGGCGCTGGCCGCTGCCGCGTTGCTCGTCTGTGCCGGATGCGGCGACGACGAGGGTTCGGCACCCGACTACCACACCTTGCCGCCGCCACCGGCCCCCGTGATGCCCGCCCCGCCACCGGAGTTCTGGTCGCAGGTGCCGCAGGATCAGGCCGGGCGCGACGCGGTGGCCCAGGCGACGCGCCAGGTCGACGTCTGCGCCGTGCTGCCCCGCGAGGCGCTGGCACCGCTCGGCGAGGTCACCGGCGTCACCGTCGGCCTGGACTCGTGCCGGGCGATCCTGGGCAGCGCCACCTCCGGTGCGGGCACCACCCTCACCTGGCACGCCACCCTGCTCCCCGGCCTGACGCCGGGCGGCCGGGGCGTCACCAAGCAGCTCGGCGACGTCACCGTGCGCCTGGTCCCCGACCGCGACGCGGGCGAGCCCCGCTCGTGCGGCGCGACCGCGCACTTCCCGGCCGGCGCCGCGTTCTATCTCGGCCTGTCCACGCCGCCGGGCCGGAATCCGTGCACGGTCGCCGATGAGCTGGTCCCCGGCATGATCGACCGCTGGCGGCAGTCACCACCCCAGGGCACCTCCCCCGACACGGTCCCGACCGTGCTGCTCGGCGCCGACCCGTGCGCGGTCCGCACGAAACTCGCCGACACGGTCCCCGACGACGAACAGCGCCTGACCCAGTGCCTGTTCGGCTACCGCGGCGAGAAGATCACCGTCGGCTACGAGTACCGCGTCCCCGCCTACCTGGCCGCCAACAGCACCGAGGAACACATCGACGGCCGCGTCGTGCACCGCTCGGTCTCGGTCTACGACAACCGGATTCCGATCTACACCGCCGCCGTCGGCCCCGAGCTCCCGGCCGAATCCACCGCCTTCGGCCGCCGAATCCCCATCGTGGAAGTCGTCGCCGCCACCGACGACGTCGCCAGGGACGTCATGTCCCGCGCCCTCACCCTGTTCCCCCAGAGCTGACCGGTCCGCCTCAGATGCCGAGGACGAGCTTGGCGGTGGTGAAGTAGATGATCAGGCCGGTGGCGTCGACCAGGGTGGTGACCATCGGCGCCGAGACGACGGCGGGATCGATCCGGAACTTCTTGGCCAGCAACGGCATCGTGCCGCCGATGGTGGCGGCCCAGCCGCAGATGATGACCAGGGTGATGGCGACGACGACGGCGATCTTCGGGCCGACGAAGAGCGTGCCGATCAGCAGGCCCGCCGCGGCGAGCATGCTGCCGAGCACCAGGCCGACCCGGCATTCCCGCCAGATCACCTTGAACAGGTCCGAGACCCGCACCTCGCCGACGGCCAGGGCGCGCACGCACGCCGTCGCCGCCTGCGCGCCCGCGTTGCCGCCCGCGCCGATCAGCAGCGGGATGAAAAGCGCCAGGCTGGCCGCCTGCTCGAGCGTGGTGGAGAAGACGTCGGTGACGCTGACGGTCAGGGTGGCCGCGAACAGCAGCAGCATCAGCCACAGCGCCCGGTAGCGCGCCAGCTGGAACACCTTGGCGGCCATGTAGTGGCCCTCCCACGGTGCCGAACCGGCCTGCTTGGCCACGTCCTCGCTGTCGGCGGCCTCGAGCACCTCCATCGCGTCGTCGATGGTGAGCAGCCCGACCACCCGGTCCTCGCTGTCGACGACGACCAGGTTGATGTCGTTGGTGGAGCTCATCAGGCGCGCGGCCTTCTCGGCGGAGTCGGTGGCCCGCGCGAACGCCGGTTCGGTGACGACGAGTTCGGACACCATCGCGTCCGGCGCGTGCAGCACCAGCTCGCGCAGCTCGACGATGCCGGTGAGCCGGCGCCCACAGTCGACGACCGGCAGCGTGTACACCGTCTCGGCGTTGCCGCCCTTGGCCCGAACCCAGGACAGCGCCTGCGCGACGGTCAGATTGTCCGGCAGCGCAACGACTTCCGGCGTCATGTACTGGCCGACCGAGCCCTCCGGGTAGCCGAGCAGCGCGGCGGTCATCCGGCGCTCGCGCGGGCTCAGCCCGGCCAGCACCTTCTTGGCCACCTTGGCCGGCGCCTCGTGCAGCATGCGGGCGCGGTCGTCGGGGTCCATCGCCTCGACCAGATCGCGAAAGCTCTTCTCGCGCAGGCCCTGCAGGATCTGCTGCTGGTCGACCGGCTCCAGTTCCTCGAAGACGGTGATCGCGCGGTCCTTGTCGAGCAGCCGGAACACGACACCGGCCTGCACGGCGTCCATCCGGGCCAGCGCGTCGGCGATGACGTGCGGCGGGCGGTTGTCGAGCCACTCCATGGCGCCGTCGACCCGGTGGGTCTCGACGAGGTGGCGCACCGATTCCGACAGGATCTCCAGCGCCTCGGTCACCGAGTGGTCGTCGGTGCCGGACGGCCGGTGCTGCTGCGGCGAATCCGCTTCCGGCACAGCGGAATCGGCGGGTACGTGACGTGCTTCGACGAGGTCGATCTGCGACATGGGAGAGTCCTCTGGCGCGACAGCGCGCATGCTCGCGGCCCGGCCGCGGGGATGCTACGAAAGTGGATCGGGAGACGGTGTTGCCCACCGCGGGCGTCCACCACCACGGCTGTCACGCACAGCCGAACCAGATCGGCCGAGAATCAGCGAGAGAGCGAAGGGGCGACGCCGCGCGGCCTTCGACTGGGGGGTTCGCTGCGCATCGCAACACCACCTCCTCGTCGTCGCTGCAGGCCATCGCCGCTGCAGATCGCTTGGAGTACCCACCCGGGCACACCCTTCCACCTGCAGGGTACATGCGGAGCCCAGACGTTTCATCTTTACACTGACGTACCACTGGTCACAGTGACCTCGATCACACTTCTCGGGGCAGTCCGGCCACGATGGTGTCGACCGCCCGCTCGGCGAGGTCCCACAGCTCGGCGCGGTCGAGATGACGCAGCGGCCCGCGCAGCGCGAGCTCGGCGAAGCCGTGCACGGTGGACCAGCAACTCCAGGTCGCGGCCGGACGTGCCGCGGGCGCCAGATCGCCGATGTGGACCATCATGTCGAGCGCGTCGGCGAGGGCGAGGTAGGCGGGCGAGTCGCGCACCGACTCCGGCGAGGTGTCGCCCGCACCGAAGAAGGCGACGGCGAACCAGCCCGGCTCGGTCAGCGCGAAGGCGATATAGCCGAGACCGACCGCGCGCAGGCTGTCGCGCGGGGTGGCCGGGCTCCGGTCGGTGGCCATGCCGGTCGCCATCGCGGCCTCGATCGCCGCCGACACCGCGCGCAGCAGCGCCTGCCGGTCGGGAAAGTGCCGGTAGGCGGCATTCGGGGTGACCCCGACCCGGCGGGTGACCTCGCGGATCGTCAGCGCGTCGGGGCCACCGGCCCTGGTGAGCTCCAGCCCGGCCGCGACCAGCGCGGCGGCGAGATCGCCGTGGTGATAGGCCAACCCTTGAGCTCCCTCCGATCGAAGTGTACGGTGTGAACATATCAAATGTGCACGCCGTACACATTCAGAGGAGTTGCCTCATGACCGCTTTGCCGACCATCGTCGATCGCGACACCTGGCAGGCCGAACTCGACGAGCTCCGGATCAGGGAGAAGGCCGCGACGCGCGAACTCGACGCCGTCGCCGCGCAACGGCGCAGGCTGCCCGCCGTCGAGCTGCCCCCGTACACGCTGAAAGCCGAAGACGGGAGCGATGTTTCGCTCGCCGAGGTCTTCGACGGGAAGTCCCAGCTGATCACCTACCACCACATGTGGACCGACGGGAACACCTGGCAGTGCCCGGGCTGCACCGGCCTCACCGCGCAGTACGCCCGGCTGGATTTCCTCGCCGCCTACGACGCGCGCTTCGTCATCGTGACCCAGGGGCCGATCGAGGAGGCCCTGGCCTACAAGCGTCGCGTCGGCAACACGATGACCTGGTACTCCACCCACGACAGCCCGTTCGGCGCCGATATGGGCGCGGGTCCGGGCGCCGGTTTCGCGGTGAACACCTTCCTGCGCGACAGCGACACCGTCTACCGCAGCTGGCACACCGACGGGCGCGGCACCGAACAGCTCGCCTACACCTTCGGCCTGATCGACGCGCTCCCCTACGGCAGGCAGGAGGAATGGCAGGACAGCCCCGAGGGCTGGCCGCAGTCGCCGACCTACAGCCGCTGGCCCAGCTCCAAGGACATCGCCGCCGCCTACGGCGACCCGAACGCCTGACCGGCCGCGTCGAGATCGGCGCCGATCAGCCGCTCGACCGCGGGCCAGTCGGGCGTGTGGCACAGCCAGTCCGGCGCTGGGTCGGACTGCGCGCCGAACAGGTACAGCCGCGGCACGAGTCCGCGCAGCGCGCGGTGCACGTCGACGCGGTCGTCGATCATGTGGGTGATGCCCAATTCCGCACAGTGCGGCGCCTTGTCGGCGCGGGTGCGGCAGAACCGCAGGTGCTCGCGCGGGATGCCGGTGCGGGCGGCGAAGTCGTGGTGATCGAGCCACTGCCTGGTGCGTTCCTCGATCCGCGGGCCGCACTTGGAGATCACCCAGGCCCGGCCGCCGAAGCGGCTGACCAGGCGGGCCAGCACCGCGAAGGCGTGCGGGGTGGGTGGGGTACTCATCGCCTCGGCGAAGCCGCCGGACAGGAAGACCGTGTCCGCGGCGCCCGGCGCGAGTGCCGCCCCCTGGATGACCCGGCCGAAGTCCACGCCGAGGCGCGGTTGTCGCATATCGTTCATACGGGTTCCAGCATGCCCGCCGGCGACGGTCACGCCAAGCGAATAACCGCCGGTCCAGGATTCAGCGCGCCGAGCGTTCAATAGTTGCCTCGGTGCGCGGCAGTGGGAAAAGTGGGCAGGGCAGCCGCGGTGCGAGGCGCCGCGACCTTCGGCTCGATCAACACACTGAGGAGAATCACGTGCGGTTCGGCATCTTCGTCCCCCAGGGCTGGCGGCTCGACCTGGTCGGTATCGAACCGGCGGACCAGTGGGCGGTGATGCGTGAGCTCGCCCAGCGGTTCGACACCGGCACCGAGTGGGAATCGATCTGGGTCTACGACCACTTCCACACCGTGCCGGTGCCGACCAACGAGGCCACCCACGAGGCGTGGACGCTGATGTCGGCGTTCGCGGCCAGCACCACCCGCGTGCGGCTCGGCCAGATGTGTACCGCCATGAGCTACCGCAACCCCGCCTACCTGGCCAAGGTGGCCGCCACCGTCGACCTGATCTCCGGCGGCCGGGTGGAGATGGGCATCGGCGGCGGCTGGTACGAACACGAGTGGCGCGCTTACGGTTACGGCTTCCCGTCGGCCGGTGAGCGGCTCGGGCGCCTCGACGAGGGCGTGCAGATCTTCCGGCAGGCCTGGCGGACCGGGCGAGCCACCCTCGACGGCAGGTACTACCAGGTCGACGACGCGATCGTGCACCCGAAGCCGTTGCAGGAGAACGGCATTCCGATCTGGATCGCGGGCGGCGGCGAGAAGAAGACGCTCCGGATCGCCGCGAAGTACGCCGACTACACCAACTTCAGCGGCGATCCGGCCGAGTTCACCCGCAAGTCGGAGATCCTGCGGCAGCACTGCGCCGAGGTCGGCACCGATTTCGGCGCGATCACCCGCAGCTCCAACTTCAACGCCATCGTCGGCAGCACCGAATCCGAAGTCCAGGAACGCCTCTCCGCCGTCATCGACCGCTACACCCCGTTCCTCGGCGCCGACGAGGCCAAGGCCCGCGTGCACGAACAGTTCGACACCAGCGCCGCCGTCGGCACCCCCGAACAGATCGTCGAACGCCTCACCGCCGTCAAAGATCTCGGCCTCGACTACGCCATCGTCAACTTCCCCGAAGCCGCCTACGACACCTCCGGCATCGAACTCTTCGAACGAGAGGTCATTCCGGCACTGCGCTGATCGGAAGCACCGGGCGCGCCCGAATCAACCGCCCGCGGTGGCTCTTTCATCGTCTGCACCCGTCGACCGGCGACGTAGGATCCCTTCCGGGCCTGCCCTTCGGCAGGTCGGGAAGGGGACTCCGACGATGAGCGGCAATCTGCCCATCGAATTACTGGCGGCGAGCTCGACCACACTGGGCACCGCCTACGCGGCCGCGCTCCAGCTCCTCGACGCACGGCGCTCACGACATCGCATCCAGCAGCTCAGCACGGCGGTCACCGAGGACGGCGTGGAGCCCGAAACGGAGGCCGACTGGCTGGAGGCGGCCGCGCGCGAGCGTTCAGCGCTCGATATCGAGCACCATCACAGCGCGCTCCAGCAACAGCGCCTCGCCACCATCGCCTCGCTGGCGTGCGGCATCATCGCCATCGGGGTCGTGATGTACGGGCTGATCGGCGACGATCCGGGCGATCCGAACGGACTGGCCACCGTGGCGGCGGGACTGCTCCCCGGCGCAGCCAGCGCACTGCTGTTCTGGCAGTCTCGTGGCGCCAGCGCCCGCGCCGACAAGTTCGCCGAGCGCATCGCCACCACCGCCGCCCGCGCCGAAGCGCTACGCCACGCGGGCTCGATCCTCGACACCCGCTCCCGCGACCGCTTCGCCACCGCCGTCCTGCTCAGCACCGCGTTCCCCGAACTCACCGGACGCGAGATCTGGCGCATGGCCGAGAGCAGCGCTCCGGCGGACCGACCGGAGCAGCAGCCTGCCGCACCGCTGTGTCCTTGACCACATCCCGACAGGCCCGCTATGGTCTCTCGCCAACGGAGTTGGACGTGCGTTCAAATGGACGGATGTCCACCTGAGGATTGAGGGAAAGACATGGCGAGCACGGGAATTCGGCGGCCGTATCGGCCGGAGCGATCGTCATGGCGGGGGCGACTGCTGCGGTGGACGGTGGCGTCGGCGGTGGCGGCCGGGCTGACGGCATCCGGTGGTGTCGTGCCGGCCGGCGCCGAGCCGGGGGCCGAATTGTCGGCCCTGCGGGCGCAGGGGGCGGCGCTGGTCGACGGGTTCGGGCGGACCGTGCTGCTGCACGGGGTGAACACCGTGGACAAGGATGCGCCGTACCTGCAGGCGGGTGACGGGTTCGCGCTGAGCGACGACGCGGCCGCGCTGCTCGCCCGGCACGGGTTCAACACGGTGCAGCTCGGGGTGTCCTTCGACGGCTTGATGCCGACCGAGGGCGTGGTCGACACGGCCTACCTCGATCGGGTCGAGACGGTGGTGGACACGCTTGCCGCGCACGGGATCTACACCCTGCTCGACAACCACCAGGACGGGCTCTCGGAGATCTGGGGCGGCAACGGCTTTCCCGAGTGGGCGATCCGGGCCAGGCCGGGCGAGGGCGAGCCCAATCCCGGCTTCCCGCTGTACTACCTGATGCCGAGCATGAACGCCGGCTGGGACGAGGTCTGGAACAACACCTACGGCGTCCTGGATCATCTCGGGACCGCCCTCGGCGCACTCGCCGAGCGGCTGAACGGGCGCGCGAGCGTGCTCGGGATCGAGCTGCTCAACGAACCATGGCCCGGCACACCGTTTCTCACCTGCTTCCCGGACGGCTGCCCGGACTTCGACGCCAAGTACCAGCGCGCCCTGCAACGGCTGACCGACGCGGTGCGGGCCCGCAACGGCGCGGTGCCGGTGTTCTGGGAGCCGAATGTCACCTGGAACGAGACGATGCCGAGTCATCTCGGCAAGAATCCGCCGATCACCAGCCCGAACATCGTGTTCGCCCCGCACGACTACTGCATCCCCAGCCAGCTCGCCATCTATCTCGGACTGCCCGAGGAACTCCGAGCGGTGTGCTCGGTACAGCAGGACAAGACCTGGTCGAACATCGATTCCTTCACCGCTCGCACCGACATCCCGACCATGGTCACCGAATTCGGCGACGGCGATCCGACCGTGCTGCGCAACACCACCACCCGCGCCGACGAGCGCTTCGTCGGCTGGCACTACTGGCATTACCGCGGCACCGACGGCGACCCCTTCCGCGGCGACCTCGGCCGCGAACTGGTCCGCACCTATCCCCAGGCCACCGCGGGCACCCCGGAGGCAATGGTATTCGATTCGGCCACCGGCGATTTCGCCTATCGCTACCGTCCGGGAACCGCGTCGGCACCGACCGAGATCTACGTATCCGACCTGGCGCTGCCCGACAGCTACGAGGTGCGGGTGAGCGGCGGCCGGGTCACCTCGGCGGCCGGGGCGCGAGTGGTCACCGTCGTGGCCGACGGCACCGCGCCGGTCACCGTCCACATCCACCGCCCCGGATCGTCGGGCGCCGAACTGCCCGACGGCAACAGCGGCAGCGGCAGCGGCTCGGCGGCGGGCCTGCCGCGCATTCTCACAGGCTCGGCGAGCTAGTCGTGCCGCCCGGGCCCGCTGCCACTTCCCCGGTAGCGGGCCCGGCGGCACCCACTCCCGAGGCACCTCACCGGCGGCGTGTCATCCGATCACTCGAAGGACATCAATCGCGTCATCCATGCGATAGCGGGAAGCCAGGATCTTCAGTGCATCCTCTACGGTCACCACGGGATTCCGATATCTCCGCAGCATGTTCTGCAGCGCTTGCCTGGCGATCTCCGGCGAGACCGGTATCCGCGCGCGGAACCGATGCAAGGGGCCGGCGCAAGCGATCAGGCCCAGCCGGCCTCGTGGGCGGGGACGGTGCCGTCGGCGATCGCCGCGACCAGTTGGGCGTGGTCGCGCGTGTTCTGGTCGGCGTAGGCGCGGGCGAAATCGACCAGGGCGGTGTCGGTGCGTTCACTGCGGCCCAGGTAGTCGGCGATGCGGGCGGCGTCGCCGGAGCGGGCGTGGGCGCGGGCCAGGACCCGGGCGCACGCGGTGGCGAACTGTTCGAGTTGCGGTGCGACGAGGGCGCCGTCGGCGGTGACCTTCATGTCCCGGAACTGGCGGACGTAGAAGTCCATGTCGTCCACGCGGGTCCAGCCGAGGAATTTGTCGGTGGTGGACTGCAGCATCCGCTGGCCGTGGGCGACCCGCGAACCGTGGTTGTCGTAGCGACTCGGCGCCAGGAAGTCCTCGTACACCGAGCGGCCCGCCTGTTTGACCTGGATGAAGAACGGGTCGCCGGTGCGGCGTTCCTCGAGCAGCGCCAGGTAGACCCGCATGCCGACGCTGCCGACCCCGACCACCTGCCGCGCGACATCGATGAGCCGGAACCGCGTCAGCAGCGACCAGATGTGGTCGGGCACCGACTCGGCGTAGCCGTGCACGACCGCGCCGACGAGCCTGCGCTGGTCGTCACCGACCGCCACCCGGAACGGCGGGAGCTCGGTGATCCGCCGTCGCCCGTCCCGGAGCTCGGTGAACTTGCCGAACGCCCCACGACTGGTGCGTTTCACCGTTCCGCGCCGGATCTCCTTGCGCACCAACTCCTGTGCGCGCGGGCCGAAGTAGCCGAGAAAGTCCTCGGCGTCGACCCGCTCGTACCAGATATCGAGCTCCGGGGTGCGCGCGTACTCGGCCATGGCGGCCCGGTAGGCGACCGAGGCCGCCGCCACCGCCGCGTCCGACCGAGCAGCGGGCACCCCGTTGTCGCGGCCGAGCACGACGAGGGACGCCACCAGGCGCAGCAGGTCCCACTCGAACGGACCGGGCAGCGTCTCGTCGAAATCCCGCAGGTCGAATACGAGATTGCGCTCGGGACTCGCCCACATGCCGAAGTTCAGCACGTGCGCGTCCCCGCACAGCTGCACCCCGATCCCGGTATTCGGCCGCGACGCCAGGTCCGCGGCCATGATCGCGGCGGCCCCGCGATAGAACGTCCACGGCGAGGCCGCCATCCGCGCCATCCGGATCGGCACGAGATCCGGTGCCCGCAGCGCGTTCTGCGCCAGCACGGTCGCCAGCGCGTCGTGCCCACGCCGCTCCGGATCCCATGCGCCGAGGTCCGACCGCGGCACGATCTTGCGCGAATCCCGGCCGCGCCCACCACGTTCCGGCCGTTCGATCCGCTCACGTGGCGCCAACGCGAGGTCGAGCCCGTCCCCCACCGTCTTCCCGTGCTCCGCTCCGGACATGCGGCCTCCTCGACCTCGGTTCGACGAACTGCGCTTCGGCACAACAGAGCTCCGGTTCCCACCGTATCCGGCGGATTCCGGTACCGGCGCCGCCTCGCCGCGGCGCGGCGACCTGGGCCTTCCGTGGACGGCAAGGTCGCCACCGGGTGCTTGTTAAGCGACGTCGACCACGCTGGGCCCCATGAGCACGACGACAGCGACCCGGCGCTCCGCGCGAACCGGCGGCTACGAGCGCGACGCCGACGGTCGCTTGACCTTCGTCCGGCCCGAGAGCTCCGAGCCGCAGCGGCCGAAGAATGAATTCCCGCTCACCGGACGCACTTCCGCCGGCGACGAGACCGGGGTGATCCCCGCGTTCCTCATCGACATGGCACTGCACGCCGCCATCGGTGTCACCGCCTGGTACGTCGCGACCGGCGCGACCGCCGTGCTATACGGCATCGCCGCCTGGCTCGGCGCTTCTTTCCTGCACCGCACGGTGGTCCAGCGGTACACCCGCACGACGATCGGCAAATGCTCGTTCGGCCTGCGGCTACGCCACGCCGACGGCAGCTACCCGACGCTGTGGCAGCTGATCGGCCAGTGGTTCCGCGGCGGCTGGTGCTGCTTCGACATCTTCGGCACCATCGGCTGAGGAACGTGTTTCAGCTCTCGGCCCCAGGTTTGGGATCCTTCGCCAGGTCATCGACGCAGTGCGCACAAGACTCTTTGAACACGCCCTTGTTGGTGTGATGGCGCGTGTGCGCGCTGCGCTTACTCGACGGCATCGGCCGGCCTTTCCGAACCGCTGACATCTTCGCCCGCGTCTCGTCGCTGGCAGTTCGTCCGTAGTTCGGGTTTTTCGCGCCTGTTTTCTGCTCGGACAGAAGCCGACGCGTTTCCTCCGAGACCACGTGCCCGAATCCGGGATGATCAGGACCGAACTTCCCGCAGTTCGGATTCCTGATATAACGGATTCTCCTCACCGAACCGACGCACTCCCGGACGGCCTGTCGACCGGATCCGCGCAGCCTCCCGCATTTCCGCAGTCCAGATCACACCAGTAGGCCCGAGCCCGCCATCGGCCAGATTGAGCAGCGGCTGGCCTTCTCTCCGCAGATACGCAATCCAGTCATCTCCGCGCGTCCCAGTTTCTTCAGTCCGTAGACCCAATCGAGGACGTCGGCAATGACATCTTCGCGATTCTGCTTCCGGTAGTCATACTCGGCGCGGAGGCGAACTCCGTAGATCCCACCATCCGGCGGGTCTATCAGACCTCCGCACCGAGTATGAAACAAGAAATCACAACATGCAGGAGACGCAATTCTCTATTTCAGTCCCCTGCAGTGCCATTTGACGCAGACGAATGTAATACAGCGTCTTGATTCCCTTACGCCAGGCATAAATCTGAGCTTTGTTGATATCGCGGGTGGTGGCGGTATCCTTGAAGAACAGGGTCAGCGACAGGCCCTGGTCCACGTGCTGGGTGGCCGCGGCGTAGGTGTCGATGATCTTCTCGTAGCCGATTTCGTAGGCGTCGTCGTAGTACTCGAGGTTGTCGTTGTCGAGGTACGGGGCCGGGTAGTAGACGCGGCCGATCTTGCCTTCCTTGCGGATCTCGATCTTCGACGCCACCGGGTGGATCGAGCTGGTGGAGTGGTTGATGTAGGAGATCGACCCGGTCGGCGGGACCGCCTGCAGGTTCTGGTTGTAGATGCCGAACTCCTGCACCGAGGCCTTCAGCTCACGCCAGTCGTCCTGGGTGGGGATGTGCACGCCCGCGTCGGCGAAGAGCTGAGCGACCTTGTCGGTCTTGGGCTCCCACGCCTGGTCGGTGTACTTGTCGAAGTACTCGCCGCTGGCGTACTTCGACTCCGCGAAGCCGCCGAACGCGCTGCCGCGCTCCTTCGCGATCAGGTTCGAGGCCCGGATCGCGTGGTAGACCACGGTGTAGAAGTAGATGTTGGTGAAGTCGACGCCCTCTTCGGAGCCGTAGTGGACCCGCTCGCGCGCCAGGTAGCCGTGCAGGTTCATCTGGCCGAGGCCGATGGCGTGGGACTCGTTGTTGCCCTGCTCGATCGAGGGCACCGAGTAGATGTGGGTCTGGTCCGAGACGGCGGTCAGCGCGCGGATCGAGGTCTCGATCGTCTGCCCGAAGTCCGGCGAGTCCATCGCCTTGGCGATGTTGAGCGAGCCGAGGTTGCAGGAGATGTCCTTGCCGACCTTGGAGTAGGACAGATCGTCGTTGAACTCCGAGGGGGTGGAGACCTGCAGGATCTCCGAGCACAGGTTCGAGTGGGTGATCTTGCCCTTGATCGGGTTGGCCCGGTTCACCGTGTCCTCGAACATGATGTACGGGTAGCCCGACTCGAACTGCAGCTCGGCGATGGTCTGGAAGAACTCGCGCGCCTTGATCTTCGACTTGCGGATGCGCTTGTCGTCGACCATCTCGTAGTACTTCTCGGTGACGTCGACATCGGCGAACGGCTTGCCGTAGATGCGCTCGACGTCGTACGGCGAGAACAGGTACATGTCCTCGTTCTTCTTCGCCAGCTCGAAGGTGATGTCGGGGATCACCACGCCCAGCGAGAGCGTCTTGATGCGGATCTTCTCGTCCGCGTTCTCCCGCTTGGTGTCGAGGAAGCGGTAGATGTCGGGGTGGTGCGCGTGCAGATACACCGCGCCGGCGCCCTGGCGCGCGCCCAGCTGGTTGGCGTAGGAGAACGAGTCCTCCAGCAGCTTCATGATCGGGATGACGCCCGAGCTCTGGTTCTCGATCTTCTTGATCGGCGCGCCGTGCTCACGGATGTTGCTCAGCAGCAGAGCCACACCGCCGCCGCGCTTGGACAGCTGCAGGGCGGAGTTGATCGAGCGGCCGATCGACTCCATGTTGTCCTCGATGCGCAGCAGGAAGCAGGACACGGGCTCGCCGCGCTGCTTCTTGCCGGAGTTGAGGAAGGTCGGGGTGGCGGGCTGGAACCGGCCGTCGATGATCTCGTCGACCAGCTTGTCGGCCAGAACCTCGTCACCGGCGGCCAGGGTCAGGGCGACCATGACGACGCGGTCCTCGAACCGCTCCAGGTAGCGCTTGCCGTCGAAGGTCTTGAGCGTGTACGAGGTGTAGTACTTGAACGCGCCGAGGAAGGTCGGGAACCGGAACTTCTTGGCGTAGGCCCGCTGGAACAGGCTCTTGATGTACTCGCGGTTGTACTGCTCGAGGACCTCGGCCTCGTAGTAGTTCTCGTCGACCAGGTAGTCGAGCTTCTCGTCCAGGTTGTGGAAGAAGACGGTGTTCTGGTTGACGTGCTGCAGGAAGTACTGGTGCGCGGCCTCGCGATCCTTGTCGAACTGGATCTTGCCGTCGGGGCCGTACAGGTTCAGCATCGCGTTGAGGGCGTGGTAGTCCAGGACCTCGCCCGCCTCGCCGCGCACCGCGGCCTGCTCTAGGCGGGCAGTCTTGCCGGTCGGTGCTGTGGTTGCTGTTGCCAAAACAATCCCAATCCCTCTCGGACGCGCGCGACGTCCTCAGCGGTTCCCATGAGTTCGAAGCGATACAGGTACGGCACCCCGCATTTTCGCGAGATGATGTCGCCCGCAGCGCAATAGGTATCGCCGAAGTTCGTGTTGCCGGCCGCGATCACCCCGCGCAGCAGGGCGCGGTTGTGCGGGTCGTTGAGGAACTTGGCGACCTGCCGCGGTACGAGGTCCTTGTCGGACCGTTGGCCCCCCATGACGTGCCGACCACCCCCGTAGGTGGGGGTGATCAGCACGTAGGGTTCGTCGACGCGCAGCGATTCAGCGGTGTGCAGTGGAAGCCGAGTAGCCGGGAGACCCAGCTTCTCGACGAAACGACGAGTGTTCTCCGAAGCGCTGGAGAAGTAGACCAGCCCGCCCGGAGTCGTCCGTTCGGGCATGACGCCTCCTTCCGGCGAAGGTCCTAAGCGGCCGCGACGGCGAGCGACTTGATGCGGTCGGGGCGGAAGCCCGACCAGTGGTCGTCACCGGCGACGACGACGGGAGCCTGCAGGTAGCCGAGCGCCATGACGTAGTCACGCGCCTCGGCGTTCTCGGAGATGTCGATGATCTCGTAGTCCACCCCGGCCTTGTCGAGCGCCTTGTAGGTGGCATTGCACTGGACGCAAGCGGGCTTGGTGTACACGGTGATGGTCATCTAGGTTCTCCCTCTCCTATGCCTGATCCACAGCCTGTGATCCGTATGCAGTGCACGAACGGTGATGCTGCGCAAACTCCTGGATCTGGCGAAGAAAGCCCTGCTCGTAACCCCTTCCCTTGGGCCCGATCAGTGGTGGCTTCACACCGTCTTCCAGTACTGGAGACACTACACCTAGTGGCCGACAGATTGGAACAACACAAGGTGTTGCGAGTCGCACAGATGTAATTCCCCTGCCGTAAGTCCCAGGACGCGCGATCGACACGCTGGGAAAACAGTGGTCCAGATCACGATTTCGCATCCCGGCGAGTCCTCAGCAAACTTCGCAGCACACGCGAAAGGGGCGTCGCGTCCACACCGGACGCGACGCCCCTTTTCGAGCCGACAGGCAGCTTACGCCGAGACGAGCTTGCCGTCGGCGGCGGCAACCAGTTCGTGCACGGTCGCGCCCAGCTGGGTCAGCGCCTCGGCGTCCTGGGCCGGGTGGGTCTGGCCGAAACGCTCGCCGATGGTGCCGAAGCGCGCGTGCGCGGCCTCGACGACGACACCGCCCGCGACACCGATCGCCTTGACCGCGTCACCGTGAGCCCACTCGGCGGCCCTGGGGCTGATGGAGGCGCTCACGACCGCGACCGGCTTGCCCTTGATCGCGCCCGCGGCGTAGGGACGGGAGGCCCAGTCGATGGCGTTCTTCAGCACGGCGGGCAGGGTGCCGTTGTATTCGGGGGTGACGATCAGGACGGCGTCCGCCGCGGCGACGGCGGCTCGCAGCGCCTCGGCCTGCGCGGGGACCGCGCCGGGGACGTCCAGGTCCTCGTTGTAGAACGGGATCTCCGCGAGACCCTCGTAGATCGTGATGTCCGCGCCCTCCGGCGCGGTCTTCACCGCGGCCTCGGCGAGCTGGCGGTTGATCGAGCCCGCGCGCAGGCTTCCGACGAGAGTGAGGATGCGGGTCCCGGTCATGACGACTCCTGGTGTACTCAGTGGGATGATCGAAGTTTCATCAGACGATAACCGGACCCCAGTCCGATTACTTCCCGCGGAGGACGTGTGAGCGGCGTGAGCTACAGCACACCCAGGTCGGACGAGCCGCCGCTGCTGCCGATCGGCCCGCCGCCGCCCGGCGAGGCCGAGCCGATCGAGCGCGCCGACGCCGCCCGCAACCGCGCGTTGCTGCTCGACGCCGCCCAGCAGCTGGTGCGCGAGCACGGGGTCGCCGGGCTGACCATGGACGCGGTCGCCAAGCGCGCCGGCGTCGGCAAGGGCACCGTCTTCCGGCGGTTCGGGAACCGCACCGGCCTGATGCTGGCCCTGCTCGACCACTCCGAGCAGAAGTTCCAGGCGGCGTTCATGTTCGGGCCCGCGCCGCTGGGCCCCGACGCGAGCCCGGTCGAGCGGCTGATCGCGTTCGGGCGGACCCGGCTGCTCGACATCGAGGTCGAGGGCGACCTGCACCGGGCCGCCGAGGAGAAGGGGCGCTTCGGCGGCGGGCCGTACGGCCTGCACAAGGCGCACGTCGCGCTGCTGTTGCGCGAGGCCGGGGTCACCGGGGAACTGCCGCTGGTCGCCGACACCCTGCTGTCGACGTTGTCCGCGGCGCTGGTCATTCACCAGATCGACATCCTGGGCTACACCCGCGCTCAGATCGGCGACAACTGGGAATGGCTCGTTCGCCGCGTCGTTTCCCCTGCCGCACAAGTAGAGTGAGGCGGCATGGGGACACTGCGTGAACAGATCATCGCCGAGTTGGGCGTGCTGCCGGAGATCGAGCCGAAGCAGGAGGTCCGCCGCCGCGTCGATTTCCTCAAGGACTACCTGAACTCCACCCCGGCCAAGGGCTTCGCCCTCGGCATCAGCGGTGGCCAGGACAGCGCCCTGGCGGGCAGGCTGTGCCAGCTCGCCGTCGAGGAGCTGCGCGCCGAGGGTGTCGACGCGAAGTTCCTCGCCGTGCGCCTGCCCTACGGTGTGCAGGCCGACGAGCACGACGCGCAGACCGCCCTGAACTTCATCGACCCCGACCGGGCGGTCGTGGTGAACATCCGGCCCGGCGCCGACGCGGTGGCCGCCGAGGTCGCCGGTGCGCTCGACCACGAGCGGCTGCGTGACTTCGTGCGCGGCAACATCAAGGCCCGCGAGCGGATGGTCGCCCAGTACGCGCTGGCCGGGCAGGAGAACCTGCTGGTGGTGGGCACCGATCACGCCGCCGAGGCGGTCACCGGGTTCTTCACCAAGTTCGGTGACGGCGGCGTCGACCTGACTCCCCTCACCGGGCTCACCAAGCGCCAGGGCGCCGCGCTGCTCCAGGAACTGGGCGCCCCGTCGAGCATCTGGTCCAAGGTCCCCACCGCCGACCTCGAGGACGACCGGCCCGCCCTGCCGGACGAGGAGGCCCTCGGCCTTCGCTACGCCGAACTCGACGACTACCTCGAGGGCAAGGACGTCACCCCGGAGGTCGCGGCCCGGGTCGAGACGATCTTCACCAACACCCGGCACAAGCGCACCGTCCCGGTGACGCCGCTCGACACCTGGTGGAAATAGCAGATCAGGGGTCGCAGATCGGCGCACCGACATCCGGCGCGGTCGCGCGCAACAGGTCCCGGATGAGGTCGTAGTCCGGTTCCTTGCGGAAGCGCAGGCAGCCCTTGCCCATGTCCTCGCGCGCCAGGCGGTCGGCGAAGGCCGCGCGGACGTCGGAGCGCAGCAGGTAGAACGAGATGTACTGCTTCTGGCTGGCGAAGGCGATCTCGCCGACACCGTCGCGTTCGTAGGCGGGCATGCCGTAGGCCATGACCTCGGTGAAGCCGGGGAGTTCGGCCAGGCACAGCGCGCGCAGCCGGGTCAGCGCCGCGCGCCGCCCGTCCGGGAGTTCGGCGAGATAGGTGTCGACGTCGGGAGCCGCGCTCTGGACCATCCGGCTAGCCGCCCGCGAACGGGGGCAGGACATCGACGCGGTCGCGGAGCATGGCCGACGGGTCGCGGGTGAGTTCGTCGCCGATCAGGAAGGCGCAGACCCCGACGAGCGAGTCGACCTCGGTGCCGTAAGCGGCCGCCAGCGAGGCGCGCAGGTCGGCGACGGTCGCGCCGGTGGGCAGGTCGAGTGATTCGGAGTTCTTGCCGACCGCGTCGGCGATCGCGGCGAAGTAGCGGACCTCAACCACCGATGGCTCCCATCGTGCGTTCCGGGGGGACGAAACCGGCGGCGTCGATACCGTGACCGGCCCATTTCTGCCACATGGCACCGCGCCACAGCTCGGCGACCTCGTCGTCGTCGGCACCGGCGCGCAGCGCGGTCCGCACGTCGAACTCCTGGTCGCTGAACAGGCACGAGCGCAGCATGCCGTCGGCGGTGAGCCGGGTCCGGTCGCAGCTGTCGCAGAACTTGCGGGTGACCGTCGCGATGATGCCGACCGTGGCCGGGCCGCCGTCGACCAGCCACTTCTCGGCCGGCGCGGACGGATCGACGCGTCCGGCCTCGGTGAGGGTGAACCGTTCGCCGAGGACGTCGAGCAGGTCGGCGGCGGTCACCATGTTGTTGCGGGCCCACTCGTGGTCGGCGTCGAGCGGCATCTCCTCGATGAAGCGCAGCTCGCACTGTTCGGCCAGGCACCACGCGAGCAGGTCCGGCGCACCGGCCAGGTTCTGCCGCATCAGCACCGCGTTCACCTTCACCGGTGCCAGCCCGACATCGCGGGCGGCCCGGATGCCGTTGAGCACCGATTCGAGCCGGTCCCGGCGGGTCAGCCGGGTGAAATCGACCCGGTCGACGGTGTCGAGGGAGACATTGACCCGGCTCAGTCCGGCCTCGGCCAGGGCCCGGGCCCGGTGTTCGAGGCCGACGCCGTTGGTGGTCATGGCCAGCGGGGTGTCGGGCACCGCCGCGTGACAGCCCGCGATGATCTCCTCCAGCTCGCGCCGCATCAGCGGTTCGCCACCGGTGAAGCGCACCTCGCGCACGCCCAGTTCCCGCACGGCGAGGGACACCAGCCGGATGATCTCGTCGGCGCTCAGCAGCTCCTGCCGTGGGATCGGCGGCAGGCCCTCCTCGGGCATGCAGTAGGTGCAGCGCAGCGAGCACTTCTCGGTGATGGAGACGCGCAGATCGCGCGCGACCCGGCCGAAGCGGTCGACGAGGAGCGGCGTCTCGGGCCGGCCGTCCAGGGAAGGCCGCTCCGATCGCACAGCGGGAATCCCCATTTCGACCAGCGTCATCTTTACAGTATGACCCGTCGGCCCCGGCGTGAACCGTCCGGAGCGCCGATCTGTCACGAAGTCGACAGCTCACCGCCCGCGCTCGGCCGCGGTGAGCGATCCGGGCCGAACCCGCCGGTCGGACGGCGATTAGGCTGGCAGCATGACTCCCCGGCCCGCCACCGCGTCGGCGCGCAGCGTCGACGAGTACCGCGACACCGTCGCCGCGCTGCTGGCCCACCTCGCCGACCGCCCGGCCGAGCAGGTGGCGGTCCCCGACGCGCTCGGCCGCGTCCTGACCGACGACGTGCTGTCCCCGATCGATCTGCCGGTGTTCCGCAACTCGGCCATGGACGGGTACGCGGTGCGGGCGGCCGATGTGGCGGTCACGCCGGTCACCCTGCCGGTCACCGGGGTCGTGGCGGCGGGCAAGCCGGGCGCCGAGCCGCTGCCCGCGGGCTCCGCGCTGAAGGTGATGACCGGCGCGCCGATCCCGCCCGGCGCCGACTGTGTCGTGCCGGTCGAGGACGTGCAGGCGGGCGAGGGCCGGATCGTGGTCGAGCGGGGCCGGGCCCGCGGTGAGTTCGTGCGGGAGGCCGGGACCGACGTGCGCGCCGGTGCGCTGGTCGCCAGGGCGGGCACGGTGCTCGCGCCCCGGCACATCGCGGCGCTGGCCGCCGTCGGTCTGGCGACCGTGCCGGTGCTGAGCCGCCTGCGTGCGGTCTGCGTCACCACCGGTGACGAACTCCGGCCCGCCGGGACCGAGCTGGCGCCGGGACAGATCTACAACTCCAACGGGATCGCGCTGGCCGCGGCCCTGCGCGCCGACAGTGTCGAGGTCGTCGAGGTCGCGCACAGCACCGACGATCCGGCCGAGTTCACCGCCGTGCTGCGCGCCGCCGTCGCCGCCGCCGATCTGGTCTTCACCTCCGGCGGGGTGTCGAAGGGCGATTTCGAGGTCGTCAAGGACGTGCTGGAACCGCTGGGCGGGACGTTCGGTTCGGTCGCGGTGCAGCCCGGCGGACCGCAGGGCTACACCGTCGTCGACGGGGTGCCGGTTTTGAGCTTCCCCGGCAATCCGGTGAGCACCACCGTGTCCTACGCGGTGTTCGCCCGCGACGTGGTGCGGGCGCTGGGCGGGCTGCCCGCGCCCGCCACCGCCGAGGTGACCCTGCTGACGCCGGTGCGTTCGCCCGCGGGCAGGCGCCAGTATCTGCGCGGCCTGCTGACCGACGACGGCGTCGAAGTGGTCTCGGGTCCCGGTTCCCATCTCATCGCGGGCATGGCCTGGGCCGATGTGCTCGTGGATGTGCCCGCCGAGGTCACCTCGCTGCCCGCGGGTGTCCCTGTGCGAATCTTGACGCTATGAGCGAGTTGTCCCACCTCGACCGCGAGGGTCGCGCGCGCATGGTCGATGTCAGCGGCAAGGCCGACACCACCCGGATCGCCGTCGCCGCAGGCGAATTGCAGACCACGGCCGAGGTTGTCCGGCTGGTGCGCGCCGAGGGGATGCCCAAGGCGGATGTGCTGTCGACGGCGCGGCTGGCCGGAATCGCCGGTGCCAAGAAGACTTCCGAGCTGATCCCGCTGTGTCATCAGCTGGCGTTGTCGTCGGTGAAGGTGGAGTTCGGGTTCACCGAGACGACCATCACGGTCGAGGCCACCGCGAAGACCACCGGGCCGACCGGGGTCGAGATGGAGGCGCTGACCGCGGTCGCCGTCGCGGGGCTCACGCTGCACGACATGGTGAAGGCGGTGGATCCCGCCGCGGTGATGAACGGGGTGCGGCTGGTCACCAAAGAGGGTGGCAAGCACGGGCATTGGGTGCGGCCCGAGGCGCGGACCGCAACGGCGTCACCGAGCGCGGCCGACCAACCGGTCGCCGGTGTCGAGGCACGCAGCGCCGTGGTCGTGGTCGCGTCCACCGGCGCGGCGGCGGGCACCAGGCTCGACACCACCGGCCCCGTTCTCGCCGAATGGCTCGGCGCACAGGGATTCTCGGTACGCGGCCCGCTCGTCTATGCCGACGCCGAGATCGCGGCGGGGTTGGCCGATGCCCTCACGGGTGCGCCCACACTGATCATCACCACCGGTGGCACCGGCGCCTCCCCCACCGATGCCACCCCCGAGGCCACCCGCGCCGTCCTCGATCGCGAACTGCCCGGCGTCGCCGACGCCATCCGGCAGCGCGGCACGGCGAAGTTCCCGCTCGCGGCGCTCAGCCGGGGCGTCGCCGGGCTGGCGGGCCGCACCGTCGTGGTCAACCTGCCGGGATCGCCCGGCGGGGTGAAGGACGGGATCGCGGTCCTGGAACCCCTGTTGGACCATCTGCTCGCGCAAGTAGCCGGAGGCGGCGACCATGAATGACCACGGCGCGGTGCGCCTGACCGCGATCAGCGACCAGGCGCTCGATCCCCTCGCCGTCGAAAACGCCGTCGACGGACCGGAATTCGGTGCGGTGGTGGTGTTCACCGGCAAGGTCCGCAATCACGATGGCGGCCAGGAAGTGACGGCGCTGGAGTACTCGGCGCATCCGCAGGCCGAGCGGTTCCTGACCGACATCTGCGCCGATGTCGCCGCCGCGCACGGACTTCCGGTGGCGGCGATCCATCGCATCGGCTCGCTCACCATCGGCGACCTGGCGATCGTCGTCGCGGTCGCGGCGCCGCATCGGGCCGAGGCGTTCACCGTCTGCGCCGAGCTCGTCGACCGGATCAAGCACGAGGTGCCGATCTGGAAGCGGCAGCTGTTCGCCGACGGCCTGTCCGAGTGGGTCAACGCCTGCGGCTGAGCGTCATCGCGGGGTGTAGCGCCAGACGCCGAGCATCGCCTGCTCGTCCATGAGCTCCTCGCCCTCGAAGACGGTGCCGCGCAAGCGTTCCAGCGCCGCGGCCGCGTCCAGGCCGGTGCCGATCAGCACCAGGTTCGACACGCGTTCCTCGCCGCGCCCCCAGGAGCCGGGGGTGAACACCACGTGCCTGCCGACCAGGTGCATCTCGAACTTGCGCCGCTCCCCCGCGACCGCGAAGGCCACGCAGCCCTTGGCGCGGAACAGGCCGGGCGGCGGATCCTCCAGGAAGGCGATCAGGGCGCGCGGGTCCAGGTCCCGCTTGCTGGTGAACGACACCGACGCGTACTCGTCGTGCAGGTGTCGGTGCGCCGCGTCGTCGTGATCGTGGTCGTGCTCGTCGAGCAGCGAGTCGAAACTCAGCTGCTGGGCCACCTTCGGTTCCGCGAGCACCCGCTCGTCGAAGAGCAGACCGGGATCGACCCGGCCGTGCGTCGTCGCGTAGACCGGCACCTGCCCCACCCAGTCCGACACCTGCGCGCGGAGTGCGGCCAGCGCCTCTGGTGCGACCCGGTCGGCCTTGTTCACCAGCACGAGATCGGCCAGGCGCAGGTGCGTGACCAGTTCCGGATGCTGGGCACTGGTCGCGCCGAACAGCTCGGCGTCGACCACCTCGACCAGCCCGCCGTACCCGATCCGGGGATTCGGGTTGGCCACCACCATGCGGATCAGGTTGCGCGGCTCGGCCAGGCCGCTGGCCTCCACCACGATCACGTCGACGGCGCTGCGCGGCTGCGCCAGGGTCGCGAACAGGTCGTCGAGTTCGGAGACGTCCACCGCGCAGCACACGCACCCGTTGCCCAGCGACACCATCGCGTCGACCTGGCCGGCCACCAGCATCGCGTCGATGTTCACGGCGCCGAAGTCGTTGACCACCACGCCGATCCGGGTGCCCCGGTTGTTGCGCAACAGCGAGTTGAGCAGGGTCGTCTTCCCCGACCCGAGAAACCCCGCAACGATCACCACAGGAATCACCGTGTCGATTGTGCCCGAACGGCCGCGGCCGCCGATCCCTGGGCGGGGTCGGCGGCCGCGGGCGCGTGTGGTTACTTCGTCGGGCCGAAGACCAGGCCGACGAGCGTGTAGGCGAGGTTGATCAGCTGACTGGTGATCGCGGTGTTGTCCATGCCCAGCGCCCTGGCCAGCGGCATCAGCATGTTCATCACGGTGAGGATCGGGCCGCCGAGCGAACTCAGGTCGGGGGCCGACTCGTCCGGGGTGGACTGCTGCTGGTTCTTCGGCGTGGTGCCGCGCTCGCGCGGGGTGGGCGCGGGTGCCGCCGGAGCGCCGGGGGCGGCGGTGCGCACCTCGGCGGCACCGGGGATCGTCAGGTGCCCGCCCGAGCCGGTCGGCGGCTTCGCGGGCTGCTGTGCGGGAGCCTGCTCGGGGGCACCGCCGGGGACGGTCAGGTGACCGCTGGAACCGGCGGGGAGCCGGGGTTCGGCGGAGACCGGATCGCCCAGCGGAGCGCGGGCCGGGATGGCCGCGGGCTGAGCGTGGGCCGGGGTCGGTTCGGTGGTCGGCGGCTGAGCGCCATCGGGCGGCGGCGCTGACGCGTCGGCGGGCGGAGTGGCCGGGGTCGGCGGCGTACTCGTCGGGGCCGGAGTCTCGGCGGGCGCACCGGCCGGGGCGGGTGCGGCGGGAGTCGGGTCGGCCGACTGCGCCGGATTCGGGTTCGCCGCCGGGGCGGGGTCGACCGGATTCGGTGCCGGATCAGCGGGGTTCGGGTTCGCCCCCGGATCGGCCGGATTCGAGTCCGCCGCCGGAGCGGGGGCCGGATCGGCCGGATTCGGGTTCGCCGCCGGAGCCTGGGCGGGGTCCGCCGGGGTCGGCGTCGGGGTCGAATCGGCGGTGTTCGGGTCCGCCGCCTGGCCGGGCTGCGGGGCCGGGGTGGTCGGTGCGGCCGGGTCCGGAGCGGGGGTCGCGGCGGGGACGCGGCCGTCGGCGGGCTTCGAGTCCGGGGCGGAGGCGGGCACCGTCCCCGAGACCGGCTTGTTGAGCAGGAAACCCACCACGCCGGTCGCGATCGCGACGGCATGCTTCAGCTGACCCTCGCGCGATTCGAGCAGTGCGGCGTCCTCGGCATTGGCGCCGTTGCCCATCTCCACGAAGACCAGTGGCACCTGGGTCAGCGCGGGCCCGGCCACATCGGCCCTGGTCTGCAGCCCATTGCTGACACCGGCATAGGTCGCCGACGGGAAGCCGGAGGCGAGATAGGCGTCGCGGACGGACGCCGACACGGCGCGGCCCGCACCGGACTGCGCCTGGTCGGCGAGCGTGTCGGGGATCGGCAGCTGCGGCACGATCAGATGGAAGCCGCGCTGTTCGGCGGGGGCGCTGTCGGCGTGGATGCTCACCGCGACCGAGGCGCCGGACTGATTGGCGGCGCGGGCGCGATCGTCGACGCAGCCGCCCCAGCCGCTGTCGTCGGCGCGGCTGAGCACCACTTCGGCGCCGAGCGCCTGCAGCGAGGCCTTCACCAGCTGGGCGACCTCCCAGTTGATGGTGTGCTCGGGAATGCCGTTGAGCGAGGTCATGCCGGTGGTCTGGCAGTCCTTGGTGCCACCGCGCCCGTTGTCGACCTGGCGGCTCAGATCCTCCGCGTGCGCCGTTCCCTGATGACCCGGGTCGAGGAAGATCGTCTTGCCCGCGAGCTGATCGCTGGCGGCGGGTTCCGGCGCGGCGTGCGCCGTCGCGGGCACCAGCCCCGTCAGCGACAGGACGACCGCGGCGGAGACGGTGGAGCAGAGACCGGCCTTGATGATGTTTGGTTGCATGTTCGGTCGGTGCTCCGGAACGGAGCACCCCTCCCTTCCCATTGGTAACACCAAACCCAGTGGTTCACTCTTGCAACGTGAGCAACTACAGAGCAAGCACCGTTACCGAAATGTGACGGGAGAAAAGCGCAGGTTAGCGCTGGTCAAACGCCCAGATCATGGGCCTCGTCGACCGGATCAGGCAACGTCGGGCAATTGCCGCAGCGAGCGCAGCGCGTAGTGCACGCGGGTCTTCACCGTCCCCACCGGCACCCCGAAGTCCGCGGCCACCTCCCGATAGCCGCGATCGTGCAGGATCACCTCGACGACCGCGGCCCGCTGCGGCTCGGGCAGCCGGGCCAGCAACTGATCGACCAGCAGCCCGTCGACGAGCCCGTCGGCGAAATCCGGTCGGCCGACGCAGGCGACCTCGGTGATGTCGTCCCAGCCGACGTCACCGGGCCGGGCGGCCCGCGCCCGCACGATATCGACGACGACATTGCGTTCGATCGCCAGCAACCAGGTCCGCACGCTGCCCTTGCGCACGTCGAAGTCGCGACAGGACCGCCAGCCGCGCAGCAGCGTCTCCTGCACGGCGTGCTCGGCCAGGCCGGGATCGCCCAGACTGCGCATCGCCCGCCAGTGCAGCAGGCCACGGTCGGCGGCCAGCACCTCGGCCAGCCCGTCGGGGGTACACAGGCGCGCGCAGTGCGCACCGCAGGAGTTGTCCTTCATATGGGGTTATCGCCGCGCACCGCCCCGATGACAACGAGCGACGTTAAGCCGCTCTTCAGAATCCTGCTGGCCCCGGACGCGACACTCGTTTCGCGAGCCCGGCCAGGGCCTGCTCCAGGAGGGGGGAGCAGGGCCGCCGGGCTCGCTCTTTTCCACCCATTCCCTGGCGCGAGCGGGAATCGGCGACGACAATCGCGGCGAGGGAGCGAGAAAACGTGGACATCCATGCATACCCGACCGACGCGCACACGCCGGTCGACCGGGCCGAGGCCACCCGCCTAGCGGCCGACCACCTACCACCGCCGCAGCCGGACACCGAGCGGCGCATCGTCGAATTCGCGACCGGCTTCGTCGCCTTCGAGATCAGACCACTGCACGCACCCGTTGACCGGCCACTTCCGGTCGGCGGCTCGGTATACGTCATCGACAAGGCGACCGGCGCGGTGTCGTTCTGGCCGACCTATTCCTGCGCGGCGGTCGCGGATCGATATGAAGCGGGGCAGGTGATCGTCGCGGACGCCTGGCCCGATCAGGACGACTGATCGAGGACATCACCATTCCTCAGGCGCTGAACAGCCCTCGCGATCCGCGGCATAACTGCTACCTATCTGTGCATCGGCGGCTGCGGCGAGTCGGTCGGCGAGGGCGCGGACGGCGTCGTTGAGGGTGGCGGGGTGCTCGATGATGAACGGGCGGTTCAGGCCGGCGAGCAGGGCGGGGATCCAGTCGAGTTGTTCGGCGTGGATTCGGATCCGGACCCACGGGTCGGTGTCGATGGGCTGCGAGTCGATCTCGTGCACAGTCGCGATCGTCGCGGGGAGCAGGGGGCGGACCTGGGTGAGTGTGCCCTGAACTCGGACCGATACCTCGTGCCGGTAGGGCGCGGTGGCCAAGGCGGACAGAAGATGAGCGGCGGGCTCGAATTCGGCTGGCGGAGTGAATGTTCCGGGCTGGGTGCTCACTGCGGTGATGCGGTCCAGCCGGAACTGGCGTAGTTCCTCGCTGTTGCTGTCCATCCCGGTCAGGTACCAACGGCCGGAGTGGTCGACGAGCCCGTAAGGGTGCACGGTCCGGCTGCTGGACCGTCCGTTTCGGTCGGTGTACTCGATGGCGACCGGTTGATGCTCGCGGGTGGCCTCGGCGAGCCGGAGCAGGACGGTGGTCTCGACCGGCGCTTCCCGGCGCGCGTCGGCGGTGAATTCGACGGTATCGATCAGTGCGTCCAGCCGGGCAGTCAGGCGTGAGGGAAGGACGCGGCGGAGTTTGGCCGTCGCGCTGTCGGCCGCGCGGGTGGCCGCTGTCGGCCGGTCGGTGCCGCGACTGGCGAGGAGCCCGAGGAGCACGGCCACCGCCTCGTCGTCGGTCAGCATCAGCGGTGGCATTCGATAGCCGGGAGCGAGCCGGTATCCCCCGTAGCGGCCCCGCACCGATCGGACCGGGATATCCAGGTCGGTGAGATGGGTGACGTAGCGCCGGACGGTGCGTTCATCGACGCCGAGCCGTCCGGCGAGTTCGCCGACGGTATGGGTACCGCCGGTCTGCAACAGCTCGAGCAGGGCCAGCACTCGGGCGGTGGGGCGCGTCATCGGGAAATTCTCGCATCGATACCGGGCGGAAACTGTCCGGTATCGGCTCTACCGTGGCGTGCGGCGGCGGAACCCTCCCCCGCGTCCGACAGCAGGAGCACTCCATGAAGCTCGTCTCGATCCGTCTGATCACCGACGACATCCAGCGGCTGGTCAGTTTCTATCGCCACGTGACCGGCGTCGAAGCGAACTGGGCTACACCGGATTTCGCCGAGATCGTCACACCGGCAGGCACCCTCGCGATCGGCAGCACCCGCACCGTGGCGCTGTTCGCCGCGGGCAGCGCGCACCCAGCCGACAATCACACGGCGATCATCGAATTCCTGGTCCCCGACGTCGATGCCGACTACCGGCGGTTGCGAGACACGGTCGAGGACTTCGTCAACGAGCCGACGACGATGCCGTGGGGAAACCGGTCGCTGCTGTTCCGCGATCCGGACGGCAACCTGATCAACCTCTTCACCCCGGTCACCGCGCAGGCCGCCGCGAAGTTCGCCGGTTGACTTCCGCTCGCGGGCGCTCTCGCCTTCCGCCGGAAGTGACCTGGCTCGGCACGCTAGCGAAGCGTCGGTAGCAGGGCGAATGCCTGTCGCACCAGTTCGGAGAGATCGGGGGGATTCGCGGTGTCCCGGGTGCGCAGTTCCCAATCGCGGATCAGGGCGGTGCGCAGGACCGCGACGGCGGTGCGGGCGGCCAGGTCGGCGGCGTAGTCCACGTCCTCGGGTGCGATCCCGTTGCGGTGCAACCGGTCTCGCAGTGCGTCGGCGATAGCCGATTCGAACTGCACCAGGAGTGACCGCGCCGAGCGGCCGAGCTGTGTGCGGGGTGGGCCTTGCAGGAACAGCCACAACGCGCTGGGCGTCCCGGAGGCGTCCGGGGCGCTTTCCACGGCGGCCAGCGCCGCCCGTTCGATCGCGGTCAGGGGCGTCTCGTGGTCCGGGCGGGCGCGGATCGCCGCGGTGAACACCGGCATGCCGTCGATGATGTCGTCCACCAGCAGCTCCTCCTTGCCGGCGAAGTACCGGAAGAAGGTCCGCTCGGTCACCCCGGCCTGGTCGGCGATCTCCCGCACGGTGGTCGCGGCGTACCCCTGGTCGGCGAACAGGCGGGTCGCGGCCGTCCGCAGCGCCTCGCGCGTAGCGGCCTTCTTTCGTTCCCGATGGCTGGTCTGTTCGCTCACCGCCATCACGATAGCGGTCCGATCGGACGTGCGCGGGCAAGAAATGTCAGTACTGACGATTGTCAGTACTGACATTTTATGCGAGTCTCGAACCCGGACCGAAGGGAAGACCATGAAGATTCTCGAGCGCCGCCGGATCCTGATCGCGGCAGTGGCCGTGGTGGTGGTCGCCGCGGCGGCCACCATCCTCCAGCTGAGACACCACACGCCACCATCCCGTACGGAAGATCCCGCGGCTGCGATGTACGGGGGAACGATGAGTACGTGCTTCTGGAAATACGGTGCGGTCGGTGCGGTGCCCGACACGGTCAACGTGGCGTACCCCGACGCCGGGGCCGTGTACTGGACCGCCGCCTTCCGCCGTCCGCCGGGCAGCACCCTGACGCTGTCGGGCACTTTTCCCCATGCTCGTTACACATCGTTGATCAGTTACGACATCTCCGGGCGGGTCATCGACGGACTGGCCGACTATCAGTACGAGCCCGATGCGGGGTCGGTGAACCCGTTCCGGCCGGGCGCCCCCCGCGGTGGCACCAACCACTACACCGTGACCGTCGCCGAGCAACAGAACCTCGACCCGGACACCCGTCGGCCCCGCTTCAGCCGCAACCCGAAATACGGTGAGGCCCCGCGCAATACCCTCTACGCCGAGCCGGACACCCCGAATACCGAAACCGTCGGCGGACGCGATTACGCCATCGAATCCGTCACCCTGCGCACCTACGTGCCCGACCGAGGCACCGACCTGAACGGCGACGTACCGCTGCCCGAGCCGCAACTGACCCTCGCCGACGGCACCCGGCTCACCGGCCAGGGACTCTGCGACGCCATCGACTCCGAATCGAAGGACCGCCTCGCCCACGGTCTGGAACCGCGCGGTGCCGCCGCCGACGCGCTACGCCTGGACGACAGCACTTTCGCCGCCCTGCGCCATCCCGAGACCCTGACTCAGCCCTGCAATGTGCTGACTCCGACCGGATGCCCCACCGACTACACCGTTCCGCCTGCCCTGGTGCAAAATCCGCGCCCGGTCGCCGACCCGGCCACCTTTCCCGCCACCCCCGAGGCGAACTGGCGCGCACAGTACGACCGCCGGTATCTACTCCAGCTCTACACCGGCGACGACGCGCCAGGCGCAAGCATGAACCCGCAGCGCGCCGGCGGCGGCGGCTTCTTCCCCAATATGCACAACAACTACGTTCGCAACGCCCTCAATCACCGATTGGGCGACGTCGTCGTGCTGCGCGGCAAGCTGCCCACCTCGCCCCGGACCGAAGGCGGCGAAACCACCTTCCCCGCCGACGCGTTTCAGACCCGCTACACCTCGTTCTGCATGACCGAGTCGATCCAAACCACCCGAACCATGAACTGTGTCTTCGACGAGCAGATCGCCACTGATCCGGATGGGTACTACACCATCGTCATCAGCCGCGCCGGCGATCGCCCTGCCAACGCCGATCCGGGCTGCGGGCGTACCTGGCTGGAATGGCAGACACCCCGCGACACCGACCCGGACTTCGCGTTCATCCAGATCCGCAACATGCTGCCCGACCAATCCTTCGCCCAGGCCACTCAGAACACCCGGCACCCTGGCGACGAAAAGGCCGTCATGGGCGACTACCTGCCCACGGTCACCTACATGAGCAAGGCCCAGAGCGAGGCCACCGGCTGCCCTGTCGGCCGCGAGGGACAGGAGTGATACACCAGTGAGCACAGCGCGATGTCTGCGCACGGGAACCGTTGCCGCCGTCGTGGCTTTGGCCACGGCACTGGCGGTTCCGGCCTGTAGCAGCAACTCTTCGGAATCGGGCGACGGCCGCTCGTCGGCTACCTCCTCCCCGGCGCCCGCCGGGAGTGGTTCGGCGCGGAATCCCCATCTGGCCGCGGACAAGTACGCGGTCACCCATCTGGACTCGAGCCAGTCCGACAGCTTCGACGATCCGGTACCGACGGGCACCTTCCATATCGACCCGGCGCAGATGCCGCGCGTCACGGTGGGCCCGGTCAGCATCATCACCCTGGCCTCCACCGACCCGGAGTATCGATGGATCTCCTCGTCCGCCGGTGTGCGGTACGTCGACGTCTCCGACGGTGGATTCAAGGAAGTCGCCGGGATGGACGCCCCCGGCGTCGCACCGCTCCCCGCGCCGGCACTGGACGCGGTGCTGAATCAGAACTTCGCCGACGTCGCCCAGATCCAGAACGCGGTGAAACAGGGCTGGGACGGGATGACCTGGAGGCGCATCACCAACGGCGTCTACAGCCTGGTGGACAAGGACAATCGCGTCTACTACACCACCGGCGACTCCCAGCTGTATGTCTTCGGGCTCGCGAACAACGACAAGCCCGAAGACGGCATCGAGATCATCGAACACCTCGACCTGAAACCATTTCTGGGCACCGGCACGACCGCAACGGGCCTGCCGGAGAACGTGGTCGGGGTGAACCTGACCTACGACGGGCGCCTGATCGTGGCCTCCACGCGTGAGGTGCTGGCCTTCGATCGCACCGATCTCGACGCCGCCCCGCAGCGGGTGCGTTTCGGCGAGGACGAGACCGTGTCGAACTCGATGGCCATCGATGCGGACAACGGCATCTACATCGCCTCGAACAAGATCATGCGCAAGATCGTGTGGACCGGGTCGAAACTCTCGACCGAGGAAGCCGACGGCGCGTGGTCCTCGCCCTATGACACCGGCCGCCGACCCCCCGCGGTGAAGTTCGGCACCGGCACCGGCTCCACGCCCACCCTGATGGGATTCGACGGCAAGTCCGACGAACTGGTGGTGATCACCGACGGCGCGGACCAGATGCATCTGGTCGCGTTCTGGCGCAACAAGATTCCCGAAGGCTTCCAGCAGAAGCCCGGCACCAGATCCAACCGCATCGCCGATCAGATCCAGGTGACCGCGGGCCTGCCCGACCCGCTGCCGGAATTCGTGCAATCCGAACAGTCGGTCGTGGTCGACGGGTACGGCGCGTTCGTGGTCCAGAACATCGGTGCGGGCGGCCAGCCCGACCGGCTCATCGACGTCCTCGCCAACGGCCCGGTCGACACCCCGCCACACGGCATGCAGCGTTTCGAGTGGGATCCGGCGGGGCACCGCTGGAACTCGGTGTGGGCACGCGGCGATGTCGCCTCGACCTCCATGGTCCCGGCGGTGTCCACCAGTACCGGGGCGGTGTTCGTCAACGGCTACAGCAAAGCCGACGGCTGGGAAGTCACCGGTCTCGACTGGAGGACCGGGGAAACCGTGCACCGCACCATCTTCGGTCACTCCAACCTCGGCAACGGCGCCTACGCCATCATCGAGGCCCTGCCCAACGGCGACCTGCTGTTCAACAGTATCGGCGGACCCTTCCGCGCCAAGATCGCCAAGTAGACGCCTAGCACCGACGCGACGGTCTGCCCAGATCCACCGGGCAGACCGTCGTGCAGCGTCCAGCAACGGGCAGGTGCGACCCGGGCATGTCATTCGTTGGCGGAGATCGCGGCGTCGAGTTCCTGGAGAGCTGTGTCGTACTGGTCGCGGTCGAATAGGAAGGGGCCGAGTGCGGTGTAGTCACGAGTGGTGCGGTGGGGCTGTTCGAAGCGATCCCACACGACGAGGTGGCCGGTCAGGGTTATGCGCGTCAATAGTAGCCAGCAGCCCATTACCCCGCAGCTGCAGGCGAGCACGGGGGCTTTCTGTCGCATGACGTAGGAGGACCCGTGGAAATGGTCCATCGCCGACTCCAACCGGAAGAACACTGGAACGAGGCCGCCGTACGCGTCACCCGCAGGCTCCATGCCGGCGCGGATTTCGAAGGTATCGATGAGATCGGTCAGGGGGATGGTGTCGATGCGGGGCATGATCTGGTGGACGTCGGTTCGTCCGGGCGGTCCTGGGCGATAGTCGAAACCGATCTCGCTGATTGCTGTCGAACGTATGCGTCGCAGGCGCTGGCGATCTCGGGTGGTCGACCCAACACCCGTGTGGCGGCGGGCGTCTGGGGCCTGAGGCCTTCCGGGGATCATCGCCCGAGGCGCACGACGCCCTTCTCAGTGGAAAGAATCATGGCGTCAACGTATCCAGGGCTCGTCCAACCCGCAAGGTGGACGACCGCCGCGCCGCCCTGGCCGGGTGAACTCGAACGCGCCGAGCCACCTGATCGAGTTCACCCGTTCAGGTAGGCGTTGATTCGTTCGCGGTCCGCGTCGGTGGCCGGAAGCTGGACGACAAGTAGCAGTTCCGGGTTCTCGACCAGGCGGAATTGGAAGAGTTCCAGGTCTATCGGACCTGCCTCGGGGTGGTCGATGCCGATGGTGGTCGGCTGGAAGTCCTGGACCGGGTACTCCGACCACCAGGTGCGGAATTCCGCACTGGCCGTGCTCAGTTCGGCTACGACCTGGGTCAGGCGTGGGTCGCCGGGGCTGTTGCCGAGCAGGACGCGGAACTGGCTGAGGATCGCTCGGGCGGCGGGTTCCCAACGGCGCATCATGGCGCGGTTGCGGTGGTCGGTGTACATCCACCACAGCAGATTCCGGCGGCCGGGGGGCAGGGCGGCCGGGTCGGTGCGAATCCGGCTGAACGCGGTGTTCCATGCGACGAAGTCCAGCCGCGCGTCGTGCACTACGGCGGGGGTCGGCGACATCGTGTCGACAAGCCGTTGCAGGCGCGCGATTTCGTCGCCGGTCCGATACCGCACGACCGGATCGGCGAACCCCGCGAGCCTGCGGAGCTGCCGGTGCTGGGTGACGTCCAGATGCAGCGCCCGCGCCAGCGCGTCGACCACCTGCGGGCTGGCCGCGATCTTGCGACCTTGCTCGAGCCAGGTGTACCAGCTGAGGCTGACGCCGGCCAGCTCGGCGACTTCTTCCCGCCGCAGGCCCGGGGTCCGCCTCCGCCCGGGAATCACATCCGCGGGGAGACCGACGTCGGAAGGCTGCAACCGGGACCGGTGTGCTTTGAGGAACTCGGCGAGTTCGGTGCGGCGATTTTCGCTCATGGCGCTCCCGTTGTCTCGGCGAACAGTGATGTTCTGGGTAGCAGTATCGGTGCCAGGACCGGTGGGCGCCGGCGACTTACCGTCGTAGACACGAGGTGATCGCGAAAGGTCATCCGGGACAAGGGAGTACGACGATGAGTAACGACCGCGAACCGGTGCTGGTGATCGGGGCTACCGGGCAGCAGGGGCGGGCGACGACGACGGCGCTGCTCGAACGGGGCGCGCAGGTCAGGGCGTTCGTGCGGGATCCGGAATCGGCGGGGGCGCTGGCGCTGCGGGCCGAGGGTGCCGAGCTGGTGGTGGGCGATCTGGACGATCCGGGCAGTGTGAAGGCGGCGCTGGACGGCAGCGGCAGTGTGTTCCTGATGCTGACCATGATGGAGGGCGTCCACATCACGGCGGCCGGGATCGCCGCGGAGCAGCGGCGCGGTGAGCTGGTGATCGATCTGGCGCGCGACAGTGGGATCGAGCATCTGGTGTACAGCTCGCTGCGGGGCGCCGGGGAGGACTCGGGGGTGGAGTATTACGCCGCCAAGACGCACCTCGAGGAGTACATCGCCGCGCAGGGCGTCCCGGCGACGATCCTGCGGCCGGTGTTCTTCATGGACAACTTCCGGTCGTTCAATCGCCCCGTGCTCGACGATTCGGGCACGCTGCTGGTGAATCTCGCTGTGCGCGCCGATATTCCGATCTCGCTGCTCTCGGTCCGCGATATCGGCGCGTTCGCCGCGCTCGCCCTGACCCACCGCGCCGAGTACCTGGGACGCACGGTGTCGATCGCCGGTGACCGGCTGACCCCGCCCCAGATCGCCGAGGTCTTCGGGGCGGCGGCCGGACTGCCCGCGCGCAGCACGCAGGTGCCGATCGAGGCGGTGCGCGCCTTCGACGAGCAGGTGGGCAAGATGTTCGCGTACTTCAACGAGAGCCCCGACGAGCCGCTCGACCTGGCCGCGCTGCGCACCGCCCACCCCGACCTCCAGGACCTGGCGACCTGGGTGACGACTACCGGCTGGCGGCCGTGATCGGGCGGCGCTGGGCCGCGACGACTCCGAGCACCGTGAGCGTGAGCGTCAGCACGCCGAACCAGTCGCCCCAGCGGGCGTACGGCGTGCCGGCGGTGCTGGTGCCGAGATCGGTGATCGCCATGCGGGTTTCGGTGATACCGGTCTCGACCGAGACGTCGATGCGGCCCTGCGCGTCGACGCCGAGCAGTTCGCCCAGTTGCGCGGGCCGGGCGATGGCGATGCCGGATTCGACGGCCCGCACGACGGCCATGCGGCTGTGCAGCCAATGGTCGACGGTGAAGTCCAGGGCCGGGGCGAGCAGCAGGGTCGCGCCGTTCGCGCGGTTCTCGCGGACGAGGTCGGGGTGGTCGAGATCGGCGCAGATCGCGAGCGCCCACGGGCGGCCGGGTACCGGCACCATGGCCCGGCCTGCCCGCAGGCTCGCTTCGAGGCCGGGCACCAGATACCGCTTGGCGTAGACGGTTTCGCCCGGATAGGCGATCGCGGCATTGACGGTGCCGCCCTGCTGTTCCAGTTCCAGGCCCACCACCACGTGCGCCCCGCGCCGCCTGGCGACGTCGTCCAGTGGCTCACTCAGCCGAGCCAGGTCAGAGGACGTTGCGTGCCAAGCCTTCTCGGTGAAGACGACGACCTCGGCGCCCTGATCGGCCGCCCGCTCGACCATCGTCACCGCCTCCGCGATCATCGCCGCGCCGAGAGCGGAGTCGACGGGAACGTACATGGGCGGTTGCGCCAGCGCGACGAGGGCGACCCGGACGACAGGCCCCTCGCCAGCCGAGCACACAGCACCCGCCGCGCCGGCGCCGAGCGCCAGCACAGCCGCGATGCCGACAATCCGACGCCGCCTCGTGCTTCGAACCTCATACAGTGCCCTGGAATGGCCGTCTCCTCCCCGACGCTGCCATGGGCTTCGCTCCCCTGCCACCGCTGCGGTCCGAGCACCGGCAATTCCGCGCCGCATCGCATTTCGCACCGAACCAGCCACAGCGCCGACGATCCTCCGCCACTGTGGGTTTCGCACGGCCGACGCCGCGACGTCGACGGTCCGGCGCGGCTGTGTGCCCGATGCCCCCGGCACCGCCACGGTCGCGGCATCGGCAGGTGCGAGCGGCTGCGGGTTTCGCAGCTGAGGCGCCGTCACGGCCACTACGACGGCTGGCACCGCGAGCAAAAGAAAGGTGATTCCCGCGACGCCGGTGATCGCGGCGATCCGCACGATCGGTCCCACCTCGGCCTGGGAGTAGCCGATGCTCCACCACGCGCCGACCCCGCCGACCAGGCGGTACAGGTATTCGGCGCAGGTCCAGGCGGCGGGAAAGGCGAGTGCCGCGAGTCCGATCCGGTGACGCGCGAGCAGCGCGCGGAACAGCAGGACGCACGCTCCGTACGCGAGGGCGCTGCCGCCCAGCAGCACGGCAGCGGCGAGGATCGGCTGTTCCAGTGTCCGCACGAGATACGGCCAGTAGCGGGCAGTCCCGCCGAGCCAGGACAGCACCGCCGCCGTATACACGGCCCGGGCGGGGTAGCGCGGTGCCAGCCACAGCACCGGCAGCGGGGCGAGGAACGCGACCAAGGGAATCGGGTGCAGGCCGGTTCCCACCGCCCACAGCCCTGCTGAGATCACCGTGGCCGCGCACCAGATACCCATGTGGACAGATCTTTTCGTCGAGAAGGTCACTGCTCGATGGTCGGCGGCGAGCGGTACCGCGCACATCGCCCGGACGAGCGGTCCCGCCTCCCTCCCACGAGGGAGATCAACGTCCCGGCAGCCCGTTGTCGCCGGGCGCCACCATCCCGGATTCGTAGGCGAACACCACCGCCTGCGCCCGGTCACGCAAGCCGAGCTTCGACAGCACCGAACTGACATGGGTTTTCACGGTGTGCTCGGTGACGACCAGGCGCGCGGCCAGTTCCGCGTTCGAGCGGCCCGCGGCGAGCTCGCGCAGGATGTCGCGTTCGCGGGCGGTGAGGGCCGCCAGGTGGGCGGTGGCCTCCGGGCGGCGGGTGCGGGCGATCTCGGCGATCAGGCGACGGGTCACCGACGGGGCGAGCAGGGCCTCCCCCGCCGCGACGACGCGGACGGCGGCGACCAGCTCGGCGCGACGGGCGTCCTTGAGCAGGAATCCGCTCGCGCCGGCGCGCAGGGCCGCGTAGACGTAGTCGTCCAGATCGAACATGGTCAGTACCAGGACTTTCGCGTCGGAATCCGCGCAGATGCGGGCGGTGGCGGCGACGCCGTCGAGCCGGGGCATCCGGACATCCATCACCACGACGTCGGGCCGCAGCCGTCGGGCCGCGGCCACCGCGTCGAGGCCGTCGGCGGCTTCCCCGACGACCTCGATGTCGGGTTCGGCGTCCAGGATGAGGCGGAAGCCGGTGCGGAACAGTTCCTGATCGTCGACGACGAGTACCCGCATGCTCACTTCCCCTGCGCCAGCGGCAGTTCCGCGTCGACGGTGAATCCGGTGGCGGTCGGTCCAGCGCGGAGCACGCCGCCGCAGGCGTGCACGCGCTCGCGCATTCCGAGCAGGCCGAATCCGGTGGTGTCCGAGCGGGACGGGCCGGTGCCGTCGTCGACGACGCTGACCCCGAGGCGGTCCGCGGACCAGCGCACCGCGACGTCGACCCGGCTCGCCCGCGCGTGCTTGCCGGTATTGGTGAGCGCCTCCTGCACGATCCGGTAGGCGGCGGCCTCGGTCTGCGGTGCGATCGGTGCGCGCGTTCCGTGTTCGGTGTAGTGCGCGGCGAGGCCGGGGCGCTCGGCCCGCGCGACGAGGTCGGCGACGGCGGCCACGCCCGGCGGGTGGGGTGGGTCGTCGCCGTCGCGGAGTGCGCCGATGCTGTGCCGGAGTTCGCGCAGTGCGGCGCGGCCGTCGTCGGCGATCGCGGCGAAGGCGGTGTCGGGGTGCGCGAGCAGGGGGCCGGTCTCGGCGCGCAGGATCATGGCGCCGACGGTGTGGGCGAGCCCGTCGTGCATGTCGCGGGCGATGCGCAGCCGTTCCCTGGCCACGGCGGCGGCCCGTTCCTCGTCGAGGCGGCGGGCCCGCTCGGCGAGGACGTCGATCTGGGCCTGCCGAGCCCGCACCCCGGCGCCGAGCGCCCACGCGGTCAGGAACGACATGGCGGCGTAGCCGTAGGAGTCGACGGGCTCGTTCGGCACCAGGAGCGAGACGAGAATCCCAGCCGCGACCAGCATGAACGTGATCCGGCGCTGGATCGCCGAACAGGAGGCGGCGATCGTGTACACGCACACCACGGTGCCGAACGGCAGCACGGGCATGGCGTGCGCGCAGGCCAGCGCGGTGATCGCGGGTCCGACCACGCCGAGGGTGGCCAGCGGCGCCCGGCGGCGCCAGAGCACCGGGACCGAGGCGAGCACCGACAGCCCGACGATCCACCACGTCGCACCGGCGACGACGGTGGGTCCGACGGTCACGACCGTCACGATGGCGGCGATCAGCGCGTCGATCGGTTCGAGCGGTTTCCGAGGCAGGCCCACGACGATCCAGTCTGACCGGCGACCGCGCGCCGCGCCTCCCTCGCGAGAGTGATTCCCGCACCGCGCGGTGGTGGTTCCCCACGGCGGCGCTCGCGGGCCTAGGCTGGATCCGGACCGGACGAACGGGCGGCTACAGGCCGATGACCAGCGACGATGCCCACCCCGGACCGCGGCGAATCAAGAACGAATTGCATACATAGCGATGTATGCATACGATAGCGACCGATCGAACCGCAGGGAGAGGTGAACACGATGGGCGCAGGACACGGACACGACCACGGGGTGTCGGCCGACAGCGACAAGCGCTGGCTGGCCGGCGCGCTGGCGGTGATCGTCACCTTCCTGATCGGTGAGGTGATCGTCGGCATCGTGGCCGATTCGCTGGCGTTGCTCTCCGACGCGGCGCACATGACCACCGACGCCGCCTCCATCGTGCTGGCGCTGGTGGCGATCCGGCTCGCCAAGCGCCCGGCCACCGGCCGGATGACCTTCGGCTGGAAGCGGGTGGAGATCCTGTCGGCGCAGGCCAACGGCCTGACGCTGCTCCTGCTGGCGCTGTGGCTGGGCTACGAGGCGATCCGCAGGCTGTTCGAGCCGCCGGAGGTGCACGGCACCCTGGTGCTGGTGACCGCGCTGATCGGCATCGTGGTCAATGTCCTGGCGACCTGGATGATCAGCCGCGCCGACCGGACCAGCCTGAACGTCGAGGGCGCCTACCAGCACATCCTCAACGACCTGTTCGCGTTCATCGCGACCGCCGTGGCGGGCCTGGTCATCATCCTCACCGGCTGGGTGCAGGCCGATGTCGTCGCCACCCTGATCGTGGTGGCGCTGATGATCAAGGCGGGCATCGGGCTGATCCGGGCGTCGAGCCGGATCTTCCTCGAGGCCGCCCCTGACTACCTCGACCCCGAGCGAGTCGGTCGTGACATGGCCGCGCGCGACGGCGTGACCGAGGTGCACGACCTGCACATCTGGGAGATCACCTCCGGCTCCCCCGCCCTGTCGGCGCATGTGCTCGTGCAGCCGGGGCACGACTGCCACGCGGTCCGCGAGGACATCGCGCACATGCTCGACCACGAACACCACATCGAGCACGTCACCCTGCAGGTCGACCACGCCAGGCCGGCGGTCATCGGGATCGGCGCGGTCGACGACGACAGCCACTGCGGCGAGCCGCACGGACCCAAGCACGTCTCGACCGGCCGGGTGCCGCACACGCACTGACCCCACGAACGCGGGAAGGCCCCACACCTGGACAGGTGCGGGGCCTTCTCGTCGGTCACGCTGTCAGGGCGGACCCGGTCGTTTCATCGACCTGGAGGCTTGCTCAGCCGCCGAAGGAGCCGGTCCACAGGGTGTCGACCAGGCCGTGCAGGGCGGCGCCGAGGGTGTCGAAGAGGCCGTTCAGGGCGGCGCTACCGGTGTCGATGATAACGGGGATCATAATAATTCCTCTGTTTCTCGCATAGGCCCAGCCGGAGCTGGCTTACAGATGACCTATCGACGCCGGAACGCCGCGAGTTACGAAATTCCGGAATTCGTGACCCGCGTAACAACAACCCTCGTAAACCTATTACTACCTGCGGTTTTACCCGAATACCTCACGTTTCTGAGGGGATTATGAGAATCGCATGAGATTCATGTTGCGCTCATCCGATAAGACCGAATTTCCGATGCCCCGAAAAATAGGGGCACCGCTCACGAATACATAGCGGGACAGCTGGTCACACCTGTTCACCCGCGCCCCGGATGGGTCGGCCGCCGACCATGCCCGCGACCAGGGCGAGGAAGCCGAGATGGGCGCGCAGCGCGGCGCCGTCGCGGGCGACGGAGGCGACCGTGGCCGTCCCCGGCGTCACCGGATGACCGGCGAACCGGTCGGCCAGCCAGGCGAGCACGACCGGAACCACCAGGAACTCCAGCGGCAGGTGCGAGCCGCGGCGCACGCGCAGGTATTCGACCGTGGCGCCTGCCTCGCGATAGCGCTGGACGTGGGCATCGATGTCGGCGACGGCGATCACCTCGTCGCGCACGCCCTGCACCACCAGCAGCGGAGCGGCGGGCGCCCTGGTGCCGGGCTCGATGTCGGCGAGGATGCGGCGCAGGGCCGGTTCGGCCAGCAGCCCGGCCAGCCCCTCGCGCAGGTGCCGGGCGACATCGCGGCGGGCGAACCGCCACAGCAGCGCGAAGGTGGTGCGCTGTTCGGCCTCGCCGAGCAGGGCGCGGTACCGGTCGTCGAGGTGGTCGTCCAGGACCGGGTCGAGATCGGGGTAGGCGCGGCGCAGGCCGGCGACGAACGCGGCGGGGAAACCGGCGAACCAGCCGCCGTTGAGGCGGACGAACGCCGCCGCCGGGTCACCCACCGGCGACCCGGCCGCCGCGCCGACGATGGTCAGCTCCGGCGCGTACTCGGCGGCCAGCTCCGCCGCCCACGCCGTCGCCAGGCCGCCGCCGGAGTAGCCCCACAGAGCGACCGGGGTCGTCGGCGTCAGCCCGAGTGGCACGAAGCCGAGCGCGGCCCTGATCCCGTCCAGCGCCCGGTAGCCGGGCTCGCGGGCGGCGCCGAACCGGCCGCCGAGCCCCTCGTGATCGGGCACCGACACCGCCCAGCCCTGCCGCAGCGCCATCGCCACGATCGGCAGTTCGAGCGGCGCGATCGAGCCGGTGGTCTGCGCGCCGAGCCGCAGCGCGTAGGAAGGGAAGCACTGCGGGGCGACGGCGTCGATGGCGCACTGGAACGAGACCAGCGGACGCGGACGCGTTGGGTCGGCGCCCCACGGCAGCAGCACCGTGGTCACCGCGACCTCGGGCGCACCGTCGAGATCGCAGGTCCGGTACAGCAGTTGCCAGGCCGCGATGCGCTGGCGCACCAGCCCGAACAGGGCCAGCTCCACCGAACGCGAGCGCACCACCGTGCCCGGCGCGAGCAGCTCGGCGCCGGGCGGGGTGGCGTAGAACGGGTCGTCGGGCGGGAGCAGCGGTGCGGTGCTCCACTGCGTCAGCGCGAGCGGGTCGAGCCTCACAACTTGCCGCCGCCACCGAAGAACCAGGGATTGAACGTGCAGGTCAAAGCGAGACCGCCTTCCGGGTCGAGGGCCCGCAGCGCGATCGAGGCGGCGCGCGGGGAGTACATCATGGTCAGGTGGTCGGAGATGTCCTGCTCACAGCCGTCCTGCAGGGCGATGTTGTCGACGGTGGCATCGGGTCCGGCGCGCAGGAAGGCCAAGTCGAGGGGGTTCATCACCTCGTCGTAGCGGGAACCGACGACGGTGTAGGCGACGCCGGGCACGGTGTCACCGCTCGCGTTGAGCGTGCTGTAGAACGGCGAGCCGATGGCCTGTTCGACATTGGCGACGCCGATGATCGGCCGGTAGAAGCCGAGGATGTCGATGCCGGCGTTGTTGATCATGCGGCCGAGGGTGGCGATGCCGAGCAGCGCGGTGCCGTGGTGGGTGGCGCCGAAGGTGACCAGCTTGCCGACCTTGCCCTGGCCGCCGTCGAACTTGAGGTAGTGGTTGGCGATCGTGCCGCCCTGGGAGTGGCCGACGATGTCGACCTGGTCGGCGCCGGTGGCCGCCCGCACCCGCTCGATGAAGCCCGCGACCTGCTGCGCCGAGTCGGCCATCGGCCCGACGCCGTAGCGGCCGGGCAGCACGGCGCCGAGGCCGCCGCCCTCGAGCAGGCCGGACTTGCCGTAGTTCAGGGTGAACACGCAGTATCCGGCCTTCGCCAGGCGCGGCGAGAGGTAGGAGAAGGTGTCGTAGGCGTTGAGCCAGGTGCCGTGCAGGAGCACGACGGGACGCGGGTGCTGTGCGCTCGGCTTGCAGTCCCAGCGGTTGGCGCCGGGCGGCGCGGCGTCGGGGTGCAGCAGGCCGTACGCGAAGGCGGGCAGGTAGGCCGACATCTCCGGCCCCTCGCCGACGGCGTCGGAGGCGCGGCTGCCCGCGGACCCCGAGCTGCTGCCCGAGGCGCTGCCGGTGTCGGCGATGGCGGTGGGCCTGCGGCCGTCGGGGGCCGTGGCCATCCCGGCGTCGAGGTATTCGGCCAGCGAGGCGATGGTCGGTTCCAGCACCGGGTCGGCGCTCGCCGGGCCCGTGCCGAGAACCGAGGCCGCGGTGAGGCCCGCGGCGATACCGAGTCCGCACAGGGTGCGGCGCAGTGGCTGCGTCGTTGCAATCATGGTGGTCAGTCACTTCCGTCGAACCGCGTCGGCCAGCGTTGGCTCGGACGCGCACAGCGAATCTATGACCGGCGCCACAGCGGTGTCACTGCACCGTGCACCGAGAAAACGTCGCACTTGTTGGCGCGGGAACCAAGATCTGTGCGTTCTCGATGGGAGCTGCCCACGCCGCCCTGTTCTCGGACACAATCAGGTCATGCTCGCCGAACACCCCGTTACCGCACCACCCGCTTTGACCGCACGACTATTGACCCGCTGGCCCCAGATCGCCGAGCGGATGCTCGCCGCGGGGCTCGGTGCCACCGCCCCCGCCGAGCTGCCGCCGGGCCATTTCACCGCGGAAGTCCTGCCGACCATCTACGCCTGCGGGCGCGCCGTGCTCGAGGCGATCGCCGCCGAGCGCGAGTTCACCCAGGCCGAGGTCGCGGCGTTCGTCGGGCCGGTCGCCGAGCGCCACGCCGAGGACCGGCTGCCGCTGCCGATGCTGATCGGCGCGATCCACGGCTCGGCGCAGGCCGTGCTCGACGAGGCGTTCGCGCTGGCCGAGCCCACCGAGATGAACGACCTGGTCCGGGTAGGCAGCGGACTGCTCGAGTTGCTGCGCCACATCAACATGACCGTCGTCGAGACCTACACCGAGGTCGAGCAGTCGATCTATCACGCCGAGCGCGAGGCCCGTCGGGAACTGTGTTCGGCGCTGGTGCGCGGGCTGCCTGCCGAGGAACTCGCCGCGCGCGCCGACACCGTGCTCGCCGACCAGTACACGGTGCTGGCGATCCACCTGAGCGAGCCCGCCCGCACCGGCAGCGCGGCGAACCTGGTGACCCGCCGCCGGATCCGGGTCCTGCAGCGCGCACTCGACGAGCTCACCGGCACCACCACCCCGGCCACCTTCGACGGCGCGAACGGCATCGCGCTGCTGAGCAACAGCTCCGAGACCGACGCCCTCGGCGCCCGGCGCTTCGACGAGCTCGCCGCCCGGCTGACCGATCAGTACGGCGTGACGGTGTATCTGGCCGAGTTCTCCGGCGTCGCCCGCGACGCCATCCCGGCCGCGGCCAAGGACGCGACCGAGCTGACCGAGCTGGCCCGGCTGCGCGGCAGGCCCGGCGGCTGCTACCGCCTCGACGACCTGCTGCTCGAATACCAGCTCACCCGCCCCGGCCCGGCCAGGGAACGCCTGGCGCAGCGGGTGATTCCGCTGCTCGGCAGTCCGCATCTGATCGAGGCGCTGGAAGCGCACCTGCGCCACGGCGCCGACCGCAAGACGGCCTCACGCAAGATCCACGTGCACCCCAACACCTTCACCTACCGGTTGCGCCGCATCGCCGAGCTCACCGGACTCGACCCGGCCGACCCGACCGATTCGCGCATGCTGGCCGCCGCGCTCACCGTGCACCGGCTCGACACCCCGCAGCGGCACGGCGAGGACCAGCAGGTCTAGCGGGTCAACCCGTCGGCGACGGCACCGAGCCCCGCGGAGATTGCGGCGCGCTGCGCGGGCTCGAGCACGTCGACGAACACCCGGCGCACCACCTCGACGTGCCCGGGCGCCACGGCGTCGAGCTTGGCCCGGCCCGCCTCGGTGAGCACCGCGTTGACGCCGCGCACGTCGGTGTCGTCGTCGACGCGACGCACCAGCCCGGCCTGCTCGAGCTTGCCCACCTGATAGGTGAGGCCGCTCTTGGAGGTGTAGCTGGCGGCGGCGAGGTCGGTCATCCGCATGGCGCCGCCGGGCTCGGCGGCGAGCCGGACCAGCACCTCGTACTGGGTGTGCGTGAGCCCCTCCCCCTTGAGGTGCTGGTCCACCGCGCGGTCGACCAGCGCGCCCGCGGCCAGGAACCTGACCCACAGCCGCATCTCCTCGGCATCGAGCCACCTGGGTTCTTCCATGCCGCAAACCCTAATCACTTCGGCGGAATAGCTGCGCATCGCGTATTGTTCAAATTTGAACATACACAGTTCACCGATCCGAAGGAGCCGACCGTGACCATGCCGGTGCTCTACCTCTCGCACGGCGCTCCGCCGCTGATCGACCACGCCACCTGGCCCGCCGAGCTCGCCGCCTGGTCGGCCGACCTGCCCCGGCCGCGCGCGATCCTGATCGTGTCCGCGCACTGGGAGTCGGCCCCGATCACCCTCGGCGCGACCACCACCGTGCCGCTGGTCTACGACTTCAGCGGCTTCGCCCCGCGCTACTACGACCAGCGCTACGCCGCCCCCGGCGCGCCCGAGCTCGCCGCCCGGGTGCGCGAACTGCTCGGCGGCGCGGTCGCCGACGCCCCCGATCGCGGCCTCGACCACGGCGCCTACGTGCCGCTGAGCCAGATGTACCCCGACGCCGACATCCCGGTGCTGCAACTGTCGATCCCTACACTGGATCCGCAGGACCTGATGGAGTTCGGCCGCGCACTCGCCCCGCTGCGCGCCGAAGGTGTGCTCATCATCGGCAGCGGGTTCTTCACCCACAACCTGCGCGCGCTCACCGCCGACGACCACCACGTGCACTCGTTCACCGCCGAGTTCGACGACTGGGGCCGCCGGGCACTCGACGACCGCGATATCGACACGCTGCTCGACTTCGAGCACACCGCCCCCGCGCCGCGGCTGGCCCACCCGCGCACCGAGCACTTCGCCCCGCTGTTCCTCACCCTCGGCGCGGGCGCCGAGGACATCGACTCCCTGCGCACCGTCATCGACGGTTACTGGTTCGGGATGGCACGACGCTCGGTTCAGATCGGCTGACCGGGCGCAACGGAAAGGACATCGCCATGACCACATCGACCACCCCCACCGACGCCGGACTCCTCGTGCTGCGCCTCGGCGTCGGCGCGACCATGGCCGCGCACGGCACCCAGAAGCTGTTCGGCTGGTTCGACGGCGGCGGCCTGTCCGGCACCGAGAAATTCTTCGCCGCGAGCGGCTATCCGTCGGCGAAAGCCTTCGCCGTGGTGGCCGGGCTGAGCGAGACGCTCGGCGGCATCGGCCTGATTCTCGGCCTGCTCACCCCGCTGGCCGCGGCGGCGATCCTGGGCACGATGCTCAACGCGATCGCGGTGAAGTGGGGCGGTTTCTTCTCGCCCAAGGGTGTCGAATACGAGATGATCCTGGCGGTCGCGGCGACGAGCCTGGCACTCAGTGGCGCAGGCGCTTTCGCGCTCGACCGGTTCGTCCCCGGCCTGCGCAACTACAAGCTCGCCTACGGTGTGGGGGCCATTGCCCTGGCCGTGCTCGTCGGCGGAATAACGCTGCTCGTCCGGAATTGAAATTCAACGAAAAAACCCGCTATTCGACGTGTGCATCGAATAGCGGGTTATTCGTTTCCCGACAAGGAAAGTCTGAAATTCAGCGCGCTTTACAGGTAGGCGCTGCACACCGGCCAGGCGCCGGGACCCTGCGCGGCCAGCACGTTCTCCGCGATGCGGATCTGCTCCTCGCGGCTGGCGTTGTCGGCGGTGCCGGTGCCACCGTAGGCCTCCCAGGTGCTCTGCGAGAACTGCAGGCCGCCGTAGTAGCCGTTACCGGTGTTGATGTTCCAGTTGCCCGTGCTCTCGCACTGCGCCACGGCGTCCCAGTTGTTCGCCGAGGCGGTCGCGGTGGTCAGACCGGCCGGAACGGCGATCATGGCGCCGGCGACAGCGGCGAAACCGAGGGCACGAGTGGTGAACTTGCGATTGAAAGACATAAGGATTCCTGCCTGCGCCCACCGGCTCGGTGAAGTAATCCACCGCGTCCCTGCCCCTCAGTAATGTCGGGGATCCTCGAAATCGCGGGGCAGGCTTTCCGGTGTTCTGCGATTCGATTCGGCTCGGGTTGTTGTTCAAGCCGTGACCGAATGTAGCCGGAATGCGAGCTGAGATCACGTCTGGATCACGGACGCGTCTGTACCGGACATTGTCCAAAGGAACACTGTTCCGCGCAGGTCCACCGTGACAAATCCGTAATCACAATACTGTCGTTATACCGTCGTTATGTGACCGGGATCACCCGTATATAGCGACCCCGGTCACGTTTCCGATCCGGCAATTCGGGCATCGCGCCCGCGCGGGTCAGCGGTATTCGGGGTTCTCGAAGCCGAACCGGCAGCCCGCGTCCCACTCCGAGCGCTGGTTGCCGTGGACCGGGATGCCGCCGACATCGCGCAGGATCCGGGCCAGATGCAGGAGATTCCAGGTCATGAAGGTGGTGTTGCGGTTGGTGAAGTCGTTGTCCGGGCCGCCCGAACCCGGGTCGAGATAGGACGGCCCCGGCCCCGCCTCACCGATCCAGCCCGCGTCGGCCTGCGGCGGAATGGTGTAACCCAGGTGCTGCAGGCTGTAGAGGATGTTCATCGCGCAGTGCTTGACGCCGTCCTCGTTCCCGGTGATCACGCAGCCGCCGACCTTGCCGTAGTAGGCGTACTGCCCCGCGGCGTTGAGCTGCGACGAGTTGCCGTAGAGCCGCTCGATCACCCGCTTGGTGACCGAACTGTTGTCACCGAGCCAGATCGGCCCCGCGATCACCAGGATGTCGGCGGCCATGACCTGTTCCTGCAGCGCGGGCCAGGCGTCGGTGGCCCAGCCGTGCTCGGTCATATCGGGCCAGACGCCGGTGGCGATGTCGTGGTCGACGGCGCGGATGTGCGAGACGGCGACGCCGTTCTCCGCCATGATGTGCGCGCTGACGTCGATCAGACCCTGCGTATTGCTCGGTTCCGGCGAACGCTTGAGCGTGCAGTTGATGAACAGCGCCGACAGATCGTCATAGGTCGCCATGGTCGTTCGGCCTCCTCGGTGGATGACGCGGCGATCCCCGCCGCGCAGTACCGTGCCCGCACCGGCCGTGACGTTACGGCGGCGAGGTCACATCCCAGGGCGCCGCGAGAGCACAGCACGATGTCGACGGCTCTCCCCGGCCACCGCACTCTCGGCCGCCCGGCGCGGCAGCTCCGGATCGGGTTCCAGCCGGAGCAGGACCAACCGGTGGTAGACCGGGGCGGTCGCGGTGATCAGCAGGGCGCGCGCGTCGACAGCGGGCGCGAGCTCACCGCGCTCCACCGCCCGTCGTACGACGACCTCCGACTGGCGGTAGCGGTCGGCCCACAGCTGCCGCAGGGCGTCGGCGGCCTCCGCGGAGCGGAACGACACCGCGATGAGCGCCACCGCGATCGAGTTCGGCTCACCCAGCGAGTCCTGGATCTCCTGGTTGAGCGCGGTCAGGTCGCCCACCAGCGACCCGGTGTCGCTGGGCTGCCAGTCGATGTCTCCCGCCGCGGTGAACAGGTCGGCGATCAATCCCCCGGTATCGCGCCAGCGGCGGTACACGGTGGCCCGGTGCACGCCCGCGCGGGCCGCGACGGCGTCCACGGTGACCGCGTCGTAGCCGTTCTCGGCCAGTTCGGCGCGGACCGCGTCGAGGACCTGGGTGCGGATCCGGGCGGTCCGGCCGCCGGGGCGAGTCCGGGGTGTCGGCGAGGGGGAACTCATATCGGTTATCCGGTTGCTCGGTGGGACGGGGTCGTGGCACCATCCTAACGCGATAGTTGTCGCACTAATACCGGAGGAGTTCGCTGTGCCAGAGAAATCGACGCCCGAACCTCCGGATCCGGCAACGCTGCATCCCATGGCGGGCCAGCCGCGGGTGGTGCTGCTGAAACCGCTGGTCACCTCGCCGCTGATCGAGGTCGGCGAGTTCACCTACTACGACGATCCCGACGACGCGACCGCGTTCGAGAGCCGCAACGTGCTCTATCACTACGGGCCGGAGAAGCTGATCATCGGGAAGTTCTGCGCCCTGGCCACCGGCGTCCGGTTCCTCATGAACGGCGCCAACCACCGCATGGACGGACCGTCGACCTTCCCGTTCCCCACCATGGGCGGCGCGTGGTCGGCGCATCTGGACCTGCTCACCGACCTGCCGAACCGGGGCGACACGGTCGTCGGCAACGACGTGTGGATCGGCAACGGCGCGACGATCATGCCCGGCGTCCGCATCGGGCACGGCGCGATCGTCGCCGCCGGGTCCGTGGTCACCCGCGACGTCCCCGACTACGGCATCGTCGGCGGCAATCCGGCCCGGCTCCTGCGCACCCGCTACGACGACAACGACATCGCCCGGCTGCTGGCCCTCGCCTGGTGGGACTGGCCGACCACCCACCTCACCGAGCACGTGCGCACGATCATGAGCGGCACCGTCGCCGATCTGGAAGCCGCCGCCCCGACCGGAAAGTGAGCGATGCCCCGCCACCTCGCCATGATCGGCATCCCGATCGTCAGCCACGTCCTGCCGAGCCTGGCGGTCATCCGGGAACTGGTGGCTCGCGGCCACCGGGTGACCTACGCCAACGACCCGGCCGTCGCCGACCTCGTCACCGGCACCGGCGCCGACTTCGTGCCGTGCGCCTCGCTGCTCCCGGTCGCCGACAACGCCTGGCCGGACGACCCCGTCGCCGCGCAGAACCTGTTCCTGGACAACGCGATCCACGCACTCCCCCAGCTGCGCGCCGCCTATGACGACGACCCCGCCGACCACTACCTGTACGACATCGGCGCCTACGCCGCCCGCGCACTCGCCGAAGCCCAGCAGCGACCCCTGCTCCAGCTGTCGCCGACCTTCGTGGCCTGGCGGGGCTATGAGCAGGACGTCGCGGTGCACCTGCGTGGCCTGCCGGGCGCCGCCGCCTACCGCGAGAAGTTCGCCGGCTGGCTGCGTGGGTGTGGTGCGACGACCACCGACGTGGACGCGTTCGCCGGTCCACCCGAGCGCGCGCTGGCCTTGATTCCCCGGGCCATGCAACCGCAGGCCGACCGGGTCGACAGCGACATCGTCACTTTCGTCGGCCCGTGCTTCGCCGCCGACGAGACCACCTGGACCCGACCGACGGCGGACAAGGTCCTGCTGATCTCGCTGGGTTCGGCCTACACCCGCCGACCGGAGTTCTATCGCCGGTGTCTGGCGGCCTTCGGCGACCTGCCGGGCTGGCATGTCGTGCTGCAGATCGGCAAGCACACCGAGGCGAGCGAACTCGGTGCCATTCCAGCGAACATCGAAGTGCACTCGTGGGTCCCTCAGCGAGCGATCCTGGAGCAGGCCGACGCTTTCGTCACCCATGCCGGGATGGGCGGGTGCGGCGAGGGACTGCTCTCGGGTATCCCGATGATCGCCGTGCCGCAGGGCGCCGAGCAATTCATGAACGCGGACCGCCTGGCCGAACTGGGTGTGGCCCGCCGGATCGACACCGCCGACGCCACCGCCGAAAACCTGCGGTCGGCCCTGTTCGAGCTCGTGGGCGATCCCGAGGTCGCGCGTCGCTCGGCCGCGCTGCGCACCGAGGCCAGGGCCGAGGGCGGCACCCACCGCGCCGCCGACCTCGTCGAATCGCTGCTCGCCTAGCGCTGGAAGTACTGCTCGAGCCGCGCCCGCACGGTCGACCTGGCGCGGTGCAGCAGCACGCGCTGATTGCCCGCCGAGATGTCGAGCAGCGCGCAGACCTCGTCGGCGGAGTAGCCCTCGATATCGCGCAGGGTGAGGACGGTGCGGTGACGGTCGGGCAGGGCGGACACCGCGGCGGCGAGCAGGCGGGCCACCTCGGCGCGTTCGACGGCGTCCTCGGGTTCGGACCACGGACGCGGCTTGGCGCCGATCGCCCAGTGACCCGGGTACCGATCACCGGGCGGGCGGAACCGGCCCGGATCGACGGCGGGCCCCTCGTCCTCGGGCAGCAGCGTGGCGAACGGGACCGTGCGATGCTCCTTGATCCCACGCTTCTTGGCGGTGTTCACCAGGATCCGATACACCCAGGTCTTGAGCGAGGAGCGGCCTTCGAACCGGTCGACACCGCGCACCACGGCCAGCCACGCCTCCTGCACCACTTCCTCCGCGGAGGCATCGGTGGAGACGAACGAGCGCGCCAGGCGCAGCATCGAGCCGGACCAGGCATCGACGACCTGCGCGAACGTCGCGTCGACGCCCGCTCGCAGCTCGGCGACGAGCACGTCGTCGGCGGGCAGGGCGCCGTCGTGTCCCACCGGGTCTCCTCGCTGTCACCACTCGCGTCGCTGGCAGCACAGTACCGCCGCGCGGCGGTGTAACGCGCGGGACCGGTCCGGGAACGGAGAACGCATGCGAGAGAAGGAGAAGACCATGCCACACCGCCGTATCCGCCGAACCGTCCTCAGCGTGCTGGCGGTGGGGTTCGTCGCCGCGCTGGTCGTCGGCCTCTACCTGTTCCAGCCGTGGCGGCTGTTCACCACGACGACCGTCGACGAGGCGCCGGTCACCGCCATGGGCGGCGCGCCGGTGTCGGTGATCGCGTCCGGCGAGTTCCTCTCCCACGAACACGACACGACCGGTTCGGCGCAGCTCCAGCGCCTGCCCGACGGCACGCTGGTCCTGCGGATCACCGACCTGCGCACCTCCGACGGGCCCGCGCTGCACGTGTGGCTCACCGATCAACCGGTGATCGGCGACGACTGGCACAACTTCGACGACGGCACGCACATCGATCTGGGCGCGCTCAAGGGCAACGAGGGCAACCAGAACTACACGCTGCCCGCCGGCACGGACCTGTCGGCCGTCGAGTCGGTGAGCATCTGGTGCGCCCGCTTCCACGTGTCGTTCGGGGCGGCCACGCTGACGCCGGCCTGAGCCGGTCAGGCGGGGCGGTGCCAGTCGCGGAACGCCGCGAGCAAGGTGGTGCGCGCCGGGCCGGAGAGCTGCTCGGGCGCGAGTCCGCCGAGATCACGGGTGGTGCGGCGGATCTGCTCCAAGTAGACCTCGCAGCCGTCGCACTCGGCGAGATGGGCGAGGAAGCGCAGTTCGGTCGCGCTGTCGAGGGCGCCGTCGAGGAAGCTGGTGACCAGCTCGACGAATTCGTCGCAGTCCATTCGCACCGGCTCCTCTCGCTCGGCCAAGCATAGCCATCGCCGCACCCTTCAGAGCCCGCGGCGGCCCCGGCGTTACAGCCGTCGGCGGGTTCAGGCGAGCAGGCGCTTCTCCGTCGCCACCGCGACGGCCGCCGCCCTGGTGTCGACGCCGAGCTTGTCGTAGATGCGGCCCAGGTGCGTCTTCACCGTCGCCTCGCTGATGTGCAGCGCGCGGGCGATCTCGCGATTGCCGAGGCCCTGGGCGAGCTGGCCGAGGATGTCGCGTTCGCGCGCGGTGAGGGTGGGGCCGGGATTGCGCATCTTGGCCATCACCTTCGCCGCGACCGGCGCGGACAGCGCGGTCTGCCCGCTCGCGGCGGCGTGGATCGCGGCGAACAGCTCCTCGGGCCGCTCGGCTTTGAGCAGGTAGCCGGTGGCGCCCGCCTCGATCGCGCGGGTGATGTCGGCGTCGGTGTCGTAGGTGGTGAGGACCAGGACGTGCGGGGTCGGCGCCGGCTGCGCGGTGATCCGGCGGGTGGCTTCGACACCGTCCATGTCGCTGCCGAGTTGCAGATCCATCAGCACCACGTCGGGGTGCAGGCTCGCCGCCAGCGCGACCGCGGCCGGGCCGTCGGCGGCCTCGCCGATGACCTCGATATCGGGCGCGCTCGACAGCAGCGCGTGCAGTCCGGCGCGGACGACGGCGTGATCGTCGCAGATCAACAGGCGGACGGCGGGTTTCACAACTGCCGATGCTAGCGCGCACTCCGCACCGGAACATCGTTCCCCATTGCGCACACCGTACGGCAGCCGTACAGTGTTCGACATGACGAACATCGTGCGCACACCGTCGGCCGAGGCCACCGCGACCGGCCCGATCGCGGCCTTCGCGCGGTTCGTCGCCTGCGGCGGCGGGCTGGGCCTCGCGTCGAGCGCGGCGGTCGCGCAGCTGGCCTGCGTGCTGCCGTGGGCCGTCGCGAACGCGGTGGTCACGATCGTCTCGACGCTGCTCGGCACCGTGCTGCACGCGCTGATCACCTTCGGCGGGCGCACGCTGCCGGGATGGCGGGAGCACTGGCAGTCGGCGGGGTCGGCCGCCGCGGCCTACGCCGTCACAAGCGCGGCGATGTTCGGCTTGTTCGCCGTGCAGGCAGCGCCGGGGGTGCTCACCGAGCAGGTCGTGTACCTGTCGGCGTCCGGGCTCGCCGGGATCGGCCGGTTCCTGGTGCTGCGCATGGTCGTCTTCGCCGATGAGCGCCCGACCACGCGGATCGGCCGCGCGGCGACCCGCGAACCGATCGCGAACACCGTCGGCCGCACCACCGTTGGCCTACCGGCCGAGGTCACCCGCACCGAATGGCTTGGTGTACCGGCGGGGTCGGCCGGCGGCCCGGCGGGGACCCGGCAACGGATGCGCCCGAGCACGACCCGGCTGGTTCTCCCGGCGCCCCGACCGCACCGGCACTGGCTGCCCGCCGCCGCGTAGCGCCCTCAGCCGACGGCGAGCGGAATCGCGACCGAGAGCACGGTGCCGTCGCCGGGCGCCGATTCGATCGCGCAGGTCCCACCCAGCTGACGCACCCGCGCCCGGATCGCGGGCAGGCCGTGCCCGCGATGCTCGTCCGGATCGGCCCGCTCGTCGGGATCGAACCCGCGCCCGTCGTCGGCCACATCGAGGAGGATCTGGTCGTCGAGACTGGTGAGGGTGATGGTCGCGGTCGTCGCCGCCGCGTGCTCGCGCACATTGGCGAGCGCACCCTGCGCCACCCGCAGCAGCGTCGCCTCCACCCGCTGCGGCAACGGGCCAGGGGTGCCTTCCAGATGACAGCGCACCGTGAGGGTCTCGCCGGACTCGCGCGCGGCGAGCGCGGTGAGCGCGGCGGCGAGCGAACCGCCGGCGGCCAGGTCGGCGGGCGCCAGGTCGTGGACGAAGCGCCGGGCCTCGGCGAGGTCGCGGTCGGCGATCTCGGCGGCCGAGCGCAGATGAGCGCGCGCCAGCCCGGGATCGCTGTCCCACACCAGATCCGCCGCCTGCAACAGCATCCGCTGGCTGGACAGCCCCTGCGCGAGGGTGTCGTGGATCTCCATGGCGAGCCGTTCCCGTTCGGCGAGGGTGCCCTCGCGGCGCTCGGTCTCGGCCAGTTCCTGCCGGGTGCGGACGAGGTCGTCGATGAGCGCCGCCTGGTGCTCGGTCTGGCGGCGCATGCCGACGAACAACACGGTGGTCACCGCCGCGACCGCGGGCGGCGCGAGCACCAGATTCGGATCCAGCCAGCCCGCGATCCGCACCTGACTGAACACCACGAGCGCGGTCAGCGCGCAGACCAGCGTCACCGCGACGCGCACCGACAGAATCCGTAAACCGGTGTACACCAACGGAACCGCGCACCAGGCGAAGCTCGGTGCCAGCACCACCAGCACCGCCCAGGTCGCGACGAGCGCCGCGAACCACATCACCCGATTCGAATGCCGCAGCTCGCTCATCGCGTAGAGCACCGCGAGCAGCAGCGCCAGCGCGACGACGAGCGGGGTCGAGCGGGTGTCGGCGTGCCGGATCAGCCAGCGCATGAGCGAGGCGGCCAGCAGCACGTAGAACGCGCTGTACACGATGACCGTGAGCAGCCGCGTATCGTCGTTCCGGTCGCCGAGTGTGCTCCGCATCGGTACCTCCCGTCCGCATCAGCTGGGCAAACTCCCCCATTCTCCCCCGCGGGACGCCGTGCCCGGGTCATCCGATCGGTTGACCCCGGTGTCGCCCGATCCGGCCGCGCAAGTGCAGCCGGTTCGCCGATCCGCGCGGGCCGCCCAGCGCACAGGATGGATATCAACAGGCCACGGCACCACCGCCGGACGGCCGAGAATCCGATCAGGAGCAGCCATGAGCACCAAGTTCAGCACCCGCAACCGCCTCATCGTCGCCGGCGCCTCGGCCGCCGTCGTCGCCGCAGGCGTGGTTGGCGTGGTGACGGTGCAGGCCCAGAACCCCGACGCCGCGACCCGCACCCCCGTCGTCGCCGACGCCGCCGACGCCAACCTGACCCAGAGCACCCACCTCTCGATCGCCGCCGCCACCAAGGCCGCGCAGACCGCGCTCGACGCAGCGGCCAAGGAGAACCAGCGGGTCAGCGTCGCGGTCGTCGACCGCAACGGCAATGTCATCGTCACCCTGCGCGGCGACGGCGCGGGCCCGCAGTCCTACGACGCCGCCCAGCAGAAGGCGTTCACCGCCGTCTCCTGGAACGCCCCCACCACCGAGCTGAGCAAGCGCCTCGAGTCCGCCCCGCACCTGGCCGACATCGACGGCACCCTGTTCCTCGGCGGCGGCGCGCCGGTGAAGGCCAACGGCGCCCCGATCGCGGGCATCGGCGTGGCCGGCGCCCCCAGCGGCGACCTGGACGAGAAGTTCGCCCAGGCCGGCGTCGCCGCGATCGGCAAGTAATCCCCTCGAACACCCGGCGGCCCGATGACCTCCCCAGGTCAACGGGCCGCCGCGTCGTTCAGCTCTCCCGCCGCGCCTTGGCCCGGCGCTTGCCCTCGTGCATGGCCTGCACCCTGGCGATCGGGATGGTGTGCCCCTCGGCGATCAGGTCGGCCGGAAGTGCCTGCGGCGCTGGCATTTCCGTGGCCCACGGATCGGTGCCGCCGAGCAGGTTCGGCGCGCTGCGGAGGGTGAAGTCGGCGGGGACGACATCGTCGATATCGCTCCAGCGCAGGGGAAACGAGACCGGGACGCCGGGGCGGATGCGCGGGCTGTAGGCCGCGATGACGGTGGCGCCGCCCGCCCTGGTCGAATCGAGGAAGACCTTGCCGTGCCGGTCTTCCCGGATGAACGCGGTGGTGCCGACGGCCGGGTCGATGCGTTCGGCGCGGGCGGCGATCGCCCGGGTCGCGGCGGCCGCGTCCTCGATCGCGATGCCCGGCACGACCGGGACGAACACGTGTAAACCCTTGGCGCCGCTGGTTTTCACGGCGCCATCGAGTCCGTCCGCGGTGAGCGCGGCCCGGATCAGGTGGGCGCCCGCCGCGGCGTCGCGGAAGGTCTGCCCCGGTGACGGGTCGAGGTCGAGTACCAGATGGGTCGGCCCGGCGCTGTGGTCCACCGGCAGCAGGGTGGGGTGGTACTCCACGGCCCGCTGATTGCCGAACCACAGCAGTGTCCGCTCGTCGTTGCCGAGCGCGTAGGTGACCTCCCGGTGCGAGCTCTCGGCCCACACCGTCACCCGCGGCACCCATTCCGGCGTGTACTTCGGCAGGTTCTTCTGCATGAACGGTTCCTGCCCCGGCCGCACCCGCACCACCGACAGCGGGCGGTCCCGCAGCACGCGCACCAGCCGCTCCCCGGCGAACTCCAGATAGTCCACCAGGTCCCGCTTGGTCGCCTCGGCACCGTCGAACAACGGCTGGTCGAGGTTGGACATCTCGACCCCGCCCCGCACTTCCTTGCTGGCCATCGCCCCACCCTCCCCCGTCCCGCCGGGGTGGTCAACCAGCCGCGTCGCCGAGGATTCGCCCGGAAAGGGAACATCCACCGGAACAAGGGCCGATCAATTACTCGAATTGTCGACCGCGCACAATTATCGGCAAGCGAATCCTACACAGAAACAATCCGCGCATCGAACACTTCTTTTCCCGCCCGGAAGGATCGAGTGTGATGCACGACACAACAGTGTCGAAACCCCTGCCGATTCATCTTTCGTTCACCTGCATAGCGCGAATGGAAACGAAGGAAATCGACAAGGTTTCACAGCGGGGTGATTCTTATCCGGTCGCGGATTTTTCACGGCCGGACCGCCGATCGACAAGGCCGGAGCACCACCGGCACGCATCAGCGAACAGCGCCACGCCGCCGAATCATCCGAGATCCCCCAGGTCAACACGCCCATCGGCGATCGACATCGCGCATGACCGACGCTCGGGAAGGCCGCAGAATAGGTGACACAGATCACACAGAAACTTCACAGACAGGTGTCCCCGAGACCCCCGAACGATCCCGCAATAGGCCGATTCGCGCGCGTGAACCGCGATCCCGGAACAAAACCCCGCTGTGACCGAAATCATTCGGCAATCCAGATCCCCAGGTCACCGAAAGGAATCGACCCCATTTATCGGAGCGCCGTTTCCGCATTGTTCAACATTGCGACTGCGACCGCCTCGTCCGGTCTGCTATCAATTAGCTCTCGCCGGCCGATTCGGGCGGGTGAGAGAAACTTCAGGAGATCAACTATGCGCACCCTGCGTATCCTCGGCGTCGCCGCTGTCGCGGCGGGAATCGTCCTGAGCGGCACCGGATTCGCGTCGGCCGCCGCCCCCGAGCCCATCGCCGACCCGCCCATCTCGGGCTCGGCCGTCCTGGTCAAGGGCCTCGAGGCGCTGGGTTCCGGCTTGGCCACCGCTCCGAAGATCGTCGCCGACCCGCCCATCTCGGGCTCGGCCGTGCTGCTCAAGGGCCTCGAGGCGCTGACCTCGGGCTCGGCCCTGCCGTCCGCCTTCGGCCAGCTGGGCGTCGCCCCGCAGCCGATCGCCGACCCGCCGATCTCCGGCTCGGCCGTGCTACTCAAGGGCCTCGAGGCCCTCGCGACCGGCTCCAGCGCCGCGCCGAAGCCGGCCAGCTAGTCTCCGATCGTCCGGACAGGACCCGCCCTGTCGGCCCGGCCGGGCAGCCGACCAGCCGTTTTGGTTGATTGCCCGGTCGTCGGCTATCGTATGTTCCGCGCGGTTCACCCCGGTGAATCGTAGTTCTGGCCCCGTCGTCTAGCGGCCTAGGACGCCGCCCTCTCAAGGCGGTAGCGCGGGTTCAAATCCCGTCGGGGCTACAGCGAACTCCCCGGTCATCGCGACCGGGGAGTTTTTTCATGCCCTGATCCGTGCAACAGATTGACAGACGTTGCACAGTCCATACACTGAGGGAGATGTTGCACCCGGAGGTGACGTGACCGAGCAGACCGCGCTGAGCAAGCGACTCGACGATCTCGCCGCCCGGCCCGACGCCCTCACCGCCTTCAAGGCGGCCAGATCCGGGTTCCTGGCGGGCCGCAGGCTGGAGATGAAAGAGCTCGCCGTCGAGCTCGGCGTCAACCGGGCCACCCTGTTCCGCTGGGTCGGCGGCCGCGACGAATTGCTCGCCGAAGTGATCTGGTCGGTGGCCGAACCCACGCTGCGCCGCGCCGCCACCGCCAACACCGCGCAAGGTGCCCGCCGGATCGCCCGCGTGCTGGGCGATTTCGCCGAAGCGGTGAACACCTCCGACGCCTTCCGCCAGTTCCTGCGCCGCGAACCCGAACGCGCGCTGCGCCTGCTCACCACCCGCGCCGGTTCCGTGCAGCGACGCTTCGTCGACGTCATCGCCGGCCTGCTCACCGAGGAGATCGCGGCGGGCACCCTCGATCCGCCGCTGCCGGTGCCGGAACTGGCGCTGCTGCTCGCGCGGATCACCGAGACCTTCATCTACGCCGACGTGATCAGCGGCGAGGAACCCGACGCGGCCAAGGTGGTCCAGGCGTCGCTGGTTCTGCTGGGCGTACGGCCCGAACAGTAGGAAGCGAAAGGAAAACCATGCAGCGCACCATCTACTCCGAGGACCACGAGGCGTTCCGTGCGTCCGTCGCCGAATTCGTCAAGCGCTCGATCGAGCCCAACGCCGAGCGCTTCGCCGAAGAGCGCGCGATCGACCGCGCGACCTGGCTGACCGCCGGTGAACTCGGCTACCTCGGCCTCGGCGTGCCGGAGGAGTTCGGCGGCAGCGACGCGGGCGACTACCGGTTCGCCGCGGTCCTCGGCGAGGAACTCGCCAAAGCCGGTGCGGCGCTGTCGTCCTCGTTCGGCATCCACTACGACGTGTGCGCGCCCTACCTGGTGGAACTGACCACCGACGAGCAGAAGCGGCGCTGGCTGCCCAAGTTCTGCACCGGCGAGATCGTCACCGCCATCGGCATGACCGAGCCCTCGGGCGGATCGGACCTGGCCGCGCTCAAGACCACCGCGGTGCGCGACGGCGACGACTGGATCATCAACGGCTCGAAGACCTTCATCACCAACGGTTTCAACGCCGACCTGGTCATCGTCGCCGCCCGCACCAGCCCGGAGAAGAAGGCCAAGGGCATCACGCTGTTCGCGGTCGAGAACGGCATGGACGGCTTCACCCGCGGCCGCAAGCTCGACAAGGTGGGCCAGCCCGAATCCGACACCGCCGAACTGTTCTTCGACAACGTCCGGGTGCCCGACGCCAACCGGATCGGCGAGGTCGACCGCGGCTTCATCGCCATGATGGAGCGGCTGCCGCAGGAACGCATCGGCGCCGCGATCTCCAATATCGCCCACGCCGCGGCCATCCTGGACGAGACGCTGACCTACGCCAAGGAGCGCAAGGCGTTCGGGCAGCAGATCGGCAGCTTCCAGTACAACAAGTTCCTCTTCGCCGAGCTGGTCACCAAAGTCGAAGTGACGCAAGCGTTCGTCGACCAGGGCATCGCCGCGCACGCCGCGGGCACGCTGTCCGCGGTCGACGCCGCGAAGGCGAAGTGGTGGTCGGCGCAGGTGCAGAACGAGGTGCTCGACGCCTGCGTGCAGCTGCACGGCGGCTACGGCTACATGCGCGAGTACCGGGTCGCGCGGGCCTGGATGGACGCCAGGGTCACCAAGATCTGGGCGGGCTCCAACGAGATCATGAAGGAGCTCATCGGCCGCGATCTGGGCCTGTAGGGGCATCGAGAAGTAGTGCGTCGCGCCCGGTGCCGGAGCACCGGGCGCGACGCGACGCCGGTCAGTTCAGGATGATCGGCAGCGCGGCCAGATCGTTCTGCGTGAGCACCGGCAGGTTGCCGAGTTCACTGTCGGGCACGGCCAGCCGCAGCTCCGGGAAGCGGGCGAACAGCGCGGGCAGCGCGATCGCGGCCTCCAGCCGGGACAGCGCGGCGCCGGGGCAGATGTGCGGGCCGTAGCCGAAGGCGAGGTGGCGGTTGGCGGTCGGGCGGGTCACGTCGAACTCGTCGGCGGTCTCGCCGTGCACCGCGGTGTCGCGGCCGATGGCACGGTAGGACATCACCACGCCCTCGCCCTTGGCGATCACGGTGTCGCCGACGGTGATGTCCTCGGTGGCGAAGCGCATCAGCAGGTGCGAGACCGGCCCGTCCCAGCGCAGCGACTCCTCGATGACCTGCTTCCAGTCCACGTCGCCCGCCAGGACTTTCGCCAGCTGCTCGGGTTCGTTGAGCAGCGCGCGCACCGTGTTGACGATCAGGCTGACGGTGGTCTCGTGCCCGGCGGCGACGAGGGCCTTGATGTTGCCGATCGCCTCCTCCTCGGTGAGCGGCTCGCCGCCCTCTTCGTCGGCGACGACGAACGCCGAGGTCAGATCGTCGCCCGGGTCGGCGATCTTCTGCCGCACCTGGTCGGTGAAGTACACGTCGAGCTCGCCGATCACGCGCAGGCGCTCGTCCTGCGGGGTCATCACCGAGAAGAACTTCTTGTACCAGTCGAGCAGCTGCGCGTGGTCCTCACGCGCGACGCCCATCAGGTCGCCGACCACCCGCATCGGCAGCGGGTAGGCGAAGACGGCCTTGAGGTCGACCGGCGTGCCGTCGGCGCCCGCCGCGGCGAGGTCGTCGAGCAGTTCGAGGGTGAGCCGCTCGATCACCGGCCGCAGTTCCTCGAGCCGGCGCGGCGCCAGCGCCTGCGCGGTCTTGAGCCGCAGCCTGCGGTGCTCGGCGCCGTCGACATTGAACATCGACCGGTCGACGTCCACCATGCCGATCAGCGGCCACTGGTTCGTCACCACACCGTCGGTCCACAGCTTCCACGCGTGGATGTCCTTGACCAGGCGGGAGTCGGTGGTCAGCTGCCGGGCGACGGCGTGGTCGGTGACGGTCCAGGCGGGCACACCGAGCAGGTCGATCCGGGTGAGCGGACCTTCGGCGCGCAGTCGGGCGGTCTCTCCGTTGAGGTCACCGACCATGGGATCGATGGCGAAAGGGCACTGGGAACTCACGACGAACCTCCGACGGGTCTGACTGGTGTGAAACGAACGGGCAGTGCGGTCATGCCCCGAAGGAAAGCCGAAGGTCGCCGGGTGAGTTGCTCGGCGGGCACGGCCAGGTCGACATCGGGGAGCCGGTCGAGCAGCACCTCGATCCCGGTCCTGGCGATGATCTCGGCGATCTGCTGCGCCGGGAACGGGCAGCGGTATTCGCCGTAGCTGAACGCGAAGTGCGCGTTGTTGCCGGTCGGCACCGTGTCACCGTCGGTGAACGACTGGCGGATGTGCGGGTCGAGATTGGCCGCGGCCAAGCCGAGCAGCAGCATGTCGCCCGCCCGGATGGTCTGATCGGCCAGGCGGGTGTCGCGGGCGGCCCAGCGCCCGGCCAGGATCGAGGTCGGGCCCTCTTCCCAGAGCACCTCGTTCATGGCCTGGCCGACGCTGCGCCTGCCGCCACCGAGCGCGGCCGCGAACCGGTCGTCGACGAGCATCAGCCGCATGGAGCTGCCCAGCCAGTCGGCCGTGGTGAGGTGGCCCGCGGCGGTGATCGCCATCAGGTCGTTGATGTATTCCTCGTCGGTGAACGGTTGCGGGTCGGCCAGCATCAGCGACACCAGATCGCCTGCGGGCCTTGCCTTCTTGGCCGCGAGCAGCCGGGCCATGTGCTCGCCGAAGCGGGCGTGCCCGGCCTGGGCGTCGGCGCCGCCGTCGGCGAGCAGCTTCATGGTGAGGGCCAGGTCGGCGGCGTCGCTGTCGGGCAGGCCGAGGATGCGGCCCAGCGCCAGCACCGGCAGCGGTTCGGCGAACTCGGCCACCAGGTCCGCGCTGCCGCGGCCGCAGAATCCGTCGACCAGGCGATCGGCGAGTTCCTCACAGGCCCGGCGCAATTCGAAGTGGTCGACGGCGTCGAGCGCGGGTTCCACCATCGCCAGATGCCTGCGGTGCTCGGCACCGGCGGTGAAGTAGATCGAGGGCATCGGCCTGCCGACCATCGGCAGCAGCGGCCAGTCCTCGGGTACCCGGCCCCACTGGTTCCACAGCGACACATCGCGCGGGAACAGCAGCGGATCGCTGGTCACCTGGTGCAGTTCGCGGTAGCCGATGACCAGCCACGCGGGGAACCCGCCGGGCAGCTCGACCGCGACCACCGGACCGTGCTCGCGCCGCATCCTGCGGTAGACCTCGTGCGGCTCGATGTGGAATTCGGGACCGCTCAGCGGCACCGCGCCGGTGATCGGGCAGGCACCGGTGCCGGTGGGTGTGCTCATCAGACGGTCTCCCCCTGCGGGACAGCGGAATACAAGTGCTCGACCAGGGCGATCAGCACCTGTTTGCTCGATTCGCGCGAGCGCGCGTCACACATCACCAGCGGCACCGCGGGATCGAGGTCCAGCGCGTCGCGCACCTCCTGCGACTGGTGCGAGCCACCGAAGTCGTTGCAGGCCACCACGAACGGGGTGCCCTGGTGTTCGAGCCGGTCGATCGCGTACCAGGAGTCCTCGATCCGGCGCTGATCGACCAGCACGATCGCGCCGAGCGCGCCGGTGAACAGCCGGTCCCACAGGAACCAGAACCGTTGCTGGCCCGGCGCGCCGAACAGATACAGCACGTGCTCGGCGTCGAGGGTGATCCGGCCGAAGTCGAAGGCCACCGTGGTGGTCGACTTTCCGGGAACGCCGCTGGCGTCGTCGATCCCGACGCCGATGTCGGTCATCGTCGCCTCGGTGTCGAGCGGCCTGATCTCGCTCACCGAGCGCACCAGCGTCGTCTTGCCGACGCCGAATCCGCCGATGACGACGATCTTCAGCCCGTGCTTGGCCGTGCTGTGCAGCGGTGCCAGCGACCGCTCGGGCGCGGATTCAGAGCTTGCGAAGTCCAACGAGCACCTTCTCGAGGGTGGAGGCATCCAGCGACATCGCCGCCGACAGCGGCGGCCGAACGGTGATCTTCCCCGCGTGCAGCAGGTCCCCCAGCAGGACCGTGGCGACGCCGACCGGCAGCCGCAGCTCCGCCGCGATCTCCACGACCGCGGTCGGCGCCCGGCATATGTCCAGGATCGCGACCTGCTCGGAGGTCATCCCCGCCGACGGCGCCGATTCGCTGACCACCAGGGTCACCAGGTCGAAATCCTCGGTGGCCGGGGCCCGTCCGCCGGTGAGCGTGTAGAACCGGTCCGGATCCTCGTCGCGGACCGATCTGCTCAATTCGGCGCTCCGCGTCTGGGCTGGGCGGCCATATGCTCACCGAGCTGTTCGACCAGCTCGTGCATGGTGTGCCCGACCAGCCCCGCGTCGGCGTCCTCGGCGGCCACCACCGCTAAATGCGCACCGCGTCCCGCCTCGACCACGAACAGGATGCCGCCGTAGAACTCGGTCATCGACTGGCGGACACCGCCACGCCCGTCACCGAACTCGACGGAAGCCCCGTGCGACAGGCTCTGGAACCCGGCGGCGATCGCGGCCAGCTGATCGGCGCGGTCGACATCGAGTTCCGGTGTGTGGCAGATCTTCAGGCCGTCCCCGGACAGCAGCAGCGCGTGCCGGGTGCGTGGGGTGCGGGCGAGCAGTTTCTCGAGCAGCCAGCCGAGATTCGTCGGGGCGGTGGTGGTCATCGGTCCTCCATGGGGTCGGGAGCAGTGGCGGCGCTGCCTGGGTGGTGGCCGGACCGATCCGCCGCCCGACCGGGCGCGGACCGCTGGAACGCGCCGAGCGCGGCTGGCTTGGCCGGTGCGGTGTCGGCGACCGGCGAGCCGGTCAGGCCGTCGGGATGGACTTTGGCCAGGGTGTCGCCGCGGCGCCGCTTGGGCAGCGCGGGCGAGGTGGACACCGTGGGAGTCGGCGGCTCGGCCGGAATCCGGTGGGCGGGCTGCCCGACGGTCTGGGCCCAGCCCAGTTCGTCGGTGGTCCTGGCGTGCTGGGCCCGCGGGGTGGGCGCGTCGAACTGGCCGAGGGTGGTGAGCTGGGGTTCGGTACGTCGCGGGGTGGGCGCGGCGAGCTGGGCGGTGGGGCGGCTGCGGCGTTCGGCGCGGGCGGTGAGCTCGCGCGGGACGACAACGACCACCGCCGTGCCGCCGATCGCCGACGGCCGATACGACACGGTGAGTTCGTGTTTGCGGGCCAGGTGGCCGACGACGGCCAGACCGAGCCGGGTGCCCGAGAGCGAGGCCAGGTCGGCGCCCTTGCCCTTGTGATCGCGTCCGCTCACCGCGGCCTCGGCCCGGCGCAGCGCCGAATCGCTCATCACCAGGCCGCTGTCCTCGATCGTGATCACCACGCCCGCGGGCACTTCCGCGGCGTAGACGTGCACCTCGGTGGTGGGCGGGGAGAAGTTGCAGGCGTTGTCGAGCAGTTCGGCCAGGGTGTGCATCACGCCCTCGGCGGCGTGCCCGGCGATGCCGACGTCGGCGACGGCGCGCAGCCGCACGCGCTGGTACCCGGCGACGCGGCCCATCGCGCCGCGCAGGATCGATTCCATCGCAATCGGTTTCGCCCAGCGGCGGCCGGTGCGAGCACCGCTGAGCACCGCGATGCTGTCGGCGAGCCGACCGGTCTGCGCGGTGCGGTGGTCGATGTGGAGCAGGTCGGTGAGCACGCGCGGGTCGGCGTGCCGGTGTTCCATCTCGCGCAGTTCGGCCAGCATCGAGGTGGTCATGGCCTGGATGCGGCCCGCGGCGCCGGCGAAGGCGGCCAGCGCGGCCGCGCCACGGCGGCCGTTCTCCTGTGCCTCCCAGGCGTAATGGGTGGCGTGGTCCTCGGCGGTGGTGATCCGCTGGGTCGCCTCGGCGACGGCCGCGGCCAGCTGCTGTTCGGCCCGCTCGGCGGCGGCCGTGGCGGCCCGCGCCCGCGCGTGCTGACGCAGGGCGACGAACACCGCGGGGCAGGCGATCAGGGCGACGGCGAGCGACGCGGCGAGCACCGGAATCCCGATGGCGGTCGGCGTGAACACCGCGACCACGGCGGCGATCGCGGCCAGCGCCACCCCGGCGCCGAGCACCACGTACCCGGCAGCCCCCGCGGTCGCCCCGCGGGCGGTGCCCTCCCCCGGCGACACAGTCGTCGACTGTGCCATCGGCCCGACTTCCGCAGTACTCACAGGCCCCCAACCACCAATCGGCACACCGAACGCGCAGCACGACAGCCCGTTTCGATAACGCAGGCGAGCATATCGAGCCCTCGCCCCGCCTGCCACCCGAGCGAGGAGGGTTCATCACGAGTTCGTCTGCGATTCGTTACCGAATCGGGATGTCCTCGATCCGCCGACCTGCGGAGATACCGGTTCCGGGCGGTGCCGACCGTGGCGACCGTCACGCGCGGGGCGTGACGGCCGAAACCCACTGAGACAGTTGCCCGGCCGGGCACCAACGGTCAGTCGAGGGTCCACGTCATGCCGAACGCGGCCAGCGCGTCGAGGAATTCGGCGGGCTCGAACAGCTCGGCGGGAGCCTGCGCGCCCGGCGTGCCCGCGCCGGCGGCGATCCGGGTGGCGACCTCGACCGCGAGCTGGGCGCTGTTGCGGTAGGCGTCGGGCCCGCTGCCGATGCCGCGCAGGGTGCGTCCCTCGTGGCGGACGTCGACGACCACCGAGTACGCGGCGGGCGCCGACGGCGTCTCCGGCGCGGCCGCCAGATCGGCCTCGGTGACGGTGCCGATGATCTCGAAGATCGACGTCGCCAGCACACCCTCGACCGAGCCCGCCTGCGTGTGCCGCGGGATCGTCACCACCGACGGCTGCGGGAACTTGCGCACGGCAATGGGTTCGGTGGTGCCGGGAACCAGGAAGGTGTCACGGCGCGGCTGGGGACCGGTGCGGAACTCGCCGTCCGACCAGGACAACCCACCACTGGTGAAGACGTCCAGGTTCTTCAGGACCGTGTGCATGCTGCCGCGCGACCCCTCCCCACCCGGCAAGGCGACATGACTCAGCACGATCTCGTCCGCACCGCCGAGCCGCTGCGCCCCGAGGTGGGCGAGCAGATCGCCGAAGATGCCCGCCTCGGTGGTGGCGGTGGCCAGGGTGACCCCCGCCGCGGCCGCGAGCGGGCCGTACTCGGTGAACACCCGCTGGACGAAGAGCTGTTCGCCCGCGACGTCGACGTAGTGGGCACCCGCCGCGATGGCGGCGCGCAGCACCCCGATCCCGTTGCCGGTGTAGTCGGGCAGGGTGCTGATCACGACGTCGATCCCGGTGAACGCGTCGACCAGGGCGGCGTGATCGTCGGCGGCGGCCACCCGGACCACCCCGCCGACCTCGGCGAGCCGCTCCGCGTCGCGGCCGACCACCACCGGGTCGATGCCGCGCCCGCGCAGCTCGGCCACCGCGAAACGGCCGACGTGTCCGGTGGCTCCGTAGACGGCGATCTTCATGTCGTTCTCCTTGTTCATCGGGATGATGAACTCAGGTTATGCGCCGTGATCGAGACAGAAAATCATCCAGAATCTTTCGCAGATATCCCATCGTCTCGTGACGTAGGCTTCCTGACATGGATCTGCTCAGCGACGTCCTCGCCACTGCGCGGACCGGCACCCCCGCCTCCGGCATGTTCGTGCGGCACGGCACGTGGGGCAGGCGGTATCCGCACATCGACGGCGCGGGCTTCCACGTCGTCCTCCAGGGCTCGTGCTGGCTGACCCGGCCCGGGGTGGAACCGCTCGCACTCGGCGCCGGCGACGCGGTGTTCCTGCCGCGCGGCATCGCCCACGATCTGCTCGACCAGCTCGACAGTCCGATCACCGAAACCGCCGGACCGGGCGACATCCGGCTCATCGAGGGACCGGGCGCGCCCGCGACACTGCTGTGCGGGTCGTATCACCTCGCCGTCGACCGCACCCATCCCCTGCTGACCGAACTGCCCGAGGTGGTGCACGCCCCGGCCCGGCTGGGCACCCATCCGGCGCTGCGGGCCGCCGTCGAACTGCTCGCCGCCGAGCTCACCGACGCCGGACCCGGCTCCGACGCGGCGATTCCCCCACTGCTGGATCTGCTGCTGCTCTATCTGCTGCGGGCCCATCTCGCCGAGGCCGCGACGTCCTCGGGCTGGGCCGCCGCGGTCGCCGACGCCGACATCTCCCGATCCCTGCGCGCCATCCACGACGACCCCGCGCACGGCTGGACCGTCGAATCCCTCGGCGCCACCGCGGGTCTGAGCCGCGCCGCCTTCGCCCGCCGGTTCGCCGAGCTCGTCGGCGAACCGCCGCTGACCTACCTCACCCGCTGGCGGATGCTCACCGCCGCCCGGCTGCTCCGCGACACCGATCATCCGCTGTCGACGGTGGCCCGGCGCAGCGGCTACGGCTCCGAATACGCCTTCGGCAAGGCGTTCAAGCGCGCGTTCGGCACCGCCCCCGGCCGCTATCGCGCGGCCGGGACACCGGTGCTCGTCGCGGGCGCGAGCTGATCGGTCAGGCGAGGACGGCGGTGGCCTCGACCTCGACGAGCAGGTCGGGCTCGCCCAGCGCCGCGACGCCGAGCAGGGTGATCGGCTTGACCGGGTCGACGCCGAGTTTCGCCGCGGCGCGGGCGACCCCCTCACCCAGCAGCGGGTACTTGTCCGGGCCCCAGTCCACGACATAGATGGTCAGCTTGGCGACATCGTCGAACGAGCCGCCGATCGCGGCCAGCGCGGTGCCGATATTGAGGTACGCCTGTTCGACCTGCGCCGCGAAATCGCCTGTGCCGACCGGGTTTCCATCGGCATCGCGCGCCACCTGCCCGGCCAGGAAGACCAGCCGCGACCCGGTCGCGATCGAGAGCTGCCGATAGACCTCGGGCTTGGGCAGCCCGTCGGGATTCACCAGTTCCACTGCCATGTTCACTCCCACCATCCGAGGGTCGACTGCCGATAACATAACATTGATATGTAATCTGAGGCCATGGCACGGACGAGGAATCCCGCGGTGCGCGCGCTGCTCATCGACCGCGCGGCCCAGCTGCTGCGCGAACGGCAGCCGGTCACGTTGCGCGGTCTCGTCGCGGGCACCGGGGTGTCGACGATGGCCGTCTACACCTACTTCGACGGGATGGACGGGCTGTGGCGCGCGGTCCGGCAGGAGGGCTTCACCCGGCTGGCGGCCCGGCTGGCCGACGTGCCCGTCACCGACGATCCGGTGGGCGATCTGGCCGCTCTCGGCAGCGCGTACCTGGCCAACGCGCTCGCGAATCCCGACCTCTACCGGGTGATGTTCGACGCCGGGTTCGCCCTCGAGGACGCCGCGGCCGCCGACGCCACCCTGGACCGCCTGGTGACGGCGGCCGCCGCGGCCCGCGCCGCCGGCCGCTTCCGCGCCGAGGTCGACCCGCTCGAACTGGCCACCCAGAGCTGGACTTTCGGCCACGGGCTGGCCGGGCTGGTCGCCACCGGCCCGCTGCCACCGGCCACGCTGGACTCCGGAATCCCGGTCCTCACCGCGCTGTTCGTCGCGGCGGGCGACGATCCACGGCGCTGCGCGGCATCGGTCGCAGCGGGCTGGCACGTCACTCCAGTTCTGTGAGCGCCTGTTTCGCCGCCGCGGCGACCAGGGCGTTGGCGGGCTCGGCGTCCTGCTGCGGCTTGGTGGTGAGCACGGCGAGCACGAGCGGCGCGCGTCCCGGCGGCCACGCGACGGCGACATCGAGCGCGGACCCGTAGGCCGGGGTGCCGGTCTTGTCGCCGACGACCCAGTCCGCGGGCAACCCCGCCTTGATCCGCTTGGCGCCCGTGGTACTGGCCTTCAGCCAGGCGGCGAGCTGGGCGCGCTCTGGCTCGGCCAGCGCGGTCCCGACGACGAGGGCCCGATAGTCGGCCGCCAGCGCGGCGGCCGTGGTGGTGTCGCGTTCGTCGCCCGGGATCGCGGTGTTCAGCTCGGGTTCCCAGCGATCCAGGCGCGACACCGTGTCGCCGAGGGTGCGCAGGAAGGCGGTGAAACCTTCCGGACCACCGAGCAACCGGAGCAGCAGATTGCCCGCGGTGTTGTCGGACTGGGTGATCGCGGCATCGCAGAGCGCGGCGACGGTCATGCCGGTGTCGATGTGCCGCTCGGTCTCCGGGGAGTTCACGACGATATCGGCGGCGGTGTACCGGATGACCTGGTCGAAGTAGCCGCTCGCGAGCGGGTGCGCCTGGAGCAGGGCACCGCAGGCCAGGCCCTTGAAGGTCGAGGCCATCGGGAAACGCTCGTCGGCCCGGTACGCGACGGTGCGGCCGGTGCCGGTGTCGACCACCGACAAGCCGAGGCGCGCACCGTATTCCGTCTCCAGCGCGGCGAACGAGAGCGCCACGGACGCGGTCGACGAGGTGGCGGGGGTGGTCGCCTCGGAGGCGTTCGAGCAGGCCGGGACGGCGACGGTGGCGAGCGCCAGCGCGGCGGCGGCGAGGCGCCTGCGGAGGGTGGTGGTCACGAAGGAAGTCACCACCGCACCCCATCACCGCCGCCGGCGCGCGAGCCAATACCCGACACGGCCGCCGCCGAGTCGGCATCGATATCGGCGCAGGTCGTTCCCGGCCGGATCGGGTGAACGGTCGAGCGCCCGTGGCCGATCCGGGGTGGCCGCGCGCCGGGCGCTGGTTCAATGGCCGACATGGATCTGCTCCGTCACCTCCGGTTCTTCGTCGCGGTCGCGGACGAGGGCCACTTCGGGCGGGCGGCCGCCGCGCTGGAGATGACGCAGCCGCCGCTGTCGCAGGGTCTGCGCCGCCTCGAACAGCACCTCGACCTCGAGTTGATCCACCGCACCAGTCAGGGCGCGATGCTCACCGCCGCGGGCAGGCAGTTGCTCCCGCGGGCCCGGCTGCTCGTCGACGACGCCGATCGGCTGCTCGCGGAATCCGAACGGATCGCCCAGCGCAGCGGCACCGTGCGGTTCGCGGCCACGACCGCGTTGCCGGACCGGCTGGTCACCGCCTGTGTCACCGCGCTGCGGGTCGCGGGCGGCACCGTCTCGACCGCGCTCGGCACGACCGCCGACCTCGCCGCCGAGGTGCGCGCCGGGATCTGCGATGTCGCGGTGATCGAGCATCCGGCCCTGGTCGACGGCCTCGACGCCGGGCCGGTCGTGAAACTGCCGCGCTGGCTGGTGGTTCCGGCCGAGCATCGCACCACCACCGCCGAACGACCGACCTTCCCGATGCTCGCGGACCTGCACTTCGCGCATCCGGCCCGCGCCGCCAATCCGCCCGCCTTCGACACCGTGCTCGACCTGCTGCGTGAGCGCGGCCTCGACACCGCGACCCTCACCGCGGCCGACGACCGCGCGGTGCTGGCCGCCGTCGCCGCCGGCACGTGTTTCGGCCTCACGGCCACCCCGCCGACGCCTACACCGGGCGTGGTCTGGCTGACGCTCGCGCCGCAGTCGGTCGCCCTGCGCGTCCGGATCATCCGCCGTCCCGACGCGGGCGACCACGCCGACGCCCTGGACCGGGTGCTCTACCGCGAGCGCCTGCGATGAGCGTGACCGACCGGATCCGCGCCGTGTTCGCCGACGCCGGGTGCACCGGGTGGCTGCACGCCCGGCGCTGCGACGGCTCCCCCGCCGAGCTGTCCGTCGGCGGCGGCGAGCGGGTGGTCATCGCGTCGGTGTACAAGCTGCTGCTGTTCGCGGCGTTCTGCCGCCGGGTCGACGACGGGCTGCTCGACCCGGCCGCGCGGATCACCGTCGACCCCGCCGACTGCACGCCCGGCCCCACCGGCCTCGCGGCGCTGCACGATCCGGTCACCCTGAGCCGCCGCGACCTGGCCACCTCCATGATGACGGTGTCCGACAACGCCGCCGCCGACGTCTTGCTCGGCGAACTCGGCCTGGCCGCGGTCACCGATCTCCTCGACGCGCTCGGCCTCACCGAGACCCGCGTCGTCGGCGGCACCGCCGATCAGCACCACAGCCTGGTGCGCGACACCGACACCCACACCACCGCCGAGGCCTTCGCCGCGCTCGCCGACAACGACGAGGCCTGGACCGTCTCGGCCTACGACCCCGCCTACGCCAGCGCGACCACCCCCGAGGAGATGACCCGGTTCCTGTCCCTGCTCTGGCGCGGTGACGTGTTGTCCACGGCGAGCACCGAATTCGCGCGCGCCGTGATGAGCAGGCAGATCTGGCCGCACCGGATCGCGGCCGCCTTCCCACACCGCGGTGTGGTCGTCGCGGGCAAGACCGGCACCATCGGCGTCATCCGCAACGAGGTCGCGGTCGTGGAGTTCCCCGGCGAAACCCCGGTCGCCGTAGCGGTTTTCACCCGCGCCGCCCGCGCCGACCCGACCCTGCCCGTCGTCGACGCCGCCATCGGCGAAGCCGCCCGCCTGGCCGTCACCGAACTCCGCCGCCCGCACTGACCCACCCCGGCCCGGCCGGATATGGCTAGCATCGTCGGCTGTGGGTGGAGATTCTTCCGGTTTCGGCCGGGTGCGGATGGTCGGGATCGTGGCGGGGGTCGTCGGGGTGGCGCTGGCGGTAGCGGCGCCGCTGCTGCCGGTGCGACAGGAACACGCGAGCCTGGACTGGCCTCAGCCGCAGTCGATGCAGCTGAGCGCGCCGCTGGTGGACTACGTGCCGCTGTCGCTGGAACTCAGCGTGCCGTGCACGGCACTGCGGGACCTGACCGGCGCGACGGTGCTGTCGACTGTGCCGCCAGAGGCGCCGCGCGCCGGATCGAAGGGACTGGTCGCCCGGATCGAAGACCGGCCGGAGACCGGGCGGACCCTGGCAGTCGTCCTCCGCGATCGCCTGCTGCTCAGCGCGTCGCTGGCAGAGATCGCCGGGACGCCGGGCGGTGCGCCCTCCGGTGGACCCGGGGCGTCCGGCGGCCAACCGCCCGCGGGTGAATCCTCGGGCACCACCCAGCCTTCCGGCACCACGCCGCCTCCCGGTGCCACGCCGCCTCCCGGTGCCACGCCTCCGCCCGGCGCAACGCCGCCAGGTCCCGGCGCTCCGCTGTCGGAGGCTCCGGCCGGATCGGCGCCCACCGGCCCGAACGCGCCGACCGGCTCGAACTCTCCGGCCGGATCAGCACCCCCGAGCCCGGGCGTATCCGCCGGGACTGCCCCCGCACCCGAGGCGCCGCCGTCCGGCGCACCCGGGGGATCAGCGCCAGGTCCTGGCGCACCGCCTTCAGGCGCTCCGGCCGGATCAGGCCTCGCCGGTCCGGGCGCGCCTTCCGGCGCCTCTGCCGGGGCGACACCCGCGCCCGCCGCTCCGCCGTCCGGCACGCCCGCTGGATCAGCACCAGGTCCGGGCGCACCCTCAGGCGCTCCCGCCGGAGCTGCGCCCGCGGGGCCCGGCGGGACGAACCAGCCGACCGGGTCACCCGGCGCATCACCGTCCACGAGGGAGCAGGGTGGTGGAAATCCCGGGGGCGCAACGCAGAACGGGCAATCGGCGGGATGCGGTGCGCTGACTGTCGTTTCGACGGCGTCGGGGACGACCGCCGAGCTCACCGGGTTGAGCAAGGCCGATGGGTCGCCGCTGCGGACCACCATCGATGGCGATGTGCGTCCGCAGCTGGTCGGGGTCTACACCGAGCTGGATCGGGGGCGGGCGGGGGACGCGCGGCTGCATGCCGAGATCGATGCGCGGTTCTCGTCGAGTCCGAGCGGGTGGAAGCTGGCGGCGATCCTCGGGGCGGTGCTGTGCACGCTCATCGCGCTGATCTGTTTGCATCGCGGTGATATTCGCGACGGGCGGCGGGCGCGGCGCGTGCTGCCCGCGCGCTGGTGGCGCTGCACCGGTCTGGACGCGACGGTCGCGGGCACGCTGGTGGTCTGGCATGTGATCGGCGCGAACAGCTCCGACGACGGCTACATCCTGACCATGGCGCGCGCCTCCAAGGAGGCCGGGTACACCGCCAACTACTACCGGTGGTTCCAGGTCGCCGAGGCACCGTTCGGCTGGCCCTACGAGGTGCTCGCGCAGCTGACCCGGATCAGCGAAGCCGGGCTGTGGATGCGCCTGCCCGCGCTGCTGGCCGGACTGGTGTGCTGGCTGGTGCTCAGCCGGGAAGTGCTGCCGCGCCTGGGTTCCCGCGTCGCCGCGAGCACCGCGGCCCGCTGGACCGCGGCCCTGGTGTTCCTGTCGCTGTGGCTGCCCTACAACAACGGCCTGCGCCCGGAACCGCTGATCGCGGTCGGCGCGCTGCTCACCTGGTGCTCGATGGAGCGAGCCATCGCCACCCGCAGGCTGCTGCCCGCCGCCGTCGCGGTGGCGATCGCGGCCTTCTCCCTCGCCGCGGGCCCGACCGGCCTCATCTGCCTGGCCGCCCTGCTGGCCGGTTCGCGGCCGGTGCTCCGCACGGTCATCGCGCGCGCCACCACGGATTCGGGCCCCGCGCTGCTGCGCTACGCCGCCGTGCTGGCGCCGATCGCCGCCGCGGGCGTCCTCGTGCTCGTCGTGGTCTTCGCCGACCAGACGCTCGCGACGGTGCTGGAAGCCACCCGCGTCCGCCAGCTCGTCGGCCCCGACATGTCCTGGTTCGAGGAGCGCACCCGCTGGGATTCCCTGCTGTCGGTGAACCCCGACGGTTCCCTGGCCCGGCGCTTCGGCGTGCTGGCCATGCTGCTGTCCCTGGCCGTCGGCATCCTGGTGACCCTGCGCCGCGGCGGTCGCATCCCGTCGACCGCCCGCGGCCCGGTCACCCGCGTTCTCGCGATGACCTTCCTCGCGCTGCCGCTGATGATGTTCACCCCCACCAAGTGGACCCACCACTTCGGCGTCTACGCCGGTCTCGCGGGTGCGCTGGCCGCGGTCACCGCTGTCGCGTTGAGCCGCAGCGTCATTCGGGCGCCCTACCTCCGCACCCTGTTCGCGGCGGCCGTCCTGTTCCTGCTCGCCGTCTGCTTCACCGGCTCCAACGGCTACTGGTACGTCTCCGGCTACGGTGTCCCCTGGCCGGACCGCGCCCCGACCCTCGCCGGCATCGAGGTCTCCACCCTCTTCCTCGCCGCCACCGGCCTGACCCTGCTGCTCGCCCTCTGGCAGTACTACCGCGCCACCCCCGAAACCACCTCGCCCCGAACAACATCCAACGATGGCCACCTGCCGCGCACTCCCGCCGAAACCGCGGCCATCGAGTCCACGGGCGAGGCCGCGACCGCGACCGCGACCGCGACGCAGCCTGAGTCCGATACCGGGGCAGTGGACACGAAGCGGCCCGGAACCGATAGCGACACCACGAAGCTGCGCGGAGCTGACACAGAGGCCACCGGCACGAAGCAGCTCGGTACCGATACTGATGAGACGGCTACGAAGCAGCCAGGAACCGAGACCGGCGCGACGGCCACAATGCAGCCCGGAACCGAGACCGACACGACGAGCACGAAACGGCCCGGAACCGATAGCGGGGCCGCCGACATACAGCAGCCAGGAACCGAAGCCGAGGCCGCGGGCACGCCCAGGGGCGCCGGACGGTTCCGGTTGCCGGTGGTCGCGCCCCTCACTCTCGCCGCGGCGGCGATGGTGCTGTTCGACGTGGGATCGCTGGCGACCGCTGCCGTCGCGCAGTACCCCGCCTATTCGGTCGCGCTGTCGAACCTGCGGACGATGACCGGGAACTCCTGCGCGATGGCCGACGCCGTCCTGGTAGAAACCAACACGGCCGACTCACTGCTGACCCCCTACACCGGCACCGTCGCCGACGGCCTGTCCGTCGAGAACACCGGCTTCACCCCGAACGGCCTCGGCAGCCTCGCCCCCGATCCGGGCCCCGGCCAATCCTCGGCACCCCCATCGGGCTCCGGCCCCGCCCCCGGCGGCCCTGGTGGCGCAGGTCCCGGCGGCGGCGCAGGCCCCGGCGGTAGCGCAGTTCCCGGCGGCGCAGGCCCCAGCGGCTCGGCTCCCAACGGTCCCGGCAACACCACGGGCGGTTCGGGCTCCACCACCGGCGGACCCGGCCAGAGCACTCCTGGCGGTTCTGCCCAGACAGGTCCGGGCGGATCGCCGGGCGGCACAGGTGGATCAACGCCCGGCGGCACGACCCCTGGTGGCACGCCCCCCGGCGGTCCCGGTGGACCCGCTTCCGGCGGACCCGGCTCCACCCCCGGCGTGAACGGCAGCACCGCCGCCCTCCCCTTCGGTCTCGTCCCCGAACGCACCCCGGTCCTGGGCAGCTACTCCACCGGCGCACCGCAACGCACCCAGCTGACCACCCAGTGGTATCGCCTGGATCTCACTGCCGCTCAGCAGGATTCGGCGTACCGGGTGCTGATCCTCACCGTGGCGGGCCGCATCGAATCCGTGGCTCCCGACGGCAGTCCGCTGCCCGGGCAGCGGCTGCGGGTCGAGTTCGCCCACGCGGCGAACGGAACCTTCACCCCCACCGGTGAACTCACCCCGCCCACGGTCGGTGGCGCACCGGGCTGGCGGAACCTGCCGATCGACCTGGATGAGATCCCCGCCGGAACCACGGCGGTCCGGCTCGTCGCGGCGGCGGGCGAACCGGATCCGATGCAGTGGCTAGCGGTCACGCCCCCGCGCCTGCCGAAACTCTCGTCGCTGAACACCGTGGTCGGCACCACGGATCCGGTGCTCGGGGATTTCCATGTGGGACTGGCCTTCCCGTGCCAGCGACCGTTCGACCACAAGGCCGGGGTCGCGGAGCTGCCGATCTGGCGGATCCAGCCGGACAAGCTCAACGCGCAGGTCTCCGAGACCTGGCAGGGCGATACCGGCGGCGGCCCGCTGGGCTGGACCGGTCTGCTCATGCGGTCGCGCACCATCCCCGCCTACCTCGCCGAGGACTGGACCCGGGACTGGGGCGAACTCCAGCGCCTCACCCGCCTGGTCGCCGCACCACCGGCGGAGATCACCGTCCGCGTCGGCGACACCTGGGGCTGGACGAACGAAAGCCCCATCAGGACACGCTGATCCGGCACAAATGAAACCGCCGTTGCCTCCATGGAGGCAACGGCGGTTTCGCGCAGGGAAGAGACTACTTCGGCGGCTCGCCCGCGGGCGGCTGACCACCGGCGGGCGGCTGACCACCCGGCGCACCGGCCGGCGGTTCCCCACCGGCGGGCGGCGCGCCCGCGGGCAGCGGCTTGCCGATATTGCGCGCCATATCCGGCATCAACCGGATGGCGACCTGCTCCCAGGTGCCCCAGTTGTGGATGCCGATATCGGGGAAGTCGTAGCTGACGTTCGTATAACCCAGTGCGGTGATCCGCTTTTCGAACGAGCGGGTGTTGGCCAGCGCGATCGCCTCGAGCGGCATGCCCTGGGTGATCGCGTCGATCGAGGACAGGTCCTGATCGGCGGGCTTGGCGCTGCCCGCGGAGATGTAGAGGCGGGTGTTGTTGGCGATCAGCTTCTCGGCGAACCCGTAGGGGTCCATCCGCTTCCACTTCTCACTGCCCGCGGGCGCCATCGCCTCGATGTTGTAGCCGCCGCTGGCGATCATCGCCCCGGCCAGCGCCTCGCGCATGCCCGGCATCGACATGTGCAGATAGCCCGACAGCGATCCGGCGTAGACGAACTGCTCGGGGTGGTAGGCCGCCATCAGCAGGGCCGCGCTGCCACCGCTGGACAGCCCGACCACGCCGTTGCGGGTGTCGCTGAAGCCCAGCCGGGACTTCAGCGCGTCCGGCAGGGTCTCGGTGATGAAGGTTTCCCACTGATAGGTGTTGGTCTTGCCCTGGGTGTCTTCCCAGCCGCCGATGGCCGACCCGGAGTCGGCGCTGGGCAGCAGGGAACCGTCGGGGTTGACGCCGTTGAAGCTGCTCGGCTGGTCCCAGTCGGCGTAGAAGCTGGACTGGCCGCCGACCGGCATCACGACATTGATGTTGAACTTGGCGATCTGGGCGGGGATCGAGGTGTGCTTCTCCCAGCCGTTCAGGTCGTCCTCGGCGCGTTCACCGTCGAGCAGGTAGACCACCCGGTCGGTGTTGCCGTCGGCCGCCCGCACGATGCGGGTGTTGATGGTGCCCATCGAGGAATCGACCGGGAAATCGATCGCCGACGGATCGGCGTCGGCCGCCGCCGGCCCGACCGCGGCCACCGACGCGCCGAACGGCAGCATGGCGGCCACCGCGGCACCCGCCAGGAGTCTGCTCGTGCGGTGTCGGCGCCCCTGCGCCCCTCCCACAGTTACGCCACGCATGATCGTGTTCGGACCTTTCCGTTGTGCGGCCACGCCGCTCCCCACTCCACCCGCCCGCGGCGCGACAGCCTGCGGACGGATCCTGCCGGGCAGCATAGCGCGCCCCCGATCCGAGGGGCACATCGAAAACCGATGTGACGCAGTTCTCTTCGGCTCGCACGCTCACCCGGTGGCGTCGACGCGGGAGATACAGAATCCGTCGGTGCCGTGGTCGAGCGTCAGATACACCTGCTTCGCGGCGCCATCGGCGCTGGTCACCGGCGCGCTGACGGTGACGACCGAGCCGGTCGAACCACGCACGGTGAGCGCCTTGTCGTCGAAGCGCCGCACCCCCGACAGCGCGGTGCCCGGCTGGGCGCCGGTGCACAGCAGCGGATAGTCGGGCTCGACGTCGGCCGGGTTCACCGGATAGCCGACCACCCGGCTCAGATAGCGCTCGACGGTGTAGCGGGCCTGTTCGTCGGTGAGCCGGGTCGCCGCCCGGTCGCTGACGATCGGGCAGCCGTAGCCGGAGCGCAGCTCGCTGGGCCGCAAGCTCACCTTCAGCACGTCGTTCTGCCAGTACGGACCGAACTGGCCGAGGATGCCGGGGCGGCGCACCGCGTCGGTGATCTGGTCGACGTCGCCGTACATGCGCGGGATCTCGACGGGTGATTGGGTCCAGCACTTGCGGATCAGCGCGTCGGTATCGCCTGCCCGCACGTCGTCGAGCCAGGGGCGCAGCACCGTCGCCGCGGTCGGGCTGTCGGGGACCGCGCCGATCTGTGCAGCCTGCGTCGGGCCCGGCGCGTTCGAATCACCCGACGAGACACGGTCTTTGGCGGTGAGCACGGCGATCGCGGTCAGCCCGGCGACGGCGGCGGCCGCACCGACGCCGACCAGGATCGCCCGCGCCCGCGACCGCGGCTTGCCCGGCGGCGCCGGCAGTTCGGCCGACCGCGACACCAGCGTCTCCGCCGACAGCGGGGTGTCGGGCATCGTCCCGGCCAGCGCCGCCACCGCCGCGTCGGCGAGCGCGCCACAGGAGGCGAACCGGTCGCGCGGATTCTTCGCCATGGCGCGCGCGATCACCGCGTCCATGGCGGGCGGCAGCGCCGGGTTGCCCGCCGACGGGCGCGGCGGCGCCTCGATCAGGTGCGCGCTGATCATCGCGGCCGGACTGTCGCGCTGGAACGGAACGAAGCCGGTGAGCAGCTCGTAGAGGGTGCCGCCGAGCGCGTACACATCGGTGCGGACGTCGAGCGGATCACCTTCGAGCTGCTCGGGCGCCGCGTAGGCCAGGGTGCCCAGCACCGAGCCCGCCGAGGTGAGGCTGGTCGTCTCGCCCATGCTGCGGGCGATCCCGAAATCGGTGACCAGCACCTCGTCGGCGCCGTCGTCGGCGCGGGCGATCAGCAGGTTGGCCGGTTTGATGTCGCGATGCAGCAGTCCCTGCCGGTGCGCGTAGTCCAGGCCTTTGGCCGCTTCGACGACAATTCGCACCGCGCGCGCGGGCGTGAGGATCGCCAGGCCGTGGCGCAGCAGCTGGGCCGCGTCGAGACCGTCGACGAACTGCATGGCGATCCACAACCGGTCGCCGTCGACGCCACGATCGAAGATCTGCACCACGTTCGGATGCCGCAGGCGCGCGGCCAGATCGGCTTCCCGTTCGAAGCGCGCCCGGAAGGTCGGTTCCACCGCGAGCCGCGCGTCGAGCACCTTCAGCGCGTCGTGGCGCGGCAGCCGGGGATGTCGCGCCAGATAGACCGCGCCCATGCCCCCACCGCCGAGCCTGCGTTCGATGCGATACCCCGCGAGGCTCGCCCCCGGCCCGAACTCCATCACCCGGTCAGGCTATCGGCTGGGCCCCGGCGCTGCCGCCGGTCGGATCACGCTGCGCCGGTTCATCGGTGGTGCGCGGCGAAGAAGTCCCAGATCACCCGGGTCGCGTCGAGCGCGCCGCGCTCGTCGGCCCCGGGCCACCGGTGCCCGGCGCCCGCCACGGTGACGAGGTCGACCGCGCGTCCGTCGCGGCAGGTGGCGCGCAGGGTGGTCACCCGATCGCTCGAGGTGGACACCGGTGCCGCGCACTCGTCGACCGTCCGCCAGAACCCGTTCAGCTCCGGCACCGACGGCCCGTCGATCCGCGCGACGCCGCTGCCCGGCGCACCGTCGTAGCGGATGTTCTCGTCGTCGGTGCCGTGCACATGGATCACCGAGACCGGGTCGGGCTGCGCGCAGTCGCCGAGCTGGGTGCCCGCGACCGCGCCGACGGCGGCGGCGAGCGTGGTGCGGCACGCCATCGCGTACGCCATCATGGCGCCGTTGCTCATCCCGGTGAAGTAGATCCGCGCGCGGTCGATCGGCAGGGCGCGGGCGATCTCGTCGACCATCGCGGTCAGGAAGCCCACGTCGTCGACGCCGGTGCGGCCGGGGTTCCCACAGCAGCCGCCACCGGCGTTCCACGCCCGGCCGACACCGTCGGGATAGGCGACGACGAACCCTTCGGCATCGGCCACCGCGTCCCAGCCGACGCCGCGCTGCGCCAGCTCGCCGGTACCGAGTCCGCCGTGCAGCATCACCACCAGCGGAGCGGGCTCGGACAGTGTGGCGGGCCGATAGACGCGATAGCTGCGGGTACCGCCGTCGTGCCCGAGTTCGTGCAGCGAGGTGCCCGCGGTCGTCGCGACCCCCGGATCGTCGCGGAGCAGCACAATGCCCGCGACGAGCAGTACCACCGTGACAGCCGCTGCGGCGAGTGTGGCGATCCGCATGGCACCAGTGAACCGGTCGACGCGCCGCCGGGCAACGGGGCGGCGCTAGTGTGGATGATCTATTCGTGGCCGCGACCGCACCCGGCGGCCCTGCGCAGGACGGGACCGGAGTGAGATTCGCTGTACGCCTGATGTTGATGCTGCTGATTCCGGCCGTGCTGTTCGCGCTGCCCTGGTGGACGCTGGTCGCGGCGCCCACCGGCGGCACCGGCCCGCTGTTCTGGGCCGGGACCGCGGTGTGTGTCCTCGGCTACCTGTGCCTGCCCGCCGCGATGTTCCTCGGCCACGGACCGGCCCAGTCCGATCCGGCGGTGATCGTCGGCGACACCCTGCTCGGGGTGCTGTGGGTGGTGTTCTCGTGGTCGGTGCTCGGCGTCTTCGTGCGGGGCGGGCTGGCCGTCGCCGGGGTGGAGGGCCTGCTCGCCGCGCGGATCGTGGCGCTCGGCGTGCTGGCGGTCTCGGTCGCGCTGGTCGCCTGGGGTGTCTACGAGGCGCGCCGGGTGCCGCGGGTCCGCACCGTCGACGTCGCCATCCGCGGCCTGGCCGACGGCCTGGACGGACTGCGCGTCGTGGTCGTCACCGACACCCACTACGCGGCGCTCGACCGGCAGCGCTGGTCCGAGCGGGTGGTCGATGTGGTCAATGCCCAGCGCCCCGATATCGCCTGCCACGCGGGTGATCTCGCGGACGGTTCGGTGGTGAAGCGGCGCGCTCAGGTCGACCCGCTGGCCCGCGTCGAGGCCCCGCTCGGCCGCTTCTACATCACCGGCAACCACGAGTACTTCGGTGACGCGCAGGGCTGGATCGACCACATGGCCTCGCTCGGCTGGCAGCCGCTGCACAACGCCCACCGGACCGTCGACCGCGACGGTGCTCGCCTGGTCGTCGCCGGGATCGACGACCCCACCGGCGCCGGTCTGCCCGGCCACGGTCCCGACCTGCCCGCCGCGCTGGCAGGCGCCGACCCCGCGCTGCCGGTGGTGCTGCTGGCCCATCAGCCCAAGCAGATCACCGACAGCGCCGCGGCGGGCGTGGCGCTGCAGATCTCCGGGCACACCCACGGCGGGCAGATCTGGCCGTTCCACTACCTGGTCCGGCTGGATCAGCCGGTGGTCGCCGGCCTGAGCAGGCACGCGAACAACACCCAGCTCTACACCAGTCGCGGCACCGGTTTCTGGGGTCCGCAGCTGCGGGTGTTCGCGCCCAGCGAGATCACGGTACTGGTGCTGCACCCCGAACCGGTTTAGCGGTGCGGCTGGGTCACTTCCTTCGGCAGCGGCCCGCTCATGACGACATTCGAGCCGTTCCAGGTGTAGTGGATCGCCACCGGACCGCCCTGCGGCGCGGCGAAGGGCTCGTCGCCCGCGAGCCACTTGTACTCGACCGTCACGGTGGTGTCGGTGTAGCCGACCACCGAGGTGAACGCGTACGCCTCGGATGTGGCTGTGCCCAGCCACTTCCCGTCGTGGAAGAACAGCACGTGGATCGGCGCCCCCGCGGAGTTGCCGCCGACCGCGCGCACCCACAGCAGCTGGGCGCACTGGCCCGGTAGGTCCGCCGACGCCTGCTGGGCGACCCAGGTGCCGTCGAGGCGCGCCAGCGCGTTCCGCACCCCGGTCGACTGGGGATCGATGCAGCGGCCCGGTCCGCTGATGTCGTCGGCCGGTTGCGGTTTCGTGGTGCCGGGGGCCGCGGTGACGGGCGGCGCTTCGGTCACCACCGGTGCCTGGGTCCCGCCGGACGACCCGTTCCCACCCGGCGCCTCGGTCGCCCGCGGCTGCTCGCCCGGCGTCTGCGGCGCGCTCGCGGCGACCGTGGTCGTCGCCCGGCTCGTCGACGGCGAAGCGGCCGAACCGTTCTCCGCGTTACAACCTGCCACCGCCGCCGCGGCGATGGCGATCAGCGCGCTCATCCGAACTGCGTTCTTCATGGTTCTCGACTCCTCGTCCGCCGCGCCGGTCGCGCGTTCTGCTGACTCCATCGGGACCCTGAACAGCCCTGTTAGGCGAAAATCGGCGATCATCACCCTAGGGTGCGAAATCATCACCCTTGCTAAGGAAATCCCGGGGCGAAGCCGAAATGCTGTGCGGCGGACAGTGACCGAGCCGGGTCGCCGCCACGCACAGCTCCGGCCGGGGGCGCAGCGCACCCCCGGCCGGAGTCGGGTCGATCAGATGCCGGATCAGACGATGTCGGTGGTCCCCGAACAGGTCACGACCGGCACCGGCACGGGTCCGGTGTTGACGACCGACAGGTCGATGCGCACCGGCCCGGTCCCGGTCGGCACGTCGGTGAAGTACACCGTGCCGCCGGTGCCGAAGAACGACGAGATGTTCGTGTGCCCGGTCAGCGAGCCCGACGCCCCGGTGGCCAGGTTGGTCCAGGTCAGCGTGGGATGGGTCTGATAGCCCCAGATGCTGGCACCGGAATGCACCGTGAACGACGGCAGCCCCGACTGGTCGTACAGGTAGGAGACGATCACCTGGTTGCTGTAGGGCACATCGACGATATTCGGACTCAGCCCGAGGCAGTTGATGCCGACCAGGCTGCTCGGCAGCGCGTTCGCCGCCCCGGCGCCCGCGACCATCGTCCCCGCCACCACCGCTACGCCCGCCGCGAGACCGGCGATCGTGGACCTCACTCGCATAGTCATACAGATCCTTCCACTCGTGTCGTATCACCCCCGTATCCGACCGGGACGCCACATTGTTACCGAACGAAAGCATCCTTCGAGGTCCGACACGCGCCATACCTAGGTCTGCTAGGTTATGACCTAGCGGTTCTAGGTATAGGAGTGCGATGCGGATCGACAAAGACCTGGTGGCGGCCTCGGCAACCCCACTGGTTCTCGGGATTCTCGCCGAGGGCGAGTCATACGGGTACGCGATTCTGGAGCAGGTGAACCACCTGTCCCGGGGCCGCATGCAGTGGACCGACGGCATGCTCTACCCCCTGCTGCACCGCCTGGAACGGCAGGGCCACGTGACCTCGGCCTGGCGCACCGCCGACAGCGGGCGACGGCGCAAGCACTACCTGATCACCGAGTCGGGCCGGGCCGCCCTCGCCGAGCGACGCGCGCAGTGGGCCGTCGTCGCCGAGGCGCTCGACCAGGTCTGGCGCGACGCCACGACCCGCCCCATCGTCGCGAAAGGATGGGCGTGATGGACGCCGAGACGCAACTCCAGGCCAATATCGAGCAGTGGCGCGGCTACGTCCAGCGCCACCGCGCGATCTCGATCGCCGACGTCGACGAGATGGAAGACCATCTGCGCGAACAGGTCTCGTCCCTCCAGGACGCCGGACTGGACGCGGACGAGGCGTTCCTGGTCGCGGTGAAGCGGATGGGCAGCCTGGACGCCCTGTCCCGCGAGTTCGCGCTCGAGCATTCCGAAAGACTCTGGAAGCAACTGGTACTGGTCCCCGCCGAGTCCGACACGACCGGACGGCAGCGCACTCGGGAACTGGTGGTCGTCTTGGCGCTCGCGGTCGGCGCGGCCCTGTCGCTGAAGGCCGGCTTCGCCTGGCTGCACGGGTCGGCCGTCGGCGTCAACGCCGCGCTGCTCGTACTCCCCTTCCTCGCCGCGTATTTCGCGTGGAAGCGACAGGTGACGGCACGGGTCGCGGTCGCGCTGGCCGTGCCGTTCGTGCTCGTCGCCCTGGTACTGAACCTGTATCCCTTCGAGCCCGAGGGCGCGACCGAGGTGATCGCCGCGATCCACGCACCGATCGCGCTGTGGTTCGTGATCGGCCTGGCGTATGTCGGCGGTGACTGGCGATCGGACCGGCGCCGCATGGATTTCATCCGGTTCACCGGCGAATGGTTCGTCTACCTGACCCTGCTGGCCCTGGGCGGCGGCGTGCTGATCGGGTTGACGGTCGGCGCGTTCGGCACGCTGGATCTGGATATCGAACCGGTCATCGAGGACTGGGTGCTGCCGTTCGGCGTCGCGGGCGCGGTGATCGTCGCGGCCTGGCTGGTCGAGGCCAAGCAGAACGTCGTGGAGAACATCGCGCCCGTGCTCACCCGGGTGTTCACCCCGCTGACCATCCTCATGCTGGTGGCCCTGCTCGCCGCGTTCGCGACGACCCGCAGCGTGATCGACGTCGACCGCACCCTGCTCATCCTGATGGACCTGATCCTGGTGCTGGTCCTGGGCCTGCTGCTGTACTCGATCTCGGCGCGCGACCCGCTGGCCCCGCCCGGCTTCTTCGACCGGGTGCAGCTGGTGCTGGTGCTGTGCGCCCTCGCCGTCGACGTGGTCATGCTGACCGCCATGCTCACCCGCATCGCCGAGTTCGGGTCATCGCCGAACAAGGTCGTCGCGCTCGGGCTGAATGTCGTGCTGCTGGTGAACCTGGCGTGGTCGGTCCGGCTCGGCCTCGGATTCCTGCGCGGCCGACAGGGATTCGCCGACCTGGAACGCTGGCAGACCCGCTATCTGCCCGTGTACGGGGTCTGGGCCGCCTTCGTCGTGGTCACCGTTCCCCCCGTCTTCGACTTCGTCTGAGGCCGCAGCCCCGCGAGTAGACTCGGGGAATGCACGCGGCGCCGGCGTGCCCGGCGCCGCGGTCCACGGGAGTGGCGGATGAGCGCTGGTGACGGGTCCGAGCGGATACCGAGGAAGTGGCGACTGCTGCTGACGGCAGTCGCGGTGGCCTTTCTGTCCCTGCTGCTCGTGCCCCGGCTGATCGGCGTCTACGTCAACTGGCTGTGGTTCGGCGAGGTCGGCTATCGCAGCGTGTGGTCGACGGTGCTGCTCACCCGGCTCACGCTGTTCGTCGTGATCGCGACGATCCTCGGCGGCGCCCTGTTCACGGCCCTGTGGCTGGCCTACCGGTCCCGCCCGGCCTTCTTCCCCGGCGGGCGCGACGACGACCCGATCACGCCCTACCGCACCGTGGTGGGCCGCCATCCGCTGCGATTCGGGCTCGGCATCGCCGCGGTCTTCGGCCTGATCTGTGGGCTGGCCGGACAGTCACGATGGCAGACGGTGCAGCTGTTCCTGCGCGGCGGATCCTTCGGCGAGCGCGACCCCCAGTTCGATCTCGACGTGGGGTTCTACGTCTTCGACCTGCCGTTCTACCGGCTCGTGCTCAGCTGGCTGTTCGTCATCGTGTTCGTCGCGTTCCTGGCCTGCCTGGCGACCCACTATCTGTTCGGCGGGGTGCGGTTGTCCGGGAAGTCGATCGGGATCACGGTCGCGGCCCGCTGCCAGCTCGCGGTGCTGGCCGGGCTGTTCTTCGTGCTGAAGGCGGGCGCGTACTGGCTGGACCGCTACGCCCTGCTGTCGAGCGGGCGGCGGGAGCCGACCTTCGCCGGCGCGGGCTACACCGACATCAACGCCGTGCTGCCCGCCCGCTTCATCATGTTCGCCATCGCGCTGATCTGCGCCGCCGCGGTGTTCTCCGCGGTGGTGGTGCGCGATCTGCGGGTGCCCGCGATGGCCGCCACCCTGCTGTTGCTGTCGTCGATCGTGGCGGGCGGGGTGTGGCCGCTGATCGTCGAGCAGTTCTCGGTGCGCCCCAACGCCGCCGACCTGGAGAGCCCCTACATCGAGCGCAATATCGCCGCGACCAGGCAGGCCTACGGCATCGGGGAGGATCGGGTGCGCTACCAGCCCTATCCCGGCGTCGGCACCGCGCCGCCGCCGGAGGTCCCCGCCGACGCCACCACGATCGCCAACCTGCGCCTGCTCGACCCGCACGTGCTCTCGCGCACCTTCACCCAGCAGCAGCAGCTCAAGAACTTCTACAGCTTCCCCGACAACCTGGACCTGGACCGCTACCGCATCGACGGACAGCTGCGCGACTACGTGGTCACCGCCAGGGAACTCACCCCCGCCGCGCTCAGCGGCAACCAGGGGCACTGGGTCAATCGGCACACCGTCTACACCCACGGGGACGGGTTCGTCGCCGCCCCGGCGAACCGGGTCAACGCGGCGGTCGTCGACGCGGCGAGCGACAGCGCCGCGGGCAACAGCGGCTACCCGATCTACGCGGTCAGCGATATCGCCACCCAGCACGCCGGGAACCAGGTGATCCCGGTCGAGCAGCCCCGGATCTACTACGGCGAGGTGATCGCCAGGGGCGATCCGGACTACGCCATCGTCGGCGGCGGCACCGAACCGCGCGAATACGACACCGACAGCACCAAATACACCTACGCGGGCAAGGGCGGTGTCCCGATCGGGAACTGGCTGAACCGGCTCGCCTTCGCCACCGTCTACACCGAACGCAACATCGTGTTCTCGACGGCGATCGGCGCCGATTCCAAGATCATCTTCCACCGCGATCCGGGCGACCGGGTCGAGCGGGTCGCGCCCTGGCTGACCATCGACAACAATCCCTATCCCGCCGTCGTCGGCGGCCGCATCGTCTGGATCGTGGACGCCTACACCACGATCGACGGCTACCCCTACGCCGCGCGCAGCTCGCTCGAGGCCCTGTCCGTCGGCGAGGACCAGGGGCTGCGGGAGCCCGGGGAGATCTCCTACATCCGCAACTCGGTCAAGGCCACCGTCGACGCCTACGACGGCACGGTGACGCTGTACCAGGTCGACGAGCAGGACCCGATCCTGGCCGCCTGGATGCGGGTCTTCCCCGGCACCGTCCAGCCACCGTCGGCGATCGGCGACGAGCTGCGCGCCCACTTCCGTTACCCCGAGGACCTTTTCGTCATCCAGCGCGACATGCTCGCTCGCTACCACGTGGACGAACCGCGAGAGTTCTTCACCAACAACGCGTTCTGGTCGGTGCCCAGCGACCCGACCGTCGAGAGCAACCCGCACCAGGCCCCGTTCTACGTGCTGGTCGGCGACCCCGGCACCGCCGACGCCTCGTTCCGGCTGGCCGGTGCGATGGTCGGCTTCCGGCGAGAGTTCCTCTCCGCCTACATCTCCGTGCATTCCGACCCGGAGAACTACGGCGAGTTCAGCATTCTCCAGCTGCCCACCGACACCCTCACCCAGGGCCCGCAGCAGATCCAGAACTCGATGATCTCCGATACCAGGGTGGCCTCCGAACGCACCCTGCTGGAACGCTCCAACCGCATCCAGTACGGCAACCTGCTCACCCTGCCGATCGCCGACGGCGGCGTGCTGTACGTGGAACCGCTGTTCACCGAACGGATCTCGACGGCGCCCAACGGGTCGACGTTCCCGCAGCTGGCCCGCGTGCTGGTGAGCTACCGCGAACCCGGCACCGGCGGCGTCCGGGTCGGCTACGCGCCGACCCTGGCCGAGGCCCTCGACCAGGTCTACGGCCCGGCCACCGGCGATCTCGCCACCGCGCCCGGCGGCGGCCCCGGCGCCCCGCCGCCCCCTGGCCGTCGTCCGCCGGCGCAGGCCCCGCCGCCACCGTCGGCCACCGAAGCGCCGCTGGCTGAGGAAGCCATCGCCCGCATCGAAGCCGAACTCGAGGCGGCCAGGGCCGCGCTGGAACGGCTCGAACAGCAGCTCGGCATCCTGCGCGGTCCCGGGCGGTGACCACGCGCACCCGGCTCAGAGCCGGGCAAGCACCAGTGCGGCACAACCGATCAGCGGCGGCACCAGCTGGATGAGCGCGGCCCGCGCCTTGTCCGGCGACGACACCAGCAGCACCACCCCCGCCGCCACCATCGACCCGGCGCCGGCCAGCACCAGGGCCAGCCCGATCCCGGCGTCGCCGAACGCGGTGAACCCCATGCCGACCGCGGCCACGATCGCGAGAAACAGGTTGTAGAACCCCTGATTGAACGCCATCTCCCTGGTCGCCTCGGCCTGCTCCGCCGTGATCCCGAACGTCGCCCTGGTCCGCGGCGTAGTCCACTGCAGCGACTCCATCACGAAGATGTACCCGTGCAACAGCACGGCGATCCCGACGAACACCAACGCCACCGCCGTCATCGCGCCACCTTCCGACCGGCCCGGCCCACACCGAGCTCGCCGCGATTATCACCCACCACCGCACCGCCGACCGGGTCGCCGGGCCGGTTCTCGCCCCGGAAAACCACTGGCCCGCCATGACAGGATCGGTGTGTGCTGTTGACGATCTCCACCACCCACACCCCCGCGACCGATCTCGGGTACCTGCTGGTCAAACACCCCGACCGGGTGCAGTCCTTCGCGACGACCGGTGGCACGGCACATGTCTTCTACCCGCAGTCCGACCCCGACCGCTGCACGGTGGCGCTGCTGCTCGAGGTGGACCCGGTGGAGCTGGCGCGTCCGGCCAAGGGCCACCACGGCTTCGCCCTCGGCCGCTATGTCAACGACCGGCCCTACGTGGCGTCGAGCCTGCTGGCGGTGGCGCTGGGCAAGGTGTTCCGGTCGGCGCTCAACGGGACGAGCCGGGACCGCGCCGAGCTGGCGGCGACCGCCATCCCGTTGGAGATCGATGTGCCCGCCGTCCCGTGCCGGGGCGGCGCCGACCTCGTCGAGCGCCTGTTCGCGCCGCTGGGCTGGACCGTCGCCACGGCGACCGCGCCGCTGGACCCGGAGTTCCCGGACTGGGGCGAGTCACCGTATGTCCACCTCCGGCTGACCGGCACGCTGCGCCTGTCCGTCGCGCTGAACCACCTCTACGTCCTGCTCCCGGTGCTCGACGACGCCAAGCACTACTGGGTGTCCGAAGACGAGGTCGACAAGCTGCTGCGCGCGGGCGACGGCTGGCTCGGCGAACACCCGGAGCGGGAGCTGATCGCCCGCCGGTACCTGGCCGGGCGCCGCTCGCTCACCCAGACCGCACTGGAACGCCTGCGCTCGGTGGACGACCAGGTCGACGACGCGACGTCCGACACCGAACCCGCCGAACGCCGAACGCCGCTGGTCCAGCTGCGCAAGGAAGCCGTCCTGGCCGCCCTCGCCGAGACCGGCGCCACCCGCGTCCTCGATCTCGGCTGTGGCCCCGGCGCGTTGCTGCTGGCGCTGGAGGCCGACCACCGCTACACCGAGATCGTCGGCGCCGATGTCTCCAGCGCGGCGCTGAGCATCGCCGAACGCCGCCTGCGCTTCGACCGGATGTCGGATCGGCAGCGCGCCCGGATCTCGGTGCTCCAGTCGGCGCTGACCTACCACGACGACCGGCTGCGCGGCTTCGACGCCGCAATCCTCATGGAGGTGATCGAGCACGTCGACGAGGCGCGCCTGCCCGCGCTCGAACGCGCCGTCTTCGGGCACGCCGCACCCGGCGCCGTCATCGTGACGACGCCGAACGTCGAGTACAACGCCCGCTACGAGACGCTCGACGGACACCGCCACGACGATCACCGATTCGAGTGGACCCGTGCGGAATTCGCCGCCTGGACCGCCCGCGTCGCCGCCGCGTTCGGCTACACGGCCGAGCTCCGTCCCGTCGGCGACCTCGACGCCGACCTCGGCGCCCCCACCCAGCTCGCGCTCTTCCGGAAGGCCTGACCCATGCACATCGACCTTCCCGAACTGTCCCTGGTGGCGCTGATCGGCATCTCCGGTTCCGGCAAGTCCACCTTCGCCCGCGAGCACTTCGCGCCCACCGAGGTGCTGTCGTCGGACTTCTTCCGCGGCATGGTCGCCGACGACGAGAACGACCAGTCCGCGACCGCGGACGCCTTCGACGCGCTCGGCCACATCGCCGGGATCCGGTTGCGCGCCGGGCGACGGGTCGTCGTCGACGCGACGAATGTGCAGAAGCACGCGCGAGCCGCCTTGGTCGCGCTCGCACGGTCTTTCGATGTGCTGCCGGTCGCGATCGTGATCGATACGCCCGAGGCCGTCGCGTGGGAGCGGACCAAGGATCGCGACGACCGCGACTTCGGCCGCCAGGTGCTGCGGCGGCAGAGCCAGGACCTGCGCCGATCGCTGCGGCACCTCGGCCGCGAGGGTTTCCGCAAGGTGCACGTCGTCACCGATCCGGCCGATGTCACCATCACCTACGAGCGGGCCTGGAACGACCGCCGCGAGCTCACCGGGCCGTTCGACATCATCGGCGACGTGCACGGCTGCCGGTCCGAATTGGAAAGTCTGCTGGGCGAACTCGGCTGGCAGTTGATCCGGGACGAGGCGGGCCGGGCCGTCGACGCCACCCACCCGGCGGGCCGGCGAGCGGTGTTCGTCGGTGATCTCGTCGATCGCGGTCCCGACTCCCCCGGTGTGCTGCGGCTGGTGATGGGGATGACCGCGAGCGGTGCCGCGCTGTGCGTTCCGGGCAATCACGAGCAGAAGCTGCTCAGGAAGCTGCGCGGGCGCGATGTCACCGTGTCGCACGGGCTGGCCGAGACGCTGGAGCAGCTGGCGGCCGAGCCGCCGGAGTTCGTCGAGTCCGCCGCTCGGTGGATCGACGAGCTGGTCAGTCACCTGCGACTCGACGGCGGGCGGCTGGTGGTGGCGCACGCCGGACTCAAGCAGGAGTACCACGGCCGGGCCTCCAGCCGCGTCCGCGACTTCTGCCTCTACGGCGAATCCACCGGTGAGACGGACGAATACGGGCTGCCGGTGCGGTATCCGTGGGCGCGCGACTATCGCGGCTCGGCCATGGTCGTCTACGGCCACGTGCCGACCCCGAAGGTGGAGTGGATCAACAACACCGTCTGCCTGGACACCGGCGTGGTGTTCGGCGGCGAGCTGACCGCGCTGCGCTACCCGGAGAAGACGTTCGTGGCCGTGCCCGCCGAGCGGGTGCACTACGCGCCGGTGAAGCCGCTGGGCGACGCCGGTGCCGCCCGCGCCGGTGACACCCTCGATCTCGCCGATGTCACCGGTCGCAGGCACCTGCGCACCGACTACGGCACCGTGCTGGTCGAGGCCGAGAACGCCGCCGCCGCACTGGAGGTGATGAGCCGCTTCGCCATCGATCCGCGGCTGCTGCTGTGGCTGCCGCCGACCATGTCGCCGCCGTCGACCTCGACGGTCGAGGGCTACCTCGAATACCCCACCGAGGCGTTCGCCGACTATCGCGCGGCGGGCGTCGACCGGGTGGTGTGCGAGGAGAAGCACATGGGCTCGCGCGCGGTCGTGATCGTCTGCCGCGATCAGGCGACGGCGGCCGACCGTTTCGGCGTCACCGACGGCTGCTCCGGCGCGGTCTACACCCGCACCGGCCGGTCGTTCTTCACCGACGCGGCACTGACCGAAGCGCTGCTCGCGCGCGTCTGTGCCGCCGCCGCACCGCTTTTCGACGAATTCGACACCGGCTGGCTGCTCCTGGATTGCGAGCTCCTGCCGTGGTCGGCCAAGGCGGGCGGGCTGATCCGCACCCAGTACGCGGCGATGGGCGCGGCCGCGCGGGCGGCCCTGCCCGCGGCGGTCGACGCCCTGGACGCCGGTCTGGCCCGTGGCCTCGACCTCGGTGAGCTGCGGGCCCGCACCGCCGCGCGCGCGGACACCGCGGCCGACTTCACCGCCGCCTACCGGCGATACTGCTGGCCGACCACCGACCTCGACGGTCTCCGGATCGCGCCCTTTGCGCTGCTCGCGGCCGAGGGCGCGAGTTTCGCCGGGCGCGACCACGGCTGGCACCTCGATGTCTGCGATCGCCTCGTGGCCGCCGACCCGGAGACGTTCCGGCACACCGAACGCCGGGTCGTCGACCTGTCCGATCCGGTTGCCGAGGCCGAGGCCACCGCCTGGTGGCTGGCGCTGACCGAGGCGGGCGGCGAGGGCATGGTCATCAAGCCGTACGCCGGGCCGGGGCACCGGGCCAAGGGCAAGCTAGTCCAGCCCGGGATCAAATGCCGTGGCCGCGAATACCTTCGGATCATCTACGGTCCCGACTACACGGTGCCCGAACACCTCGAGCGCCTGCGCGACCGGACCCTGAGCCGCAAGCGTGGTCTCGCGATGCGCGAACACGGACTCGGGCTCGCGGCGCTCGACGCCGTGGCCGCCGGCGAGCCGCTGTGGCGCGTGCACGAACTGGTGTTCGCGATCCTGGCGGTGGAGTCCGAGCCCACCGACCCCCGGCTCTGATCGGCGCGGCCGCCCGCGCCGATCGGGTGCGGGCGGCTAGCCGACGAGGTCGACCTGGCGGCCGACCTCGTCCAGGTGGCCCAGGGCCTGGGCGTAGGACTCGAGCAGGGAGGTCTCGCAGTACGGGACACCGATCTCGGCGCAGAAGTCCGCGACGACGGGCTGGGCTCGGTGCAGGTGGGAGCGCGGCATGGACGGGAACAGATGGTGTTCGATCTGGTAGTTCAGGCCGCCCAGCGCCGTGTCGACGAGGAAGCCGCCGCGGACATTGCGGGAGGTGAGGACCTGGCGACGGAGGAAGTCGGTGTTGTCGCCCTCGGGCAGAACCTCCATCCCCTTGTGATTGGGGGCGAAGGTGCAGCCCATGTAGAGACCGAACAGTCCCTGCTGAACGGCGATGAACACCAACGCCTTCCCCGGTGAGAGCACCAGGAAGACCGTGCCCAGGTACGCGCCCGCGTGCGCGGCCAGCAGCAGGCCCTCGGTCACCCGGTTCGGGATCGGCCAGCGGAAGACCGCACGCACGCTGGCGAAGTGCAGACTGCCGCCCTCGAGCAGCAGCATCGGGAAGAACAGCCAGGCCTGATACCGGAAGACGAAGCGCCGCCAGCCTTTTCCGGCCCTGGCCCGCTCCGCGGAGAACGCCAGGACACCCATGGCGTCGGGATCGGCGCCCTCGGTGTTGGGGTGGGCGTGGTGGCGATTGTGATTGCTGGTCCACCAGCCGATGCTCAGCCCGATGGCGAGGTTGCCCGCGATCAGGCCGTACAGGTAGTTGGCGCGGCGGCCCGCGAAGATCTGCTTGTGTCCCGCGTCGTGCCCGAGGAACGCGATCTGCGCGAACACCGCGGCCAGGAACACCCCGATCCCCAACGCCCACCAGGAATCTCCGACCGCGACGAGCGCCGCCCACCCGCCGACGAACGCCGCCGCGGTGAGCGCGCTCTTCCACCCGTAGTACCGCAGGTCACGGTCCAGCAGGCCGGCCGCCCTGATCCGGCGCAACAAGATCGAATACTCGCTGCCGCGCACCGGGGCGACATCAGAAACAGCTACCACCGCACCAGCATGACGGATCCAGGCCACCGCCAGGTGAACTCGGCGCATCTGCCGGGATGGACTAGGTCACGTCGGAGCGGGACCGGCCGGTATCCAGCGCCGTGAACGCCGCCGCGGCCAGGATCAGCACCGCCGACACCACCAGGGCCACGTCCAGCCCGTGATGGAAGGCCACCTTGCCCTCGTTGAGCACCTCCGACACCTTCGACAGGTACTTCAGGTACGGCCCGATGTCGACGCCTTCGGGAATGCGACCGCGCTCCACCGCCTGGATGGCGTCGGGCTGCAACGAGGTGGGCAGGCCCAATGCGTCCATCTTCTTCTTCAGATCCGCGGTGAGGAACGAGCTCACCAGCACACCGAGCACGGCGACACCGAACGCCGAGCCGACCTGGCGCATCGTATTGGTCACCGCGGCCGCCATGCCCGAATGCTCCGCCGGAACACCCGACATCACCGCCGAGGTCAGCGGCACCACCGCGATACCGAAGCCGAGCCCGGCCACGCCCATCGCCGCGGCGATCCACGGATCGTGCAGCGTCCCCGACAGCGCCTGGCGGGTCAGCAGGATGCCGCCCGCGCCCAGCACGCACCCGAGGATCATCGGGACGCGTGCCCCGCGCCGCGACACCCAGTAGCCCGCCACCAGCGAGCCGATCACGATCGTCACGGCCATCGGCACGAAGACCGCCGCCGTGCGCGCGGCCGAATACGACTGCATCACCTGCAGATACAGCGCGGTGAAGAAGAAGATCGAGAAGATGCCGAAGTAGACGGCGAAGGCGACCACCAGCGCGCTGCGCACCGCGGGCACCTTCAGGTACCGGAAGTCGAGCAGCGGTGCGCGCACCCGTTTCTCGACGACCACGAACGCGATCAGCGCGGCACCGCCGAGCGCGAACAGTCCCAGCACCGACGGCGAGGTGTAGCCCCGGTCCTGGCCGACGGTCGCGGCGTAGACCAGCGCGCCGAACGCCGTCGCGCTGAGCACGGCACCGGCCCAATCGACGGGCTCCTGCCGCGGATCGGAACTCTCCGGGACCGCCCACAGCGCGACGATCATCGCCACCGCGCCGATCACCAGGTTGAACCAGAAGATCGACCGCCATCCGTACAGGTCGACCAGCACACCGCCGAGCACCGGTCCCGCCGCCAGCGCGAGGCCGGACACCGCCGCCCACACGCCGACCGCCTTGGCCCGCGAGCGTTCACCGGGGAAGATGTGGCGCAGCACCGACAGGGTGCCCGGCTCCGAGGCCGCGGCGCCGAGGCCCATGATCGCGCGACCCGCGATGAGCAGCGCGACGCTGCTCGCGAGCGCGGAGACCACCGATCCGGCGCAGAAGATCACCAGGCCGACGATCATGACCTTCTTGCGCCCCCACCGGTCGCCGAGCGATCCGCCCGCCAACATCAGTCCGGCGAAGACCACCGTGTAGGCGTTGACCACCCACTGCAGCAGGGTCACATCGGTACTCAACTCACGTCGGATATCGCCGAGCGCAACGCTGACCACGGTGGTGTCCAAGAAGGTCACGAACACCACTGCCACGACTGCTGCCAGAGCGACTCCCGGCCGCGCCGGTGTCCCCGGCGCTGTGTCCATCGGTCTCACGGGCACAGGTTACTGGCGAGTTCCCCCGGACGCCGACCCAACCTCGATGCCGGCGCGGACACACCGGGCTTCGACGGTTCCCGTTGGGCGAGCCGACGTCTCGCCGTCACCAGGCGTAGTACGACCGGACCGACGGCTGCCCGGTATATCCCGGCCCCGCGGTGTCGTCGGCGCCCAGGTAGGCCGCCGGGAAGCGGGGCGAGCGCGGCCCCTCACCGCGCAGCCGGTGCGTGCGCCGGTCGAAGGTCATCCCGCTCGCGCGCAGGGCCGCGAGGACGGCGGGCCCGGCCACGGATCCGTCGGCGCGGCGGATCTCTTCGGGATCGAAGTCGGCGGCACACCGGCCACCGGGTGCGACCCAGCCAGCCATGGCGGTGAGCACGGCGAGTTTGTCGCCGATGTAGTGCAGGCCGTGGACACAGGTGACCAGGTCGGCGGGGCGGTCCGGGGCCCAGGTCGTGGCCGAAGCGGTGATCAATCGCAGGCGATCGGTGCGCGGCCGGGCTCGGAAGAAGCCGACGAGATCGATCCCGATCAGCGTGACATCGGCCGACGGAAACTCCTGCGCGAACCGCTCTTCCGCCTCGAGCAGCGCCCGCCCCTCCCCGCAGCACACATCGATCCAGGTGACCGTGGCATCGGGATCGGCGCGCAGCCGCTGCGCCAACCGCCGGTAGGGATCGAAGCCGAGTTCCCTGGCGTAGCTGTTGACCCCCGACAGCCCGCGCCCCCGATTCATCGCGTTGTTCGCCACCACCGACGACAGTTCCAGCGCGGCGTCATCGAGCAGGCGGGGTGCGGATTCCGTGGTCACCCCACCATTCTGCCGTTGCCCGCCTACCCCTCGTTCAGTTCGACCGCCGCCCGCACGAGCTCCTTGAACCCCGCCTCATCGAGCTCGTCCCCCTCCCGCAGATCGATCACCCGCCGCGTGTTCCCCTCCAGCCCGGAGTTGAAAACCCCACGCGGATCAGGCAACCGAGCCCCCTTGGCGAAGGTGACCTTCACGATCTCCTTGTACGTCTCCCCCGTACACACCATCCCGTCGTGGTACCACACCGGCACCCCACGCCACTTCCACTCCTCGACGATCCCCGGATCCGCCTCGTGCACCAACTCCCGAATCCGCGCCAGCACCTCCCCCCGCCAATCCCCCAACTCCGCGATCCGCTCATCGATCCGCCGCCCAGCCGAACCCTGATCACCCGTCACAGTCATCACCGGTCGCTCTCGTCGTCGTCACCCGCCTGATCCCCGAGTATCCCCCGGCCGGCCTGCCCTGTCTTTGAGGCACAAGGGCGCGTTTCAGGCGCTTTGCCCAAATTTTCTCATACCAAACATCTTTTCCTGTGAGCTCTGTAACAACTTGTTTCCAGGTGGAGATGTCACACCCGCGTGGGGGACATCCCTGCGGATCTGAGAGAGGACCGCCCATTGACCACACCGCCGTACCCGCAACAGCCGTACCCGCAACAGCCCTACGGTCGGCCGCCCGGATACCCGCCGCCGCCGAAGAAGAGCAACGCGAACACGATCATCCTCGTCATCGTCGGCGTCTTCCTGCTCTGTGGCTTCGGTGGATGCGTCGCGGCATTGTCGAGCAGCAGCAGCGACGACAAGGACAAGACTGCCGCGACATTCACCACCGCCTCCGTCGGAGCCGGCGCGCCCGCACCCGGTGCCCCGGCGACGGGAGCACCCGCGGCAGGTGGCGCCGCGTCCGCGGGATCAACGGTCCGCGACGGCAAATTCGAGTTCGCGGTAACTGCGATCGACCCGCCGGTAAAGGTCATCGGCGACAACCCGTACCTCCAGAAGACAGCACAGGGCGAGTACATCCAGGTACACCTCACCGTGACCAACATCAGCAACAAGGCCCAGTCGTACTGGTCGGACAACCAGAAGCTGTTCGACGACAAAGGCCGCGAATTCGAGAACGACACGATGGCCGGAATCAATGTGAACGACGGCACCGCAATGGCTTCCGAGATCAACCCGGGCAACTCCATTCAGGTGGTCATCGTGTTCGATGTGCCCGCCGGAACGGCACCGGCCACGCTCGAACTGCACGACTCAGCGTTCTCCCGAGGTGTGAAGGTCGCCCTTCGCTGATATTCGCGCAAGGCGACATTCTCCGCGGCCGTGGCCGCGCTGATCGAAAGGATCTCCGGTATGTCCCGTCTGTCCCGTCGCCTCCTGCTCCCGCTCGCGGGTGCCGGTGTCGCAATCGCGATCATCACCGGCCAGTCGGCCACCGCTTCCGCTGCTCCGGACGAGCCGCCGAAAGCGGTCGAGACCGTCGGCTTCCCAACAACTCTCCTGGTATCCGCAACTCCCGCGAACTCGGTCGCGGCGGACGCGGAGGGTGTATCCCTCCCTCCAGGCGACACCATAGAACTCCGCGTCGGCGTGGGCGCGGCGATCGGCGCGGTCTTGGGTGCGCTCGCCGGGCTGCCGTTCTTCATTGTCGGCGCCATCCCGGGTGCCTTGATCGGCGGAGCATTGGGCGCCGGAATCGGGGCTATGTCCTGGCAGATCGCGAACCAATACGCGGGGTGACCGCGAACTCGGCTGCGCCGAAAGTTTTTCGGCGCAGCCGGGGGCACCGGAGCGCTCGTCGAGTTGAGTCAGGGCGCCGGGGGTGGGGTGTAGGTGTGGGGGTCGGTGGTGAACTCGGGGTTGCCGTAGGTGGCCAGGCGGTGGTGGATGAGGGTGGTGAGGTAGCGGTCGATGGTGGGGCGGAGGCGGGGGATGCGGGTGGCGCGGCGGATCAGGAGGAAGCGGCCGAGGAGGAAGGGGGCGGTCAGGGCGATGCGGGTCAGGTCGGTGGGGCCGATCGAGACGCCCATGGTGCGGGCGGCGCGGCGGTCGCCGTGGCAGAAGGCGGCGATGAAACCGGCCTTGCTGTAGCTTCTCTCGACCGCGTCGGCGATGCGGTCGACGCGGGATTCGGTGGGACGCAGGTAGGCGGCCATGGTCGAGCGGATCAGTGCGCCGCAGGTGGCGTCGTCGAAATCCGCGCGCAGCAGGGCGGCGCGGGCGTGGATGACGTGCACGATCGCCGCGGGCGTGGTGGGCAGCAGGTCCTCGGGCAGGCCGAGCAGGAAGCAGCGGTAGCGGCCGAATTCCACGAGCGCGCGTTCGCGGGCGGTGAATTCGGTGCGCCCGGCACGCAGCGCCAGGGTGGCGACGAGGTAGAGGTTGATCATCCCGGCGGGCATCTGATCGACCTGCGGAACCGGCACCCCGTAGACGGCCGGATCCCACCGGCCGGATCGGGCCAGCGCGTTGTGGCGGACCATCGAATGCATCAACCGGACCATGGCCGCGGCCTCGAAGCCGGGGCCGTGGCGATCCAGCGCGTCCGGCAGAGTGGTCACCGCGAAGAAATTCGCCGTCTCGTTGACCCGGCGGGCGGCTCGTCGTCCCGACAGCGCGCCGGTCAGCGCCATCGGCAGTGCCGCATAGGTATTGGTGAAGGTGGCGATGAACGCGCCCCTGGTCAGGAACGGCGCCAGCAGCGCCGCGCTGACCCGCGCTTCCCCGGCCCCCGCACGGACCAGGTCCATGTCGAGCCAGTCGGGAGTGGCTTCCATCGCGGCGATCAGGTCGACCAGTTCCGGCGGTGCGTCGGCGACGGCGTCGATGCCCTCGCGGCAGGCTCGCCGCACCATCGCGACCAGCTCACGCACGCCGTGCTCGGTGCTCAGCGCGGCGAGCGGGTCCCCGACCGTGTCGCCCAGCATCGTCGCGGTGGCGATCAGCTCGGTGACCCTGGGGTCGGCGAGGATCGGCTCGCGCGGGGCGACCCACTCCGGCAGCGCGGAGGCATCATGGGGCGCGACGGCCAGCCGGACCGGCTGCCGGTCGAAGTCGACGTTCCCATAGAGATCAGGCTGCCGCGCACGCTGGCCCCGGACGAGCCGGGCCAGATCCGGGTAGTAGGTCGTCATGCCATCCTCCGATAACTAACAAGTTGTGAGTAATACTCACGGATTGTTAGTTAGACTGTCAAGCATGACCCCGCAGCCGCGGCGACGGATGACCGCCGAAGCCAGACGCGAGCAGATCCTCGACATCGCGCACGCGATCGTCACCGCCGAGAGCTTCCATGCCGCGACGCCGAACCGCATCGCGGAGGAGGCGGGGATCAACCGCTCACTGCTCTATCAGCAGTTCGGCGATCTCGGCGGCCTGTTCGTCGCCCTCATCGACCGCGAAGGGGGCCGGGCCGCGGCGCAGTTCGCCGAGGCGGTCGCCACGAGCGGCGATACCGACGACCACCCCGCCCTGCGCGCCTTCGACAGCGTCCTGACCGCCATCGACGAACACCCGGCGACCTGGCGGCTGTTCCTGTTCCCACCCCAGGGCGCCCCGCCGGAGCTCTACGCACGCCTCGCCCGGTCACAGGCCGTGGTCCGCGAATACCTCGCCACGCAGATGCGGCGCGCCGACCCCGACCTGGCCGACCCGGAATACACCGCCCGGGTGCTCAACGCGGCTGCCAGGGAACTGCTCCAGTTGCGCCTCACCGACCCCGAGTCGGCCACCCGTGAACGACTCCGCGCGATGATGCGCAGGCTCGGATCCGGACTCCTGTCCACGCGGCCCGTCGGCGCCCCGGCACCGAACTGAGAAGACAGCATGCGCGCATCCGCCACGAAACTGGACCTGCCGACGATCCCGCCCTCGGTCCTGAGCGGCATCGTGGAGATCGGCGTCGGGGAAGGCCGCGACGTCGACCGGTGGTTCGCCGGAACCGGCATCGCCGGGCCTGCGGCACTGTCCTCGGACTCGATCAAAGTGTCCTTCCGGCAAGCGGTCTCGGTCGTGCGGCGCGCGGTCGAGGACATGTCGGAGGCGCCGCTGGGCATGCAGGTGGGCGGCCGCGACATCCTGCTGTCGATGGGCATGCTCGGCGTGGCCATGCGCTCGGCCGCCACCGTGGGCGAGGCACTGTCGATCGGACTCGAATTGCATCAGGCGTCGGGAAGCCTGATGGACCTCGAACTCGAATGCGCCACCGAGGCCGCCGCACTGCGCCTGCACGAACGGTGGCCGGAGCCACTGATCCTGCGCTTCCTCTGCGAGGAGATCCTGTGCAGCACCATTCTTTTCGTTCGTTCGGTGGTCGGCGCGGACTGGGCGCCGGAGCGGGTGGAACTCACCTACCCCGCACCGTCGTACACGCGGCGCTACGAGCGGTTCTTCCGGTGCCCGGTCGTGTTCGGTGCCGAGGCCAATCGCGCCGTCTTCCCCACCGCGACTCTGGCACTGCGCTTTCCGACCCGCAGCGAGCCCACCCGCGCGATCGCGGTGGACGCGTGCCGCAGGATGCTCGATGTCGGCGCGGTGGAACCCGATGTGGTGGCGATCGTCGAAACGCTGCTGGCCCAGCATCTTCGGTACCCACTGACCATGGGCGCGGTAGCCGCGCGGCTGCACATCACCGAGCGCACCCTGCGGCGTCGGCTCACCGAGGCAGGCGAGAGCTTCAGCGCGGTGCGCGATCGCGTGCGCAGGCAGCGCGCCACCGCGCTGCTGCGCGAGACGGCGCTCCCGATCGCGGCCGTCGCCCATCAGGTCGGCTACAGCGATATCCGGGAGTTCCGGCGCGCCTATATCCGCTGGACCGGGCAGCCCCCGAGCGCGGAACGGCGGTAGGCGGGCCGAGACGGCAGCGTCGGTGATGCCGCCCCGGCCCACGCGATCCTCACCCCGGCAGGTGCTGGTCGTACCAGCGCGCGGCGTCGAGGATCGCGGTCTCGAGGTCACCCGGGTGGTAGCCGAGCTCGGCGACGGCCCGCGCGCTGCTCGTCGCCTGCGGCAGCGAGAGATACCGCGCCAGCCCGGGGTCGAGGTCCGGCGCGGTCCCGGTGACCAGGGCGGTGAGTTCGCCGAGCGCGCCCGCGGCGGCCAGCAGCAGGCGCGGGACGCGCAGTGGCCGCTTGGCGGCGCCGACGAGTTCGGCCATCCGGGTGAACACGTCGTGGTAGCTGTGATTCGGTCCGGCGAGAATGTAACTGCCGCCGGTACTTCCGTGGTCGAGCGCGGCGATCATCCCGCGGGCCACCGCGCGCACGTCGCACCAGGAGGTGGTGCCGGGCGGAGCCGGGTAGCGCCGGCCCTGCTGCAACGCGCGGATCACCCGGCCGATCTGGAGGGTGTAGTCGTACGGGCCGATCATGAACCCGGGGTAGACGATCACGGCGTCCAGACCGCGTTCGATCCGGTGCCGGACCGCGAGCTCACCGGCGAGTTTGGTGTCGGCGTAGTGATAGCCGATCCCGGTGAACAGATGATCTCCGCCGTTCTCGTCGACCGGGCGCCCGTCCGGGAAGTAGCCGAGGACATCGGTGGTGCTGGTGTGCAGGAACCGCCGCACCCCGGTGTCCAGCGCGGCGTCGGCGAGCAGCGCCGGGACCACGGCGTTGACCTTGCGGCGCCGCTCGGCCAGCCCCGACCAGGTCGAGGTGTCCCCCGCGACGTGGAAGACCCAGTCGTGCCCGTCGACCAGATCGCGGGCGACCCCCGCTTCGGTGAGGTCGGCGAGCCGGACGGTGATCGGCAGCTCGTCGAGCCACCGGGTCGGCGACCCCGACATGCCCGACGCCGTCACCTCGTGCCCCGCGTCGAGCAGCTCACGCACCAGATTGGCGCCGACGAATCCGGTCGCGCCGGTGACCAGGCACCTCATGACGCGGACCGGATCGCCTCGAAGCGGCCTGCCAGGAGGTCGTCCCACCCCATGCGCCGACGCAGTCCCGCCAGATAGCGGTGGTAGGCGCGGGCGTCGACATAGGAGCGGTGGCGCGCGGAGGCGAGAAAGTTGATGCCGCCGTTGAGTTTCGGCCGATCGGCGGCGATGAGCTGATCGAATTCGGCCGCGCGGTCGGGGCGGTGATCCTGATCGTGCAGATACTGCGCGACGACATTGCTGATGTGGTCGAACAGGGTGTACGCGCTGGAGTTGATCTCGAGGTAGCCCAGCCCGAACAGATTGTGGTGGTCGCGGCTGAACACCGACATGTACAGGTCGGGCCTGCCCTCGTTCCACTGGAAGTACTTCTCGGCGTACGGAATCGACCAGTCGTACCCCGTCGCGTACAGCACCAGATCCACCTCCTCGCTGCTGCCGTCGACGAACCGCACCCGCGACCCGTCCAGTGCCGCGATATCGGGCCGGATCGCGACGTCCCCGTGTTGCAGGTAATGGACCAGCTGACTGTTGAGCAGCGGATGCGATTCGAACAGTTTGTGATCCGGTTTCGGCAGCCCGTATTTCGTCAGATCGCCCTGGAGCAGGCGCAGGACGGCCCGGAAGAACGGGCGCTCCAGCCACAGCGGTAGCTGCGGACCGCCGTTGGCGAGTTCGTCGCTCGGGATGCCGAGAATGTGTTTGGGGATCAGGTGGTAGCCGCGCCGGATGCTGACGAACGCGGCGTCGGCGTTCGCGGCCGCGTCACACGCGATATCGGCGCCGGAATTGCCGAGGCCGACGATCAGCACGCGGCGCCCACGGAATTCCAGGGCGCTGCGATAGGTCGACGAATGCCGCACCTCTCCCGCGAATTCGCCCTGATGCCGGGGCACGCGCGGTGACCAGGTCACCCCGGTCGCGCAGATGACGGCGCGGTAGTGGCGCACGGTGCCGTCGGCCAGGGTGACCTCCCACGCGTCACCGTCGCGCCGCACGTCGGTGACGGCGCAGTCGAACCTGATGGCCGCGCGCAGCCCGTATGCCGCGGCGAACGAGCGCGTGTAGTCCAGGATCTGCCGGTTGCCCGGGTAGTCGGGATAGGTCTCGGGCATGGGGAAGTCGAAGAATCCCGAGGTCTTGCGCGAGGAGATGAAATGCGCGGACTCGTACATCGGCGTGCCCGGGTTGTCGAGATCCCAGATTCCGCCGACGTCGGAATGCCGCTCGAACTGGTCGTAGGCGATCCCGAGCCGCTTCAACGCCCTGGCCGCGGACAATCCCGCCGGTCCGGCCCCGATGATACAAACCCGCTGCGGTGCTGCCTGCGCTTCGTTTTCTGACATTGGGGAATCGAACAGGTGCGCGCCCGGATTCGATAAGGGGGAAGACGGCAAAGCAGGGGGCAGAACCGGACAGCCTCGATCGCTGTCCGGTTCTGCCCTCTCCCGGACTGGAACGCCCCTCGCGCCGCCGACATCGCGCGACTGGAATACCGGGGATCCTGCCCCCTTCCCGCGAGGACCCCTGCATGTCTCCTGATAACACCCTGACCCGTCGCGGCCTGTTCGCACTCGGCGGGGTCACCGCCGCCGCTGCCCTGGCGCTGCACAACGCTCGCCCCGCCGTGGCCGGGCCCGGTGCCGACGCCGATGTCATCGTCATCGGCGCCGGCCTGGCCGGGCTGGTCGCCACCGCGGAACTGGTCGCCGCCGGGCGCCGTGTGCTGCTGCTCGACCAGGAACCGGAGGCGAGTCTCGGCGGCCAGGCGCACTGGTCACTGGGCGGGCTGTTCCTGATCGATTCCGTCGAGCAACGGCTGGCCGGGATCCGGGATTCCCTCGACCTGGCCCGCGGCGACTGGTTCCGCACCGCGGGCTGGGATCGCGGGCCCGATGACGCACTCGGCGAGGACTATTGGGGAAAGCGGTGGGCCGAGGCCTACCTGGACTTCGCCGCCGGCGAGAAGCAGTCCTGGCTGCGCGGCCTCGGCATGAACTGGGTGCCGATCGTGGGCTGGGCCGAACGCGGCCAGGCCGACAACGGCGTCGGCAACTCCGTCCCCCGCTTCCACGTGACCCTCGGCACCGGCCCCGGGGTGGTCGAGCCGTTCGAGCGGCAGGTGCGCACGGCCATGGGCCGACAGCTCACCGTCGGCTTCCGCCATCAGGTCGACGGCCTGGTGCTCACCGACGGCGTGGTCACCGGGGTGCGCGGCACCGTCCTGGAACCCAGCGGCGCCGCCCGCGGCACCCCCAGCTCCCGGATGCCGGTCGGCGAATTCGAGTTCACCGCGGCGCAGGTGATCGTGACCGCGGGCGGCATCGGCGGCAATCACGAACTGGTGCGCCGCAATTGGCCCGCCCGGCTCGGGACGCCGCCGGCGCGGATGATCACCGGTGTCCCGGCCCACGTCGACGGCCGCATGATCGGCATCTCCGAAGCCGCGGGCGCCCGCCTGGTCAACCGGGATCGCATGTGGCACTACACGGAAGGGCTGAGCAATCACTCGCCGATCTGGCCCGGTCACGGCATCCGGGTGCTCGCCGCCCCGTCCTCGCTGTGGTTCGACGCCGAGGGCAACGCCTTCCCCGCACCCGGCATCCCCAGTGTGGACACCCTCGGCACCCTCGAACTGATCCAGCGGACCGGCTACGACTACTCCTGGTTCGTGCTGAATCAGCGCATCGCCGACAAGGAGTTCATCCTGTCGGGCTCCGAGCAGAATCCCGAGATCACCCGCAAGGACCTCGCCGGCTACCTCGCGATGCAGGCGCTGACCGACACGCCGCCGCCGGTGCGCGCGTTCCTGGATCGGGGCGAGGATTTCGTCGTCGCCGACGATCTGGCCGGGCTCGTCGCGGGCATGAACCGCCTGACCGGCCGCGACCTCCTCCGGCTCGATTCGTTGCGCGATCAGATCATCCAGCGCGACAACGAGATCGGTGATCCCACGAGCACCGATCCACGGATCGTGGCCATCCGCCGTTCCCGCAACTATGTCGGCGACAGCCTGGCCCGCACCACCGAGCCGCACCGGATCCTGGACCCGGCCGCCGGGCCGCTCATCGCCATCCGGATGAACATCGTCACCCGCAAGACTCTCGGCGGCTTGCAGACCGATCTCGACGGTCGCGTCCTCGACGTCCGTGGGGAACCGATCCGTGGGCTCTACGCCGCGGGCGAGGTCGCCGGGTTCGGTGGCGGCGGCGTGCACGGCTACCGCGCGCTGGAAGGCACCTTCCTCGGTGGCTGCCTGTTCTCCGGCAGGCAGACCGGGCGCGGGGCCGCGCGGGACGGCGCTTGAGACACCGCGAGGCGGCCCGGCCGGAGGGCCGGGCCGCCTCCGCGTCAGGCGACGACGAAGTCCGGGGAGGTGCCGGTGAAGGCGGTGACCGTGCCATTCGGGTCCCGGTGGTCACCGTGATAGACGATGCGGTAGCGGCCCGGCGCGGTGTCGCCGGGAATCGTCCAGCTCACCCGGACGCGCGAGGCGGCGGGCTGTCCCTCCGGGCGCGACCAGTGCAGCTCGGTACACCAGTCGTTGTCGTCGAAGACCCGTCGCCACTGCCGTCCATCGCCGCACTGCACCTCGAAATAGGTTCCACCGGTGCGGAAGTCGTTGACCGGATGGGCGCCGACGAACTCGACCGACACCGTCTCGCCACGCCGGGTGGTCGCCGGGGGCGGGCTCAGGACATCACCGAAACCACACCCGTCGACGGGCACGTCCGGTGGGACGGCGGGTAGCAGATTCGGTTGCGGGCCCGAGGTCCAGTCCAGCGGGGCCGGGCCACGGCCGGGATCTATCCGGGCCGCCAGCGCCCGTGCCAGTGTGTCGAATTCCTGCATGTAGGCGGACAGCGTCCATCGCCCGAACACGGTGTGCCCGCCCTCGTACTGCTGGGAGACGTACTCCTCCGGAGTGACCGAATATCCGGTGTAGCCGTTCGCGTAACCCTGCATCAGCACGGCGTCGACGGCCACGCCCAATGCCCGGGCCACCACGCGCCGGACCCGCAGTCCCGCCACGATGCTGTACTCGGCCGGACCGGCGGCCAGCACCAGCTCGCCCAGCCGCAGGATCTGGATCGGCACCACATTCGGCACCCAGGGGCGCGGCGGCATCGTCCCCAGCGGCGCCAGCACGATCTTGGGTGCCTGGATATCGCGCATCCACTGGTCGATCGGCCCGTCCAGACCGCCGAGTGCCGCCACGACCGGATTGGTCATGCCTTCCTCGAGGATCGGGACGATGTGGTGGTAGTTGTCGGTCGACTTGTTGGCCGCCAAGGTGATACCGATCATCGCCGGTGCGGTCCTGGCCGGTCTGCCGTCGGGGGTGTAGGCACCGTCGATGGCGACCGCGCCCATGTCGACGTAGCGGGTCACGGCGTCGACGCCGGTGCTCGTCATCGGCCGCGCGGTGTCGAAAGCCGCACGCGCGGCCTGATATTGGCGTTCCCCGATCAGCGCGCAGTTGAGCTGGTTGTCGTCGGTCGGCCCGGACGGGCGCCAAGGCGTGAGATTCAGGTTCGGTGACATGTCGCCCGCGTTGGTCTGCGGGAACGCGGCCAGGAACCGGGGCTGCCCGTCCTGGTAGCGCACGCCGTTCTCGTCGTGCTCCCACCGGTAGCTGGCGTAGCCCTTGTGCTCGCCCGCGATCAGGCGATAGCGGTCGGTCAGCGAGGTGCCGTGGGTGGCGAACCAGGCGATCGCCCCCACATCGTGTCCGCTCTGCCGCAGCCGCAGCACGGTGATCGCCGGATCGATCGCGTTCGGGAACTGCGCTTTGTCCTCGTCCGGGTTGAGTTCGAAGGCGACGCGCGCGCGATTGGCGCTCGCGTCGTGCAGTTCGCCGCGACCCAGCCACAGCTCGCCGGGCGCCAGCCGCTCGTGGGCGGCGGCGATCGCGGCGACGATGCCGTTCACCTCGGCCTCGTGCGAATTCCGCTGAAAGCCGTAGGCGGCAAGGGAATACGCGTACTCCCGCGCGGTGCCACCGCACGAGCTGTGATTGTGGGTCGCGTTGATGTTCAACGTGCGCTCGGTGTACAGATCACCGAACCGCTGCGCCAGCCGCCGCATCACCTCCAGATGCACGGACTGGAACACGCACGCGATATCGACGGTCACGAAGGCCACCCGGTCGCCGGTGGCCCGGTCGACGACGACGAACGCCCGCGCCCACGTCCGCATCCGCAGCCCCTCGGCGACGATCTCGACATCGGAGTACCCCATGGTGCCCTGCCCCGCGATCGCGCCGGTCGTGTCCGCGATCCCGCACCCGATCAGATACGCCTGGCCGTCCCCGGACCCCGGATCGGCCCCCGCGGTACCGAGCAGGGTCGACCCCACCGCGGCGGCGGTGGCGGCGGCTGTTCCGGCGAACAGCGACCGACGTGAGACCGGACGATTTCCAATGACCATCGACAGCACTTTCCTCCATGACGAACCCGCGAAATCTGATTCCGGGTAGTCAAGTCACAAACGACGGCGCGTAGGAGGGCGCTTCCGGCCCGGCAGGGGTGCCCGACCGGACAGGTCGAGCGCCCTCGAACAAACCGTGCCGGTCGGCGAGGTCTCGGCGCGTGGGACACACGAAACGAGCGTTGACAAGAGACGTGGCACAGGTGTCCCGGTCATCGGGAGAGCGTCGAGGAGGGGCGCCGAGCTGACCCTAGTGTCCTGGCTCACACGCATAGCCACGAAGGAGTCTCCATGCGTCTGCTGAAATCCCGTCCGTCCGCGATCCTCGGATCGATCATCGCGGCGGGGGCCCTCATCGCCACCGCAGCCGGTAGCGCCGCCGCCGCCCCGAGCACCGGTGAAATGTTCGTGACCTTCGTCCGGCACGCCGAATCCGCGGGCAACACCTCCGGTCTGATCGACACGTCGGTGCCGGGACCCGACCTGACCAGCAAGGGCCGTGATCAGGCCGCCGCGGTGGCCGAGTTCCTCGGCGACTGCAAGTTCGACGGCATCTACGCCTCGACGATGGTGCGCACCCAACAGACCGCCGAGCCGACCGCACAGCGCTGCGACCTGCCGACCGTCGTCGGCAACGGCTTCCATGAGATCGAAGCGGGCATCTACGAGGGCACCCCGGAGGCGGAAGCACGCGAGGGCTACCTCGCCGCCCCGATCCAGTGGCTGCAGGGCAACCTCGACGCCCGCATCCCCGGTTCGCTGAACGGCCACGAGTTCAAGAAGCGGATGGACGACTCCCTCCAGGGCATCCAGGACCGCGGCGACAAGCGCGCCGTGGTCTTCTCCCACGGCGGCGCCATCATGATCTGGGCCCTCATGTCCGTCAACAACCCGGACATGAGCAAGCTGCAGACCGACCCCCTGCACAACACCGGCCGCGTGGTCGTGAAGGGCAGCCCCGCGAAGGGCTGGAAGCTCGTCTCCTGGGACGGCCATTCCGTCTCCTGACCCGGAGACCCCCGCCGATGACAGTCCGGCGAACAGCAGCGGGATCGCGCCGAAAACCGGCCGCGATCCCGCTGTCGTGCCAACTCGGCCCCGAGACGCACCGGATGACCGGCTCGACTGGCGGCCGATCCAGCGAATCATGTTCAGCAACAGAGCATTACAGAGAACGTCGCAGCGTCCCGACCCGCTACGACTGAGATGGGCGGCGCTGCCACAAGGGCCACGAGCGCCGCCACTTTTGCTGTTGCGTTCCGCGCCGGAGTGTCGCTACGTTGGTCTCGATACATTGAGGAGGGGGCTCGCGTGTCGACTGAGTCAGGTACGCCCGGAACAGATTTCGCGATGGTTCCCAGCGAGGTAACCGATGCCGGTGTCTACATCCAGCAGGTCGCGGATTCTCTGATCAACGGACTGAGTTCGCTCGACCGCGACGTATCGAGTGTCCTGGACAAGTGGAGCGGCGCGGCGGCAGACGCATTCGGGGACGGCTGGACTACAACCAAGGAGGGCGCCGCCGACGTGTTGAACGCCCTCAACACCATGGGTGGACTCTTAGGTGTCGCAAGCAAAACCGTTGCCAACCAAGACATCTCGAATTCCGTCGACCTGAGTTCGGTCGACCTACCGGAACTGAACATGTGATGGCCGACGACACACGCGACTTCACGTTCGACATCGACGATCTGGACCAGCTCGTCACCCGCGCCAATGGATTCATCGGATTCCTCACCGAAAGTCTCGACGGAATCAACCACCGGATCGCCACCATTCAACAGAACTGGCAGGGAGCCGCCGCCACCGCCCAGGAGGAAGCCTATCGGGAATGGGTAACCGGGGCAGCCGCGGTGGTCGAAGGAATCACTGACATGTACAACGCTGTCGTCACCGCCCGCGACGCCTACAGTGCGGCCGCGGAGATCAATTTGAGAATGAGCGGTGGCTGAACTCAGTGGGCTCGATCTCCCCGCAGTCCTATGAGAGCGCGGCCAGGGAATGCTACGACCTGTCGGAGAAATTCCAAACCGTCTACAATTCGCTGCAAACCGTCCTGCTGGAAACCAGCGCGATGGCCGGTGGCTACCAAGCGGTCAAGACGTGGTCGAAAGCCTACGACGAGCGCGCCGCCGCAGTGACGCTGGTGGCGACCAGCTTCGCGTCGGCCCTGCAACACTTCGGGGACATATTGACCGCAGCCGGCTACAACTGGAAGTGCGGGGAGTACAAAGCCAACCGCGACGCCAAAAAGGGTGATCCACCGGCTTTACCCAGTGGATTCCCCTCCGAATTGCCCTATGGCGCGGGCGTAGTCACCGGCGTCGCGTCGTCGGGGACCAACAGTCGCGGACTCGAGACAGACTGGACTGAACTGCAAGAAAAAGTCACCGGCCTTGTCGCTGGTGGCGAGGTCCCTGATGGCGACACCGACAAGCTCGCGCGTGCTGCAACCGCGTGGAAGACCTTCGCTCAGTCGGACCCGGTGTACGGCGGCAAGGGACGCCTGTTGACGGTCGCCTCTGGACTGGAGCGTGGCTACGGCTCCGATGTCCCGGAAGACATCCCGAACCTCGCAGGCCACCTTCGTACGCTCGCTGCCAGCGTAGGCGAGATCGAAGCCGCCGCCCGCGACATCGCGGCCGGAGTCGACGCCCACAAGACTGCTTTGACCACGATGCGCTCGGACATGAACACTCAGTTCGCCATGGTGGTGGTCGCCACCGCCATTCAGATCGGGACTTCAATGGTGCGGGTCAAAGAGCCACCAGCGAAGCAAAAGCAGCCGAATGAGCAAAAGACACCCAGCGAACGCCAAGAAGAGATCGACTTCCTGAACCAGGCCGCCGGAGCGCTAGCTGGTCCCGCCAATACGTTCCTCACCGCGCTGAGCGGATTCACCTTCACCATGGCAGTGCTGACGAAAGGTGGACTGACCACCGTTGCCGACCTGCCGATATTGCTCACTGAAATGGATCTGGATAATGACGGAAACCCCGATGATCCCTTACGATTTCCCCCGAAGTCCGCCACCGATAAAGTCCCGACCGAGTGGGGAGAAGGGAAACCGAACAGCAAGAAGGTCGGGCAGCGTTGGGAGGACCCCAAGGACCAGGGCAACGGAATACGGATCGACCAGGGCGACCCCACCAGTCAGTATCCGACGCAACAGGTGGACCACGTCATCGTCCGATCCGGGGGCAAGGTGATAGGTCGGGACGGAAAGCCCATCGACGGAAGCATCAAGACCAACCCGGAGATGGCACATATTCCGTTGAGTGAATGGCTGACTTGGAGGAGTTGGAATCAACCATGACCGATGTTCAATATCCCGAGATGCGCAAGTCCGTGATAGATGCACTCGAAGCATTCGCCGATCCGGACTATCAAAGGCGAGTCTGGATAGATCACGAATTCCCGCAAGAGAATTTTTACGACGACCTGGACGTGAACGTCAGTATCTTGTACGACGACTGCGTAGTCGTCCCCGACCCTCGCAGCAGGATCGGCACCGTGCTCGTCGACGGACCAGAGGTCGACCGACTGATCGAGTTGGACCAGGTGCTCGGTCCCATGATCGGCCGACTGGGAAACGCACCGGATGCCACATACCTCGGCGATTCAGAGTGGCCGCTGGTGGTTACCGCCGCACGTGCAGCTCTGGCCGCGATGCGGGATGTCTGACCAACGCGTCGGCTGATTCGTGCCGAAGCAGTGACACTCGGCCACCTCGAGGTTCGGGCCTCGCGTCGACCTGCGGGTCGTAACCTCGAGGCGACTTGGCGTTCGGGCTCGGCCTGATCTGAACCGACAAGCCCGACCCGCCGACGGCCCAAGCCGTGTCGACGGGAAGCAGGACCAAACGGGGGTAACGCGGGCCAGATACAAACAGGTCAGGCCCGGACTGAGTCCGGGCCTGACTTGCTATTGGGTGGAGCTAAGGGGACTCGAACCCCTGACCCCCACACTGCCAGTGTGGTGCGCTACCAGCTGCGCCATAGCCCCTTGTTCTTTTGTTTCAGCCGCTCTCGCTGCTGCCTGAATGAAGTTACACCATGCATCTCGGCGACAACAAATCGGCTGGTAGAGGGCGAAAAAGTGGGGTTTCGGGCGGGGCGGGTGTGGCTTGCGTGGGGGGCGGGGAGGGTGGGGGCGGAGTAGAATGTGCCGAACCTCACGCGGGGGTGTCAGGGGGCGAGGTTCACGACCCAGTTCGGGTCGGTCCAGTCGATCTTGGTGGTGCCGTCGTAGATGGCGGGGGTGGCGGCCTTGTTGCCGGTGCGGGCGTCGAGGTCGTCGAGGTTCTTCTTGGCGGCGGTGCGGGCGGCGTCGAGCTGGGTGCCGTTGGTGATGCAGGGGCCGACCGACTCGGGGGCGCCGGATTCGATGGCCAGGGTGGCCAGGGCCGGGTTGCTCAGGTCGTCGCCGCCCTCCTCGGGCTGCTTGGTGGTGAACAGCGCCTCGTGGAACTTGCTGTAGGTGGGGCCCGAACCGGTCTGGGCGACGCAGAGATTCGCGGCGAACGCGCGGGTGGAGTAGTCCTTGCTCTTGGACTGGGTGTCCAGGAACGTCACGAAGTGGTAGTTCACCGCCAGCTTGCCCTCGTCGATCTTCTGGGCGAGTTCCTGGCCGAAGGTCGTCTCCATCGCGCCGCAGGCGGGGCAGATGGGGTCTTCGAAGATGTCGACGGTCTTCGCCGCGTCGGGCTTGCCGAGGCGGATGACGCCCTCCGGCGTGGTCGTGACCTGCACGGCGGCGTCGCGCACCGCGCCGTAGCCGTCGTTGCGCACCTCGGTGGGCGCCTGCTTGGTCCACTTGAACGCGGCGAACACGAGGAGCCCGATCACCACGACTGCCACCGCGGCCAGGGCGTAGGTGGTGTTGCTGGAAACGGGACGTGGATTGTGCTGGGAACCGGTGCTGCTCACCCGTCCACAATGCCTCGAGTGCCAGAAGACGCGGCGCCTGGGCAGTCGATTGTGCTGCTGACCTGGGGGTCTATCGAGTCGGCGTGTCGGCGTCGAGCGGCTTGCGCGACGGGACGAGGCCCGCGCGCACGACCGGCACACCGTCGGGACAGCCGTCGCAGGTGCACTGCGGGTCGATGCCGTCGCCGGCGTGATCGGGATGCTCCGGGTCCTCGGGGTGCCGGATGCGCGACGGTTCGGGCGTCAGCAGCCAGACCGTGGCCGAGACCGCGAGCACACCGCCGGTGACGGCCATGCCGACCCTGAACGAGGTGTGCTCGGCGATCCAGCCGATCCCGATCGGCCCGAGCACCGTGCCCAGGTCCGCGGCCATCTGGAACGCCGCAAGCACCGGACCGCCGCGGGCACGGTTGCCGATCACATCGGCCAGCGCGGCCTGCTGGGCCGGGCTGAACATGCCGGACCCGACGCCGGCCACGAACGACGCGGCCAGGAACCAGGGCAGCGAGGGGGCGTAGCCGAGCACGCCGGTGCCGAGCGCGCAGATCGCCGACCCGGCGATCAGGAAGGGTTTGCGCCCGAATCGGTCCGACAGCCGGCCCGAGACGAACAGCACGGCGGCGTTGCCCGCCGCGAAGACCGTCAGCGCCACGCCTGCCATGCCCGATTCCTGGTGCAGGATCTCCACGACCAGCAGCGGCACGAACGCCATCCGCACGCCGAACACGGCACAGCCACCGGCGAAACTCGACAGCAGGATCGACCGGTAGGCGGGCTCGGACCACGCGTGCCGGAAGGTGAACGCCGGACCGGCCGCGCCCTCCTCGGCCGCCAGCACCGGCGACTCGCGCAGGCCGAGGAACACGATGAGGCACACGATCAGCAGCGCGGCGGCGTAGATCAGGAACGGCGCGCGCAGCCCGAGCCCGGCCAGCCCGCCGCCGACCAGCGGACCGAGCAGCGAGCCGATCAGGAAGCTGGTGGAGTAGACCCCGGAGACCCGGCCGCGCGCGGCGGGCGGCGAGACCCGGATGATCAGCGCCATCGACGACACCGTGAACATCGTCGACCCGACGCCGCCGAGCGAACGCAGCACCAGCAGTTGCCAATACGTCTGCGCCAGCGCGCACGCACCGGTCGACAGCGCGACGATCACGATGCCGGCCAGATACACCCGCCGCTCGCCCAGCTTCTGCACCAGCCGCCCGCTGGCGGGCGCGAACAGCAACCGCATCAACGCGAACGCGCTGACGATCGCCGACGCCGCCGCGATACCGACGCCGAACTCGCGCGCGTACTGCGGCAGCACCGGGGCGACCAGCCCGAAACCGAGCGCGATGACGAACGCCGCCGCGATCAGGACCCAGATCTCGGCGGGTAGCCGGACCTTGGCGGGTGCGCTCACTCGCTCAGCGCCTGGGTCACCATCTCCTCGGCGGCGGCCTGCACCTGGGTCAGGTGCTCGGCGCCGAGGAACGACTCGGCGTAGATCTTGTATTTGTCCTCGGTGCCCGAGGGCCGCGCCGCGAACCAGGCGTTCTCGGTGGTGACCTTGAGCCCGCCCAGCGACGCACCGTTGCCGCGCGCGGTGGTGAGGATGCCGGTGATCTCCTCGCCTGCGATCTCGGTGCCGGTGATGGCGTCCGGGGTCAGGGCGGCGAGCTTGGCCTTCTGTGGGCCGGTGGCCGCGGCGTCGATGCGCGCGTAGGCGGGGCTGCCGTACTGGCGTTCGAGCTCGCCGTAGCGGGCCGACGGGGTCTGCCCGGTGACGGCGGCGATCTCGGCGGCCAGCAGCGCCAGCAGGATGCCGTCCTTGTCGGTGGTCCACACGGTGCCGTCCATCCGCAGGAAGGACGCGCCCGCGCTCTCCTCGCCGCCGAATGCCAGGCTGCCGCTGAACAATCCGGGCACGAACCACTTGAACCCGACCGGCACCTCGTAGACGTCGCGGCCGAGCACGTTGACGACCCGGTCGATCATCGACGAGCTCACCACCGTCTTGCCGATCTTGGTCAGCGCGTCCCACCACATCCGGTTGGCGACCAGGTACTCGATCGCCACCGCCAGGAAGTGGTTGGGGTTCATCAGGCCACCGTCGGGGGTGACGATGCCGTGCCGGTCGGCGTCGGCGTCGTTGCCGGTGGAGATGTCGTAGTCGTCCTTGATGCCGACCAGCGCCGCCATGGCGTGCCGGGAGGACGGGTCCATCCGGATCTGCCCGTCGCTGTCGAGGGTCATGAAGCGCCAGGTCGGGTCGACGAACGGGTTGACGACCTCGAGTTCGAGATCGAACCGCTGCCCGATCTCCTCCCAGTAGTCGACGCTCGCGCCACCCATCGGGTCGGCGCCCATCCGGATGCCCGCGCCCCGGATCGCGTCCAGGTTCAGGGCGTTCGGCAGGTCGGCGACGTAGTGGTCGAGGTAGTCGTAGCGCTCGACGTGGGTGCTCAGCGCCTGGGTCAGCGACACCCGCTTGACCCCGGCCAGGCCGCCGCGCAGCAACTCGTTGGCGCGCGCGGCGATGGCATCGGTGGCCTTGGTGTCGGCCGGGCCGCCGTGCGGCGGGTTGTACTTGAAGCCGCCGTCGCGCGGCGGGTTGTGCGACGGAGTGACCACGATGCCATCGGCCTGGTGCTTGGTGCCGCCCCGGTTGTGCCGCAGCACAGCGTGACTCAGCGCCGGGGTCGGGGTGTAGCGGTCGCGCGCGTCGACCACCGCGGTGACGTCGTTGCCGGCGAGCACCTCGAGCGCGGTGGTCCAGGCGGGCTCGCTCAGCGCGTGGGTGTCGCGCGCGAGGTAGACCGGGCCGGTGATGCCGCGGGTGGCGCGGTATTCGACGATCGCCTGGGTGATCGCCATGATGTGCGCCTCGTTGAACGCGCAATCCTCGCTCGAGCCGCGGTGTCCCGAGGTGCCGAACACGACCTGCTGACTCGGTTCGGCCGGATCGGGCACGCGGCTGTAGTACGCGGTGACCAGGTGGGCGATGTCCACCAGGTCGGTCGGGCGGGCGGGCCGTCCGGCGCGATCGTGGGCCATGGTGGGTGTTCCCTTCCGTGTCGGCTGCGCGCGGCTGGTCATGAGGATCATGCGCACAACCACTGGGTGAGGGACGCGGCGGCGTACACCGCGGCCAGGCTCGCCGCGACGCTGATCACGACATTGCCCACGGCGTACACGTAGGCGCCCTCGGTCACCAGACGGATCGTCTCGTAACCGAACGTGCTGAACGTGGTCAGCGCACCACAGAAGCCGGTCCCCGCGAAGGCCAGCAGCGTACTGCCGGCACTCGCGCCGATCAGACCACCGAGCAGCGCCGAACCGACAATGTTAACGGCTAGCGTGCCCCACGGCAGCCCGGTGGGAAAGCGCGCGGAGACCGAGCGATCGACCAGGTAACGCGCCGGTGCGCCGAGCATCCCGCCCGCCAGTACGAGTGCCGTCGTCATGCTCGTCCTCCCCGTGCCAGCGCCCACATCTCGATCATCGGATGGCACCTTCCGTCGTCGGATTCATGTGGTCCGCCCCGCCACCCACCTCGTTGCGGCCATGGCCACGACGACAGCACCGAGCCCGGCGAGCATCGACAGCCCGAGATAGGCCACCGCCGTGGCCACCGCACCGGTGTCGATCAGTCTACGAAGCTCGAGGCCGAAGGTGGAGAAAGTCGTGAACCCGCCCAGCACACCGATTCCCAGGAACGGGCGCACCAGTTTCGGCGCCGCCCACAGTTCGGTGACCGTCACCATCAGCACGCCGATCGCGAAGCAGCCGACGACGTTGACCGTCAGCGTCGACCACGGGAACTCCCCCGGCCGCACCGGCCACCACCGCGCGACGCCGAAACGCGCCGTCGCCCCGAGGCCACCGCCCACCGAGATCGCCGCCAGGACGGCCGGATCGAGCGCCGGGGGCCGCGATGCCATGCGCTGCCCTCCCCTGCCGATCCGATGGTGGTCGTTGCTCATGGTATCGAGACGCACCGACAGCCGGACGGGCGGTGGCCCGCAACGACGGCGGAACCGCGGCCGCGGGCAAACTCCCAGCACCCACGCGGCGGAGCCCGCCAGGGCACGGAAAACACGACGGCCCGGACCGATCTCGGTCCGGGCCGTCGTGGCGTTTCCGGCAGGTCAGTGCGCGAGCACCGGCTCACCTTCGGCCGGCGCGGGCACCGTGTTCGGCATCAGCAGGCCGATCACGATCGCACCGAGCACGAATGTGGCTGTCGCCCACCAGAAGCTGGTGGTGTAGCTCTCGATCGCGCCCTGCGCCATGGTGAGCGGGCCGGGCTGGTGCGAGGACACGTAGTCGGTCATCGCCGAGGCCGCGATGGTGCTCAGCAGCGCGGTACCGATGGAACCGCCGACCTGCTGGCTGGTGTTCACCATCGCCGAGGCGACACCGGCGTCGTCGTGGTGCACACCGGCGGTCGCGCCCTGGAACGCCACCGACATCGCGCCACCGAGGCCGAGGCCGAGCAGGATCAGTGCGGGCAGGATGTGGGTGGCGTAGCCGCTGTCGAGACCGATCCGGGTCAGCCACAGCATGCCCGCCGCGGCGACCAGGAAGCCACCGCTGATGACGACCTTCGGTCCGACCTTCGGCAGCAGCAGCGAGGGCGCGGTGGTCGAGGAGGCCACCATGCCCGCGACCATCGGCAGGAACGCGACGCCGGTCATGATCGGCGAGTAGCCCAGGGTCAGCTGCATGTAGTAGGTCAGGAACAGGAAGATCGCGAACATCCCGATGCCCATGATGAACACGGTCAGGTAGGACGCGCCACGGGTGCGGTCGGCCACGATGCGCAGCGGCAGCAGCGGATGCGCGACCCGGGTCTCGATCCAGGCGAACGCGGCCAGCAACACCGTGCCACCGATCAGGAAGGCCAGCGTGGACGGCGCGGTCCAGCCCTCGGACTCGGCCTGCGAGAAGCCGTAGACGATGCCGAACAGCGCGGCGGTGACGGCGATCGTGCCCGGCCAGTCCAGCTTGGGCCGGGTGGTCGAGGTGTGCTTGGCCAGCAGCAGCACGGCGCCGACCAGGGCGACGGCCGCGAAGATCAGGTTGACGTACATCGCCCAGCGCCACGACGCCCACTCGGTGAGCGCGCCGCCGAGCAGCAGGCCGATGGCGCCACCGGCACCGGCGACGGCGCCGAAGATGCCGAAGGCCTTGGCCCGCTCACCGGGTTCGGTGAAGGTGACCGTCAGCAGCGAGAGCGCGGCGGGCGCGAGCAGCGCGCCGAAGACACCCTGGCCGACGCGGGCCGCGACCAGCATCTCGAAGCTGGTGGCCGCGCCACCGATGGCCGAGGCCACCGCGAAGCCGATCAGGCCGATGATGAAGGTGTTGCGCCTGCCGAACAGGTCGCTGAGCCTGCCGCCGAGCAGCAGGAGGCTGCCGAAGGCCAGGGCGTAGCCGGTGATGACCCACTGCCGGTCACCGTCGCCGAAGCCGAGGTCGGCCTGGGCCGCGGGCAGGGCGATGTTCACGATCGTCGCGTCCAGCACGACCATCAGCTGGGCGATGCCGAGGACGGCAAGCACCCACCAGCGCAGGGCGTGCGACCCGCGGCGGCCGGTATCCGCGGCCGCGGGACGCTTCGTCCCGGTGTCGAGTGTGGTGGTCATAACTCCCCTTGTAGGTCGGCTGGGTCGATTTCGGGTGGCATAATCGGAGATACCGCCTCCGCTTCATTCGAAGCTACCAGAGTAACGGAGAAACCACCTCCACTTAATCCCTCGATTGGTAGGATGTACCTGTGAATCACGCCACGACGACTGCCGCACCACCCCGCCGACTGCGCGCCGACGCCGCGCGCAATCAGGCCCGCATCGTCGCCGCCGCGCGTGAACTGTTCGCCGATCACGGCCTGGAGATCACCCTCGACGACGTCGCCGAGCGCGCCGGCGTCGGTGTCGGCACCGTCTATCGCCGCTTCGCGAACAAGAAGGAATTGATCGCCGAGGTCTTCGACCAGCACATGGTCGACTTCGCCGACGCCGCCGACGCCGCCATGAACAACCCCGATCCCTGGCTGGGCCTGGTGGAGTTCTTCGAAGACGCGTGCAAGCACCTGGCGACCAATCGCGGTTTCGGCGAGGTGATGCTCGAGCTCGAGGAAGACCCGGCCCGCTTCGCCGAACTGCGCGATCGGATCCGCCCTTCGGTCACCGCGATCATCGATCGCGCGCGCGACGCGGGGGCCGTGCACCCCGATGTCACCACCACCGATTTCTTCGCCCTGATCCACATGGTGAACTCCTTCGCCGAGTTCGCCGGACCGGTGAATTCCGAAGTGTGGCAGCGTTATATGGCCATCACCCTCAACGGCGTCCGCACCGACGCCGTGCCGCGCAGGCCCCTGCTCGTCGCCCCGCTGACCGATGACGAGGTCGAGCGCGCCAAGGCGGCGGGCTGCCTCAGCCGACGCCGCTGAGCAGTACTTCTTCCCACGACCAGTAGCGCGCGTCACAGTCCATCCTCTACAGTTGGACACATGACCAACAGCTCCTGGGTGAACTGGGCGGGCGAGCAGCGCTGCTCACCCGCCGTCGTCGCCGCACCGCGCGGCGTCGAAGAACTGGCCGAGATCGTCACCGCGTCCGCCGCCGCGGGCCGGACCGTGCGCGTCGCGGGATCGGGCCATTCGTTCACCGACGCCGTCCTCACCGACGGCACCCTGATCGATCTCGGCGGCCTGGACCGGGTGCTCGACGTCGACACCGCGGCCGGCCGCGTCCGGGTCGAAGCCGGACTGACCCTGCACGCGGCGAGCCCGCTGCTGCACTCGCACGGCCTGGCCTTCCCCAACCTGGGCGATATCGACACCCAGACCATCGCGGGCGCGACCGCCACCGGCACCCACGGCACCGGCGCCAAGCTGTGCAACATCTCCGCCGCGCTGCACTCGGTGGAGATCCTGCGCGCCGACGGCACCACGGTCGAGCTCAACGAGGAGACCGATCCGGACGGCTGGCGCGCGGCGCGGGTCAGCATCGGCGCGCTGGGCATCGTCACCGCGGTGACCCTGCAGCTCGAGCCCTCGTTCGTGCTCGACCTCGTCGAGCGGCCGGTCCCGATCGCCGACGTGCTCGCGAATCTCGACGAACTCGCCGACGGCAGTGACCATTTCGAGTTCTTCGCCTTCGCGCACGCCGATGTGGCGATGACCAAGTCGAGCAACCGCAGCACCGAACCCGAGCAGCCGCGCGGCAAGGCGGGCGCCTGGCTCAACGACGTCCTGCTGTCGAATCATCTGTACGACACCATGTGCAAGCTGGGCAGGCGGGTGCCCGCCACGGTCCCGGCGATCCACCGGCTCGCGACCAAGGCGGGCAGCAACAATCGCAAGATCGACCGGTCCTACCGCGTCTTCGCGACCCCGCGCCTGGTGAAGTTCAACGAGATGGAATACGCCATCCCGCGCGAGCACGCGCGCGCCGCGATCGGCGAGATCCTCGATGTCACCAAGCGATTCGGCACGCCGATGCCGATCGAGGTGCGCTGGGTCGCCCCCGACGACGCGCTGCTGTCCCCCGCGGGCGGGCGCGAGACCTGCTACATCGCCGTGCACCAGTACGAGGGCATGGTGTGGGAGCCGTACTTCCGCGCCTGCGAGGCGGTGTTCAACCGCTACCAGGGCAGGCCGCACTGGGGTAAGCGGCACTTCCAGACCGCCGAGACGCTGCGCCCCCGCTACCCCGAATGGGACCGGTTCACCGAGGTGCGCCGCCGCTTCGATCCCACCGGCGTCTTCGCCAACGACTATGTGAACCGGGTGCTCGGGCCGTTGAGCTGACGGCGGACATCCGCCGGACAACAGTGTCGCCGGTCGCCCCCACACCCACCGGTGCGGATGGAATGATGGTCGGTGATACCCGAAGCGCCACAAGCACTTCGCCCCTGCGCCGAAAGGGCGACCATGGCCCACACTCCCAGCGTGTTGTTCGTCTGCGTCCACAATGCGGGTAGGTCGCAGATGGCGGCGGGCTTCCTACGGGCGATGGCGGGCGACCGGATCGACGTGCGGACCGCGGGCAGCGACCCGGCGGCCGAGCTGAACCCCGCCGCCGTCGCGGCGATGGCCGAGATCGGCATCGACATCGCCGGGGAACGGCCCAAGCCGCTCACCGACGACGCCGTCGGGGTGTCGGATGTGGTGGTCACCATGGGCTGCGGCGAGGTGTGTCCGTACTTCCCGGGAATCAGCTACCGGGACTGGGTCCTCGCCGATCCGGCCGGGCAGCCGATCGAGGTGGTCCGCAGCATTCGCGACCACCTGCAGATCCTGATCGGCAATCTGATCGCCGAACTGGTGCCGGTCCCGGCCCGCTGAGACCGGCGGCCCGGACGTCCGATTCGTTCAAGACGACACCACACGGCCGTGTCTACGCTGCGGATATGACTCCTCAGCTCGATGTCGTCTCGATCGTCGTCTCCGATATGGCCGCCTCGGTGGCCTTCTACCGCAAACTGGGGCTCGTGTTCCCCGAGGGCGCCGAGTCCGAGGGCCACGCCGAAGCACAGGTCGGCGGTGGCCTGCGCCTGGCCCTGGACACCGAACAGGTGATCGCCTCGTTCACCCCCGGCTGGCAACCGCCGACCGGGCACGGACGCAGCGGAATCGCGTTCCGCTGCGCCGACCCGGCCGAGGTCGACAAGCTCTGGGCCGAACTCGTCGACGCCGGCTATCACGGAGAACTCGCGCCGTGGGACGCCGTCTGGGGCCAGCGCTACGCCACACTCGCCGACCCCGACGGCCAGGGCATCGACCTCTACGCCCCGCTGCCCAGCGAATAGGCCGACCAGCCGCCGGGATCGCGCTGACGCCGCTGATAGCGGCCGAGCAGCTCGCCGACCTCGTCGCTGACCGGCGGTTCGCCGGTCAGCCTGGTCCACAGGTGGGTGTCGTGATCGGTGAGCGTCACCGGTCCGGTGGCGGCGACGTCGACGACGAAGGTGAACTGCCGCGTACGGGCACCGCGCCCGGACAGGTAGTCGAATTCGCCCAGGTAGTCGCTGACCCCAGTGACCCGCAGGCCGGTCTCCTCGAAGACCTCGCGCGCCACCGCGTCGTCGAGCGACTCCCCCGGCTGCACGACCCCGCTCGGTAGCTCCCAGCGACCACTCAGCGAATCCGATCGTCGGCGGCGGAGGATGAGCACCCGGTTGTGGCGGACGACGACCGCTCCGACGACAAGTCGACGGACTTCGTCTCTTTCGGCCTCGATACGGAGCGTGGAGTACACGGATACGTCGATCATCGGGTTCACATCCTCTCGTCGGTGGTTCGGACTTGCCTGGCACATACGACGGGGCGTGCCTTGTGAGCGTAACTCGCCGGTACGACCTTGCCGAATGAGACTTTCCGGGCGCGGGTACGAGGCTCAGCCCGCTTGTAACGCGCGCACCGAGCATCCGGCCAGGTCACGGACTTCCCTGGACAGATGCGCCTGGTCCGCGAAGCCGGTGACCGCGGCGGTTTCCGCCGCCGGAATGCCCGCGCGCACCGCCGCGAGCGCGCGCTGGAAGCGCAGAATCCGGGCCAACATCTTGGGTCCGTAGCCGAAAGCGGCCAGGGAGCGCCGGTGCAGCAAACGCGCGGACATCCCCGCCGCGGCCGCCGTGCGCGCCACCGTGGTGCCCGCGGCGATGGCGTCGACGATCCCGGCGAGCGCCGGGTCGGGCGGTGCCGCGTCGGAAGCGAATCGCAACACGATCGATTCCAAGGCCGCAACGCGGTCGGGCGCGTTGTCCACCCGGTCGACCAGCGCGCGGACCCGGCGATCGGGGAAGAGGTCGGCCAGGTCGACCCGCTGATCGAGCAGTTCGACGGCGGGTATGCCCAGCAGCGCGGGCGCGGTGCCCGGCGCGAACCGGATGCCGACGAACTCCGCGGCCCTGGCGGTGGGTACCTGGACGGCGCGGCTGTCCGGGCCGGCCACCATCAGCGTGCCCTCGGTCCAGATCAGGTCCATGCAGCCGTCGGGGAACACCGTGACCGGGCCGGCCGGTTCAGCCACCGCGCGCGTCCACACGACGGCGCGATCCAGCCGCGCCGCGCGTTCCCGGTATTCCGCCACGCCTTCGACGGTAACCCCGACCACCGACGAATCGCTCCGCCACCGGCCCGCAATCGATACCCTGGCTGGCGTCGGGACAGTGAGGTCCCGTTTCGCGAAAGGACGCGGCCCATGCCCGCAGACGACTTGGTCGACACCGTCAACAGCGTCATCGAGGTGGCCATGCCGGTCGCCGCGAAGATGGGGGTCCGGGTGCTCGAGGTGGGGCGCGGCCACGCCGTCACCACCGTGCCGATCGAGGGCAACGGCAATCACTTCGGTGCCATCTACGCGGGCGTGCAGTTCACCGTCGCCGAGGTGCTCGGCGGTGCGATCACCGCGGGCAGCTTCGACACCTCGGCGTTCTATCCGCTGGTGAAGTCCTTCGACATCGCGTTCCGGGCGATGGCCCGCACCGACCTGCGCGCGGAGGCCACGCTGAGCGAGGACGAGATCATCCGGGTCGCCGCCGAGGCCGCGGCCGTCGGCAAGTCCGATTTCGTCCTGGAGGCGGTCGTCACCGACAGCGCGGGCACCACGGTCGCCACCTCGCGCGGGCTCTACCAGCTGCGCGCCTTCGGGCGCTGACCCGTCGCGGCACGACCGTGGCGTGGATCGGGGCTGACCGCGACCCGGTGCCGGATCGGTCGTAAGATCTGGCGGCACAACGTTTCGGCTCGGCGGAGGGGTGGGCTCCATGCAACCGGCAGGATCAGTGCGGCGACCGCGGGTCGCGGGATTTCCCGGCCCCGACATCGATGACGAACCCGATGTCTGGTCGGGTGCGGCGGTCGACGACGACCGGATCAGGGCGCTCGCCGTCGGCGCCTACTACGGGCGCAGCTGGGGCGCCTACTGCGACGCGGTCGCGTTCCTGCCCGAGGAGGACGACAGCACCGCCACCCGGCGCGAGACCGCCATCGAGGGCCTGCACGAATCGTGGGGCGTCGACAACGCCGAGGACGCGCGCGACACCATCCGCAGGCTGCTCGCCGGCATGCACGCGCCGCTGTTCGAGCTCGTCCACCCGCTGGCCGTGGCCGCGGCCACCGAGACCGGGCGGGTCGACCGTACCGGCCTGGCCGACGAGCATCGCGAATTCCTGCACACCCTCTCGGGTTTCCGCGGCTACCGTGGGCCCGCCGGCATCGACCGCGACTACGACGCCTGGCTGCAGGCGATCAAACTCGGCATCACCGAGAGCCTGCCGACCCCGTTGCAGACCGACGCGACCGCCTGGGACCTGGCCCGGCTGGTCTTCATCGCCCGCGCCGCCTGCACCGCCGGGTACCTCACCGAGGACGAGGCGTGGGAGCACATGCTGACCGGGCTCGACCGGGCCCGGCAGCACTACCGCAACTGGCGGCAGTTCGGCGACGGCTTCCTCACCGGCGCCATCTTCTGGGCCGCCGCGCAGGACCTCTCGGCCGCCAGGACCCAGATCGCGGAACGCAGAAGGATGATCGCCGGACTGCACCTGCGACCGTCGAGCCCGTGGCGGCGGGTGGCCCTGCACCGGGGCGCGCCGGTGTTCAGCCCGGCATCGCCAGCATGATGCCGACGGCCTGACGCCGGAACGGATCGTCGGCGACCATCCCCAGCTTGCGTCGCTCCACCAGCAGCTGCCATTCGCCGAACAGGTCGGCCGAGGACGGCAGCGACGGCGAGATCGACCCGTCGACGTGCTCGATCTCGCAGGCCAGCCGCAGCGCCTCGGCGACCCGGCCGAAATCCTCGGGCTCCCAGTCGAGGAAGTCCAGGTCGCTGCCCGCGCCCGACACGCGCAGCGTCACCACCTGCCCCGGCGGGGTGCGCACCTCGGCGCCGGTGAGCACGGCGACCGGGAACTCGTAGATCGCCCACGCCGAGACGAACAGCAGCCGCAGCGTGGTGATCGCGACCAGTCCCGGCGCGCCCTCGTGCCCCGCCTGGGCCAGCTCCAGCACGTATTCGTCCGGTCGGGCGCAGCCGTGCAGGATGTCGATCTCGCGGACCGAGTTGCCCGCGAAGCGCATTCGGTCCGCCGCGGCCGACACATCGGGCCTGCGCGGACCGTTCGGGCCGGGCACCGGGCGCGGCGGCACGAGATTCGGTCGCGGCGGGAACACCCGGCGCAGGCTGACCAGATCGCGTTCGACCGCCCGGACCAGCACCTGCGCCTGCTCACGCACCCCGAGCTCGAGGAACACCGGGACCGGATGCCGGTCGGTCGCCGAGCCGTTGACGCGGAACTCCGACGACCGGAAGAACAGCAGCATCGCCAGCTGGTCGTCGTCGGTGGTCGCGAGCGCGATCCGGGCCAGCTCGGCCACGGCGATATCGAGCGCGGTCTCGTTGTCGGCCCGCAGCGGCGTCGTCACCAGCCTGCCGTCCGCGTACCGCACGGCGACGCGCGCACCCCACACCTCGATCACAGCCACATCCCTCCTGGCCCGCCCCGCCTCGCAGGATCCTACCGATGGGCTGTTCCGGCGGAAGGGGGCGGCGTAGATTCGACTGCGCTGCTCGGGTGAGTTTTCTTCCACGAAGGGATCGCCGTCATGAGCGTGTCGCCCCGGTACCGGGGGCACCGTAGCGCGTCCGCGGTGCTCGCGTTCCTGCTCGTCCTCGGCACCGCGGCCTGCGGGTCCGGCAGCGACACCGGGTCGTCGACCGCGCCGCCGGACAGTCGCGAGGCCACCGCGATCACCGACATCGTGCGCGGCAAGGTGACCGAGCTCGGGGTCAGCTCGGCCGTCTACGGGGTCTGGCGGGGCGAGGAGCAGATCGCGCTCGGCGCGTTCGGTGGATCCCCGCTCGGTGTCCCCGCGACCCCCGAGATGAAAGTGCGCGTCGGCCAGCCGATGGAACCCATGCTGTCGACCGTGCTGTGGCGGCTCGACGGCGACGGCGTGCTGAAGATGGACGAACCCATCGCCCGCTGGCTGCCCGACTTCCCGCGCGCGGACAAGATCACCCCGCGCATGCTCGCCGACAGCACCTCCGGCATCGCCGACTACGTGACCGACCCCGAGTTCCTGAAGATCTTCGCCGAGAACCCGATCCGCGAGTGGACCGCGTCCCAGCTGTTCGAACGCGCCAACGCCCGTCCGCCGCTGTTCGAACCCGGCACCGACTTCGGCTACGCGCACAGCGATCTCGTCGTCCTCGGCGAGGTGCTGCAGAACGCCACCGGGAAGCCACTGGGCGAGTTGATCGCCCAGCACATCCTGATCCCGCTCGGCATGCACGACAGCAAGGTCGTCCTGAACCCGGCGATCGACGAGCCGTACCTGCACGGCTACACCAACGAGCGCAACGGCTTCGAGGACTCCACCTTCTGGAACCCCACCGCCTTCCTGCACAGCGGCAACATGAACGCCCCCGTCGCCGACCTCGGCCGCTGGGTCCGCGCCCTCGCCACCGGCGAACGCCTCACCCCCGACCAGTTCCAGCAGATGATGGGCCCCTCCACCGCGGGCCTCGGCCCGTTCACCACCGAGAAGTACTTCGCCTTCGGCGTCGTCCACCTGGCCGACTGGCTCTACATGAACCCCGCCTACGGCGGCTACAACGGCATCGCCCTCTACGACACCAAGACCCAGACCACCATCATCGTCTACACCACCCACGGCCCCACCTCCCCCGCCACCAGCAACGCCATCCCCATCGGCACCGCCCTGGCCACCCACCTCGTCCCCGACCGCCCACCGGCCGTTCCGGGGGAATGATCGACGGAATCCGTCCGGACCGGACACGACCTCCGCTCCGCTGACCTGTGGCTTTACGAATTACGCAAGAGTCACACAGCTCGACCTCCTCTAGCGTCTACCGAAAGCGTTGCGCCGCAACGTGACAACGGCCGGTGGCGATGGTTCCGCCGGGGTGGAGGGGAGAGATATGCCTGGAACTTCACCATGAATCCGCCCGCCGAGGTCGTCTGGGTGTTCGATGCCGGGCTCAACACGGAACTGGGCAACGGTTCCCGGGTGGCGAGCCTGACCTGACAGCGGTTGCCCGCCTGCGGATTCGACGATCGACGGAAAGGTGGCAGGCTGTGGTGATGGCCGACGAACTAGAACCCGCCACCGAACTCTCCGCTGGTGACGCAACCGAAACGCAGGAAGAAGCGACCAAGCGGAAGTTCCGCGAAGCACTCGAGCGCAAGAACGGGAAGGCCGGGGTCGGCGGCGCCGGGCAGAACGCCGCCAAGGTGCGCGGCACCCAGTCCGGGGCAGGGGGCAAGCGCACCTTCCGCCGCAGGGCCGGCGGGTAGACCGAAGCGAAAAGCCCCTCACCTGGATTCCAGGTGAGGGGCCTCGAGTGGAGCTGCCGGGAATCGAACCCGGGTCCTCCGTCGTGCCATCAGGGCTTCTCCGTGTGCAGTTCGCTCTGCCTCTACTCGGACCTCCAGGTCTCGCGAACAAGCCCGGATGACGATCCCAGTCGCTGTTAGATGTCCCGTCCGACTCCGCGACCGAGCCGAACGGTAATTCCCTCTAGCTGATGCCAGGGTCCGGATCGAGGGACGAACCCGGTCTGACAGAGACGACCTGCTACTTAGGCAGCGAGGGCGTACTCGCGCTGATTGGAATCGGCGCTTAATTGGTTGCAACGACGCTTACGGTGGTCTCTTGCCTGCACCGACACGCTTCCCCTGAATCAACGTACGCAGTCGAAACCGTTCAGCCCCGTACGTGCCCGCACCGTGCGGGCTAGTCATGTTAACACTGCCGTCGCCGCGAATCTTCCCGATATTTCTGCCAGCGCGGGGTGTCGCCGATGTGACTCGTCAGCGAACCACACTGATTCGCACCGCCGATCCGGGTAGACGCGCCGGTCGACCGGGGTACTGTTCTCGATCGGCCGGACCGGGACGCGCGAGATCCCGTGTGCGGCTGGAACAAGGAGTTACCTCATGGCATTCACCAGTCGGCTGCGTCGGTCGGCGGCTGTGCCCGTCGTGGCCGGTCTCGTCCTCGCTGCCGCTTGCTCCGCCGGCGAATCGACCGCCGGGCCGGGTGTGACCAGCGCACCGTGTCCCGGATCACCGCACAAGGACCGGGGGTGCATCTACCTCGGCGTGCTGTCCGACCTGGCGAACGGCCCGTTCACCGCGCTCGGCGCGTCGATGAACGAGGGCCAGCTGGCGTTCTGGAACCAGGTGAACCAGGCGGGCGGCATCGGCGGCTACGACATCGACATCACCACCAACACCCGCAACACCTCCCTCGACCCGCGCACGCACCGCACCGCTTACGCCGAGATCGAGCCGAACGTGCTCGCGCTGGCGATGAGCTTCGGTACCGCCCAGACCATCGCGATGCTCAATCAGATGGACGCCGACGACATGGTCAGCGTGGCGGCCACCCAGTGGTCGGGCTGGAACTACCGCAGCGCCGACCGCAATCTGGTGCTCAGCGCGGGCTATTCCTACTGCACCGAGGCGGTGACCGGCCTGGACTGGTTCACCCGCACCCACTACGCGCCGCACAACATCGCCGTCGTCGCCTACCGCGGCAACTACGGCGGCGACTACGCCAGCGGCGCGCTCAAATGGGCGATCGCCAACGGCGCCACCATCGCCGACCGGATCGACACCGGCCCCAACGGTGAGGTCGGCAATCAGGACGGGCCGGTCGAGGAGATCCTGGCCGCCGACCCCGACCTGGTCATGCTGGCCACCGGTCCGGCCGAGACCGCCGAGATCGTGGGCAAACTGGTGAAGTCGGGCTACACCGGCCGCTTCCTCGGCTCGCTGCCGACCTGGAACGCGGCGCTGCTGCAGACCGCCGCGGCCCCCGCGCTGACGGCGCTCTACAACTACACGACCCCGGTCGACAGCTGGAACGGCGACAGCGTCGGCGCCCGGCACGCCCGCGCCGCCATCGATCGCGAACCGGCCAACTTCGGCTATTCGCTCGGCTGGGCGATCTCCTATCCGCTCAAGGCCCTGCTCATCGCGGCGGCCGAGGAGCGCGAGCTCACCCGGGCCGGGTTGCGCCGCACGATCACGGATCTGCGCCCCGACGGTGAGGGCATGGTCGTCATCCATCCGGCGGGCGCGAACGAACCCGATCTGAGTGGCGAGTGGACCTCGGTGTTCGAGCCGGACAAGGCGGCGCCGATGGGCGCGCGGGCGATCGAGGTCGGCTACCAGGGCAGCACGCTGGAAAAGCTGAACCTGCACGAGCCCTGCACGCGGCTGTAGTCGGCGTCAGCTCGCGGCGATCATGGCGACCGCCGCGAGCGCGAGCACCATGCCCACCTTCTGCGTCGTGCTGATCCGTTCACCGAGCAGCACCATCGCCAGCAGCACGGTCGCGGCCGGATACAGCGAGCCGATCACGCTGACCACCGACAGCAACGATCCGTGGAAGGCGTACAGCAGCGCCGCGTTGGCGATCACATCGAGGACACCGACCGCCAGCGCCAGCCGCAGCGGTTCTCCGTGCAGGCCGCGGAACTGGCCCGCGGCCAGCGCGGAGGTCCAGACGACGGCCGTCGCGGCGGCGCGCTGGCCGAGCAGCGGCCACAGCCCGGCACTCGCGCTGGTCTCGTGCAGGAAGAAGAAGGCGAATCCGAACGCGGCGCCGGAACCGACGGTCAACAGCGCGACCCGGCGGGTGAAGCGCAGTTCCCGCCCGCCGATGATCTCCTCGGTCGTCTCGTCGGGCGCTTCCCGGCTGACCAGCACGACCGCGACCAGCGCGAGCGCGATCCCCGCGATGGCCGCCGGGCCCGGCCGCTCGCCGAGGAAGAACCCGGCGACCACCGGGATCCCGGCGACCAGCACCGCGGTCACCGGCGACACCACCGACATCGGCCCGTCGGCGAGCGCGGCGTAGAACCACCACACCGCCAGCCCGCTGGCCACGCCCGCGGCCAGGCCCCACAGCATCGATGCCGCGTCCGCGTGCCCGCCGACCAGCGGCGCGATCAGCAGGACCAGCAGCACCGAGAACGGGTAGGACACGACGACCACCCGCAGGGCGGTGACCCGCCGGGCGGCGATCCCGCCGAAGAAATCGCTGACTCCGTAGCCCGCCGCCGCCACGAGGGCGAGCAGGACGGAGATCAACGCATGCCTTTGACCCGCCGACCGATCTCGCGCGTGACCTCCCGCTCGGCCTGCCTGCGGGCGAGGTCCTGGCGCTTGTCGTAGTCCTGCTTACCCTTGGCGAGCGCGAGCTCGACCTTCACCTTGCCGTCGGAGAAGTACATCGACAGCGGCACCAGCGTCTGGTTGCCCTCCCTCGACTTGCCGACCAGGTGCTCGATCTCGCGCTTGTGCAGCAGCAGCTTGCGGGTGCGCCGCGGCGAATGGTTGGTCCAGGTGCCGTGGCTGAACTCCGGAATGTGCAGGCCGCGCAGCCAGACCTCGCCGTTGTCGACGGTCGCGAAGGCGTCGACGAGGGACGCCTTGCCTTCGCGCAGGCTCTTCACTTCGGTGCCGACCAGCGCGATCCCCGCCTCATAGGTGTCGAGGATCGTGTAGTTGTGCCGCGCCCGGCGGTTGGTCGCGATGACCTTCCTGCCCTTTTCCTTCATAACGGTCAACTCTAAGTGACCGCGCCAGCCGTTTACCAAGGTCCGCCCCGCCCTCAGCTCGCCGCGCGCTCGAGGGCGCGGGCCAGTGCCCGGTCGCGCTGTTCCTCGAAGCGGGTCGCCTTGGCCTCGAGGTCGAGCAGGTAGGCGTGCAGTTCGTCGCGGGCGCGTTCGCCCTCGTCGCCGAGGTCGGTGCGGTCGAAGACCTTCCAGGTGCGCAGCACGGGTTCGAGCACGACATCGAGGTGCTGGCGCAGGTCGTAGACGCCGTGCTTGGCGAGCAGGACCGCGTTGCGGCGGAAGTTGGGCTGGTTCAGGCCGGGCATCTGGAAGCGCAGGACGACGTCGGCGATGGCGCGCATGGTCGCGTCGGGGGTGAGGTCGAGGGCGGCCGCGCAGAGCTTGCGGTAGAAGACCATGTGCAGGTTCTCGTCGGTCGCGATGCGCGCCAGCATGCGGTCGGCGATCGGGTCGTCGCACAGCCTGCCGGTGTTGCGGTGGCTGATCCTGGTCGCCAGCTCCTGGAAGGTGACGTAGGCGACGCCCTTGAGGAACTGCGAGCCCTTCTCCGGCTTGGCGATGCCCGCGGTCATGTGCGCCATCCTGGCTTCCTCGAGCGCGACCGGGTCGACCGCGCGCGTCACCACCAGGTAGTCGCGCATGACGATGCCGTGCCGGTTCTCCTCGGCGGTCCAGCGCCCGACCCAGGTGCCCCAGGCGTTGTCGAAGCCGAAGGTGTCGGCCAGCTCGCGGTGGTAGGAGGGCAGGTTGTCCTCGGTGAGCAGGTTGGTGATCATCGCCGCCTTGGCCACCTCGCTGAGCCGGGACTGCTCCGGGTCCCAGTCGATGCCGCCCATCGCGGCGAAGTTGCGGCCCTCGTCCCACGGCACGTAGTCGTGCGGGTGCCAGTCCTTGGCCTTGGCCAGGTGGTCGTTCAGGTTCGCTTCGGCGGTCGGTTCGAGTTCGGCCAGGATGTCGCGGTCGGACAGCTGGAGCGTCATTGGATGTCACCTCGGAGTTGACGGGCGGGAAACGGCTGACCCCCTGGGCCCAACGATGGCGGGCCGACGGTCCGGCGGCGGGTCACATGACGAAACACTGTGTCCGGTCACAGCGAACGGCTAGCCGGGCGGTAGCGCGGGACCGAAGCGGTCGATCCGCAGCGGCAGCACCGGCCACAGCGTGCGGTCGGGGGTGAGCTCGCCGACGACGAGCACGCCCGCGTCGTCGAAGGCCGCTCTGGCCCGGTCGACATGGTCGCCGGAGGTCACCAGCACGGCCGCGCGCAGGTGATGTTCGGCCATCAGCGCGGCGGTGAAGCGGGCGTTGGCCACCGTGGAGTCGGCCTGCGGCTCCCGCAGGATCCGGGCCGGGTCGACACCGGCCGCGAGGAGCCAGTCGGCCATCGCGTCGGCCTCGCTCAGCCCGGCCTGTGGGTTCCCGCCGGTGACGATGATCGGCGACCACGGCGCGAACACCGCCTGCACCAGGCCCGCCCGTAACCGCCGGACCAGTTCCGGGCGCAGGTCGCCCTCGGGCGTCAGGCCGTAGCCGAGGATCACCACGGCGGTGTCGTCGCCGTAGGTGCCGGGCAGCGTCGGCGTCAGCATCCGATGCAGGTCCGCGACGCCGATCGGGGTCGCGGGCTCGGCGGTGCCCTCCGGTGCTGTCGCACAGACGAATCCGGTCGCGATCAGGGCGGCGCACACCCCTCGCGTCATCCAGGTCACCCACAGCATTCCCGTCGCCTCCTCGGGCCGGGACCGATCGGCTCGATCGGTCGAGGAGGCCTACAGTGCGCCGCGGGCGGAGCGGTCGGCGGGGCTATGACCTGCGGCTACCACAGGTCACAGTGCTCGACGTCGTCTCCTGGTCCGCAGCATCGCAAAGATTCCGGAACCGCGCGGGTACCGGATCGCGAGGGGCCCGGCCGTCAGCCGCCCGGACGCAGGGCCAGATAGAGGGCGAGCGCCGAGGCGAAGACGAGGATCAGGGCGACGGTCGACCAGCGTGGCCTGCCTCGGTGGACCACCGGGTGGTGGCCGCCGAGCAGGCTGGGCGCGACGACCGGGTCGATGTGCCGGTGCGGGATCGGCGGCAACGGAGTATCGCCGCCGCTCTGGCTCGTGCCGCCCGACGACTCGCTCTCGGAGCCTTCACCGTTCGCCATGCCTCGACAGTATCGCGCCCCGCCCCGGTTCGTCGCGGGTTCCTTCGCCGGTTACTCCTCGGTCAGCGCGGCCAGTACGCCCTCGCCGTAGCGGGCCAGTTTGTTCTCGCCGACGCCGCCGACGGTCCCGAGTTCGGCGAGCGAACCCGGTTTGCGCGCAACGATTTCGCGCAGGGTCGCGTCGTGGAACACCACGTAGGCGGGCACGCCCTGCTCCTTGGCGGTCGCCGCCCGCCACGCGCGCAAGCGTTCGAACAGCGGCAGGTCGGTGGCGGGCAGATCCACCGCCGCCTTGGCCGATTTCGCGCTGCGCGCGGGCCGCGCGGCGCGTTCGGGCTCCCGGCGCATCAGCACCTTCTTGCCCTCGAACAGCACCTCGTTGCTGGCGTCGGTGAGCGCGAGCACGCCGTACTCCCCCTGCACCGCGAGCAGGCCGCCGGCGAGCAGCTGACGCGTCACGCCGCGCCATTCGGTATCGCGCAGATCGGTGCCGATGCCGAACACCGACAGCTCGTTGTGCCGGTGCTGGGTGATCTTCGGGTTCGACTTGCCCAGCAGGATGTCGACCAGATGGCCCGCGCCGAACGCTTGTCCCCGTTCGCGTTTGAGCCGCAGCACGGTCGAGAGCAGCTTCTGCGCCGGGACGGTGCCGTCCCAGGTCTCCGGCGGATTCAGGCACACATCGCAGTTGCCGCACGCCTGGCCGGGCTGACCGAAGTAGTTCAGCAGCTGGACGCGGCGGCAGCCCACCGTCTCGCACAGCGCGAGCATGGCGTCCAGGTGCAGCTGCAACTGCCTGCGGTGCGCGGCGTCGCCCTCGCTGGAGTCGATCATCTTGCGCTGCTGGACGACATCGGCGAGGCCGTAGACCATCCACGCCGTCGACGGCTGCCCGTCGCGGCCGGCGCGACCGGTCTCCTGGTAGTAGCCCTCCACCGACTTGGGCAGATCCAGATGGGCGACGAACCGCACGTCGGGCTTGTCGATACCCATGCCGAAAGCGATGGTGGCCACCACGATCAGGCCGTCCTCCCGCAGGAACCTGGCCTGGTTCTCGGCGCGGGTCCGGTTGTCCAAGCCCGCGTGGTACGGCACCGCGCGCACGCCGTTCTCGTTGAGCATCGCGGCGGTCTTCTCCACCGAATTGCGCGAGAGGCAGTAGACGATGCCCGCGTCGCCGGGGTGCTCGGCGCGGATGAAATCGAGCAGCTGGCGGTCGGCCCGGTTCTTCGACTCGATCCGGTACTGGATATTGGGCCGGTCGAAGCTGGAGACGAACTGCTTCGCCGCCCCCAGATCGAGCCGCTCGACGATCTCGGCGCGGGTCTTCTCGGTGGCGGTCGCGGTGAGCGCGATGCGCGGGACATCGGGCCAGCGCTCGTGCAGCAGCGACAGCGCGAGATAGTCGGGCCGGAAGTCGTGGCCCCACTGCGACACGCAGTGCGCCTCGTCGATCGCGAACAGCGCCACGGTGCCGCGGTCGAGCAGCCGCAGCGTGGACTCCAGGCGCAGGCGTTCCGGCGCGAGATAGAGCAGGTCGAGTTCACCGGCGACGAACTGCGCTTCCACCGTGCGCCGCTGATCCGGCGACTGGGTGGAGTTGAGGAATCCGGCCCGCACGCCGAGCGCGCTGAGCGCGTCGACTTGGTCCTGCATGAGCGCGATCAGCGGTGAGACGACCACGCCGACACCGGGCCGCACCAGCGAGGGCACCTGGTAGCACAGCGATTTGCCGCCACCGGTCGGCATCAGGACCAGCGCGTCACCGCCGCCGACGACCTGCGCGACGATGTCGGCCTGGTCGCCACGGAAGGCGTCGTAGCCGAAGACCCGGCGCAGCACCTCGTCGGCGGTCTCCGCGCGGGCGGGCGCCGCCGCGCGGCCGGGGGTGGCCGGGGCGAGGTCGTCGAAGTGGAAGCCGCCCGTGTCGTCGAAATCATGCTCGGAGATGTAGCCACCACCGGACGGGTACGCGTCGTCGGGCGGGAAGTCTTCGGGCGGGAAGTCGTCGACATCGGGGGCTGTGGCGCCGGAATTGCTCACCGGGCCATCCTACGAGCGCGGGCCGGGCGCGCAGCCCGTCCACCGGACCCGACGACGGCGTTCACCGGCCTCCGCGCACATGTGGATAACCCGGATCAGCCGCGCAAACGGGCGAGGACCTCGTCCTGGAGCAGGCCGTTGCTCGCCACCGCGTCGCCGCCGTGCGGGCCGGATCGACCGTCCAGGGAGGTGAACGCGCCACCGGCCTCGCGGACCAGGATGTCGAGCGCGGCCAGGTCCCACAGCGAGACCTCGGGCTCGGCGGCGATGTCGACCGCACCCTCCGCGACCAGGCAGTAGTTGAAGAAGTCGCCGTAGCCGCGGACCCGCCAGACCTCGTCGGTGAGGTCGATGAACTGCTCCCGCAGCCCCCGCTCGTGCCAGCCGGACAGGCTGGAGAAGGCCAGGCTGGCCGAGTCGAGGTCGCCCACCGCCGACACCGTGATCGGCTTCGGCGCGCCGGGGTGCACCTGGGCCCACGCGCCCGAGCCCGCGGCCGCCCACCAGCGCCTGCCCAGCGCGGGCGCGCTGACCACCCCGACCACCGGCACCCCGTCGACGAGCAGCGCGATCAGGCTCGCCCACACCGGCACGCCACGGACGAAGTTCTTGGTGCCGTCGATCGGGTCGACCACCCACTGCCTGCCGGTGAACTCGGCGTCGCCGCCGAATTCCTCGCCGAGCACGGCGTCGCCGGGGCGTTCGGCGGCGAGCACGCGCCGGATGACCTGCTCGACCGCCAGATCGGCATCCGAGACCGGCGTCAGGTCCGGCTTCGCGTCGACCTTCAGGTCGACGGCGCCGAAACGCACCCGCGAGATCGCGTCGGCCTCGTCGGCCAGTCGGAGGGCAAGGTCCAGGTCAGCGGAGTAGGCAGCCACGCGGGCCAGTGTATTTGGCCGCGCGGACGCGGCCGAAGTCGCGGCCGACGGGCGTGCCGCTCGGCGCGGCGGCACGTGTGCCCGCGGCCGCGCACGGCGGCCTTCGCGCCGGGCAGAGCACGCGGTCGGCCCACCTGCCTCGGTCGTCAGACCGCGACCTGTGCCGACCGTGCGGCGACGAGAGCGCTTGCCCACCAGTGCAACTGATCGAGCAGGGCCTGCGCCGCCGCCGCCGGCTCCGCGGGCTCCCGCAGCTGCCCGTTCTCGTCGAAGAGCAGGTAGTAGCGCGGGAAGGACACATAGTTGCGCACGGTGTGGGCATTGAGCTCGTTGAACACCTGCCGCAGGTGTTCGATGGCCAGCAGGCCGCCGGAGCCGCCGCTGTAGCCGACGAAGCCGATCGACTTGGCGTCCCACTGGGTGAAGTGCCAGTCGATGGCCGACTTCAGGGCGGCCGGGTAGCTGCGGTTGTAGTCGGGCGTGACGACGACATAGGCGTCGGCGGCGGCCAGCCGCTCGGTGAGGTCGTTCATCCCTGCCGGGCGCGGCATGTCGGGGTCGACGGCGGGCGGCACCGGCGGCAACGCGGCGGGCAGCTCGGCCTCGGCCAGATCGATGATGTCGACGTCGAAGCGGTCGTCGACCTGCTGTGCGAACCAGTTCGCGACCACCGGACCGAACCGGCCCTCGCGGACGCTGCCGATGATGATCGCGAGCTTCAGTGGCTGTGCGGACACCGTGTTCTCCTCTGTCGTGAGCCCGGCCCGATCGGCCGGTGTCACTACCGTCGCCGGTCGCGGAGCTGGCAGGGAGACCACGCTGAGAGTGGTAGTGGCACGGCCACTCTCCGGCCCGCGCGAGTGGGTACCGTCGATCGGGTGAGCGACAACGAACTCGGGCTGTTCCTGCGTACCCGCCGCGAGGCGGTGACGCCCGCCGAGGTGGGCCTGCCCGCGGGCACGCGCAGGCGCACACCGGGGCTGCGGCGGGCCGAGGTCGCGATGCTGGCCGGGGTCAGCGTGGAGTACCTGATCCGGCTCGAACAGGGCCGCGACCGGCATCCGTCGCCGCCGGTGCTGTCGGCGCTGGCCGACACGCTGCGGCTGAGCCCGCGCGAACGGGTGCATCTGCACCAGCTCACCAAGGGCATGTCCGGCTTCAGCTGCGGCGCCGCCGAGAACGGCCCGAACCGCACCGTCCGGCCGACCATCCGCGCCATCCTCGACCAGCTCGAACCCGCGCCCGCCGCGATCACCAACCGGTTCACTGAGGTGCTGGCCTGCACCGCGGGCTACCGCACGCTGATGGCGCCCAGCGGCCTGTTCGAGCAGGGTGAACCGGCCAATGTGGCCCGGTTCGTCTTCACCCATCCGGGCGCGCGCGAGCTGTACCCGGACTGGGACGCCGCCGCCGACAAGCTGGTGGCCTCGCTCAAGCAGGGCCCGTACCGCGCCGACCCGCTGGTGGCCGCGCTGGTCGACGAGCTGACCGTCACCGCGGGCGCGCCGTTCACCGACCGGCTGGCCACGCTGCCGGGTCTGCCGCCCTCGGGCGGGATCAACCGGATCAGCCATCCCGCGGCGGGCACGCTGCGGCTGGCCTACGAATCGCTGGACCTGTCCCTCGACGACGACCAGTCGCTGTATGTCCTGCTGCCCGCCGACGAGGCCAGTGCGACGGCCCTGGACCGGCTGCTCGGACGGCGCCCCGGCGGCCTGCGCGCCATCGCGAGCTGACCGCAGCGCGCCGTCGCGGGTGCGCGTGTTTCACCGTGTCGGAGCCGACCGGTAACCTTGGGAATCGTGCATCCTGACGTTATCGCCGATCTCGCCGAACTCGACACCACGCTCAAGACGGTCGAGTCGGTCCTCGATGTCGAGGAGCTACGCCGTCGCATCGATGAGCTCGAGCACCAGGCGGCCGATCCCGAGCTGTGGAACAACCAGGACCACGCCCAGCAGGTGACCAGCGAGCTGTCGCACGCCCAGAGCGAGCTGCGCCGCGTGGAGGACCTGCGCCAGCGCCTCGAAGACCTGCCGGTGCTCTACGAATTGGCCGAGTCCGAGGAGGGCGCGGCCGCCGCGGAAGCCACCGCCGACGCCGACACCGAGCGCGCCGCGCTGCGGGTCGACATCGAGGTGATGGAGGTGCGCACCCTGCTCTCCGGCGAATACGACAAGCGTGACGCGCTGGTCAACATCCGCTCCGGCGCCGGTGGCGTCGACGCCGCCGACTGGGCGCAGATGCTGATGCGCATGTACATCCGCTGGGCCGAGCGGCACAAGTACGTCGTCGAGGTCTACGACACCTCCTACGCCGAAGAGGCGGGCATCAAGAGCGCCACCTTCGCGGTGAAGTCGCCCTACGCCTACGGCACGCTCTCGGTGGAGATGGGCACGCACCGGCTCGTCCGGATCAGCCCGTTCGACAACCAGGGCCGCCGCCAGACCTCCTTCGCCGAGGTCGAGGTGCTGCCGGTGGTCGAGACCACCGACCACATCGAGATCCCCGAGGGCGAGGTCCGCGTCGACGTGTACCGCTCCTCGGGCCCCGGTGGTCAGAGCGTCAACACCACCGACTCCGCGGTGCGCCTGACCCACATTCCCACCGGCATCGTGGTGACCTGTCAGAACGAGAAGTCGCAGCTGCAGAACAAGATCTCGGCCATGCGTGTACTGCAGGCCAAGCTGCTCGAGCGCAAGCGCCAGGAGGAGCGCGCGCAGATGGACGCGCTCAAGACCAACGAGGGCGCCTCGTGGGGCAACCAGATGCGCTCCTACGTGCTGCACCCGTACCAGATGGTCAAGGACCTGCGCACCAACTATGAGGTGAACAACCCCTCGGCGGTGCTCGACGGCGACATCGACGGCTTCATCGAGTCCGGAATCCGTTGGCGCATGCGGGAACAGGCCGACGCGTAGCCACCTGTTCGCTCGGCCGCAGTGACACCGTTCGCGTTTGACCGCGCACCGTGACCCCGCTGTAACCTTTCGGGTGTGTGTTCGAGCGAACCGGAACTGTGCCAGCGCAAGCCCCGTCGACTCTCGGCCGGGGCGAGGCGATGAGCGGCGTCCTCGCGATCAACACGGCACCGGAGATCACCGCCTGGCTGCGGTCCAGCGGGCTCGAGATCGTCCTGCTGGTGGTCGGCGCGATGTTGTTCGGCCGGTTCGCCGCCTTCGTTCGCGACCGGGTGACCACCAAGATCGACGCGGGCTTCCACTCGAGCGACGCCCTGGTCCGCACCGAGGCCGCCAAGCACCGGCACGCCCTGGCCCAGGTCATCACCTGGGTGGTGCTGACCATCGTCTACGTGCTGGTCGGCATGGAGGTGCTGCGCAGGCTGGGCTTCGCGGTGACCGGTCTGGTCGCCCCGGCGGCCGTGCTCGGCGCGGCGCTCGGTTTCGGCGCGCAGCGGATCGTGCAGGACATCCTGGCCGGGTTCTTCCTGATCACCGAGCGCCAATACGGCTTCGGTGACGTGGTGCGGATCGCGGTCACCGGATCGGCCGACGCGGCCGAGGGCACCGTGGAGGACGTGACGTTGCGCATCACCACGCTGCGCAACTCCGACGGCGAGGTCATCACCGTCCCGAACGGGCAGATCGTGAAGGTGACCAACCTGTCCAAGGACTGGGCGCGTGCCGCGATCGACGTGCCGGTGTCGGCCCAGGCCGACATCACCAAGATCAACGAAGTCCTGCACGAGGTGTGCACCAAGGCCTACCAGGACCGCCGCCTCAAGCCACTGCTGCTCGACGAACCGTCCGTGATGGGTGTGGAAGATCTCTCGCTCGACGAGATGAACATCCGGATGGTTGCCCGCACATTGCCGGGCAAACAATTCGAGGTGGGGCGTGAGCTGCGCGTGCGCGTCGCGGCCGCCCTGCGTAAGGAAGGAATCAGTGAAACCACGTAAGTCGACGGCGATCCTCATGGCCACCTGGGTGTCCACGTTCGTCGTCTACCTGTTCGTCAAGCCCGCCGAAACCACCAACACCGGCCCGGTGTCGCTGCTCAACGCCGTGCCCGCCTGGGTCGATCCGACGCCGTAGGGTTGCTCGCCGCCTCGCCGACGCCGGTCGGGGCCCGGTCGCCGGGGCGGTCGCTGGCTACACTGGCTCCCCGTGATCACCATGCGCAACGTCACCAAGTCGTACAAGACCTCGACGCGGCCGGCGCTGGACAACGTCTCCGTCGAGGTGGACAAGGGCGAATTCGTCTTCATCATCGGCCCGTCCGGTTCGGGGAAGTCGACCTTCATGCGGCTGCTGCTCAAGGAGGAGTCGCCGACGGCGGGCGAGATACGGGTGGCCGATTTCCGGGTCGACCGGCTGCCGGGCCGGAAGGTGCCCAAGTTGCGGCAGCGGATCGGGTGCGTCTTCCAGGACTTCCGGCTGCTCCAGCAGAAGACCGTGGAGCAGAACGTGGCCTTCGCGCTCGAGGTGATCGGCAAGCGGCGACAGTTCATCGAACGCACCGTGCCCGAGGTGCTCGACATGGTCGGGCTCGGCGGCAAGGGCAACCGCCTGCCCTCGGAACTGTCCGGTGGTGAGCAGCAGCGCGTGGCGATCGCGCGCGCGTTCGTCAACCGGCCGCTGGTGCTGCTCGCCGACGAGCCCACCGGCAATCTCGACCCCGACACCAGCGCCGACATCATGGCGCTGCTGGAACGGATCAACCGCACCGGCACCACCGTGCTGATGGCCACCCACGACAACCACATCGTCGACGCGATGCGCAGGCGGGTGGTGGAGCTCGACCACGGCAGACTCGTGCGTGACGAAGCGACCGGCGTCTACGGGGTGGGGCGATAATGCGACTGAGTTTCCTGTTCACCGAGGTCGCCGACGGTCTGCGCCGCAACCTGACGATGACCATCGCGATGATCCTGACCACCGCGGTCTCACTGATGATGCTCGGCGGCGGCATGCTGTCGGTGCGGATGGCCGACAAGACCGAGAACTTCTTCATCGGCAGGCTCGAGGTGCGGTTCTACCTCGACGACGCCGTCTCCGACACCGATCCCGACTGCGCCGCCGACCCGTGCAAGTCGCTGCTGGCGGACCTGAAGGGCACCTCCGGGGTGGAGAGCGTGCAGTTCCTCAATCGCGCCGACGCGCTCGAGGAGGCCAAGAAGCTGTTCGCCGATCAGCCGGAGATGGTGCAGTACATCGCCGACTCACCGCTGCCCGCCTCGCTGCGGGTGAAGATGACCGACGCCGATCAGTACCAGCACATCTACGACAGCTTCGCGACCAGGCCCGGCGTGCGGATCGTCGCCAACGACAAGGAGTTCGTCGACCGCCTGGTCAGCCTGTTCGACGGGTTGCGCAATGCCGCGTTCGGGCTGGCGCTGGTGATGGCGCTGGCGGCGATGCTGCTGGTCCTGAACATGGTGCAGATCGCCGCGTACACGCGGCGCACGGAAGTCGGCATCATGCGCCTGGTCGGCGCGACCCGCTGGTATACCCAGCTGCCGTTCCTGCTGGAGGCGGTCGCGGCGGCGTTCGTCGGCTCGGTACTGGCGATCCTCGGGCTGGTGATCGCGCGGCCGCTGGTCATCGACCGGGCGCTTGGCCCGCTGTTCGACAGCAATGTCTTCCCGCGCATCACCGGGGACGACATCGCGGTGGTCGCGCTGACCATCGCGCCGATCGGCATCGTGTTCGCCGCCGTGACGGCCTATCTCACCCTGCGGTTCTACGTCAGGGAGTAGTCGCGGAGCCGTGGGCGGGGACGCGCTCTCCGGTCGCCGCCGTCCGCGCGTCCAGCGCGGCGCCGAGTTGCGCGGTGAGCTCGACGCGCTGCCGGTCCAGGTCGGTGATCCGCCGGGTCAGCTCGGCGCTGCGCTCGGACATGATCCGCACCGACATCTCACACGCCTGCACCGGCCCGTCCGGGTCGGTGCAGGGCATCAGCTGGGCGATGTCGTCGGTGGTCAGGCCCGCCGCGAGCAGCTCGCGGATCTTGGTCACCTCGCCGACCGCCGTCTCGGGATAGCTGCGATAACCGTTCGGGTCACGGTGTGGCCGCAGCAGGCCCTGTTCCTCGTAGTAGCGCAGCAAGCGCGTGCTGACGCCGGTCCGGTGCGCGAGTTCGCCGATCAGCATGTGATCGCCCGCACGTTCGCCTTGACCTTCACACCCATGTGAATCCCTAACCTCCGCCGTATGACAACGATTCCCCTGCGAACGACCGTCCACGGCTCCGGCCCCGGCCTCGTCCTCGCCCACGGTGCAGGCGGTGCGATCGAGAGCAATTTCGGCGTCGTGCTCGCCGACCTGGCCGCCGCGCACACGGTGGTCGCCTCCGACTACCCCGGCGACGACACCCCGCTCGACCTCGACGCCCTCGCCGACGCCCTGGTGACGGCCGCGGTCGACGCGGGCGTGCCGACCTTCACCATCCTCGGCTTCTCCCTCGGCACCGCGGTCGCCGTGCGCGCCGCCGCCCGGCATCCGGAGCGGGTCACCGGCCTGGTGCTCACCGCCGGCCTGGCGGCACCGGACAATCGCGCCCGGCTGGCTGTGCAGGCCTGGCAGGACCTGCTCGCGCGGGGCGCGACCGAGAGCTTCGCCCGGCTGGTCCTGCTGACCGGGTTCGCGCCGGAGTTCGTCAACGCGCTGCCCGCCGCCGCGATCGACGAGCTGGTCGCCCAGACCGCCGCCGCGATCCCCGGCGGCACCGGGCAGCAGGCCGCGCTCATCGAGACGGTCGACACCACCGCCGACCTGGCCGGCATCACGGTGCCGACGCTGATCGTGAACACCACCGCCGATCTGCTCGTCGATCCGGCCAATTCCCGGGCACTCGCGGCGGCGATCCCCGGCGCCGAGTACACCGAGATCGACGCGGGCCACGTGGTCATGGCCGAGCGGCCCGACCAATGGCGCGCGGTCCTGCTCGAATTCCTCGCCCGGCGCGGTCTGTAGCGCGCTCAGCCGAGGGCGCGCAGCTGCGGCCATACCTGCGACCACGGCCGCAGCGGCGCACGGCAGACGAACAGCGGCTCCCCCTGCTCGTCGTTGTCGATCCCGAGCCCGTTGTCGAGCACGCCCACCGGTTCGACGACCGCGCACAGCTCGGTGAGCCGGTCGCGCTCGATGCCGACGGTGAGGACGGTGGTCGCGGTGTCGGGCGGCGGGCCCCACCACCAGTAGGCGTTGTGGCCCGAATACGGTGTCGGCAGGCCGTATTCGGGGCCGTAGCGTTCGATGGCGCCCGCTTCGCCGTAGTTCGCGGTGAGCACGGCGGCCTCCGGTGGCCGGGCGGCCGCGATCTGCGCGACATAGCGGGGCCAGCCGATGGTCTCCCCCGCGTCGTAGTTCACCGCGAGCACCGGCGAGTCCGGCAGCTGCGCGACCGGGAGCACCGGCAGGAACAGCACCGCCGACATCGCCGCGTTCAGCGCAATCACCGAACCCACTGCCGCCCAGCGCTTCCGGTGATCACCGAGTGCCGAGGCCAGCCCGACCGAACCGGCGGCGAGCAGCACCGGATACATCCCACCGAGGTAGTACGCCTTGCCGCCACCCACCAGGAACAGCACGAACAGCAGCCCGTAGGCGAGGGGGAAGGCCCGATACCGCGAGCGCCACAATCGCCACATCCCGTAGCCCCACAGCGGCACCAGCAGCGGGCCGAACAGCCCGAATTGCAAGAGCACGAACATGATCGGCGAATCCGAGGTTCCCGACGACCCACCGGCGATCGCCCGGCTCAATGTCCACTGCGGCCAGCCGTTGTCCGCCTGCCACCACAGATACGGCGCCGCGAGCACCGCCGAGATCCCGAGCGCGGCCGCGAAATACTTGGTGGCGAACACTTTTCGCCGGCCGGTCAGCAGCACCGCGAGGGCGAGCGCGCCGACCGGCACGACGATCAACACCTTGTTCTGCACTCCGAGGCCCACTACCGCGCCGACCGCGAGCCACCATCGCGGATCGGCCCCGCGCAGCAGCTTCAGCACCAGCAGGCAGATCAGCGACCAGGCCGCCAGGTCGAAGACCGTGGTCCCGAACAGGTGCCCCGCCGCCTGCGCCATGGCCGCGCTCGCCACCGCGGCGGCGGCCAGCGCCCGCGCGCCACGCCCGCCGCCCAGCTCTTTCGCCATCAGTCCGGCGCACACCACGACGAAGGTCGCGGCCGCGATCGCGGGCAGCCGCAATACCCACAGGGCATCGGGGTCGATCGCGCTCAGCAGCCGGGCCAGCGCGGGGGTCAGCGGGGGCTGGTCGGGGTATCCCCAGTCCAGGCGGCGACCCGCCGCCAGGAAGTACATCTCGTCACGGTGGTAGCCGTAGCGCGTCGTGGTGATCAACAGAACCAGCGCGAAAACCGACGCGATCACGGTCACTCGTCCAGACTGACACGAAATCCCCGATTTCGCGGACATCGACGAGCTTCTTACTCCAGAGTAAGATAGTCTTACCGAGGAGTAAGATAGCTGGGGTCCACAGCGCCCCGACAGCCGAGGAAATCAGGTGATGATGAGCACTCGAGACAGCGCGACGAAGCGACGTCCGAACGACACGTCCGCGGTCGGCCTCAGCCAGCCCAAGCGGGACTGGATGGGCGCCGCCATGCGCGCTTTGACGACCATTACCGGGTCGGAGCTCGCCGAGAAGTACAACCTGCGCAAGCCCATCGAACGCGTCACCTACGAGGGCACCAAGACCGGCTTCCGCACCCTGGGCGCGGCGACCCGGACCTTCGCCAAGGTCACCGGCGGCGGCCAGCCCAAGCGGCTGCCCGACAACGAGGCCAAGACGAAGGACTACTTCGACCTCACCCCCTCCGACGAGCAGCAGATGATCGTCGAGACGGTGAAGGACTTCGCCGGCGAGATCCTGCGTCCGGCCGCCTACGACGCCGACAACGCGGCCAAGGCGCCGCGCGATCTGCTCGAGCGCGCCGCCGAACTCGGCATCACCCTGATCAACGTGCCCGAGGAGCTGGAAGGAGCGGCCAGCGAGCGCGGCGCCGTCACCAACGCCCTGGTCGCCGAGGCGCTCGCGCACGGTGACATGGGCCTGGCGCTGCCGATCCTGGCGCCCAGCGGCGTGGCCGTCGCGCTGTCCCAGTGGGGCACCGACGCGCAGCAGCAGACCTACCTGCCCGCCTTCACCGGCGAGAACGTGCCGCAGGCGTCCGTGGTGATCAACGAGCCGCGCGCGCTGTTCGACCCGTTCGCCCTGCAGACCAAGGCCACCCGCTCCCCCAGCGGCTTCCGCCTCAGCGGCGTGAAGAGCCTGGTCCCGGCCGCCGCCGATGCCGAGCTGTTCATCGTGGCCGCCGAACTCGACGGGCGCCCCGCGCTGTTCATCGTCGAGTCCGACACCGCGGGCCTGTCCGTCGAGGCCGACCCGAGCATGGGTCTGCGCGCCGCGGGCCTCGGCCGGCTGGTCCTGGACAACGTGGCCGTCGGCGCCGACGCCGTGCTCGGTGACGGCGACGCCAAGGCGCGCGCCGAGGAGTACGCCGACGCGGTGCAGCTGGCGCGCCTGGGCTGGTCGTCGCTGGCGATCGGCACCGGCCAGGCCGTGCTGGACTACGTGATCCCCTACGTGAACGAGCGCGAAGCGTTCGGCGAGCCGATCTCGCACCGCCAGGCGGTCGCGTTCATGGTCGCCAACATGGCGATCGAGCTCGACGGTCTCCGGCTCGTGACCCTGCGGGGTGCGTCACGCGCGGAGCAGGGTCTGTCGTTCGCCCGCGAGGCGGCGCTGGCGCGCAAGCTGGCCACCGACAAGGGCATGCAGATCGGCCTGGACGGCGTGCAGCTGCTCGGCGGCCACGGCTTCACCAAGGAACACCCGGTCGAGCGGTGGTACCGCGACCTGCGAGCCGTCGGCGTTGCCGAGGGCGTGGTGCTGGTCTAGTCGGTCCGTCTTCGATACCCAGGAGAATTCCATGATCAATCTCGAACTCCCCAAGAAGCTGAAGGCGAGCGCCAACCAGGCCCACCAGGTCGCCTCCCAGATCTTCCGTCCCATCTCCCGCAAGTACGACCTCGGTGAGCACGAGTACCCGGTCGAGCTCGACACCATGGCCGCCATGATCGAGGGCCTGTCGGACTCCGGCACCCAGAAGATCGGTGGCGCCGCGGGCGGCCGCGGTGACGAGGCGGACGGCGACCTGGTCGCCAATGCCAACGGTGGCAACATGTCCGCGCTGCTCAACGCGCTGGAGACCTCGTGGGGCGATGTCGGCCTGATGCTGACCATCCCCTATCAGGGTCTGGGCAACGCCGCGATCGCCGCGGTCGCCACCGACGAACAGCTGGAGCGCTTCGGCAAGGTGTGGGCCGCGATGGCCATCACCGAGCCGTCCTTCGGTTCCGACTCCGCCGCCGTCACCACCACCGCCGTGCTCGACGGTGACGAGTGGGTGCTCAACGGCGAGAAGATCTTCGTCACCTGCGGTCAGCGCGCCACCCATATCGTGGTGTGGGCCTCGGTCGACAAGAGCCTGGGCCGCGCGGCGATCAAGTCCTTCGTCGTCCCGCGCGACGCTCCCGGCCTGTCGGTGGCGCGGCTCGAGCACAAGCTCGGCATCAAGGCCTCCGACACCGCGGTGCTGCTGCTGCAGGACTGCCGCATCCCGGCCGACAACATCCTCGGCTCGCCGGAAGTCAACGTGGAAAAGGGTTTCGCCGGGGTCATGCAGACCTTCGACAACACCCGCCCGCTGGTGGCCGCGATGGCCGTCGGTGTCGCCCGTGCCGCGCTGGAGGAACTGCGCACCATCCTCACCGAGGCCGGTGTCGAGATCTCCTACGACACCCCCGCGATGAACCAGCACGCCGCCGCCGCCGAATTCCTGCGCCTGGAAGCCGATTACGAGTCGGCCTACCTGCTCTCGCTGCGCGCGGCGTGGATGGCCGACAACAAGAAGCCGAACTCGCTCGAGGCTTCCATGTCCAAGGCCAAGGCGGGCCGCACCGGCACCGACGTCACCCTCAAGGCCGTCGAACTGGCGGGCACCCTGGGCTACTCCCAGCGCCTGCTCCTGGAGAAGTGGGGCCGCGACTCGAAGATCCTCGACATCTTCGAAGGCACCCAGCAGATCCAGCAGCTGATCGTGGCTCGCCGCGTGCTCGGAAAGACCAGCGCCGAGCTCAAGTGAGCTGGTAGACAACGACAAATCCGGTGCGAGTCGATTTACCGACTCGCACCGGATTTCTCTTTCGGAGACCCGCCGTTTCGGGATCATGGTCGATGAGCCAGCCCGACATGTGCTTGCACTCGCTGCGGAGCCGTCGTCGCTATAGATAGCAATCTGACATCATGCCTCCATGACGCCTTGGTGGCAGCCGATGCTGGCTTGGGGCGGCGTGATCATCGCTGCGATCATCGCCGGTGGCATCGCACTCCGCAACGGACGCAAAACACCCCATGAGAATCTCAAATCGCTGGTCGAGATCCTCGACAAATCGCAGCATGTCTGGCGACACGATCGCTACATCCTCGAACAAGCGATTCATCGAGAGATACAGCGCCTCGACAAGCTCAACAAGGCTCGACTCGAGGGTTTCTGGGCCTACAACCTGGAACGGATCAGGCAGTCGAGCCCATGGGAGTCCGGTAACGCCGTAGCACTAGCGGTCATCGCGATCGTCGTCGTTCTCGAGATCCTTTCGTAGCGGAGCAAGACGACGTAGAGCGGCATCGGATCGGACTCGGCCCGAGATTCTGCCCGCGCCGACGAAGCAGTCGCTCGCCGCGTCCTCGGCAGGGCTGCCAGCGCCGAGCTCGAGCGAGCTGAGGGATGACCGGTCAAGGGACCTCTGTCAGGGGTGGGGATGCCCAGCCGCCGTTGCCGACGGAGCTTCTCGGGACGTAGCAGCGGGTCGGCCGATGCCGATCCGCAGCGAGCCGTCCGGTTCCGGGGTGGGGTTCACGAAATCGGCGGCGCCGAGTGGGTTGTATTCGATCCGGTTGTAGTCGAATCCTTCCCCGGAGCGGTCGGTGTGCTCTTGGCGGATCACCAGGAACCGGGCGAGCAGGTAGATGTAGGCCTGCCGGATCTCGTCGTCGGTCGGCTTCCAGGTGTTCGCGTTCTCCGGCATCGCGGCGCTCCTTCGGCTGGTCGTCGGCATCTCCGATGATGTCGACGCCGGCCGGGCGCCACCTCATCTGTTTCGGGTGATCCGCCGGTGCGGCGCGCGACACACCTGGCGGAAAATCTTTGACTGAAATTTCAGTCAGGATCTACACTCGGGGCATCGGACGGCCGCAGGGCCGCCGATCGGGACGGCGACCGTCGTCCCGACCCCGAACGAGGAAGCTGGTCCCCGCGATGCGACGTCGCACTTTCGTACAGTCGAGCCTGGCCGCCATCGGCGGCCTGCTGGTGGCGGCGTGTGATGACCCCGCCCCGACCACGCCCACCGGGAGCAATCAGCACGATGGGAGAGAGTGGATGATGCCCGACGAGGGGCACCCGCACGAGCGCACCTGGATGGCGTTCGGTGCAAGTGCCCGGATCTGGGGCCGGGAGCTCCTGCCCGAGGTGCAGCGCAATCTGGCCACGATCGCGACCACCATCGCCCGCTTCGAACCGGTGTCGATGCTGGTCCGCCCGGGTGAGATGGAGCTGGCCAGGGGCCTGGTCGGTGGCGCGAACGTCGAACTGATCGCCACCGAGATCGACGACCTGTGGATGCGCGACACCGGCCCGGTGTTCGTGCGCAGCGGCGGCACCCTGGCCGGCGTCGACTTCAACTTCAACGGCTGGGGCAACAAGCAGGAGCATCGCCGCGACGCCGAGGTCGCCGAGTTCGTCACCGGCCGCGCCGGGGTGGAGACCCTGCACACCGATCTGGTGCTCGAGGGCGGCGGCATCGAGGTCGACGGCGAGGGCACCGCGATCATCACCGAGAGCTGCGTGCTCAACAACAACCGCAATCGCGGCTGGAGCAAGGGCGACGTCGAGGAGGAAATCGCCTACCTGCTCGGCATCGAGAAGGTGATCTGGCTACCCGGTATCGCCGGCGAGGACATCACCGACGGGCACACCGATTTCTACGCCCGGTTCGCCACGCCGGGCGTGGTCGTCGCCGGGCTGGACAACGACCCGGATTCCTTCGACTACGACGTCACCCGCAGGCACCTCGACATCCTGCACTCGGCCACCGACGTGCAGGGCAGGCCGCTGCGGGTCGAGGTCCTCGAAGGCCCGTCGACGGTGCGCGAGACCTACGCCGACGACGATTTCGCGGCGGGCTACATCAATTTCTACGTCTGCAACGGCGCGGTCATCGCCCCCGAGTTCGGCGACCCCGTCACCGATCCGGCGACCGCGGCCACCCTGGGGCGCCTGTTCCCGGACCGCGAGATCGTGCAGATCGCCATCGACGGCATCGCCGCGGGTGGCGGCGGTATCCACTGCACCACCCAGCAGCAGCCCGCGCGCTGATCCGCCCGACCCCTAGTGTGAGGACCTGTGTCACCGCGTCGAACTCAGATCCTGGAAGCCGCAGTCCGCGTCATCGCAGCGCACGGGGTGCGCGGACTGCGGGTCGAACAACTCGCCGCCGAGGCCGGTGTGTCCACGGCCCTGATCTACTACCACTTCAAGGACCGCGGCGGCGTCCTGCGCGCGGCGCTCGAGCACATCAACCATCGCGCGCAGGACTACACCGACCAGGCGCTGGCGGCGACCGAAGATCCCCGCGCCCAGCTCGAGCACCTGCTGCTGCTCGAGCTCCAGGACGTGGACGAGATCAGGATGAACAGCATCGCCTGGGGCGAGCTGCGCGCCAGCGCGGTCTTCGACCCCGACCTGCGCACCCCGCTCACCGCGACGACCCGCGCCTGGAACGCCGACGTCGAAACCCTGCTCACCGAGGCGGGCGCCGCCGCGCCCGCCCTCGCCGCCGAGCACCTCACCGCCCTGGTGGAAGGGCTCAGCGAACGCTGGCACACCGGCTCGATCACCCTCGACCGCGCCCGCGCCATCCTCACCCACGCCATCGAACGGGAACTGGCCGCCTGATTCAGAGGCTCGCGGTGTCGTCGAGGTGCAGGCGGCGGTCGAGGCGGTGCGGGTCGACGTCGAGGAGTTTGCGGTCCCAGTGGGCGAGGTCGGCGGCGGCCGCGTAGGTGGCGTCGAGGAAGTGCAGGAGGGTGGCGTCGGGGTCGGGGGACTTGCGGACGACGTCGTACGGGAGGACGAATTCGCCCAGGGTGGAATCCCATTCGGCGCCGTCGGGGCCCGCGGGACGGCCGCTGTAGCCCTCGGGGGCCGGGTAGGCGTAGGCGTAGAAGGTGCCCTCGGCGCCGCCCGGCCAGAAGCCGGCGCTGGCGCACTCGCGGGAGTACGCCTCCTCCATGACCCAGTCGGCGCAGTTGGGCGCGCCGCCGGGGTGCAGGGGCGCGGTGCGGCCGGAGAAACGGGTGCAGGCCAGGTCGAGGGAGCCCCAGAAGACGTGCACCGGACTGGTCTTCCCGGCGAAACCGGCGCGCCAGAACTGGAAGACCCGTTCGGCCTGGACCAGCTGCTGCCAGAACAGCGTGACGGCGTCACCGTCGTAGGAGTGGTGCGTGGTGTCCTCGGCGAACGGGATCGCCGGATCGACCTCGTTGGGCGAGGCCTCGATGTCGACGACGATGTCGAGGCGGCCGAGGACGTGGCCCAGCTCGGCGTAGAAGTCGGCGACCGTGCGCGGGCGCAGGGCGACCATGGCGCGACGGCCGTCGCTGGTGCGCAGCACGAGTTCGTGGTCGACGAAGTCGAATTCGATGTCGAGCAGGCGGCCGTCGACGGGGATCGCCCCGGTCGCCAGCCCGCGCGCGGAGACCGCGAAGGTGACGTTCCACCAGTGGTTCACCAGCGGCGTGCCCGCCATCTTCAGCTTGCCGATGATCTGGGTCCACATGTGCAGGGTGTCGCGGGTGTCGCTCCAGGAGTCGACCCGCAGGGTCGGCCACACGGCTTTCGCGGGAGTCAGGGTCATCGTCGGTCCTCGCTCTCTCGGTGCACGACCGGCGCGGGCGCACCGTTCACTGACAGCCAGGGAGCTGGCTGACTGGTCAACCGTCCGACACTTTCTGCGATGCCCCATGGTACGTCGACGCAGGTAACAGCCATGAAAAGCGCGAATCACGGACCCGCACAGTTGCCTGAGACTCCGAGTCCCATATAAAGTGAGAGCTGCGCCACCCCCGAAGGAGACACCGCCGATGCTGTCCACCACGCTCAAGAACACCGCGACCGATCCCGAGTACCACGAGATCCTGCGCAACCTGTCCGACGGTTCGGTGAACCGGCACTTCGACCCCTATGTCGATATTGACTGGGAGTCACCGGAGTTCGCCGTGCACTCCGACGATCCGCGCTGGATCATGCCCGACGAGGACCCGCTGGGCCGCCATCCCTGGTACAAGGCCCAGCCCGTCGACAAGCAGATCGCGATGGGGATGTGGCGCCAGGCCGGGATCGCCAAGGTCGGCCTGGATTTCGAGCAGCTGCTGATCCGCGGGCTGATGCAGTACCTGATCTCGGTGCCCAACGGTGACCCGGAGTTCCGCTACGTCACCCACGAGGCGGCCGAAGAGTGCAACCACACGATGATGTTCCAGGAGATGATCAACCGCATCGGCTACCGCGATGTGGTCGGCATGGGCACCATCGACCGCAAGCTGACCATGGCCATCTGGCCCGCGGTGAAGTACTTCCCCGAGCTGTTCTTCACGATGATCCTCGGCGGCGAGGAACCGATCGACCACCTGCAGAAATCGCTGCTGCGCGCCGGGGTCGACCTGCATCCGATGGTGCAGCGCGTCATGCAGATCCACGTGGCGGAGGAGGCGCGGCACATCTCGTTCGCGCACGAGTACCTGCGCCGCAATGTGCCCGGCATGAACCCGGTCACGAAAGCCGTTCTGTCGGTGGCCTTCCCGATCGCGATGCGGGTCATGCTCGACATGATCATGACGCCGCCCAAGGAGTTCGTCGACAAGTTCGGCATCCCGGACGAGGTGATGCGCGAGGCGTACTGGGGCGGCCAGGAATCGCAGACCACGATGCGCAACATCTTCGGTGACGTGCGCGCGCTGGCCACCAACAGCGGCCTGATGAACCCGGTCGCCAAGCTCACCTGGCGCCTGCTCGGCATCGACGGCCCGGTCACCCGCTACCGCAGCGAGCCCGCCCGCAAGGTCGCCTGAGCACGAATCGGCCCGCCGGAATCCGGCGGGCCGACAGCGGACGCCGCAACCGGCGCCGCAGCTGTACACACCGATGTACAGTGGACTATGGCCGATTACGAAACTGTGCCGTTGACCGAGTTGCGGGGGCAGCTCGGGAGCGTCTTCGACGGGGTGTCCGCCAGCGGACGACCGGTGATCGTCACCCGGGAGGGGAAGGAGTTGGTCGCGGTGGTTCCCGCCGAAATCCTGCGCCACGGGGCCCTGCCCCCCGCGTACTTCAACGACGACCTGCGCGAGCAGATCCTGGGCGGCCTCGACGACCGCATCCAGCAGCACTCCCCCGCCGAGATCGCCGACGCGGAGGCGAAACTCGACAAGCTCATGAGCGCCCTGGACGGCACCGACGCGGGCCGCCGGTGAGCGTCGCCGACCACACCGCGCTGACCTCGCTCGCCCTGTCCCCGCTGTTCGGGCAGGTGATCATGCGGCAGTTCACCCAGCAGCGCCGGATCATGGTGGTGCCGACGGTGAGCCTGATGGCCGCGATGCGGGCCGTCGACAACATCGACGAACTCGGCCGCCTGCTCGACAATCGCGTCGCCGTGCGCTGGGCCGAACTGGACGCGGCCACCGCGATCCGCACCGGCACCACCGTCCCGATGGCCGACGACCACACCGAGTGGCCGCTCGTCGCGCCCGTCGTCTTCACCGCGCAGCACCTCGACATGCCGGTGCTCACCGCCAAGCCGGAGCTGTATCGCGGCTACAAGGTGCAGGTCGCCCCGATGCCGTGAGGCCGGGCCAGTGACGGCGGCCACAGTCCGGGTCCGTTACGGTGCACGAGCGAACGATTCACCAGGGAAAGCAGTACCAGGAACACTCGAGGAGAGCTGGTTATGCATCAACTGAGTTTCATGCGTCGCTTCACCACCGCGGTCGCCGCCACCTCGGCCGCCGTCGCCGTCGTCTTCGCCGCCCCCGCGGCCGCCGATCCCGCGCCACAGCCCACCGTCGACGTGGCCGCGGCCGTCGCGAAGCTGCGCACCACGGTCGCGGACAACCCGGGCGCGCTCGCCGCCCTGGATCAGCTGGTGGACAAGGGCACGGTCGACGTCGCGCTGCCCGCGCAGCCCTTCCAGATCCCCGCGACCTCCGATATCGGCCAGAACGGCGCGGGCGCCGGGGTCTACGGCTCGGGCATCGCGCTCGACATCGACGGCTTCCGGCTCGGCTTCTTCGGCGGCCCCGGCACCATCTCGCCCAACCAGGGTGGCGCCAAGCTCGAGGTCATGTGGCTGAACCTGACCAGCGGCCAGAGCGGCACCGCCGTGCTGACCGAGCACCAGGACGTGCCGGTCGACACCACCATCCGCACCGCCGCGCTGAACACCGGCGCGGGCCTGGTCGTCGCGGCGATGTACGGCAACCTGTGGCACCGCTGGTCGGTGCCGGTCGACGAGGCGCACCCGGACGGGTACGCCTACCAGCTGGGCACCATCCAGCAGCCGACCTTCGGCGCCGTCACCCGGTAATCCCGCCCGGTCCCGCACCCCGGAATCGCCAGGATTCCGGGGTGCGTCCGCGTTCGGCGGGAGCATTGCCGCGCAACGGGTCCGGGGTGGCGTAGGTTTGCCGCGTGGATCTGGTCGACCGTCTCGAAGAACTGGAACGGCGGGTTGCCGCCCTGGAGCACTCCGGAAGCGGTGACGCGCAACTGCCGTGGGCGGTCGCGCGCCTGCGACAGGAGTTCGACGCCGCGGGGGTGCGCAACGGCGGCGTGCTGCTGGCCGGGGCACTACAACTGCCCACCGGCGAGCGGCTGGACTGGCAGGCGCAGTTCGCCACCGACGCCATCGTGGACGACGTGTGGACCATCGAGACCGCCAATTGTCTTGCGGTCCTGGCCAATCCGGTACGGCTGCGCCTGCTGCGCGAGATCGTCTACGGTCGCCGCACCGCCGCCGACCTGGCCGCCATCGAGGAACTCGGCACCTCGGCCGAGATCTACCAGCATCTGCGCCAGCTGGCCGCGGTCGGCTGGCTGCAGACCGCGGGGCGCGGCCGGTTCGAAGTACCGGAGGGCAGGCTCGTCCCCTTGCTCGCGGCATTGGCCAGCGCGCAACGCTGATTGAGAATTGTCCTAATTGTCCGTTTAGAATGCTGTGATCCAGGGCACATCGACTGCTACCGTGAGCATCCAGGGATCGATGCTGTGGAGGTAGCCGAGTGAACGTGACCCATCTGCTCGAAAGCGTCAAGGCGCTCGGAGTGCTGCGCTCGCGCGGCGTCTCCGACCCGACCAAGCCGCTCGAGACCTTGCGGACCATGAAGGAATCCAAGATCTACGGCCCCCAGGCCACCTTGGTCCGGCACTCCGCCCGCGTCGCGCCCGAGCAGGTCGCGCTGGCCGACGAGCGCGGTGAGCTCACCTACCGCGAGCTCGACGACCAGTCCACGGCGATCGCCCGTGGTCTGCACGACGCGGGCATCACCCAGGGCATGGTCATCGCGGTGCTCGCGCGCGATCACCGCGGGCTGCTCATGTCGATGATCGCCGCGGGCAAGCTGGGCGCGCGGATCGCGCTGATGAACACCGGCTTCGCGAAGCCGCAGTTCGCCGAGGTGTGCGAGCGCGAGCAGGTCCGCGCCGTGCTGCACGACAGCGAGTTCATCGGCCTGCTCGACGCGCTGCCCGCCGAGCTGCCGCGCTTCCTCACCTGGGTCGACGAGGGCGCCGAACTACCCGAGGGCGCGACCACATTCGACGACCTCATCGCGGGCAACTCCACCGAGCCGCTGCCCCCGCCGAGCAAGCCGGGCGGCTTCATCATCCTCACCAGCGGCACGACCGGCCTGCCCAAGGGCGCGCCGCGCACCAAGGTGACCCCGATGGCGACCGCGCAGTTCGTCGACCGGGTGCCCTTCCCCAAGCGCGGCACCATGATGATCGTCTCGCCGATCTTCCACAGCACGGGTCTGGGCACCTGGCTGGTCGGCACGATCCTGTCGAACAAGATCGTGGTGCGCCGCCGCTTCGACGCCGAGGCCACCCTGGCCGCGATCGCCGAGCACAAGGTGGAGATGCTGGTCGCGGTGCCGACCATGCTGCACCGGCTGACCGAACTGCCCGCCGAGGTCAGGGCGAAGTACGACCTTTCCTCGCTGAAGGTGATCCTGTTCGCCGGGTCCGCGCTCTCGCCCGAGCTGTGCATCAAGGCCACCGAGGCGTTCGGACCGGTGCTCTACAACCTCTACGGCTCGACCGAGGTGGCCATCGCGACCATCGCCAACCCGGCCGAGCTCGCCGAGGCGCCGGGTACCTGCGGCCGGTCGCCGATCACCTGCGAGGTCCGCCTCTACGACGAGAACGACCAGCGGGTCGAGACGCCGGAGACCTCGGGCCGGATCTTCGTGCGCAGCGGCGCGCCCTTCGAGGGCTACACCGACGGCCGCAACAAGCAGATCATCGACGGCTTCATGTCCAGCGGCGACCTCGGGCACTTCACCGCCAGCGGCCTGCTCATGGTCGACGGCCGCGACGACGACATGATCGTCTCCGGCGGCGAGAACGTCTTCCCGCAGGAGGTGGAGAACCTCCTGGTGGAGCGCCCCGACGTGAACGACGTCGCGGTGGTCGGCGTGGACGACGTGGAATTCGGCAAGCGACTGCGTGCCTTCGTGGTGCTCGAGGAGGGCCACAGCACCGGCGCCGCCGAGATCCAGGCGCACGTCAAGGAGAACCTGGCGCGCTACAAGGTGCCCCGCGAAGTGGTCTTCGTCGACGAACTCCCCCGTAACGCGACCGGCAAGATCCTGCGCCGCGTCCTCATCGATTATGAGGTGTCACAGTGAGGTCGGCGGGCTGAGAGACAGAGCACAACCGGCCCGAGATGCTTGCTATTGTTAGCACCAGCACTGGATCTCGATGACGCGGTCCGGCCCCACGGGGGTTCGTCGTGGGATCGGTCTGCCGGAAGGCTGTTCGATGTCTCTGTCTCTGCCCGCGCTCGGCGGTACCGCCCGGCGCGCCGGTGATTTCGCGCTCGGCGTCAAAGTGATGATGGATCGCAAGCTGTTCAATCCGCTGCGTCTGGATCACGCCGCTCGCTCGTTCTTCAACGTCTCCAAGTTCGGCCCGTTCGCCGGTGTGGTCATGCACGCCGCGCAGACCAGGCCGGACGCGGGCGCCATCGTCGACGAGCGCGGTGAACTCACCTTCGGAATGCTCGACGAGCAGTCCAACGCGCTGGCCCGCGGCCTGCGGGCGAGCGGGATCGCCGAGGGCGACGTGATCGCGGTGCTGGCCCGCGATCACCGCGGCATGGTGCTGAGCCTGCTCGCCGCGGGCAAGCTCGGCGTCCGCGCGGTCCTGATGAACACCGGCTTCGCCAAACCGCAGTTCGCCGATGTGGCCGCGCGCGAGAAGGTCAAGGCGGTGCTGCACGACAGCGAGTTCGTCGACCTGATGAGCGCCATCCCCGCCGACATCCCGCGCGTGCTCACCTGGGTCGACGAGGCGCACGGGGTCGACCCGGCGATCCCGACCGTCGAGTCGGTCTCGGCCGGTCGCTCGGTGACGCCGCTGACCCCGCCGAGCAAGCCGGGCGGCATGGTCATCCTGACCAGCGGCACCACCGGAACGCCGAAGGGCGCCCCGCGCGACAAGGTGAGCCCGTTCGCCTCCGCGCAGTTCATCGACCGGGTGCCGCTGCCCAACAACGGCACCATGATCATGGCGGCGCCGATCTTCCACGGCACCGGCCTGTCGCAGTTCACCCTCGGCCTGGCGCTGGGCAACCGGGTGATCTTCCAGCAGCGCCGGTTCGACCCGGAGAAGACGCTGGCCAATATCGTGCAGTACCAGGCGGATTCGCTGATCGTGGTGCCGACCATGCTGCAGCGCATCCTCGATCTGGACGAGCAGATCCTGGCGAAGTACGACCCGAAGACGATCAAGGTCATCTTCGCGGCCGGCTCGGCCATCGCGCCCGACGTGGTGACCCGCACGCTGGACTACTTCAACGACAGCCTCTACAACCTGTACGGCTCCACCGAGTGCGCCGTGATGACCGTGGCCACTCCCGCCGACCTGCGCAAGGCGCCGACCACCGCGGGCAAGGCCCCGGTCGGCATCCGGATCGTGCTGCTCGACGAGAACCGCAAGCCGGTCACCGCGCCGAACGTCACCGGAACCATCTTCGTGGACAACGGTTTCGCGTTCACCGGCTACACCGACGGCCGGACCAAGGAGATCGTCGACGGGATGATGTCCAGCGGTGACGTCGGCCATTTCGACGCCGACGGGCTGCTCTACATCGACGGCCGCGACGACGACATGATCGTCTCCGGCGGCGAGAACGTCTTCCCGCTCGAGGTGGAGAACCTCATCGCGGGCCGGGCGGACGTGTTCGAGGCGGCCGTGGTCGGCGTCGACGACCGCGACTACGGCAAGCGGCTGCGCGCGATCGTCGTCCCCGGTCCGGAGTCGGCGCGCGACGCGCAGGAGATCAAGGACTACGTCCGTGAGAACCTGGCCCGCTACAAGGTCCCGCGCGAGGTCATCTTCGTCGACGAGCTGCCCCGCAACGCCACCGGCAAGCTGCTGCGCAAGCCGCTGATCGAGATGGACGCCGAGCAGGCGTGAGCCCGGCCGTTCGTTCCTGGTCGGGCGGCCCATACCGGTCGACTATCATCAGCGCGTGATCATCGAGTTCGCGCGGACGTCCGCGCCGTCGCGTGCCGTCGGCGCGCGGCTGCGCGGCGCCTGCGCGGGCTCGATGTCGGGCGCGCTGTCGCTGGCCGCGCACGGGCTGGCGTCCGGCGGCGCGCTGCCGGGCAGCACCACGGTCGTGCTGCTGGCCGCGGTCTCGGCCGTGGTCGGCGCGCTGGTCGCCGGCATCGGCCCGCTGCGCGACGGTGCGGCCGGGCTGGCCGCCGTCCTGCTGGGCGGTCAGCTGCTCGGCCACACGACCATGAGCTGGTCGGGGCACGCCCATCACGGTGACGATTCGCTCGGCCTCGGCATGCTCACCGCGCACGCCGTCGCCGCGGTCCTCGCCGCCGTGATCATCCTCGGTACCGAGGCCGCCTACCGGATCGGCAGCGCCGTGCTGGCGCGCATCCTGCCGCAGCGCTACCGCGCTCCCCGCATTCCCGACCCGGCGCCGCTGCGCCTGGTCCACCGCGACCGCGTCATCCTGCGGATCTTCGCCGCGCAGTCGCTGCGCACCCGCGGTCCGCCGCTCGCGATTCCTTTCTGACTCTTCCTTCACCCGGTGCACGAGCGATTTTCGCCGTGCGCTGTTCGCGCGTCGACGCCAGGAACGCTCCGACCAGAGCGGTACGCACCAAGGTGCTGCCGGTCGACGGTCGGCGATTCGTCATGGCCGCGCACCGGGTTTCCACACTCCAGAAACGAATCACCATGAGCATCACGGACACCCGTCCGGCCGAGGAACCCACCTCGGCGACCGCCACCGCGGCGGACCGTCCACGCGCCGGCACCCGCCGGGGCTTCCGTCTCTACCCCCTGGCCATGCGCCTGCACTTCTACGCGGGGATCTTCGTCGCCCCGTTCATCCTGATCGCGGCCCTCACCGGCGCCCTGTACGCGATCGCCCCGACCATCGAGGGGATCGTCTCCCGCGACCTGCTCCAGGTCGACACCTCCGGCCCCGATCAGGCGCTCGCGGCGCAGGTCGGCGCGGCCGTCGCGGCCCGGCCCGATCTGACCCTCGTCGCCGTCGCGCCCGCGGCGGGCGACGGCGAGACCACCCGGGTGCTGTTCAACGACCCGACGCTCGGTGATTCCGAGCGGCTCTCGGTGTTCGTCGACCCGCACACCGCGCAGCCGGTCGGCGAGGCCGTGGTCTACGGCAGCGCGGGCGCGCTGCCCCTGCGGACCTGGCTCAGCGAGTTCCATCGCAGCCTGCACCTGGGCGAGCCCGGCAGGCTCTACAGCGAGCTGGCGGCGTCGTGGCTGTGGGTGATCGCCCTGTTCGGCCTCGTGCTGTGGGTGCATCGGGTGCGCAAGCGCCGGTCCAAGCGCTCCGCGCGGTGGCTGCTGGCGCCGGATCTGTCCGAGCCCAAGCGGCGCAAGCTGAACTGGCACGGCGCGATCGGTTTCTGGATCCTGCCGGTGGTGCTGCTGCTCGCGGCGACCGGTATGACCTGGTCGACCTATGCCGGTGACAATGTCACCAAGCTGCGCGAGGAACTGAGCTGGACGACCCCCGCGGTAAACGTGAAGCTACCGGGCACGGCCGGTCCGGCCCAGTCCACGGGCAGCGACCACCACAGCGCCGGTCACACCGCGCCCGCCCCGGTCGACCCGGCCGCCCGCATCGCCCAGCTCGACAGCGTGTGGGCGATCGCCAAGGCCAACGGGATCACCCAGGCCGCCGAGATCACGATCCCCGCGACACCGGAGAAGGCGTTCGGCGTCAAGGAACGGCGCATGTCCGGCACCTACACCATCGACTCCGTCGCGATCGACGGTGCGACCGGCGCCGTCACCGACCAGCTGGCCTTCGCCGACTGGCCGCTGATGGCCAAGCTCACCAACTGGGGCATCGCCTTCCACATGGGCCTGCTGTTCGGCATCGCCAACCAGCTGCTGCTGCTCGCGGTGGCGCTGGGCCTGTGCGCGCTGATCGTGCTCGGCTACCTGATGTGGTGGCAGCGCCGCCCGACCAGGGCGACGAGCCGGTTCGCGGTCGGCGCGCCCCCGCGCCGGGGTGTGCTGCGCAAGACCTCGCTGTGGATCACCGTCCCGCTCATCGCCGCGGCGGTGCTGGTCGGCTGGTTCATCCCGCTGATCGGCCTGAGCCTGCTCGGCTTCCTGCTCGTGGACGTCGCGCTCGGGCTCGCCGCCCGCGCCCAGCCCACGGCCTGACCGCACACCCCACGAGGCGAAACCGCTTCGCCCACATCTCATTTCCCGTGCTCGGGTGCCGTCGCGATGACGCATGCCCGCAGCCGCTCCATTCGATGAAGGAATCACCGACTCCATGAAGACCACCAAGATCGCCCTCGCCGCTGCCGCCCTGCTGACCGTGGGCACCGTCGCCGCGGGCACCGTGCACGCGGCACCGGCCGCGCCTGCGCCGATCACCTTCACCGCCGAAACCGTCGACAGCGCCTCGCGCATCACCACCGACGCGGGTTCGCTGGTCGTCGAGGACGGTGCCTTCCAGGTGCGGGCCGCCGACGGCACCACCGTCGCCACCACTCCGCTGCGCTTCCAGATCGACGATTTCGAGTTCCCGATCGCCGCCGAGATCACCGGCCGCACCGCCACCCTCACCCCCCAGCTGAGCATGGACAAAGCCGTCTACAAGCCGGTCGCCCTGCCCTTCGAGGACAAGGCACCCTGGAAGTCCGAATACGACCGCGAACAAGCCGCCTGGTCCCGCATGACCAGCACCATCTCCCTGGGCGCCTCCATCGGCACCCTCGTCGGCGGACTCGGCGGCGCCGCCGTCGGCTGCGTCCTCGGCGGCATCATCGGCGCCACCGTCGCCTCGGCCACCATCGTCGGACTCTTCGGCCCGTTCCTGCCCGCCGCCGCCGTCGGCTGTATCGGCGGTGTGCTGGCCATCGGCGCCCTGGGCACCGTCGCGGGACAGATCTTCGTGACCGCACCGGTCGCGCTCGGCGCGGCGATCCAGTACTTCACCACGATCAACCAGCCCTTCACCCCACCCGCCAAATAGGCGAGGGTCCCGTGCAGGCCGGCGGCGTGATCGAGGTCGCGCCGACCCCGGCGGTGGCTCACCGTAGTGGTCACCGCCGGGGCCTTCCCCGGCCGACCGGACACCGCGCTAGCGATCGGCGCGCTGGAACAGGAGCAGCACAGCGACGCCCGCGAGCACGATGCCCATCAGATTGACGCTGAGCTGAGCGAGCGAGCTCAGCGCGATGTGCCACTTGCCCGCGAAGGCCGCGACGACGGCCAGACCCGCCGCAGGCACGGTCGTCACCGAAATGAACACGCCCACCAGGACCGCGGAGGTGGAGCTGACCACCGCGAGCATGCCCGCCGCACCCGCCAGCAACGCCACCACCAGCGAGAACGGCCCGACCTGATAGATGAAGTCGAAGGCGCGGGCATCCTCGACATTCCCGACGCCGATCCACCCGAGGCGCACCCACAGCAGCGTCGCCAGCCAGGTGACGACCATCGCGACCGGAAACGAGATCGCCAGGGTGCGCACCGACGTGCGGATGAGCCGGGTGTCCCGGCGTACCAGGCCCACCGACAGCGCCGCCAACGGGAGGAACTCGGGCCCGACCACCATGGCGCCGACCAGCGTCAGCGGTGAGGCCGTCGTCACGCCCACCGCCGACAGCAGAATCGCGATCGCCAAGAACGTCAGGAACGTCGGCGTGAGCCGGGCACCTTCGCGCATCTGGTCGAGCAACTGCGCCCACACCACGGTGCGGTCGCGCCGCTTCGGGGCCGCGGTGTCCGCCCGCTCCTTGGCATCGGAGATCACGGTGCCCGACGGCACGAACGAAATGCCGCCCGTCCGCGACAGATCCAGCGCGGTCAGCGCGGCGAGCACATCGTTCAGCGAGCCACGCGCCACCTCCGCCTGGATCACATCGCCGGGCGGGTCGACGGCGGCGGCGAGTCCGAGCGTCACATGGGTCGCACCGGGTTCCCCGCCCAGGATGCGCAGGACTTCGCCACTGCGCTCACTCGGGGAGATGACGCGTAGATGCAACACAGCAGAGTGCCTCCTTCGGCCGGACGATGCGCTGAGGTTAGAGCAGACCGCGTGCGGCGGCCGGTAGGCCCGTCGATCCACACCCCCGTCGCGCGCCGGCGGGGGAACGGACAGAATCGAGGTGAACTCGGCATTCGGTGACGGTGAAAGGACGACAGGCGATGACGCTGTCCCGTCGGCAACTCCTGCGCTTCGGCGTGGCCGGCTCGGTCGCGGCCGCGGTGGGCGTGTCGGCGGTGAGCAGCGCCCGCTTCGCCGCGCCGCGCACGCTCGGCGAACCGTTCTCGCTCGGCGTCGCCTCCGGGGAGCCCACCGCCGACGGCGTGGTGCTGTGGACCCGGCTCGCGCCCGATCCACTGGCGCCCGACGGCTACGGCGGGATGCCGGTCGACCCGGTGACCGTCGACTACGAGGTCGCCGAGGACGAGCGGTTCACCAGGGTGGTGACCAGGGGTGCCGCCGTGGCGACCCGCGAGCTCGGCCACAGCGTGCATCCCGAGATCGCCGGGCTGGCACCGGATCGGTGGTACTACTACCGCTTCCGGGCCGGTTCGGCGATCTCGCCCGTCGGCCGTACCCGCACCGCACCGGCGGTGGGCGCTCCGACCAGCCGGATGCGCTTCGCCTTCGCCTCGTGCCAGTCCTGGAGTTCCGGGTACTACACCGCCTACGAGCATCTGCGCGAAGAGGACCTGGACCTGGTCGTGCATCTGGGCGACTACATCTACGAGTCGTCCTGGGTGGTCGCCCGGCGCGGCGCGACCCTGCTGCCCCAGCTCGAGGGAGAGGCGGTGAACCTGACGGGGTACCGGCTCAAGTACGCGCAGGCCAAGGCCGAGCTGCCGCTGCAGGGCGCGCACGCGGCGTTCCCCTGGCTGGTCACCTTCGACGACCACGAACTCGACAACAACTGGGCGGGCGCGCAGCCGGGCCTGGGCCTCGACGTGTACCGGCTGGCCCCGCTGTACCGGCGCCGCAAGGCCGCCGCGTTCCAGGCGATGTACGAGCACCAGCCGATGCGCCTGGCCCAGCTGCCCGCCGGTCCGAACGTGCACCTGCACCGGCGGTACCGCTTCGGCGATCTGGCCGAGTTCACCATGATCGACACCAGGCAGTACCGCGACCCGCAGGCCTGCGGGGACGGCACCGCGGTCACCGGCTGCGCGGAACGCTTCGCCACCGACCGCACGATCCTCGGCGCGGCGCAACGGGATTGGCTCGTCGACGGCCTGTCCAGCTCGCCGACGCGCTGGCAGGTGCTGGGCAATCAGGTCGCGATGGCGCAATCCGACTACGACCCGGGACCGGAGCTGCTGCTCGGCACCGACGCCTGGGACGGCTATATCGCCGATCGCAACACGGTGCTCGGCGCGGCGTCCGCGCGCGCGGCGGGCAATCTCGTCGTGATCACCGGCGACCGCCACGAGAACTACGTCGCCGATCTGCGCGGGGACTACGCCGATCCCGAATCACCGGTGGTGGCCACCGAATTCACCGGCACCTCGATCACCACCGGCGGTGACGGCGCCGACCTCACCGACGGGGGCCGGGCGCTGCTCGCCGCCAATCCGGACATGAAGTTCTACAACCGGCAGCGCGGCTACACCCGGGTCGACCTCGATCATCGGGTGTGGCGCACCGACTTCCGGGTGCTGCCGTATGTCACCCGGCCGGGTGCGCCGATCACCACCCGGGCGAGTTTCGTTGTCCAGGACGGTGTTCCGGGTGCCGAGCAGGCGTGAGGCTCACGGCACGGCGACCGGGCGCAGGCAGCTCTGCAGCGGAGTGACGATCGAGCACAGCGCGGGCTTGCGCGTCGGACGGTAGTCCGCCGGAACTCCGTCCGCCGCCGTGACAGCCCGCAGGGCCGCCACCGCGTCGGTGGGCCGCCGGGTCAGGCTCGGATCGGTGGTCGCGTCCACCGTGTACAGGCCGAAACGCGGTGCGTAGCTGCCCCATTCGTAGTTGTCGGTGAGGCTCCAGTAGTTGTAGCCGATGACGTCGATACCGTCGAGCTCGGCGCGCTGGATCCAGTACACGGTGTCGCGCAGGTGGTCGGCGCGGGTGTAGCCGTCGTGGCGCGGCGCGCCGTTCTCGGTCGGCAACCCGTTCTCCACCACGTAGATCGGCAGGCCGGGGAACTTCTCGGCGTAGGTGCGCAGGTCGTAGTAGATGCCCTCGGGTTCGATCGCGTTCTTCCACAGCTCGTCGCCGAGCAGCGCGGTGGTCGGCGGATGCTGGAGCGAGACACCGTAATAGAAGTCGATCCCGAGGTAGTCGAGCTTGTCCCGGACCCGGTCGACGAACAGCAGATCGGTCAGATTCTGCACGATCGGATACTGCGCCACATTGCTGGTCACCCGCGCGCCCGGCTGGCGCTGGTGGATGTGGTCGTAGATCTCCCGGTGCGCCCGCACCAGCCGGTCGAACATCGGCAGGGCGTCGAGCGGCCCGATGTCGCCGATCTTGATCGACTGCGCCACGTATCCCATCGGTTCGTTGATCGTCACCCACAGCGGATCGAACCCGGCGTATCGATCGACCACGCGGCGCATATTGGCCAGCCAGTCGGCGACCATCCCCTGGTTCTTCCAGCCGCCCTTGTCCGCCGCCCAGCCCGGGATCACCCAGTGATCGAGGGTGAGCATGGGCCGCATCCCGGCCGCCCGGATCTTCGCCAGGACGGCGTCGTAGAACCGGAAGTCGTCGTCGTCCCAGGTCCCCGCGCGCGGCTGCACCCGCGCCCACTCGATGCTGAGCCGGAAGACCCCTACCCCCAGTCCGGCCGCCAGGTCGATGTCCTCGGCGTAGCGGGTGTAGAAGTCGACCGAGTTCCCGTACCGGTCGCGCGCCTCCCCGGAGGTGGCGTACCGGCTCCAGTTGCTATCCGGCGCATGGCCTTCGGACTGGAACCCGGACATGGAGACGCCCCACTGGAAGTCGGCGCCGAGCGCGGGCACCCGCGTCGGGGCGGCCGCCGCACTGCCGGTGCCGGAGCCGCTGGGCGCCGCGGCCACCGGGCCGCCCCCGCCGAACACGAGGGCGATCGTCGACAGAATCGTGCACAGGATGCGCGTGCGTCTCATATCGACAGAATCTCCCCGGGTGCTCGAGCGGCTGTGAAGTCAGCAGCCCGGACTCTACTGGTCGATTGTCCAATATGCGGCGGATTCGGCGAGCTAGCGGTCGGGGGTGAAATCCTCCAGGGTCAGCTCGGGCGCCTCTGGCACCTGGACCGGACGCAGGAACGCCCAGCCGACGAACACGACCGCGACCCCGAGCATGCCCAGGCCCGCCCACAGATTCACGTCGATGCCCCCGGTCTTGGCCTCCTGGGCGGCGGGGTCCTGCACCAGCGAGGTGATCACCAGGACGACGCCGTAGCAGCCGAGCAGCGCGCCGATGATGGTGCGGATGTCGAAAAGCATGGCCCTGTCTCCTTATCCGACGACGATGTTGAGCGCGATCACCAGCACGAGCGCGATCCCCGCGAGCAGCACCGGGCGCTGGTACCAGGGCAGCGAGTCCGCGTCGGGATCGGTGCGCAGCGCCTTCGGCGTCTCGGAGTAGACCAGGCCGACCAGTTCCGCGGCCGGCTTGGGCCGGGTGACCAGGGTGACCGCCACGCTGACGGCGATGTCGACGACGAAGGCGACGCCCGCCGCGACGAAGCTCGTGCCCTGCCCGGACAGGTTCGTCACCCCGGTCTCGTTGAGCACGAACACGAACACCGCGGCCAGCGTGCCGCTGACCAGGCCGACCCAGCCCGCGGTCGGTGTCATCCGTTTCCACAGCATGCCGAGGATGAAGGTCGCGAACAGCGGCGCGTTGAAGAAGCTGAACAGCGTCTGCAGGTAGTCCATCATGTTGCTGAACCCGCCCGCGATGAACGCGGTGAAGATCGCCGCGATCGTCGCGCCGACCGTCGCCAGCCTGCCGATCCGCAGGTAGTAGCCGTCGGGCCTGCCCTTGCGGACGTACTGCTGCCACAGATCAAAACTGAACACGGTGTTGAACGCGGAGACGTTGGCCGCCATGCCCGCCATGAACGCCGCGAGCAGACCGGCCAGGCCCACACCGAGCAGCCCGTTCGGCAGGACCTCCTTCATCAGGAACAGCAGCGCCTGGTTGTAGGTGACATCGCTCTCGTAGTCGGGATTCGCGGTGACCTGCTGCTTGTACTCGATCATCTGCGGCACCAGCACCGCGCTGATCATGCCGGGGATGACCACGATCAACGGGATGAACATCTTCGGGTAGGCGCCGATGATGGGCGTGCGCTGCGCGGCCGAGATCGAGTGGGTGGCCAGCGCGCGCTGCACCTCGACGAAGTTCGTCGTCCAATAGCCGAAGGAGAGCACGAAGCCGAGGCCGAAGACGATGCCCATGATCGAGGCGAAGTTGTCGGTGAACCCGCTCATCGCGGTGCCCGGCCAGGTGCTCAGCTGATCGGCCCCGCCCGGCGAGGCGGTCACCCTGTCCTGCAAGCCTTCCCAGCCGCCGACCCGGTGCAGGCCGACCAGGGTCAGCGGCAGCAGCGCCGCCACGATCACGAAGAACTGCAGCACCTCGTTGTAGATCGCGGCCGAGAGCCCGCCCAGGGTGACATAGGACAGCACGATCGCCGCCGCCACGATCACCGAGATCCACAGCGGCCAGCCCAGCAGCACGTTGACGATGGTGCCGAGCAAATACAAGTTCACCCCGGCGATCAGCACCTGGGCCAGCGCGAAGCTCAGCGCGTTGACCAGGTGCGCGCCGGTGCCGAAGCGCCTGCGCATGAACTCCGGCACCGACCGGACCTTGGAGCCGTAGTAGAACGGCATCATCACCACGCCGAGGAACAGCATGGCGGGCACGGCGCCGATCCAGAAGTAGTTGAACGTCGGGAAGCCGTATTGGGCACCGTTGGCGGACATCCCCATGATCTCCACCGCGCCGAGGTTGGCGGAGATGAACGCCAGCCCGGTGACCCAGGCGGGCAGGGATCGGCCGGAGAGGAAGAAGTCGACGCTGGAGGACACCCGGCGCCGGGCGATCAACCCGATGCCGAGCACGAAGACGAAATACAGGGCGACGAGCGCGTAGTCGACGGGCGCGGCGTCGAGCCGCAAGGTCGACGACGCGTCGAGCGTGGTGGTGGAAACGGCAAGTGGCACAGCGTGTCCCTCCTGGCCTGGAGCCGGGCGGCGCACGGGCGTCGGTGACGACGGCGCGGGCTGCGTCGCCCGCCGAACATTCTCGGATGGATCCACTGTGCGCGCTCGCGCGCCACGTCACCCGCCGATTCGCCGATGAATGAACTTTTGTTCAGTCCAGTCTGCGTGCGCCCGCGGCCGGTTCGACGGTGAAGATCCGCGGTGCGGCGAGATCCGCCGCGGCGAATTCAGCCTCGATCCGCGCGGTGACCCGGTCGGTCGCCGCGCGGTCGACCAGCGCCAGCACGCTGCCGCCGAAACCACCGCCGACCAGGCGCGCGCCGTGCGCGCCCGCCGCCAGCGCCGCGTCGACCGCGAGATCGAGGGCGGGCGCCGACACCGCGAAATCGTCGCGCAGCGACCGGTGCGAGGCGGTGAGCAGCGCACCGACGGCCCTGGGGTCGGCACCCGAGCGCAGCCGGTCGACGACGGCGAGCACGCGCGCGTTCTCGGTGACCACATGGGTCGCCCGGCGCCGCAGCACCGGATCGGTGAGCCGGGACAGCGCGGCGGTGGTGACGTCGCGCAGGGCGGGCACCCCCAGCGCGGCGGCAGCCGCCTCGCACTGCGCCCGGCGTTCGGCGTACGCGCCGTCGGCGAGGTCGTGCGGGTGGCCGGTGTCGGCGACGAGCAGGGCCAGGTCCGCGGCCGGGAGATCGAACGGAATCTGTTCCACCGCACCCGGTTCCGGGCCGTCGGGCGCGGTGTAGGCGCGGACGTCGAGGAACAGCGCGTGACCCGCTGTGCACAGGATGGCGGCGGACTGGTCGAGCACCCCGGTCGGCACCCCGGCGAACTCGTTCTCCGCCGCGCGGGCGATCTCGACGACGGCGCGATCGGTGAGACCCGGGGCGAACAGATCCCGCAGCGCCACCGTCACCGCGCAGCACAGCGCCGCCGAGGACGACAACCCCGCCCCGATCGGCACGGCACCGTCGACGTCGAGGCGCACCCCCGCGATCGGATACCCACGGCGCACGAACTCGACCACGACGCCGAGCGGATACCGCGCCCAGCCGGGCACCCGATCACGCTGCGCGGCAAGCTCGTCCACGGCGACCGCGACGACCTCGCCGGGGCGCTGCGCCGAGGTGAGCCGGACCCGGCCGTCGGCGGTGGGCCCGGCCGCGCAGACGACCCCGAGCGACAGGGCGATGGGCAGCACGAACCCGTCGTTGTAGTCGGTGTGCTCACCGATGAGGTTGACCCGGCCCGGGGCGATCCACCTGTCCATCCTTCGGCTCCTCCGTACTCGTCGACGCTGCGGCGATCCCACCACACACCGTGCCGGCGCGGCACCGGACATCGGGTACCGAATCGGTATCCGGCAATGCCGTCAAGGGCACGACAACCGGGGACCGGACGTGTCATGATCGACTGAGTTGTAAAGGTTTTGAGCGTCTCTCACGTTCGATCGGCGCTCGTCGCGTGCGCAGCAGGATCGAGGGGGGCCGATGACCATCAGCGAGACACGCCAGCGGAGCCCACGCTGGTACGCGCTCGTGCTCGGCGCGGCGGGGGCCGCGCTGCTCGCACCGCTGCTCGGCCCGCGGTCGCTGTCGTTCCTGCTGCTGGTCCTGATCGTCGCGGGCAGTCTGGCCATGATCGGCGTCGGCCTGTACAGCCACCGGCCCGCCCACCGGGTGCCCTGGTATCTGCTGGCCGCGTCCGTCCCGCTGTTCGCCTCGGGCACCGCGATACGCGAACTCGGTCTGCACGATACGTGGCATCCGATCGACGATCTGTGTACCGCCGCCGCCTACCTGTGCCTCGGCCTGGCGGCGGTGGGCTGGCTGCAACCGCGCCGGGTCGCGGGCGCCCGGGATCTGTGGCTGGACTCGATGCTGATCGGGCTCAGCGCGCTGCTGGCCTCGTGGACGTTCCTGATCTCCCCGATCCTGGCCGACCCCAACGGTTTCGACACCGTGCTGGCCGCGAGCTTTCCGGTGATCGACGCGCTGCTGCTCACCGTGCTCGCGCATTCGCTGGCCACCGTGGTCCGCAGCGAGACCGCGCTGCGGCTGCTGCAGGCGGCGCTGATCGCGGTCCTCGTCGGCGGCCTGCTGGAAAGCCTCACCGCCGCGGGCACGGTCCTGGTCGACAGCGGGTTCGCGCTGGTGCCCCAGCAGTGGGCGTACCTGCTGGCCGGGCTGGCCGCGCTGCACCCGACCATGGGCGTGACCCACGTGGCCGACGACGCGCACCCGCACCGGTCCCGCAGGCGCGCCGGGGTGATCGCGGTGGCCCTGGTCGCCGCGTCGCTGGTGAGCGTGGTCGGCGCCGATCTCGGTCCGGGTGACCGGGTGGTGATCTGCCTGCTGCTCACCTCCCTGCTGGTCGGCGTGCTGGTGCGCAGTGAACGCGCGATCGCCCGCAGCCTGCGCAGCGAGCGCCGCGCCCAGTACCAGGCCGACCACGATCTGCTCACCGGGCTGTTCAACCGGGCCGCGCTGCTGCGGGCGCCGCACCGGCACCGCCGGGAGTGGGCCGGAAAACCGTTGTGCCTGTTGTTCATCGACCTCGACGGCTTCAAGATGGTCAACGACAGCTACGGGCACGCGGTCGGCGACGAGCTGATCGCCGAGGCCGCCGCCCGCATCCGCCGCACGGCCCGGCGCAGCGATGTGGCGGCCCGCTACGGCGGCGACGAGTTCGTCGTGCTCGCCGCCCGTGGGCGGGCCGAGGCGGCCGTGCTCGCCCAGCAGTTGCTCGGCGCGTTCGTCCGCCCGTTCGACCTGAGCTGCGGCGAGATCCCCATCACCGCGAGCATCGGCGTCGCCTGCGTGAGCACCCGGCCGACCGACTCCACGGTCTACGACCTCATCCGCGCCGCGGACGCCGCCATGTACCACGCCAAGGAGTACCGCCTCGGCCTCGCCTTCCACGACGGCCTGCGCCAGAACACCGGGCCCCGGGTCCTGCGCAGTACCGGAAACCCCACCAGCACAGCGGTATAGAGCTGTGCGGGCGGGGCGATGCTCAGTCTCCTAGTTCGGCGAGGAGCCTTTTGGCCGCCTCCAGTTCGGCCTGCAGCTGGGCGACCTTGGCCTGCTGCGCGCCGCGCGCGGCCTCCAGGATGCCCGCCACGACTTCCTCGACCTCCGGGTGCAGGATCTTGGCGGCCTGGGCGACGGCGCCACTGCTCACCGCCAGCCCCTTCACGCTGCGCTTCTTGCCGTTGACCACGTCGACGGTCCACTCGCCGTCGGCGGAGCCGGTGAGGGTGACGGTCACCTCGGGCGCCTTGGGCTTGCGCGCGGCCGGGGTCTTCGCCGCCGCCGGACGCGGTGTCGCCGGCTTGGGCGCGGCGGACTCGTCGGGGACGGGCGCGAGCGACCGAGGAGCGGGCGGCGTCGGTGCGGCGCTCGGCAGGGTCGACGGCTGGGTCACAGTGTGGTCCTTTCGATTGCTCGGCTCGGGGACACTCTCCGGGCGGGTCCGCGAGGATCCGCCCGGCGCTACGGTAGTCGCGCGGGCCGGCTTGGTCAGCGTCACCTCGCTCGGTCCGAACGACAGCACATCTTTGGAACCGGTGGGCTTCACCTGCAGGAAGTCGCCGTCGGCCGGGTCGCCGAGGGCGACGACCTTGCCCGACTTGCCCTCCGCGACACCGACGGCGGCGGCGGTGAACCACACCATCGGCGGTTTCCCGTCGGCCAGCTCACCCGCGATGCGCGCGAGCTCGGCCTCGGACAGTACCTGCGGGGCGGATCGGCGGGATGCGGACTTGGTGCTCGGCGAGGACATCGTGGACTCCGGAAGGTTGGTGCGTTCTACAGCGTGGTGTGCTGGAGATGATGCCGCACGCCACCGACATGTTCCGGGCGAGCCCACCGTCGCGGCCCGAAAACCCGTCCGATGACGGGCTTGTCGGACCGTCGCGCGATCAGCCGCGGGTGGCGTTGCCCGCGGTCGTCGGGCGGATGTTCGCGCGCACCGCGGCGACATCGGGGTACCCGTTGACCGCCATCAGCAGATCCGCCTCGGCCGCGTAGCTGCGCAGCAGGTGCACCAGCCCGCGGACCCCGCCCAGCGCCAGCCCGTACACGTACGGCCTGCCGAGCCCGACCATGGTCGCGCCGAGGCCGAGCGCCTTGACCACGTCGGCGCCGGAACGCACGCCGGAGTCGAACAGCACCGGCACCCGGTCGTCACACGCCGCGACGACGCCGGGCAGCGTCTCCAGCGCGCTGAGCCCGCCGTTGGCCTGGCGCCCACCGTGATTGGAGCAGTAGATGCCGTCGGCGCCGAAGTCGATCGCCTTGCGCGCGTCCTCGGGATGCGAGATGCCCTTGAGGATGATCGGCAGATCGGTGAGCGAGCGCAGCCAGGTCAGGTCGTCCCAGGTCAGGGAATTGCCGAAGGTCGCGATCCAGTGCAGGACAATCAGCTTCGGGTCGTCGGAGCCGACCATCGCCTGGAACACCGGGTCGCTGGTGTAGTTCTTCAGCACGTGCCCGCGCAGCTGGGGGAAGTTGCCGCTGGACAGGTCGCGCGGCCGCCAGCCGGGCACCCAGGTGTCGAGGGTGACGGTGATGCCCGCGTACCCGGCGGCCTCGGCGCGACGCACCAGGCTCTCGGCCAGCTCCCGGTTCTTCGGCGTGTACAGCTGGAAGAACGACGGTGTGTCGCCCGCGTGCGGCCGCACGTCCTCGAGCGGGTCCTCCATCAGGGTCGAGAACATCGCGGGCACACCGGTTTTGGCCGACGCCTGCGCCACCGCGATGTCACCGTGGCCGTTCTCGCCGACCAGCCCGATCACGCCGACCGGCGCCAGGAACAGCGGGCTGGCGAAGGTGTGCCCGAAGGCGGTGACGGTGAGGTCGCGCTCGGTCGCCCCGACCAGCATCCGGGGCACCAGGCCCCAGTCCGCGAAGGCCTCGGCGTTGCGGCGCTGGGTGAGCTCGTCGCCCGCGCCACCGGCGATGTAGTTCAGCAGGGTATCCGGCAACGCGGCGGTCGCCTTGCGCTCGAGCGTCGCGTAGTCCATGGGAAATTCGGGCAGGTTCCCACCGAGCGCGGCCAGGTAGATCTCGTTCTGATAGTCGGCGAACTGACTCATCGCTGAACTTTCGCATGCGAGCCGTGGTTCACAGACCCCAGGGGGGATGTAAGGTGCGTCATACTCGTAAGTAGACAGCAGCGTACCCAGCAGCACGTTCCGAGATTGTGAGTGCCCCTGTCGTGACCCTCGTCGAACACTCGGCCGCACCCGCCGACCCGGACGTTCTCCTCGCTCAGCGCATTACCAACGGTGCCATCCGCTACCTGACCCTCCTCGCCTGTGGGCTCTCCCAGGACTCGATGGACCTGCTCACCTCGGTGACCGACCGACTACGGGCTGCCGAGGGTGCTTTACGCGATCCCCTCACCGCCGATCTCGGCTTCGACTGATCACCGCAGGCGCGCGGTGAGCGCGGCCAGGTCCGCCAGCCGGTGCGCACGCGCGATCTCGGCGGGCGTGAACGGTTCGTCGGGGCGGACGAAGCCCCAGCGACCGTCGTCGCGTTCGAGTTCGAGCACGGTGCCCTCGCCCACATCGCCCGCGTCGGGCGTGCCCGGCGCGAGATAGCGCGCACCGAGCAATTCGGCGACAGCCAAGGGTAATTCGTCCGGATCGCCCACTATGCGGGCCGCGATGGCCAGCGCCTTGGTCTGGCCGTCGATCAGCGACAGCACCGTGGCTGGCCAGACCCGCACGCCCGAACCACCCGCCTGCACCACCGCCGAGGTGAGGCTGTGCACGGTGACCCCCTCGGGCGCGGCGACGACGAGTTCGTCGAGCACCGCGTCCTCGAGCTGATGCACGTGCACGGTCAGGATGTTGGCCTCGCGATGGGCCAGGTGTTTGGCCAGCGTCTCCAGTGCGCCCGGCCGATCCGCCAGCCTGACCCGGATCCGCCACAGTGCCTGCGCCTCGTCGATCCGGTCCCGGTGCCGGAGTTCCGGGCCGTGCAGCCAGCCGCCCAGCATGCGCATCGCGCCCGGTTCGACCACCCAGATGACCAGGATCGTGGTGGTGATCGTCAGCAGGGCGACGGTGAGCAGGTAGGGCGGGTGCAGGTGGATCACCAGCGCGTGCAGCGCCAGCTCCACCGGGAACACCGCCGCCAATTTGGCCAGCGCCAGCCGGGTGCGGCGCGGGTGCGGCAGCCGCCCGCACACCTCGCAGGCCAGGGCCGTGACACGGGGTCGCACTGCGATTCGCCACATGCGGGTCAGCGTCACCCGCGCACATGTCGATCTTCGACGTGACACGTAAACGGGGCGTGACAGCCACTCCGAAACCGCTTGACCTGCAACGTCTTCCACGGTGATGCCCGCCACGCGCAGCGCGCGGATGTGACCGCGGGCACCTTCGGTCCGGCCGTGACCCGTGATAGGCGGCGGCAACGATTGTGACTCGCCTCACCAAAAACGGTTGACAAAGCCACACAATCGGGCATAAAACAACATGAGTACACATTCACCGAAGCGGAGGAACCCATGTACGCCGAGGAACGGCAGCAGGCGATCGCGGCCCTGATCGGGCATCGCGGGCGGGTCTCCGTCGCCGAACTGGCCGACCAGTACGGGGTCACCACCGAGACCGTGCGGCGCGACCTCGCCGTGCTGGACCGGCTCGGCCTGATCCGGCGCGTGCACGGCGGCGCGGTCGGGGCGGGCGCGCTGACCACCATCGAGCTGGGCACCGCCGAACGCGACAGCACCCGCGCCGCCGAGAAGGACCGCATCGCCGTGCTGGCCCAGCGCTTCCTGCCCGCGTCCGGCGGCAGCGTGCTGTTCGACGCCGGCACGACGGCGGCCAGGGTGGCCGCCGAGCTGCCCACCGATCTCGACCTCGTCGCGGTCACCAACTCGCTGCCGATCGCCACCCGGCTCACCGGCTTCGCCGGGGTGCGGGTGCACCTGCTCGGTGGGCGGGTGCGCGGGGTCACCCAGGCGGCCGTCGGCGCCGAGACGCTGCGCCTGCTCGGTGAGCTGCGCGTTGATGTCGCCTTCGTCGGCACCAACGCGCTCACCGTCCGGCACGGGCTGTCCACGCCCGATCCCGAGGAGGCCGCGGTGAAGCGCGCGATGATCGCCGCCGCCGACCGGGTCGTGGTGGTCGCCGACGCGGGCAAGGTCGGCCGGGAGGACTTCGTGCGCTTCGGCAGCACCGATGACATCGACGTGCTGGTCACCGATACCGAGATTCCGGCCACCGCGCACGCGGACCTGGTCGCGGCGGGTATCGAGGTGGTGCTCGCATGATCGTCACCCTGACCGCGAACCCGAGTGTGGACCGGACGGTCACGCTCACCGAGCCGTTGCGGCGCGGACAGGTGCATCGGGCCGCCGGGGTCACCGCGCAGCCCGGTGGCAAGGGCGTCAATGTCGCGCGGGTCGTCGCCGCCGGTGGCGCGCCGGTGGTGGCCGTGCTGCCCGGCGCCGAGGACGATCCGGTCGTGCACGGATTGCGCACGGCGGGAATCGGTTTCCGCACGGTGCCGGTGCCGGGCGAGCCGCGGGTGAATCTGACGATCGCCGAAACCGACGGCACCACCACCAAGATCAACGCACCCGGCCGCCCGCTGACCGGCCGCGAGCTGGCCGCGCTGACGACGGTGCTGGTCGAGCTGAGCGCTGAGGCGGCGTGGATCGTGCTGTCCGGTTCGTTGCCGCCCGGGGTGCCGGTCGACTGGTACGCCGAACTGGTCACCACGCTGTGCGCGCCTCCGAACGGGGCGGCCCGCACCCGGATCGCGGTCGACACCTCCGACGCGCCGCTGCTGGCCCTGTTCGCCGAATCAGCATGCACCGCACCCGATCTCATCAAGCCGAACTCCGACGAACTCGCCCAGCTGACCGGGCTCGACCCGGTCGAGCTCAACGATCCCGTAGCCGCCGCCACGGCCGCCGCGAGCCTGATCGATCGCGGGGTCGGCGCGGTGCTGGCGACCCTCGGCGCGGCAGGCGCGGTGCTGGTCACCGCCGAGGACGCCTGGTTCGCCGCTGCCCCGCCGATCGTGCCGCGCAGCACCGTCGGCGCGGGCGACTCCGCCCTCGCGGGCTATCTGCTCGCCGATCTGGCCGGCGCGGACCCGGCCGACCGGCTGCGCGCCGCCGTCGCCTACGGCAGCGCGGCCACCGCACTGCCGGGCACCGAACTGCCCGGTCCGGCCGACATCGCGCTCGACGCCGTCACCGCCCGCCCCCTGCCGACCAGCTGACCGTTCCACCCCCACTCGCGAAAGACACCACGATGGCCGATTCGATCATCACCACCGACCTGATCACGCTCGACGCCGAGCTCGGTGCCGACAAGGACGCGGTGATCACCGCGCTCGCGGGCGAGCTCGCCGCGGCGGGCCGCGCGAGCGACGCCGCCGCCGTGAGCCGGGCGGCGCTGGACCGGGAAGCGCAGTCGGCCACCGGACTCCCCGGCGGCATCGCCATCCCGCACTGCCGATCGGCGGCCGTCACCAGCGCGTCCCTCGCCTTCGCCCGCCTCTCCCCCGGCGTCGACTTCGGCGCCCCCGACGGCCCCGCCGACCTGGTGTTCCTGATCGCTGCCCCCGAGGGAGCGGGCGCCGAACACATGAAACTGCTGTCGTCCCTGGCCCGCGCGCTCGTCCGCCCGGCCTTCGTCGCCGACCTGCGATCGGCCGCGACCCCCGCCCACGTCGTCGCCCTGGTCGACGGCGTCATCAACCCACCGCCCGCCACAGGACAGCAACGCCCAGCGGCCACAGCCGGTGTCGCGCCCGGTGGCGACGCAACAGCCGCTGGCTCCGCAGCGAAGGGCGCCGGCGAGGGAAGCGGTGCCGCCGCAGCCGACAGCGCCGGAGCCACCGAGGGCACAGCAATAACCGACACCGCACACGCGGACACGGCCACTGCCACAGGTGCCGCACCAACCGACAGCGCCGCAGCTACCGAGGGCACAGCGACAACCGACACCGCACAGGCGGAGAGCTCGGCAGGGGCCGCGGCAGCAGGCAATGCCACTGCCATCGGTGCGGCGGCGGCCGACCGTGTTGCAGGGAGCAGGGGCGCAGCGACCACCAACGCCGCAGCCGCTGATGAATCCTCAGCAGGCGCCGATGTGCGCGGTGGGTCGAGCGCCCCGAGTTCCGCAGTCGGTGGTGTGACGCAGGCAGGAACAGCTCCGACTGCCGAAACAGGCAGCACCGCAGAGACTTCCGTCGGAAGCGTGACCGGAGGACGGCGGCTGCGGATCGTCGCGGTGACCGCCTGTCCGACCGGCATCGCGCACACCTATATGGCCGCCGACTCTCTTGTCGCCGCCGGTGAGCGCGCCGGGGTCGACGTGGCCGTCGAGACCCAGGGATCCAGTGGCGGCGACAAGCTGGACCCCGCCACGATCGCGGCGGCCGACGCGGTCATCTTCGCGACCGATGTGGGGGTGAAGGATCGGGGCAGGTTCGCGGGCAAGCCGGTGGTCGAGTCGGGCGTCAAACGGGCCATCAACGAGCCGGACACGATGATCGCGGAGGCCGTCGCGGCGAGCGCGGCCCCGGGTGCGGCGACGGTGGGCGGCACGGCACCGGCACCGGCGGCCTCGGCGGCCAAGGGCATAGGCTGGGGCACGCGGCTGCGGCAGATCCTGCTCACCGGGGTCAGCTACATGATCCCGTTCGTCGCGGCGGGCGGTCTGCTGATCGCACTGAGCTTCCTGCTCGGCGGGTACGAGATCTCCGACAGCGCGAAGGACATCGTGCTGAACAACTCGATCACCGATCTGCCCGACGGTGGCCTCGGCACCTACTTCGGCGCGGTCCTGTTCCAGATCGGCGCGCTGGCGTTCGGCTTCCTGGTGCCCGCGCTGGCGGGGTACATCGCCTTCGCGATCGCCGACCGGCCAGGTCTCGCACCGGGTTTCACGGCGGGCGCGATCGCGGTGTTCGTCGGGGCGGGATTCCTGGGCGGTCTGGTCGGCGGGCTGGTCGCCGGGTTCGCGGCGCTGTGGGTCGGCAGGCTGCCGGTGCCGACGTGGGCGCGCGGCCTGATGCCGGTGGTCGTGATTCCGCTGCTCGCCTCGCTGATCGTCGGCGTGGCCATGTTCGTGCTGCTCGGCAAGCCGCTCGCGGCCGTGACCAGCGGACTCACCGACTGGCTCAACGGCCTGTCCGGCACCTCCGCGGTCGCGCTCGGTGTCATCCTGGGCGTGATGATGTGCTTCGACCTGGGCGGGCCCGTCAACAAGGCCGCGTACTCCTTCGCCGCGGCAGGCCTGTCGGTGACCGATCCCGCGACGCTGCGGGTCATGGCCGCGGTGATGGCCGCGGGCATGGTGCCGCCGCTGGCGATGGCGCTGTCGACCACCGTGCGCCCGCGCCTCTACACCGAGGCCGAGCGAGAGAACGGCAAGGCCGCCTGGCTGCTGGGCGCCTCGTTCATCTCCGAGGGCGCGATCCCGTTCGCCGCGGCCGACCCGCTGCGCGTGCTGCCCTCGATGATGCTCGGCGGCGCGGTCACCGGCGGCCTGGTGATGGCCACCGGCGTGACGCTGAGCGCACCGCACGGCGGCATCTTCGTGTTCTTCGCGATCGGCCACCTCGGCTGGTTCGTGCTGGCGCTGCTGGCGGGCACCGTGGTCGCCGCGCTGAGCGTCACCCTCGCCAAGGAGTTCACCCGCACGCAGTCCGCGTCCCCCGTCCGCACCACCGCGTAACCCGTTCACACACAAGGAGATATCCCATGGCCAGCACCACCGTCACCGTCGGCTCCTCGGTCGGCCTGCACGCCCGTCCCGCCGCCCTGATCGCCGAGGCGGTCGGCGCGGCCGGGGTTCCGGTCACCATCGCGCTGGTCGGCGGCGAGCCGGTCGACGCGGGTTCGGCGCTGATGATCATGACCCTCGGCGCCGGTCAGGGCGCCGAAGTGGTGATCACCAGCGACGACCAGCCGACCCTGGACAAGATCACCGAACTGGTCGCCAGCGACCTCGACGCCTGAACCCTCGCGGCCACCCGCGCGTCGGGTGGCCGCGGCGTGCGCCCGCCTTCGCCGACAGGCGTGATCGCGTGACCCCCGGGTACATTCGAGGAGCTCGTACTTCAGTTCTCTCGAAAGGCCCTCCGCCCTATGGGTACTCGCTGGCTACGTCGCCTTTCCCCCGCCCCCGGCGCGGAATCCCGGAAGCTGGTCTGCTTCCCGCACGCAGGCGGTTCGGCCCTCGCGTACGGGCCGCTGGCCAAGTCGATCGGCGCCGACTTCGACGTGCTCGCCGTGCAGTACCCCGGGCGGCAGGACCGGCGGCAGGAACCGCTGGTGGACAGCATCTCCGGCCTCGTCGACGGGCTGCTGCCCGAGCTGATCGAGGCGCTCGACGGCGACGAGAACTTCTTCGCCTTCGGCCACAGCATGGGCTCGGTGGTCGCCTTCGAGACCTGCCGGCGGCTGGAGCAGGCGGGCTCGACCGCGCGCGTGCTGTTCGCCTCCGGCCGCCGCGCCCCGTCGGCCCCGCAGCCGGGAACCGTGCATCTGCTGGGCGATCGGGAACTGGCCGCGCAGCTGCTCGAGTTCGGCGGCACCCCACCGGCGCTGCTCGCCGATCCCGAGTTCCGTCAGCTCATCCTCTCGATCACGCGCAACGACTATCGCGCCATCGAGACCTACACGTGCGCCACGGAGACCACCGTGGCCAGCCCGATCGTCGCGCTGGCCGGCGCGGACGACGCCGACGCGCAGCTCGCCGACATCCAGGCCTGGGGCACGCACACCACCGGCGACTTCACCGCGACCACGTTCCCCGGTGGCCACTTCTACCTCGACGCGAACCTCGACGGCATCGGCGGCCTGATCCGCGAGCACAGCGCACGGGCCCTGGCCCGCTAGCCGGGTGGCCGGGTGAGCGCGGCGCTCACCCGGCCGCCCGGTTCAGGACTCCAGCCAGTCCTCGATGGCGGCGGCCGCGTCGGCCGAACCGCTCTCCAGGACGGTGAAGTGGTCGGCCTCGACCGGCACCACCGTGTGCGCCGGGTCCCAGCCCCTGGCCTGCCAGTCCGGCCGCTGCGCCGGATCCGCCAGGAACGACTGCGCGCACTGGACGAGCAGCGCCGGGGTGCTGACGGAACCGGGCACCATCTCCTGCATCAGCTGGACGTACCAGCCCATGCCGGACAGCCGGGCGGCGTCGAAGCGGCCGAACTCGGCCTCCCGCGACACCATGTGCTCGGCCATCTCCCGCAGCAGCCATTCGCCGCCGTCGTGCACCCGGTAGGTGTCGATCATGGCGACGCCCTCGGGCACCGGACCCTGGGCCGCTTCGAGGTACTCGGTGACGAGGTAGGCCAGCAGGCCACCCGAGGAGTACCCCAGCAGGACGAACGGTTCGCCCTGCGCGGCCTCGAGCACGCCGCACGCCAGCGTTTCCAGTGCCGCCTCGGGCGTGGCGGGCAGTGGCTCGTCGGCCGCGAAGCCGATCGGCGGCAGCACCACGACCTCGCGGCCGGTCCGCAGGTGCGCGGTGACCCTGGCGTACTGGTGCGCGCCGCCGGTGGCCAGCGGCGGGTTGACGCAGATGATCCGCGGGAGGTCGGACCCCGTCGCGAGCCGGGTCGGCACCGGCAGCTCGTCCAGGTCGGCCGCCGAGGCGAACCGCTCCCGCAGCTGCGCCGCGACCCGCAACAGGTCGAAGCCGGTGCGGGCGCGGCCGTTCTGCACCGCACCGCGGAACATCCCGTACAGCGACTCGTCGGTGCCCGATCGCTGCCCCGGCTGCGCGACCGCGGCGAGTTCCGCGCGCAGGTAGCGGGCCAGCCCGGCCGGTGTCTTCTGGTCGAAGATCGCGGCGGTCGGCAGGGTCAGCCCGGTGGAGGCGTTGAGCGTGGTGCGCAACTCCATCGCGGCCAGCGAGTCGAAGCCGGATTCGAGGAAGTCCCGCTCGGCGTCGAGCGCGTCGACGCTCTCGTGTCCGAGCAGCCGCGCCGCGGTCTCGAGGATGTGCGTCTGGAGCCACTGCTCCTGCTCCGCCTCGGACAGGTGCGCCAGCTGCCTGCGCACCGCGCCCGCGTCGGGCGCGCCGCTGCTCTGCCTGCGCCCGGCGCGCCGGACCAGGTCACCGAGCACCGGTGGCACCGACTCCCTGGTCCGCAGGACGGCCGCGTCGATCTCGACGAGCACCTGCGCCGGACGATCGGCCGCCACCGCGGCGTCGAACAGGGCCAGCGCCTTGTCCGCCGCCAGCGGTGGCAGGCCCTGGCGACGCATCCGCTGCCGGTCGGCCTCGCCGAGCCACTGCGCCATGCCGGTGTCGATGCCCCACAGCCCGTAGGCGAGGGAGGTGGCGGGCAGGCCGACGCCGTGGCGGTACGCGGCGAGCGCGTCGAGGAACACATTGGCCGCCGCGTAGCCGCCCTGGCCCGCGGGCAGGATCGACCCGGCCACCGAGGAGATCAGCACGAAGGCCGACAGTTCGGTGTCGCGGGTCAGCTCGTGCAGATGCCAGGCGGCGTCGGCCTTGGCGCCGAGGGAGACATCGATCTGCGCGGGGGTCATGGCGTCGACGAGGCCGTTGTAGGCCGCGCCCGCCGCGTGCACGATCGCCCCGAGCGGACGCTCCGCCGGGATCGCGGCGAGCAACTCGCGCAGGGCCGCCCGATCGGTGACATCGCAGGCGACGACCCGGGCCTGGGCGCCCAGGGCCGCGAGCTCGTCGACGAGTCCCGGCGCGGCGTCCGGTCCGCGCCTGCCGACCAGCAGCAGGTGCCGCACACCGTGTACCACCACCAGGTGTTCGGCCAGGAGACGGCCGATCCCGCCGGTGCCGCCGGTGATCAGGACGGTGCGGTCGGGATCCCACGGTGTCGTCCGCTCGCCGGTCGGGGCGACCGCGCGGACGAGCCGCGGTACCCACGTCCCGTCCGCGCGCACGGCCAGTTCGGGTTCGCCGGTCGCGACGGCGGCGACCAGCTGTTCGGCCGGCTGGTCGGCGGCGGCCTCGACGAGCACGATCCGACCCGGGTGCTCGGCCTGTGCCGCCCGCGCCAGACCCCAGACCGCGGCCGCGGCCGGATCGTCGGTGCTGTCGGTGACCAGCGCCAGCGTGCTCGCGGCGTACCGCTCGTCACTCAGGAACTCCTGGACGACACCGAGCGTGCCGTGCAGCGCGACGCGCAGCCGCTCCGGCACCTCGGCCCGGTCGACCGCGACCCGGTGGACGACCACGGCAGCAGGCTGCTGCGCCTCCCATTCGGCCCAGGACGTGTCCGCTTCGCCCAGCGCCGGGCCGGGTCGCCAGCTCAGCTCGTACCGCGCGTCGCGTGCACGGGTCGGCGCGGAGAGCAGTTCGGCCGACATCGGGCGCAGGGCCAGCGACCCCACCGACAGCAGCGGAGCGCCGCCGGCATCGGTCATGGTCAGGGTGACGGTGCCCTGGTTCAGCCAGCTCAGCCGAACCCGGACCCGCCGTGCGCCGTCGGCGTGCACCCGCACCGACGACCACGCGAACGGCACCAGGGTCGGGCGTTCGGCGGTCTCGTCCACGCCCTCGGGCAGCCCGAAGGACAGCGCGTGCATGGCCGCGTCGAGCAGCGCCGGGTGCACGCCGTAGCCCCGCGCCGAGGTCTGCTCGGGCAGGGCGACCTCGGCGAACAGATCCGCACCGCGCCGCCACAGCGACTCCAGCCCCTGGAAGGCGGGGCCGTAGTGGTAGCCGTGGTCGGCGAGTTCGGCATAGGCGCCGTCCAGCCGGACCTCGGTGACGTCGGCGGGTGGCCACTGGGCGAAGTCGGTCCAGTCCGGCTGTTCGCCGGACTCGACGGCGGGGCGCACGGTGCCCTCCGCGTGGTGGGTCCACGGGACCGTCGGATCGTCGTCGTCGCCGCGCGAGTAGACGTCGACTCGGCGGTGCCCGTTCTCGTCGCCGTCACCCACGATGACCTGGATGTGCGCGCCCGCGTGCCCGTCGAAGACCAGCGGGGACAGCAGCGTGAGCTCCGCCAGTTCCGGGCAGTCGACGAGATCGGCCGCGTAGGTGGCCAATTCGACGAAGCCGGTGCCGGGCAGCAGCACCACACCGAGCACATCATGGTCGGCCAGCCACGGATGCGTGGCCGTGGACAGCCTGCCGGTGAGCCGGAGACCGCCGCTCTCGGGTTGGGCCACCAGCGCGCCCACCATGGCGTGTTCGGTGCCGCGCAGGCCGAGGGTGTTGGCCTCGCCGGTTCCCAGCGGGCTGGTGGCCCAGAACCGGCGGTGCTGGAAGTCGTAGGTCGGCAACTCCGTCCGGGTGGCCCCGGTGCCGGCGAGGTAGCGCATCCAGTCGACGGTTCCGCCCGCGACGTGGAGCCGGGCCAGGCCGGTCACCAGGGTCGTGGGGTCGGCCTTGTCGCGCCGGGTCAGCGCGAGGGCGGTCGTGGTGTCCAGGGTCTGCGCGACCATCGGTGTCAGGACGGCGTCGGGGCCGACCTCGGCGAACCGGGCCACGCCCAGCTCCGACATCGTGGTGACGGCAGCGGCGAACCGCACCGTGGCGGCGACCTGTCGCACCCAGTACGCCGGATCGGACATCTCGTCGACGACCCGCGCACCGGTCACCGTCGACACCAACGGCAGGCGCGGACGCTCGAAGGCCAAACCTTCGACCACCGAGCCGAATTCGGCCAGCATCGGCTCCATCAGCTCGGAATGGAACGCGTGCGAGACCCGCAGTCGGTGTGTGCGCCAACCGTTCTCGGCACACACCTCGGCCGCGGCGTGGACCGCCGCCTCGACCCCGGAGAGCACCACCGACGACGGACCGTTCACCGCCGCGATCGACACCCCCTCGCCCAGCAACGGCAGCACGTCCGCCTCCGGCGCACCCACCGCGATCATCGCCCCGCCCGCAGGCAGCGCCTGCATCAACCGGCCCCGCGCCGCCACCAGCACACACGCGTCGTCGAGCGACAGCACACCCGCGACATGCGCGGCCGCGACCTCACCGATCGAATGACCGGCCACCACGTCGGCCGTCACGCCCCACGACTCGAGCAGCCGGAACAGGGCCACCTCGTAGGCGAACAGCCCGGCCTGCGCGTAGACCGTTCGGTCGATCAGCGTGTCGTCGGCCAAGGCCGCCGTGAGCGGAACCGACTGTCCGAGCAGAGGTTCCAGTCGCGTGATGATGTCGTCGAACCGGTCGGCGAACACCGGGTACACCCGGAGCCCGGCGGCCATGTCCGCCCATTGCGCGCCCTGACCGGAGAACACGAGACCGGTCGACCCGGCGACCACCCGGCCGCTCACCACACCGGGAGCACCGTCGGCGACCGCCCGCGTGCCCGCGAGGAGCCCGTCGCGGTCGTCGGCAAGGACCACCGCGCGATGATCGAACACGCCGCGGGTGGCGACCAGCGAGAAGGCGACATCGAGCGGGTCCTGGCCGTGGTCGGCCACATGGTCGGCCAGCCGGGCGGCCTGACCGGTGAGCGCCGCGCCACTGCGCGCCGACACCACCCACGGCACGACCCCGCCGACCGGCGCGGTCTTCACCGCAGGCGACGAAACCTCCACCGGCGGCGCCTGTTCCACGATGACGTGCGCGTTCGTCCCACTGATACCGAACGAGGACACCCCCGCACGCCGCGGCCGATCCACCTCCGGCCACGCCACGGCCTCGGACAGCAGCCGCACATTCCCCTGCGTCCAATCCACCTTGGTGCTGGGCTGATCCGCGTGCAGGGTGCGGGGCAGCACGCCGTGCCGCATTGCCATGATCATCTTGATCACGCCACCCACACCGGCCGCCGCCTGCGCGTGCCCGATGTTCGACTTCAACGAGCCCAACCAGAGCGGACGGTCCTCGGCACGATCCTGGCCATAGGTGGCCAGCAGGGCCTGCGCCTCGATCGGATCACCCAAAGTCGTTCCGGTGCCGTGCGCTTCGACGACATCCACCTCCGCCGGAGCGACCCCGGCATTGGCGAGGGCCTGGCGGATCACCCGGCGCTGCGACGGACCGTTGGGCGCGGTGAACCCGTTGGACGCGCCGTCCTGGTTGACCGCCGAACCCGCCAGCACCGCCAGCACCTGATGACCGTTGCGGCGGGCGTCGGAGAGCCGTTCCAGCACGAGCACGCCCGCGCCCTCGGACCAGCCGACACCATCGGCGGTGTCGGAGAACGACTTGCATCGCCCGTCCGGCGACAAGCCGCGCTGCCTGCTGAACTCCACGAACGTCTCCGGGGTCGCCATGACGGCGACACCACCGGCCAGCGCCAGATCACACTCGCCCGAGCGCAGCGACTGCGCGGCCAGGTGCATCGCCACCAGCGACGACGAGCACGCCGTATCCACCGACACGGCGGGACCTTCCAGGCCGAGCGTGTAGGAGATCCGGCCCGAGACGAGGCTGCCGGTGGCATTGCCGCCGTTGCCCTGCGCGTAGTCGTGGTACATCACGCCGGTGAACACCCCGGTCGAACTCCCGCGCAGCACAGCGGGATCGACCCCGGCGCGTTCGAGCGCCTCCCAGGAGGTCTCCAGGAGCTGCCGCTGTTGCGGGTCCATCATCGTCGCCTCGTTGGGCCCGATGCCGAAGAAGTCGGCGTCGAAGTCGGCGGCGGTGTGCAGGAAGCCGCCCTCGCGGGTGTAGGACTTGCCCGCCCGGCCGGGTTCGGGATCGTAGAGCCCGGCGAGGTCCCAGCCACGGTCGGTGGGCAGCGGCGTGACCGCGTCCCCGCCGAGCCGGACCAGTTCCCAGAGGTCCTCGGGCGAGCGGACGCCGCCGGGGTAGCGGCACGCCATGCCGACGACGGCGATCGGGTCACCGTCGGCGGACCGGCTCGCGGTGACCGCCACGTCCTGACCGGTCCCGGCGAACTCCGCGGCCAGGTAGTCGGCCAGCGCCTGCGGCGTCGGGTAGTCGAACACCAGGGTGGCGGGCAACGGCAGACCCGTCACCGCCTTGAGGGCGTTGCGGAACTCGATCGCGGTGATCGAGTCGAAACCCAGGTCACCGAACGCCTTGTCGGCGGCGACCGCGTTCAGGTCCTGATGTCCGAGCACCGTGGCGACCTGGCCGCGCACGATCTCGACGAGCACACCCGCACGTTCGCCGTCGGGTGTGCCCGCCAACCGGGTACGCAGGGCGGTCGCGGCGCCGGAGGCCGCCTTGCGGCGGTGCGGGACCAGGCCGGTGAACAGTACGGGCGTGGCGAATCCGGCGCCGCGCAGGGCATCCAGATCCACCCGCGCGAGAACCGGTGCGGCCGTGTCGATCCGGAGGGCGGCGTCGAAGAGGGCCAGGCCCTGCTCCGCCGCGAGCGGCAGCAGGCCCGAGCGGGCGATGCGCTGCAGGTCGACCTGGCTGAGTTCCCCCGCCATGCCGCCGTCCCACATGCCCCAGGCCAGCGACGTCCCCGCCAGCCCGATGCCGCGGCGATGCGCGGCCAGCGCGTCGAGGACGGCATTGGCCGCGGCGTAGTTGCCCTGGCCCGGGTTGCCGAAGACTCCGGCCACCGAGCTGAACAGCACGAACGTCGTCAGCGGGAGATCGGCGGTGAGCTCGTGCAGGTGCAGAGCGGCGTCGACCTTGGGCCGCAGGACAGTGGCCACGCGGTCGGGGGTCAAGGAGCCGATGGCACCGTCGTCGAGAACGCCGGCCAGGTGGAACACGCCGGACAAGGGTTGTGCCGCAGGGATATCGGCAATAGCGGCGGCCAACGCGGCGCGGTCGGCGACATCACACGCGACGAACGAGACCTCGGCACCCGAATCCTCCAGCGCCGCCCGCAATTCGGCGGCACCCGGACCGGATTCGCCACGCCTGCTCAGCAACAGCAGGCGACGGACACCGTGTTTGTCGACCAGGTGCCGGGCGAACAAGCCACCCAGCGCACCGCTCGCACCGGTGAGCAGGACCGTCTCCTCCGGCCCGAACAGCTCGTCCACGGTGGAAGTTCCTGCCGGAGGGGCGGATCGGGCGAGACGCGCGGCGTACACGACACCGTCACGCACGGCGACCTGCGGTTCACCGGCGACCAGGAGTCCGCCGATCAGACTGTCCGGCAGCGCATCGAGGGCGGCGGTGTCGACCAGAATGATCCGGCCCGGGTTCTCCGACTGCGCGGACCGCACCAGACCACCGATCGCGGCGCCGGCCAGGTTCGTGATGTCCTCGCCCGCCACCGAGATCGCGCCGCTGGTCCGGACGATCAGCACCGATTCCGCGTAGGCGGGCTCGGCGATCCAGGACTGGAGTACCCCGAGAACGTCCCGGGTGGCGGCGTGGATGACGGCGGGGTCGATGCCCACCGGGCAGTCCAGGATCACCGCCGGGGGCACCTGCTCCCCCAGTTCCGGCCAGGTGACCGTGGCGATCCCGGTGTCCGGCAGCGTGATCGGCGTCCATTCGACCCGGAACAGCGCCGACCGGGCGATCTCGGTGCCGGTGGTGAGCTGGGCGGGGTCGATCGGCCGGGAGGCCAGGTGCCGCACGGTCGCGACGGGCGCGCCGGTCGCGTCCGCGAGGTCGATCGAGACCCCGCTCGCCCCGACCCGGACGAGGCGAACGCGCAGGGTGTCGGCCCCGTGCGCGTGGACGGTGACCCCCGACCACTCGAACGGCAGCGCGATGCCGGTGCCCGGCGAGGCCGGTTCGCCCGCGACGCGCAGGGCGTGCAGGGCGGCGTCGAGCAGTGCCGGGTGCAGCCCGAATCGCGGTGCCTCCGCGCGGGCCTGGTCGGGCAGGGCGAGTTCGGCGTAGATGCCCGCGTCGTCCCGCCAGACGGCGGTGAGCCCGCGGAACACCGGTCCGTAGTGGTAGCCCTGCTCGTCGAGGGTGTCGTAGACGCCGTCGAGATCGACCACGGTGGCACCGGTCGGGGGCCACTGGGTGAGATCCACCGGCACGGTGTCGCTGTCCGCCGCGAGCACGCCCTCGGCGTTCAGGGTCCACGACGCCGCGGCGCTGTCGGGGCGCGAGAAGATCCGCACATCGCGGCGACCCGGCTCGTCCTCGGCGCCGACGACGACGCGCACCGCTACGCCCGCCGGGTCCGGCAGCGTCAGCGGGGCGCGCAGGATCAGCTCGGCCAGGGTCGGGCAGCCGACCTCCGCGCCCGCCTGCAGGGCGAGTTCGACGAACCCGGTGCCGGGGAACAGCACCGTGTCCAGCACCGCGTGGTCGGTCAGCCAAGGCTGCGTCCGCGCCGAGAGCCTGCCGCTCAGCGCGACGGCATCGGACTCGGGCTGGGCGACCACCGCCGAGACCAGCGGATGGTCACTGGCGACGAAGCCGAGGGCGCGGGCGTCGCCACCGGCCGTGCTGTCCGTCAGCCAGTAGCGCTGCCGCTGGAAGGCGTAGGTGGGCAGGTCGACGCGGCGCGCGCCGGTGCCGGCGAACAGTGCCGCCCAGTCCACATCGGCGCCGGACACGGACAGCCCGGCCAGTCCGGCCGTCAGGGTCGGCGCGTCGGCGTTGTCCCGGCGGGCCAGCGCCACCATCGTGGTGGTCGTGTCCCCGGCCGCCTCGGTGATCTGGCTGATCATCGGGACGAGCACGGCGTCCGGCCCGACTTCGGCGAAACGGCTCACGCCCGCCTCGGTCATGGTGGTGACCGCGTCGGCGAAGCGCACGGTGCCGCGCACCTGACCGACCCAGTAGGACGGATCGGACATCTCGTCCCCGACCCGGGCACCGGTCACCGTCGACACCAGCGCGAGGGCCGGACGCTCGAACGTCAGACCCGCGACCACCGCGGCGAATTCGTCCAGCATCGGCTCCATGAGCGCGGAATGGAAGGCATGCGAGACCCGCAAACGGTGTGTCCGCCAGCCCTTCTCGGCACACACCTCGGCCGTTGCCTGGACCGCTGCCTCGACACCGGAGAGCACCACCGACGACGGACCGTTCACCGCCGCGATCGACACCCCGTCGACGAGCAACGGCAGCACCTCGCCTTCCGGCGCACCCACGGCGACCATCGCGCCACCGGCCGGCAGCGCCTGCATCAACCGGCCACGGGCCGCGACCAGCACACACGCGTCATCGAGCGACAGCACACCCGCGACATGCGCGGCCGCGATCTCACCGATCGAATGACCGGCCACCACCTCGACCCGCACACCCCACGACTCGAGCAGCCGGAACAACGCCACCTCGAAGGCGAACAACCCGGCCTGCGCGAAGACGGTGTCGTCGACCCGAGCGGGATCGGCGAGCGCGTCGGTCAGTGACACCGGCTGCTCCAGCAGCGGCTCCAGGTGCGCGACAATCGCATCGAAGTGCTCGGCGAACAGCGGATACACGCGCAGCCCGGCGGCCATCCCGGCCCACTGCGCCCCCTGACCGGAGAACACCGCGCCCGTCGACCCGGCCACCACGCGACCGGTGACGACGCCCGCGCGGGCCTCGCCACGGCCCAGCGCCGCGGCCTCGGCCAGCAACCCGTCCCGATCGGCGGCCAGCAGCACGGCCCGATGGTTGAATCCGGTGCGTGAGGTCACCAGCGAGTAGCCGATGTCGACCGCCGCCGAATCACGCGCTGTCACCTGCGATGCCAGGCGGCTCGCCTGATCCGCGAGCGCCGCTGCGCTCCGCGCCGACAGCACCCAGGGCAGCACACCACCGACGGGATCCACCAGGTCCGTCGGCGCGGGCGGCACCGGCGCGGCCTCCACGATGACGTGGGCATTGGTCCCGCTGATACCGAACGACGACACACCGGCGCGACGCGGCCGATCGACCTCCGGCCACGCGACCGCCTCGGTCAGCAGGCGCACATCGCCCTCGGCCCAATCCACCTTCGTGGAGGGCTCGTCCACGTGCAGTGTCCGGGGCAGCACACCGTGCCGCATCGCCATGATCATCTTGATCACGCCACCCACACCGGCCGCCGCCTGGGCATGGCCGATATTGGATTTAAGCGAACCCAGCCACAGCGGCCGGTCCTCGGCGCGATCCTGACCGTAGGTGGCCAGCAGGGCCTGCGCCTCGATCGGATCACCCAGTGTCGTTCCGGTACCGTGCGCTTCGACGGCGTCGACCTCCGCCGGAGACACTCCGGCATTGGCCAGGGCCTGCCGGATCACCCGCCGCTGCGACGGACCGTTCGGCGCCATCAAACCGTTGGACGCGCCGTCCTGGTTGACCGCCGAACCGGCGAGCACCGCCAGCACCTGATGACCATTGCGGCGGGCGTCGGAAAGCCGTTCCAGCACGAGCACACCCGCGCCCTCGGACCAGGCCACCCCGTCGGCCGCCTCCGCGAACGACTTGCACCGCCCGTCCGGCGACAGTCCACGCTGACGGCTGAACTCGATGAGCGTCTCCGGCGTCGCCATCACCGCGACACCACCGGCCAGCGCGAGATCGCACTCGCCCGACCGCAGCGACTGCGCCGCGAGATGCATCGCCACCAGCGACGACGAGCACGCCGTATCCACCGACACCGCGGGACCTTCCAGTCCCAGGGTGTAGGCGATCCGGCCCGAGACCAGACTGCCGGTGACATTGCCGCCGTTGCCCTGCGCGTAGTCGTGGTACATCACGCCGGTGAACACCCCGGTCGAACTCCCGCGCAGCACCGGCGGATTCACTCCGGCGCGCTCGAGGGCCTCCCACGACACCTCCAGCAGCAGACGCTGCTGCGGATCCATGGCGGTGGCCTCGTTCGGGCTGATCCCGAAGAACTCGGCGTCGAACTCGGCGGCCTCGTAGAGGAATCCGCCGCGGCGGGTGTAGGTCTTGCCCGGCGTGCCGGGGACGGGATCGTAGATGCCGTCGATGTCCCAGCCGCGATCGTCCGGCAGCTCGCCGCTGGTGTCGGTGCCCGCGGCGACCAGGTCCCAGAGGTCCTCGGGCGAGGCGACACCACCGGGGTAGCGGCAGCTCATCGCGACCACGGCGATCGGATCGTCGCCGGCGGACCGGCTGGCGGTGACCACGATGTCGCGGCCGGTCCCGGTGAATTCCTCGGCCAGGTACCGGGCGAGGGCCTGCGGTGTCGGGTAGTCGAAGACGAGGGTGGCCGGCAGCGGCAGTCCCGTCGCGGCTTTGAGTCCGTTGCGGAACTCGATGGCGGTGATCGAGTCGAAACCGAGTTCGCTGAAGGCCTTGTCGGCCGCGATCGCGGTCAGGTCCTGATGCCCGAGGATCGCGGCCACCTGTCCGCGCACGATCTCCTCCAGCACGCCCAGCCGTTCACTGTCGGGCGTGTTCGCCAGCCGGGTACGCAGCGCGGTCGCCGTCCCGGTGACGGCCCTGCGGCGCTGGGAGATCAGACCGGAGAACAGGGCGGGCAGGGCGATGCCGTGGCCGCGCAGCACCTCCGGGTCGAGCCGGGCGACCAGCGGTGCGGCGACATCGAGGCCGGTCACCGCGTCGAACAGCGCGAGGCCCTGGGCATCCGTCATCGGCAGCATGCCCGAGCGGACCATCCGCTGCCGCTCGGCCTCGCCGAGCTCGCCCGCCATGCCGCCTTCCCACATGCCCCACGCCACCGAGGCGCCGACCAGACCGGCGGACCGGCGGTGGGTGGCGAGCGCGTCGAGGACGGCGTTGGCCGCGCCGTAGTTGCCCTGACCGGCATTGCCGAAGGCCCCGGCCACCGAGCTGAACAGCACGAACGCCGTCAGCGGGAGATCGGCGGTCAGCTCGTGCAGGTGCAGGGCGGCGTCGACCTTGGGCCGTAGGACGGCGTCAATACGCTCGGGGGTCAGTGCGGCGACGGCGCCGTCGTCGAGGACACCGGCGAGGTGGAACACACCCGACAGTGGTTGCGCCGCAGGGATATCGGCGAGGACGGCGGCCAGCGCCGCACGGTCGGCGACATCGCACGCGACGAACGAGACCTCGGCACCCGAATCCTCCAGAGCCGCGCGCAATTCGGCGGCACCCGGACCGGATTCGCCACGCCTGCTCAGCAAGAGCAGGCGACGGACACCGTGCCTGTCGACCAGGTGCCGAGCGAACAGTCCGCCCAGCGCTCCGCTCGCACCGGTGAGCAGGACTGTCTCCTCCGGCCCGAACAGCTCGTCCACGGTGGACGTCGGAGCGGCGATTCGGGTGAGCCGTGCGGCGTGCGCGACCCCGGCACGAACCGCCACCTGCGGTTCGGCCGCCGCCAGGATTCCACCGACGGGGATGTCCGCGGAATCGGTGTCGAGCAGGACGATCCGGCCCGGGCTCTCGGCCTGGGCGGCGCGCACCAGGCCGCCGACGGCGGCGCCGGCCAGGTTCGTGATGTCCTCGCCCGCGACCGACACCGCGCCGCCGGTCCGCACGATCAGCACGGAGTCGGCGAAACGCGCCTCGGCGGCCCAGGCTTGCAGCACCGCGAGCACACCGTGGGTGGCGGCGTGCACGGCGGCGGCATCGTTACCGCTCGGGCAGTCCAGAATCACCGCAGGGGGCACCTGGTCACCGAGGACGGCCCACGTCACCACATCGATCTCGTCGTCGGACAACGAGATCGGCGACCAGGTGACTTCGAACAGCGCCTGCGGAACGGTGGCCGAACCGGCCGTGAGCTGCGCGGGATCGATCGGCCGTGAGGCCAGGTGCCGCACCGTCGCGACGGGGGCGCCGGTCGGGTCCGTCAGCTCCAGCGCGACCCCGTGATCGCCGACCCGGGTGAGAAGCACGCGCAGCGCGTCGGCCCCGCTCGCGTGCACGGTCACCCCGGACCACTCGAACGGCAGGGCCAGGCCGCCCGCCACCGTGGCGTCACCGGCCAGGCGCAGGGCGTGCAGGGCCGCGTCGAGCAGGGCCGGGTGCAGGCCGAACCGCTGGGCCTCGGCCCTGGCCTCCTCGGGCAGTTCGACCTCGGCGTAGAGCAGGCCGTCGGCGCCGCGCCAGGCCGAGCGCAGCGCCTGGAACATCGGGCCGTAGTGATAGCCCTGCTCGTCGAGGTCGTCGTAGACGCCCTCGATCGGGAGCGCGGTCGCGTCGGCGGGTGGCCACTGGGTGACCTCCGCCGGGGCGCTGTCGCCGTCCGGCGCCAGCACACCGTCGGCGTTGAGGGTCCAGGCGACGGCATCGTCGTCCTCGGGGCGGGAGAAGATCCGCACCGGCCGCCTGCCCGCCGCGTCCTGCGCGTCGACGACGACGCGGACCGCGAGTCCACCGGACTCCGTCAGCGCCAGGGGCGCCCGCAGCGCCAGCTCGTCCAGGGTCGCGCAGCCGACCTGATCACCCGCGTGCAGGGCGAGTTCGACGAATCCGGTGCCGGGGAACAGCACCGTGTCCATCACCCGGTGATCCGCGATCCACGGCTGCGACTCGGTCGAGAGGCGGCCGGTGAGGGTCACCGCGTCGGAGTCCGGCTGCGCGACGACCACCGACGCCAGGGGGTGTCCGGTGGCGACGAGGCCGAGGGCCCTGGCGCCGGTCCCGGTGGTGCCTTCGGTCAGCCAGTAGCGGCGGCGCTGGAACGCGTAGGTGGGCAGGTCGACGCGACGGGCACCGGTTCCGGCGTACAGCGCGGCCCAGTCGACCTCGGCGCCCACGACATACAGCCCGGCGACCGCGCGCAGCACGGTGGCGGCATCGGCGGCGTCGCGGCGGGCGGTCGCCACGACGGCGCCGTCCTCGACGCTCTGGGTGATCATCGGCACGAGCACGGCGTCGGGTCCCACCTCGGCGAACCGGGTGACTCCCGCGGCGGCCATCGTGGCGACGGCGTCCGCGAAGCGCACGGTGTCGCGCACCTGGCCGACCCAGTAGGCCGGGTCGGACATCTCGTCGCCGACCCGGGCACCGGTGACCGTCGACACCAGCGCGATGCTCGGTGCCGCGAAGGTCAGACCCTCGACCACCGTGGCGAATTCGGCCAGCATCGGCTCCATCAGTGCCGAGTGGAAGGCGTGCGAGACCCGCAAACGGTGCGTTCGCCAACCACGCTCGGCACACCCCTCGGCCACGGTCGCCACGGCCTCGCCGACGCCGGAGAGCACCACCGACGACGGACCGTTCACCGCCGCGATCGACACCCCGTCGATCAGCAACGGCAGCACCTCGGCTTCCGGCGCGCCCACAGCGACCATCGCCCCGCCCGAAGGCAACGCCTGCATCAACCGGCCACGGGCCGCCACCAGCACACACGCGTCGTCGAGCGACAGCACGCCCGCCACATGGGCGGCCGCGATCTCACCGATCGAGTGCCCGGCCACCACCTCGGCCCGCACACCCCAGGATTCCAGCAGCCGGAACAGCGCCACCTCGAAGGCGAACAACCCCGCCTGCGCGAACACGGTGTCGTCGATTCGGGTCTCGTCGGCCAACGCCTCGCTCAGCGATACCGGCTGTCCGAGCAGTGGTTCCAGCCGGGCGACGATGCCGTCGAAGTGTTCGGCGAACACCGGGAACGCGCGCAGTCCGGCGGCCATGCCCGCCCACTGCGCGCCCTGACCGGAGAACACCATGCCCGTCCGGCCCGCCACCACCCGACCGGTCACCACGCCCGGCGCGGACTCCGCCCGGCCCAGCGCTCGCGCACCGGCGAGCAGATCGGCCCGATCGGCCGCGAGCAGCACGGCCCGATGGTCGAACGCGACCCGGGCCGTCACCAGCGACGAGCCGACGTCGACCGCATCCGAATCATGGTCTGTCACATGCGAGACGAGGTTCGCAGCCTGGTCGGCGAGTGCCGCCGCCGTCCGCGCGGACAGCACCCAGGGCAGCACGCCACCGGCCGGGGCGGCGGTCCGCACCGGCGCCGAGTCCACCACGGGCGCCTGCTCGACGATGAGGTGCGCGTTGGTGCCGCTGAGCCCGAACGAGGACACACCGGCGCGCCGCGGCCGATCGACCTCCGGCCACGGCGTGGCTTCGGTCAGCAACCGGAGATGGCCCTCGGACCAGTCGACCTTCGTACTCGGCCGGTCGATGTGCAGCGTCTGCGGCAGCACCCCGTGCTGCATCGCCATGATCATCTTGATCACACCGGCCACACCGGCCGCCGCCTGCGCGTGGCCGATATTGGATTTCAGCGAGCCCAGCCACAGCGGGCGGTCCTCGGCACGGTCCTGACCGTAGGTCACCAGCAGGGCCTGCGCCTCGATCGGATCACCCAAAGTCGTTCCGGTGCCGTGTGCCTCGACGGCGTCGACCTCGACCGGCGAGACTCCCGCATTGGCCAGCGCCTGACGAATCACCCGGCGCTGTGACGGACCGTTGGGTGCCGTCCAGCCGTTCGAGGCACCGTCCTGGTTGACCGCCGACCCGGTGATCACGCCGAGCACCTGGTGACCGTTGCGCTGCGCGTCGGACATCCGCTCCAGCACCAGCACACCGGCGCCCTCGGCCCAGGCGACGCCGTCGGCCCCGTCGGCGAAGGACCGGCATCGGCCGTCCGGCGACAGCCCGCGCTGACGGCTGAACTCGAGGAACATGTCCGGGGTCGACATCACCGCCACACCACCGGCCAGCGCCAGATCGCACTCCCCCGAGCGCAGCGACTGCGCGGCCAGATGCAGCGCCACCAGCGAGGACGAGCACGCCGTATCCACCGTGACCGCGGGCCCTTCCAGCCCGAACACATACGACACCCGGCCGGAGACCAGGCTGCCGCCGGCGCTGTTGCCGGTCCCGGCACCCTGCGCGTAGTCGTGGTACATCACGCCGGTGAACACCCCGGTGGCGCTGCCGCGCAGGGCGGCCGGGTCCAGCCCGGCGCGCTCGAGCGCCTCCCAGGAGACCTCGAGCAGCACCCGCTGCTGCGGGTCCATCGTCAATGCCTCGTTCGGGCTGATCCCGAAGAACTCGGCGTCGAATTCGCCTGCGGAATAGAGGAATCCGCCCTGCCGGGTGTAGGTCTTGCCCGCCTTGCCCGGCTCGGGATCGTAGATGTCGTCCAGGTCCCAGCCGCGATCGGCGGGCAGTCCGCCGGTGGCGTGGCCGCCCGAGACGACCAGTCGCCACAGGTCTTCCGGCGAGGTGACGTCACCCGGGTAGCGGCAGCCCATGGCGACCACCGCGATAGGCTCGGCGTCGACCGTCCTGGTCGCGGTGACCGCGACCTCCTGCACGTCACCGGTGAGCTGGGAGTCGACGAACTCGGCGACCGCCTGCGGGTTGGGGTGATCGAAGACGAGGGTGGCGGGCAGCCGCAGACCGGTCGCCGCGGTGAGTTTGTTACGGAACTCGACCGCGCCGAGCGAATCGAAACCGAGCTGCTGGAAGGCCTGCTGCGGCGGGATCGTCTCGATCGTCGCGTGCCCGAGCACCTCGGCCGCGACGGTCTGCGCCAGCGTGAGCAGGGCCGCGCGGCGGTCGGCCTCGGACAGCCCGGCCAGCTTCTGCGCGAACGCCCGGCCCGCGGGCGTCCTGCCGGTGCGGCGCACCGGGATCGGGGCGATGCCGCGCAGCAGGGCGGGCACCTGGTCACCCCGCGCGCGCAGCACCGCCGGATCGACCCGCGCCAGGACCAGCTGCGGGGTGTCGGTGGCGATCGCCGCGTCGAACAGGGCCAGCGCGTCGGACTCGGACAGCGGCGGGAAGCCCTGCTTGGCCATCCGCTCGAAGTCCTCGGCGGACAGGTCGGCGCCGAGGCCGCTGGCCCGCTCCCACAGGCCGTAGTCGAGCGAGGTCGCGGGCAGGCCGACGCTGTGCCGGTAGGCGGCCAGACCGTCGAGGAAGACATTGGCGGCGGCGTAGTTGGCCTGGCCCGCGGTGAGTACCAGACCACCGACCGAGCCGAGCAGGACGAACAGCGACAGCGGCCGGTCCCCGGTGAGTTCGTGCAGGTGCCAGCCCGCGTCGACCTTCGGCCGGAAGACCCGGTCGAACCGCTCCGGGGTCATCGACTCGAGCACGCCGTGATCGGCGACGGCCGCCGAATGCACCACCCCGACGAGCGGCCGGTCGGCCGGGATGCCGTCCAGCAGGGCCGCGAGCGCGGCCCGGTCGGACACGTCACAGGCGGCGAGGGTGACCTCGGCGCCGAGGTCACGCAGTTGCTCGGCCAGCTCGGTGGCGCCGGGGGCGTCCGCGCCGCGCCGGGAGGTCAGCAGCAGGTGCCGCGCGCCGTGCGCGGTGACCAGATGCCGCGCGACGACCGCGCCGATGCCCGCGGTGCCACCGGTCACCAGGACCGTGCCCGCCGCGATCGAGCGCACCAGCGCGCCGGGCGCGTGCCGGGTCAGCCGCGGCACGAGCAGGGTCTCCCCCCGCAGCGCCGCCTCGGGTTCCGCCGCGGCGGCGAAGGCGGCCAGGGCACGCGGCTCGTGCGCGGTGTCGACGTCGAGCAGCTGGAATCGGCCGGGATGCTCGGCCTGGGCGGCGCGCAGCAGACCCCAGACGGGTGCCTGCGCGGTGTCGACCTGGTCGGTGTCGCCGGTCCGCACGGCCGAGTGGGTCAGGACCACCAGCCGGGCGGCGGTGAGGCGCGGTTCGGCCGACCAGCGCTGGACGGTGGCGAGCACCTCGGCGAGCAGGTGGCGGGCGGCGACGGGCGGCGCGGCCTCGGGGGCGACGCAGTCGAACAGGACCAGCTCGGGGGCCGGGTCGTCGCCCAGGTCGGCGAGCAGCGCGTCGATATCGGCGTACACCGTTGTGTCACTGGCATTTTCGGGGTTGCCGAGCACAACCACGGAGCCGGGGTCGGCTGTGGGCGGCGCGACGGCGTTCCACTCGATGCCGAACAGCGCGTCCGCGACGCCGTCCGCCCCGAGCCGGTCCGCCGAGACGGGCCGGGACACCAGGGCACCCACCGACAGCACCGGGTTGCCGTCGGTGTCGGCGATCTGCACCACGTGCCGACCCTGCTGCCTGGCGATCCTGACCCGCACCTCGGCGGCGCCGGGCGCGTGGATCTGCACCTGGTTCCAGCTGAACGGCAGTTCCGGCGCGTCGATTTCGCCCTGCCTGCGGGCCTGGAGGATGCCGACGTGCAGGGCCGAGTCGAACAGGGCGGGGTGGATGCCGAAGCCCTGCGCGTCGCGCCGCTCGGGCAGGGCCACCTCGGCGAACAGCTCGTCACCGCGCTGCCAGGCGGCCTGCATGCCCTGGAAGAAGGGGCCGTATTCGTAACCGGCGTCGAGCAATTCGTCGTAGGCGCTGTCGATGGGCAGGGCCACGGCGCCGCGCGGCGGCCACGCGGCGAGCTCCATCGGTGCGGCCGGTTCGGCGGGCGCGAGCAGGCCCTCGGCGTGGATGGCCCACGGGCCGCCCGCGATCTGGCGGGAGTGCACGCTGAGCCTGCGGCGGCCGGTCTGGTCGACCGCGCCGACCATCACCTGGACCGAGACGCTGCCCTCGGCGGGCAGGGTCAGCGGGGTGTGCAGGATCAGCTCGTCGACCATCGGGCAGCCGACCAGGGCACCGACCCGGCAGGCCAGTTCCACGTACCCGGTGCCGGGCAGCAGCATGACGCCGAAGACGCTGTGGTCGGCCATCCACGGCACGGTGTCCACCGACCAGCGGCCGGTGAAACTCACCGCGTCCGATTCCGGGTGCGGCACCACGGCGCCGAGCAGCGGATGGTCGACGCTGTCGAGCCCGACCGAGGTCACGCCACCGAGTTCGGCACCCAGCCAGGACCGGGCCAGCACCTCCTTGGCGTCGAGCCAGTAGCGCACATGCTGGAAGGCGTAGGTGGGCAGGTCGACCCGCCGGCCGCCGCCGACGACGGCCGCCCAGTCCACGGGCGTGCCCGCCACGAACAACCCGGCCACCGCGGCCAGCAGCGCGGCCGGGCTCGCCTGATCCTTGCGCGCCATCGGCACGATGACCGGCGCGGGGCTCTGCGGGTCGGCGGTCGCGTCGACGATCTGGGCGATCATCGGGGTGAGGACGGCGTCGGGGCCGATCTCGGCGAAGCGGGTGACGCCCAGCTCGGCCATGGCGGCGATGGTGTCGGCGAAGCGGACGGTGCCGCGCACCTGGCCCGGCCAGTAGGCCGGATCGGTCATCTCGTCGGTGACGCGGGCGCCGGTCACCGACGACACCAGCGCCAGCGTCGGCCGGTGCAGCGTCAAACCCTGGACCACCGTCGCGAATTCGGCGAGCATCGGATCCATCAGCGCCGAGTGCGACGCGATGGAGATCCGCAGCCGGTGGGTGCGCAGCCCTCGCTCGCGGCACGCCTCGACCACGGCGAGCACCGCGTCCTCGACCCCGGACAGCACCACCGACGCCGGGCCGTTGACCGCCGCGATCGCGACCTGCCCGGCGCTGTCGAGCGCGTCGATCACGGAGCGCGCGTCGGCCTCGGTCGTGCCGACCGCGACCATCGCCCCGCCCGGCGGCAGCGCCTCCATCAGGCGGCCGCGGGCGGCCACCAGCGCGCAGGCGTCGGCCAGGTTCAGCACGCCCGCGACGTGCGCGGCGCCGACCTCGCCGATGGAGTGGCCGGTCACCACATCGGCTCGCACACCCCAGGATTCGAGCAGGCGGTACAGCGCCACCTCGAAGGCGAACACGCCCGCCTGGGTGAACACGGTCCGGGCCAGCACCTCGTCGTCTGTCAGTGCCTCGGTGAACGAGACCGGCTGTCCCAGCAGCGGTTCCAGCTCGGCGACGATGGCGTCGAAGTGTTCGGCGAAGACCGGGTACGCGCGCAGTTCGTCGGCCATGCCCGCCCACTGCGAGCCCTGGCCGGTGAAGACGAAGCCGGTCGACCCGGGCACCACCCGGCCGGTCACCACCCCGGGCGCGGCGGTGTCGGCGGCGAGGGCGCGCACGCCGGCCAGCAGGGCGGCACCGTCGGTGCCGAGGAGCACGGCGCGCTGATCGAACAGAGTGCGGGTCGTCGCCAGCGAGAGCCCGACATCCCGTGCGTCCGTGCCGTTCTCGGTGACGTGGGCGGCGAGCCGGTCGGCCTGCTCGGCGAGTGCCTCGGCGCCGCGCGCCGACACCACCCACGGCAGCACGCCGCCCACCGGGGCGGCGTCCGGTTCCGGTTCGGGGTCGGCGGGCGCCTGTTCCACGATGAGGTGCACATTGGTGCCCGCGACGCCGAACGAGGACACCCCGGCGCGGCGCGGCCGATCCATCGCGGGCCACGGCGTCGGCTCGGTCAGCAGCCGCACGTGGCCCGCCGACCAGTCGACCTTGGTGGTCGGGGCGTCCACGTGCAGCGTCTTCGGCAGCAGGCCGTGGCGGATCGCCAGCACCATCTTGATCACGCCGCCCACGCCGGCGGCGGCCTGCGAGTGCCCGATATTGGACTTCAGCGAGCCGAGCCAGAGGGGGCGGTCGGCGTCGTGTTCCCGGCCGTAGGTGGCCAGCAGGGCCTGGGCTTCGATGGGGTCGCCCAGGGTGGTGCCGGTGCCGTGCGCCTCGACGGCGTCCACGTCGGCCGCGGTGATGCCCGCGTTGGTCAGCGCCTGCTGGATGACCCGCCGCTGCGAGGGTCCGTTGGGCGCGGTCAGGCCGTTGGACGCGCCGTCCTGGTTCACCGCGGAGCCGGTGATCACGGCCAGCACCGGGTGCCCGTTGCGGCGGGCGTCGGACAGCCGCTCCAGCACCAGCACACCGGCGCCCTCGGCCCAGCCGAGGCCGTCGGCGGCATCGGCGAACGCCTTGCTGCGCCCGTCGCGCGCCATGCCGCGCTGCTTGCTGAATTCCACCAGGGTCTCCGGCGACCCCATCACCGCGACACCACCGGCCAGCGCCAGATCCGATTCGCCCGCCCGCAGCGACTGCGCGGCGGCGTGCAGGGCGACCAGCGACGAGGAGCAGGCGGTGTCGACGGTGACCGACGGCCCCTCCAGGCCGAGCACATAGGAGATGCGCCCGGAGGCGACCGCGCCGGAGTTCGCGTTGGCCGGATAGTCGTGGTACATCATGCCGACGTAGACGCCGGTCCGGCTGCCGCGCAGCGAGGCGGGTGCCACCCCGGCGCGTTCCAGTGCCTCCCACGAGGTTTCGAGCAGCAGGAACTGCTGCGGGTCCATCGTCGAGGCCTCGTTGGGGCTGATCCCGAAGAAGCCGGGATCGAATTCGCCCGCCGAGTGCAGGAACCCGCCCTCGCGGGTGTAGATGCTGTTGGGCGCCTCCCCGGTCGGATCGTAGAGGCGATCGGCGTCCCAGCCGCGGTTGACCGGCAGCTCCGACACCGCGTCGACGCCCTCGGCGACCAGCCGCCACAGGTCCTCGGGCGAGCCGACCCCGCCCGGATACCGGCACGCCATCCCGACAATCGCGATCGGCTCCCGCTGGGCGGCGTCGAGCTGACGGTTGCGGGTGCGCAACCGCTCGGTCTCCTTGAGCGAGCTGCGGAGCGCCTCGGTGAGCTTCTGGATTTTGGCGTCGGGCTGGGTCATGCGTCTATCGCTTCCTGCGGTCGCCGGAACACTCCGGCGAAATGTCTATCGGGAGGCTGTCTTTCGATGCGGGTTACATCTCGGTCAGTCCTCCGAGTGGAAGGCCAGCTCGATCAGATCGTCGAGGTCGAGATCGTCGATCGCGTCGGCCGGGTCGGCCTGGTCGTCGCCGCCGGGGTCGTCCGGTCCCTGCGTCAGCTGGAGCAGGGCGTCGAGCAGGCCCGCCTCGCGCAGCCGCGCGAGCGGGATGGTCTGCAGGGCGCGGCGGATCTCGTCGTCCGGCTGGTCGGCCCCGGGGTCAGCGGCCGGGTGGTCGAGTTCCGCGTGCAGGTACTCGGCCAGCGCGGCCGGTGTCGGATAGTCGAAGACCAGCGTGGCGGGCAGGGCCAGTCCGGTCGCGGCTTGCACGCTGTTGCGGAATTCGAGCGCGGTGATCGAGTCGAAACCCAGATCGCTGAACGCCTTGTCGGGATCGATCACGGTCCCGTTCCGGTGCCCGAGGGTCGCCGCGCCTCGGTCGCGCACGAGCTCGACCAGCACCCCGAGCCGTTCCCCGGCGGGAGTGCCCGCAAGGCGGGCGCGCAGCGCGGCGGCCGTGCCGTCGGCCGCCTTGCGGCGCGGCGTGGTCAGCCCGGCCAGCAGCGCGGGCGCGAAGCCCGCGTCGCGCATGACGTCGAGGTTCATCCTGGCCAGGATCGGCGCCGCGATGTCGAGCTGGGCCGCGGCGTCGAAGAGCGCGAGACCGTGGGTCCGCGACAGCGGCAGCATGCCGGTGCGGGTCATCCGGAGCCGGTCGACGTCGCCGAGTTCCCCGGCCATGCCGCCGTCCCACAGGCCCCAGGCCAGCGACTGCCCCGGCAGGCCCGCCGCCCTGCGCCGGGCGGCGAGCGCGTCCAGGCAGGCGTTGGCGGCCGCGTAGTTGCCCTGGCCGGTATTGCCGAAAGCGCCCGCTGCCGAACTGAACAGCACGAACGCCCGCAGCGGCAGGTCGGCGGTCAGCTCGTCCAGGTGCAGGGCCGCGTCGACCTTGGGGCCGAGGACCGTGTCCAGCCGGTCCGGGGTCAGCGAGGCGATGGCGCCGTCGTCGAGCACACCGGCCAGGTGGTAGACCCCGGCCAGCGGATGCCCGGCCGGGATGTCGGCGAGCACGCGGGCCAGCGCGTCCCGATCGGCGACATCGCAGGCGGCGAAGTGCACCTCCGCACCGGATTCGGCCAGCTTCGCACGCAATTCGGTTGCGCCGGGCGCGGTTTCGCCCCGCCTGCTCAACAGCAGCAGCCGCCGGACGGCGTGCTTGGCGACCAGGTGCCGGGCGAACATTCCGCCGAGCAGACCACCGGCGCCGGTGATCAGCACAGTCTCCGCCGGGTCGTAGGCCGGGGCCTGCGCGGAACCGAGGGCGGTGGTGGCGATCCGGCGCAGCCGCGCGGCATGCACCGTCGCGCCGCGCACGGCGACCTGCGGTTCGCCGGTGGCGAGGATGCCACCGAGCAACGGGCCGGGGTCACTGTCACTGTCGACCAGGACGATCCGGCCCTGGCTCTCGGACTGCGCGGCCCGCACCAGGCCGCCGACGGCGGCGCCCGCCAGGTCGACGCGCTCGGTGTCGGCGACGGCGGCGGCACCGGTGGTGCGCACGACGAGCACCGAGTCGGCGAATCGCGCGTCGGCCAGCCAGGACTGCACCGCGCGCAGCACCCGATGGGTCGCGGCCCGCACCGTGGCGGGATCGTCGCCCGCCGGGCAGTCCAGGAGCACCGCGGGCGGGACGGTCTCGCCGAGCCGTTCCCACGACACTGTCTCGATCGTGTTCTCCGCCACCGTGATCGGCGTCCAGCCGACATCGAACAGCGCGGACCCGACGACGGAGGCACCGGCGAGGAGTTGCGCCGGGTCCATCGGCCGGGACGCGAGCCTGCGCACCGTGGCGACGGGCGCACCCGACGGGTCGGCGAGGTCGAGCACCACACCGTGGTCACCGACCCGGGTCATCCGCACCCGCAGCGCGGTGGCGCCCGCGGCGTGCACGGTGACACCGGACCACTCGAATGGCAACGCGAGCGCCGCTCCCGCCGTGGGCAATTCCCCGGCGAGCAGCAGCGCGTGCAGCGCCGAGTCGAACAGGGCGGGGTGGAGGCCGAACCCGTCGGCGAGCCGGGATTCGGGCAGGGCGACCTCGGCGAACACCTCGTCGCCGCGGAGCCACGCCGCCCGCAGGCCCTGGAAGACCGGGCCGTAGCCGTAGCCTGCCGCGCGCAGTCCGTCGTAGCCGTCGTCGATCGGCAGCGGCCGCGCGCCCGCGGGCGGCCACGCGGCGAGGTCGGCACCGGGCGTGCTCGGGTCCGTGCCGACGGTGCCCTCGGCGTTCAGGGTCCACACCGTGTCGCCGTCGTCCGGGCTGGAGTAGATCCGGATCGGGCGACGGCCGGTGTCGTCCCGGTCGCCGACGACGAGGCGCAGCGCCGCGCCACCGGATTCCGGCAGCACCAGCGGCGCCCGCAGCACCAACTCGTCCAGGGTCGTGCCGCCGACCCGGTCGGCGGCGTGCAGGGCGAGTTCGACCAGGCCGGTCCCGGGGAACAGCACGGCGTCGTGCACCCGGTGATCGGCCAGCCACGGCTGGGTGGCGGTCGACAGGCGGCCGGTGAGCAGCACCGTGTCGGAGTCCGGCTGGGCGATCACCGCCGAGATCAGCGGATGCCCGGTGGACACCAGGCCCATCGATCGTGCGTCACCACCGCCGGTCGAGCCTTCGGTCAGCCAGTACCGACGGCGCTGGAAGGCGTAGGTGGGCAAGTCGACCCGGCGCGCGCCGGTCCCGGCGTACAGGCGGGCCCAGTCCACCGTCGTGCCCGTGACGAACAGCCGGGCGAGGCCGGTCAGCAGGGTCGCGGGCGTCCCGTCGCCGCGCACGGTCAGCGCGACCGCCGTCGCGGTGTCGAGGGTCTGGGCGACCATCGGCGTGAGGGCGGCGTCGGGCCCGACCTCGGCGAAGCGGCTCACCCCGAGCGTGGCCATGGTGGTCACCGCGTCGGCGAAGTGCACGGTGTCGCGCACCTGACGCACCCAGTAGGCGGGATCGGTCATCTCGTCGGTGACCCTGGCGCCGGTCACCGTGGAGACCAGCGTCAGCACGGGCTTGCCGAAGCTCAACCCCGTCACGACAGCACCGAATTCGTCGAGCATCGGTTCCATCAGCGCCGAGTGGAAGGCGTGCGACACCGTGAGCCGGTGGGTGCGCCACCCCTGCTCGACGCAGCGTTCGACCACGGCGGCGACCTCGGCGTCGCCGCCGGACAGCACCACCGAGGCCGGTCCGTTGACCGCCGCGATCGACACCTTCGCATCGAGCCGCGCGGCCACGTCGAGCACCTCGGCCTCCGCCGCGCCGACGGCCACCATGGCGCCACCGGCGGGCAGCGCCTGCATCAATCGGCCACGCGCCGCCACCAGTACACACGCGTCGTCGAGCGACAGCACGCCTGCCACGTGCGCGGCGGCGATCTCGCCGATCGAGTGACCGGCCACCACCTCCGCCCGTACCCCCCACGATTCGAGCAAGCGGAACAGCGCCACCTCGAAGGCGAACACGCCCGCCTGGGTGAACACCGTCCTGGCGAGCAGATCTCCGTCGCCGAGGGCAGTCGCCAGCGAATCAGGCTGTCCAAGTATCGGTTCCAGAAGGTCGACGATGCCGTCGAAGTTCTCCGCGAAGACCGGGTAGGCCGCGCGCAGCCCGGTGGCCATGTCCGCCCATTGCGCGCCTTGGCCGGAGAAGACGAAGCCCGTCGAACCAGGTATCACCTTGCCGTGCAACATGTTCGGCGTCTCGGTGCCGTCGGCCAGTGCCCGTAGCTCCGCCGACCGGTCGCCGGTCAGGACGACGGCCCGGTGCTCGAAGACGCTCCGCGTCGAGGCCAGCGAGAAGCCGAGATCGATCGGGTCGAGGTCGCCGACCCGGGCCGCCAGCAGTGCGGCCTGACCGGCCAGCGCCTCGCCGCTGCGGGCGGACAACACCCACGGGGTCGACTCGCCGAGCGGTGCGACCGGCATGGGCGAATCCGCCACCGGCGGTGCCTGTTCCACGATGACGTGCGCGTTCGTCCCACTGATACCGAACGAGGACACGCCCGCACGCCGCGGCCGACCCACCTCCGGCCACGCGACCGATTCCGTCAGCAGACGGACATGTCCCTCGGACCAATCCACCTTCGTACTGGGCTGATCCGCGTGCAGGGTGCGCGGCAGCACGCCATGGCGCATAGCCATGATCATCTTGATCACGCCACCCACACCGGCCGCCGCCTGCGCATGACCGATGTTGGACTTCAACGAGCCCAACCAGAGCGGACGATCCTCGGCACGATCCTGGCCATAGGTGGCGAGCAGGGCTTGCGCCTCGATCGGATCACCCAAAGTCGTTCCGGTGCCGTGCGCTTCGACGACATCCACCTCCGCCGGAGCGACCCCGGCATTGGCGAGGGCCTGCCGGATCACCCGCCGCTGCGACGGACCATTGGGCGCGGTGAACCCGTTGGACGCACCGTCCTGGTTCACCGCCGAACCCGCGAGCACCGCCAGCACCTGATGACCGTTGCGGCGGGCATCGGAGAGCCGCTCCAGCACCAGCACACCCGCACCCTCGGACCAGCCGACCCCATCGGCGCTGTCGGAGAACGATTTACACCGTCCGTCCGGCGAGAGCCCACGCTGACGACCGAATTCGAGGAACATGTCCGGCGTCGCCATCACGGCCACCCCACCGGCCAGGGCGAGTTCGCACTCCCCCGAGCGCAGCGACTGCGCGGCCAGATGCAGCGCCACCAGCGACGACGAGCACGCCGTGTCCACCGTGACCGACGGACCCTCGAGCCCGAACACGTACGACACCCGGCCGGAGACCAGGCTGCCCGCGGCGCTGCTGCCGGTCCCGGAGCCCTGCGCGTAGTCGTGGTACATCACGCCGGTGAACACACCGGTCGAACTCCCGCGCAGCACCGCCGGATCCAGCCCGGCCCGCTCCAGCGCCTCCCAGGAGACCTCGAGCAGCACCCGCTGCTGCGGGTCCATGACGGTCGCCTCGTTCGGGCTGATCCCGAAGAAGTCCGCGTCGAACTCGGCGGCCTCGTAGAGGAATCCGCCGCGCCGGGTGTAGGTCTTGCCCGCCCTGCCGGGTTCGGGATCGTAGATGCCGTCCAGGTCCCAGCCGCGATCGCGCGGCATGTCCCCCGTGGTGTCCCCACCCGAGGTCACCAGCTGCCACAGGTCCTCCGGCGAGGCGACGCCGCCCGGGTAACGGCAGCTCATGGCCACCACCGCGATCGGATCGTCGTCGGCGCGGACCCGGCCGACCACCCGCTCCTCGGTCGTCACCGCGCCGGTGAGCTGGGCATCGAGGAACTCCGCGACGATCCCCGGGGTGGGGTAGTCGAAGATGAGAGTGGCGGGCAGGTGCAGACCGGTCGCGGTGTTGAGCTTGTTGCGGAACTCCACGGCGCCGAGCGAGTCGAAGCCGAGCTGCTGGAACGGCCGATCGGCGACGACGGCGTCGGCCGAGGCGTGGCCGAGGATGTCGGCGGCCACCGATCGGACCAGCTCGAGCAGCGCACCGCCGCGATCGGCGTCGGACAGCCCGGCCAGCTTGCGCAGGAACGCCTGGCCCGCCGCCGTCCGGGTGGGACGACGCGCCGGTGCCGGGGCGATCGCGCGCAGCAGCGCGGGGATCTGCGCACCGCGGGTCCGCAGCACGGCCGGGTCGACCCGCAGCGGCACCAGCTGGGCCGCGTCGGTGGCGATGGCCGCGTCGAACAGCGCCAGCCCCTCCGCCTCGGTCAACGGCGGGAAGCCCTGCCTGCGCATCCGGTCGAAGTCGGCTTCCGACAACTCGGTGCCCAGGCCGGTGGCCCGCGCCCACATGCCGTAGTCGAGCGCGGTCGCGGGCAGTCCGAGCCGGTGCCGGTGCGCGGCGAGGGCGTCGAGGAAGACATTGGCCGCCGCGTAGTTCGCCTGACCTGCCGGCAGGACCAGGCCACCCGCCGAGGACACCAGGACGAACAGCGACAGCGCGGACGGCGCGGTGAGTTCGTGCAGATGCCAGGCGGCGTCGGCCTTGGGCCGCAAGACCCGCTCGATCCGCTCCGGGGTGAGCGCCTCGATCAGCCCGTTGTCGGCGGTGCCCGCCGCGTGCACCACACCGACCAGCGGATGCTCGGCGGGCACGGTGGCGAGCAGGGCGGCCAGCGCGGCGCGATCGGACACATCGCACGCGGCGATGGTCACCTCGGCGCCGAGTTCGGCCAGCTCGGAACGCAATTGGGCCGCACCGGTCGCGGCCGCGCCACGCCGGGAGGTCAGCAGCAGCCGACGGACGCCGTGCGCGGTCACCAGGTGCCGCGCGAACACCGCGCCCAGACCGCCGGTGCCACCGGTGATCAGGACCGTACCGGTGTCGATCGACCGCGCGACCGTGCCGGGCGTGGCCCTGGTCAGGCGCGGGACGAGCAGGTCCGAACCGCGCAGCGCCGCCTCGGGTTCCCCTGCTGCCACGGCCGACGCGATCCGGATCGGATCGGGCTCGGCGTCCAGGTCGAGGAGCTGGACGCGGCCCGGGTGCTCGGCCTGCGCGGCGCGCAGCAACCCCCACACCGGCGCCTGCGCCAGGTTCACCTCGTCGGCGTGCACCGCGTGCCTGGTGAGCACGACCAAACGCGCACCGTCCCAGCGCGGATCGGCCAGCCATCGCTGCACCGAGTCGAGGACCTCGGCGAGCACATCGCGGGCCGCTTCCGGCACCGCGCCCGGGTGATCCGGCGCGACGAGCAGAACGACATCGGGGATCACCGGCTCCGGAGTCGCCTCGAGGTCGGCGACCAGGGCCGCCAGATCCGCGTACCCGCGCACCTCGCCCGCGCCCGCGGCACCGACCAGCGCGATGCGGCCCGGCTCGACCACCGCCGCCTGCGCCGCCACGGGCACCCAGTCGACCGCGAACAGCGACTCCGAGATCCGGTCCGCGCCCAGCCGTTCGGCCGAGACGGGCCGCGAGACCAGCGCGCCCACCGACAGCACCGGCTGCCCCCGGTCATCGGCGAGCTGGAGGGCATACCTGGTGCCGTCCAGCACGATCCGGACGCGCACGGCGGCGGCGCCCGGCGCGTGCACGACGACCTGGTTCCAGGTGAACGGCAGCGCCGGGAAGCCGTCGACACCACCACGCAGCCCGTGGATGATCCCGGCGTGCAGGGCCGAGTCGAACAGCGCGGGATGGATGCCGAAGCCCTCGGCATCGCGTGGATCGGGCAGCGCCACTTCCGCGAACAGTTCGTCGCCACGCTGCCAGGCCGCCTGCAAGCCCTGGAAGAACGGGCCGTATCCGTAACCTACATCGAGCAATTCGTCGTAGGCGCTGTCGACGTCGATCGGCTCGGCTCCGGCCGGTGGCCAGGCGGTCAGCTCGAAGTCGGCGGTGGTCGCGGTCGGCGCGAGCACGCCTTCGGCGTGCAGGGCCCAGGGGCCGTCGGCGGTCTGCTGGGAGTGCACGCCGAGCCGCCGTCGACCGGCGTCATCGGGGGCGGCCACCACGACCTGGACCGCGACACCGCCGTCGGACGGCACCGTCAGAGGCGTGTGCAGGACGAGTTCGTCCACCATCGGGCAGCCGAGCAGACCGCCGACATACCCGGCCAGTTCCACGAAGCCGGTGCCCGGCAGCAGTACCACGCCGAGCACGCTGTGATCGGCCAGCCACGGCACAGTGTCCACGGACCAGCGGCCGGTGAAGCTGACCCCACCCGACTCCGGGTGCGGGACAACGGCACCGAGCAGCGGATGGTCGACCGCGTCGAGGCCGACCGCGGTGACCCCGCCCAGCTCGGCACCGAGCCACGACTTCGCCAGCGCCTGCTTGGCGTCGAGCCAGAACCGCTCGTGTCGGAAGGCGTAGGTGGGCAGGTCGACACGCCGCGCGCCGGGGAACAGCCCGGTCCAGTCCACGGCCGCGCCCGCGACGAACAGGCCGGCGACGCCGGTCAGCACCGACGACGCGTCGGCCCGGTCGCGACGGGCCAGCGCCACCACGGTCGCGGCGGGGTCGTCGATGATCTGGGGGATCATCGGGGTGAGGACGGCGTCGGGTCCCACCTCGGCGAACCGGGTCACGCCCAGCTCGGCCATGGTGGTGACGGCGTCGGCGAACCGCACCGTCGCCCTGACCTGCTCGACCCAGTAGGCCGGGTCCGACAGCTCGTTCTCGACCCGGCGGCCGGTGACCGTCGACACGAGGTCGATGTTCGGCCGCGCGAAGGTCAATTCACCTACCACCGTGGCGAATTCGGCCAGCATCGGTTCCATCAACGCCGAGTGGAAGGCATGCGAGACCCGCAGCCGATGGGTGCGCCGGCCACGCTCGGCACACACCTCGGTCACGGCCGTGACGGCGTCCTCGGGGCCGGAAAGCACCACCGCCGCAGGGGCATTGACCGCGGCGATCGACACCGCGTCACCCAGCAGCGGCAGCACCTCGGCTTCCGGCGCACCCACCGCCACCATCGCGCCACCCGCGGGCAGCGCCTGCATCAACCGGCCGCGCGCCGCCACCAGGGCACACGCGTCACCCAGCGACAGCACCCCCGCGACATGAGCGGCGGCCACCTCACCGATCGAATGACCGGCCACCACGTCCGGACGCAGACCCCAGGATTCGAGCAGCCGGAACAGCGCCACCTCGAAGGCGAACAGGCCCGCCTGCGCGAACACCGTCCGGTCGACCGAGTCCGCGGCCGAGAGCGCCTCGCTCAGCGACACCGGCTGTCCCAGCAGCGGATCCAGCCCGGCCACGATCTCGTCGAAGGCCGTGGCGAACAGCGGATAGGTGGCGCGCAGCTCGGCCGCCATACCCGCCCACTGCGCGCCCTGACCGGAGAACACCAAGCCTGTCGTGCCCGCCACCGCCCGGCCGGTCACCACCTCGGGCGCCGCCGAACCGGCGGCCAGCGCCGCGATTCCCGCACGCAGGCGATCCGGGTCGTCCGCCAGGACCACGGCGCGGTGCTCGAAGACACCGCGCGTGGAGACCAGCGAGAATCCGACATCCCCCGACTCGACGGCGAATTCGCCGAGGTGCGTCTCCAGCCGTGCCGCTTGGGCGGCGAGGGCATCGTCACTGCGCGCCGACAACACCCACGGCATCGGTCCCGTGTCGTCGTCCGTCGGCGTCGAATCCGTGACCGGGGGCGCCTGTTCCACGATGACGTGTGCGTTCGTGCCACTGATGCCGAACGAAGACACCCCGGCGCGACGCGGTCGATGGACCTCCGGCCACGCGACGGCCTCGGTCAGCAAGCGGAGGTGTCCCGCGGACCAATCCACCTTGGTACTGGGCTGATCCACGTGCAGGGTGCGGGGCAGCACGCCGTGGTGCATGGCCATGACCATCTTGATCACGCCACCCACACCGGCCGCCGCCTGCGCGTGCCCGATATTGGATTTCAGCGAACCCAGCCACAGCGGGCGGTCCTCGGCACGGTCCTGGCCATACGTCGCCAGCAGGGCCTGCGCCTCGATCGGATCACCCAAAGTCGTTCCGGTACCGTGCGCTTCGACCGCGTCGACCTCGACCGGCGAGACCCCCGCATTGGCCAGCGCCTGGCGGATCACCCGGCGCTGCGACGGACCGTTCGGCGCGGTCAGGCCGTTCGACGCTCCGTCCTGGTTGACCGCCGAGCCGGCGACGACCGCCAGCACCCGATGACCGTTGCGCTGCGCGTCGGACAACCGTTCCAGCACGAGCACGCCGACGCCCTCGGACCAGGCGACACCGTCGGCGGCATCGGCGAAGGACTTGCTGCGCCCGTCCGGCGCCAGTCCACGCTGACGGCTGAACTCCACGAAGGTCTCCGGGGTCGCCATCACGGCCACACCACCGGCCAGCGCCAGATCGCTCTCCCCCGACCGCAGCGACTGCGCGGCCAGGTGCAGGGCGACCAGCGACGACGAGCACGCGGTGTCGACGGTGACCGACGGTCCCTCCAGCCCGAAGACATAGGACACCCGGCCGGAGGCGATGGAACCGGAGTTCGCGTTCACCGGATAGTCGTGATACATCATGCCGGTGAAGACGCCGGTCGCGGTGCCGCGCAGGGTCGCCGGATCGACACCGGCCCGCTCGAAAGCCTCCCAGGAGCTCTCCAGCAGCAGGAACTGCTGCGGGTCCATCGCGGCGGCCTCGTTGGGGCTGATGCCGAAGAACGCGGGATCGAAAGCGCCCGCGTCGTGCAGGAATCCGCCCTCGCGCGTGTAGGTGGTGTGCGGTTTATCGCCGGTGGGGTCGTAGATCCGCGCGGTATCCCAGCCGCGGTTCACCGGGAACTCCGAGGCCGCGTCGACACCGTCGGCGACCAGTCGCCACAGGTCCTCGGGCGTGCCGACCCCGCCCGGGTACCGGCAGGCCATGCCGACGATCGCGATCGGATCGCCGTCGACCGCCCGGCCCGCCGTGACATCGATATCGGTTGTCGTGCCGAGGAACTCGTCGGCCAGGTGCTCCGCCAGCGCCTGCGGTGTCGGATAGTCGAAGACGACCGTGGCGGGCAGGGCCAGACCGGTGACGGTCTTGAGCCGGTTGCGCAGCTCGACCGCGCTCAGCGAATCGAAGCCGAGATCCTGGAAGGCGCGAGCGGGATCGATCGCGGACACGCTGTCGTGCCCGAGCACGGCCGCGATGTGGGTGCGCACGGTGTCGAGCACCAGCTGCCGCCTGCGGTCGGCGTCCGCGCCCGCGAGCCGAATCCGCAAGTCCGACACCACTGTCGAGGCGGCGGTCCGGCGGGTCGCGGGCGCCAGGTCACGCAGCAGTGGCGGCAGTAGTCCGGCCTCGGCCTGGGTCCGGATCGCGGCGGTGTCGAGGACGGCGATCACCGCGTGCGGTGTGCCGTTCGCGAGGGCCGCGTCCCAGCCGGCGAGCGCCTGGTCGTCCGGCATGGCGGTGAATCCGGTGCGGCTCATCCTGGCCACATCGGTGTCACCGAGTTGCCCGGACATCCCGCTGGAACGAGCCCACAGACCCCACGCGAGCGACTGACCCGCCAGCCCGGTGGCTCGGCGATGCGCCACGAGCGCGTCGAGGAAGGTGTTGGCGGCGGCGTAGTTGCCCTGCCCGGGGCCGCCGACGGTGCCCGACGCGGAGGAGAACACCACGAACGCCGACAGATCCAGGTGGGCGGTCGCCTCGTGCAGATACCAGGCGGCATCGGCCTTCGGCGCCAGGACACGGTCGATCCGCTCGGGGGTCAACGAGCCGACGACCCCGTCGTCGAGCACACCGGCGGCGTGGATCACCCCGGTCAGCGGCGATTGCTCGGGCACCTGGGCCAGCAGCGCGGTCACCGCGGCGGCATCGGTGACATCGGCCGCCACCACCCGCACCCGCGCACCGGACTCGGCCAGCTCGGCGACCAGCGCGTCCACGCCTTCGGCCCGCGGACCCCGGCGACTCACCAGCAGCAGCGACCGCACCCCGTACCCGGCCACGAGGTGCCGGGCGATCACCCCACCCAGACCACCGGTACCACCCGTGATCAAGACAGTCCCGTCCCCGAAGCCCGCGACGGCGGTCGAGTCGGTGACGGCGGCGTTCGCTCCGGGAGCGCCGACTCCTGCTCCGGGAGCCGCAGCACCTGTGCTGACGGCGGCAGCATCCGCACCAGTACCCACAGCGCCCGCACCCGTAGTGGCAGCCCCCGCGAGGCCGGCAGTAGCCCCCGTGCAGCTGTCCGGGCGAGTAAGGCGGGCGGCGTGAATGACACCGTCGCGGACGAGGACCTGCGGTTCGCCCACGGCCAGAACGATGGCCGCCAGGCTCGGGTCGACGGCAGTGTCGGTGTCGACCAGGACGACGCGGCCCGGGTCCTCGGACTGGGCGGAACGCACCAGGCCCCAGACGGCGGCACCGGGGAGGTCGGGGACCTCGTCGCCGGGGAGCGCGACCGCGCCCCGGGTGGCGATGAGCAGGGTGCTGGTGGCGAAACGCTCCTGCGCCAGCCACTGCTGGATCACGGAGAGAACGCGGGTGACCTCGGCGTGGGTGGAGGCCACCACGTCCTGGTCGATGGTCGCAGACCAGCCGGACCCGGCCTCGACGACGACCACCGGCGGTACCGAGGACTCCGCGTCCAGGTCGTCCCACCGGCCGAGGGCCGGGGTTGCCGTGGCGGGTTCGGTCGTAGCCGGTGACCAGGTCAGCTCGAGCAGTGGCGCGGCGGGCTTCGCCACGCCGGCGGTGAGCTGGTCGAGTGGCGTCCGCCGGGTCGTCAGCGTGCCCGACAGCACCGGTCGGCCCTGGTCGTCGGTCGCGGTGCAGGCGACCGACGACCCCGTCGACACCAGCCGCACGCGCAGGACGGACGCTCCGGCGGCATGCAGCGAGACCGACTCCCAGGAGAAGGGCAGCACCACCTGTCCCGCTGGGATGGTGAACGGTGACTCCGGCGCGCCGTCCAGCACACCGGCGAGCAGACCTGCCTGCATGGCCGCGTCCAGCAGGGCCGGGTGGATACCGAATCCTTCGGCCCGGACACCGGTTTCGGTGTCGAGCGCGACCTCGGCGAACACCTCGGCGCCGCGTCGCCACAGCGCTCGGACACCCTGGAAGGCGGGACCGTAGTCGTAGCCGCGGGCCAGCAGCGCCGTGTAGGCGGCCGCGACATCGATGCCGGTCGCGGCGGGCGGCCAGGTCTGTGGGGCGGCGTCGAGCGCCGCGGACTCCCCGGCGAGCAGACCGCGCGCGTGCAACAGCCACTGTCCGTCGCGGTCGTGTTCGCCGCGCGAGTAGATGGCGACCGACCGGCGCAACGCGTCGTCGTCGGTCCCGCCGACCACCACCTGGATCTGTGTCCCACCCGCGGCGGGCAGGAGCAGCGGCGCCTGCAAGGTCAGTTCCTCGACCACCGGATACCCGGCCTCGGCACCCGCGCGCAACGCCAGCTCGACGAACCCGGTGCCCGGCAGCAGGACCGCACCCGCGACCATGTGGTCGGCCAGCCAGGGCTGGGTCGCGACCGACAGCCGTCCCGTCAGCATGACACCGCCGGACTCCGGTTCCGACACCACCGCACCCAGCAGCGGATGCCGCGCCGCGCCCAGCCCGGCCCACTCGACATCGGCGGCGCCGACGGAGGTCTCGAGCCAGTAGCGACGGCGCTGGAAGGCGTAGGTGGGCAGCGGCACCCGGGCGACCGGCCGCGACGCGAAGAAGGCCGCCCAGTCGACCTCGACGCCGGCCACCTCGGCGGCGACGACACACCGCACGAACTGCTCGACCTCGGCCTGCCCGCGCCGCGCGCCCGTGACCACCAGCGACTGCGCCTCGATCTCGTCCGGCAGGCACTGCCGCGTCATCGCGGACAGCACCGCGTCCGGGCCGATCTCGACGAACCGGCGCACACCCGAGGCCACCAGCGTGTCCACGCCACGGGCGAACCGCACGGCCTCCCGGACCTGCCGCACCCAGTAGGCGGGTTCCAGCAGCTCGTCGCCGGCGAGCTCACCGGACAGGTTCGAGACCAGCGGGAGCTGCGGACGCTGGTAGGCCACCTCCCTGGCGACGGACTCGAACTCGGCCAGCATCGCATCCATGCGGTGCGAGTGGAACGCGTGCGACACCGTCAACCGCGAGGTCTTGCGGCCGCGCTCGGCGAACAGCCGCTCCAGCGCCGTGACCGCGTCCTCGTCACCGGAAATCACCACGGAGGTCGGCGAATTCACCGCGGCGATCGACACGGTGCCCGGGTGCTCCGCGAGCGCCTCGGTGACCTCGGCTTCGCTCGCCGCGACCGCCAGCATCGCGCCGCCTTCGGGCAGCCGCCCCATGAGGCGGCCACGCGCGGCCACCAGTCGGCACGCGTCCGGCAGCGACCACACGCCGGCCAGATAGGCGGCAGCCAGCTCACCGATCGAATGACCGAGCAGGACATCCGCTGTCACACCGAACGATTCCCACAGCCGGTACTGCGCGACCTCGTAGGCGAACAGGGCGGGCTGGGTGTACTCCGTGCGGTGCAGCGTGGCGTCGCCGTCGTCGAACATCAGCTGCCGCAGCGAGATTCCCAGCAGCGGGTCGAACTGCGCGCAGACTTCGTCCAGCGCGGCCTCGAACACCGGGAACGCCGCCGACAGCGCGCGTCCCATGCCGTGCTGCTGCGCGCCCTGGCCGGTGCACAGGAACGCGGTCTTGCGCAGCACCGCCTGGCCCGTGGTCACCCCACCGGCGGGCGACGACTCCGCCAGAGCGGTCAGCCCGGCGAGCAGTCCGTCCCGGTCGGCGGCCACGAACGCACCGCGCCACTCCAGCCGGGCACGCGTGGTCGACAACGAATAGCCGATGTCGTCGACGCCGAGTTCGGGGTGGTCGGTCACCCACCGCAGCACCTTGGCGGCCTGATCCCGCAGGCCCGCTTCGGTTTTCGCGGAGATCAGCACCGGGGTGACGCCGAGCGCCACGGCCGGCGGCGCGTCATCTTCCTCCGGTGCGGCGGCCTCGACCGCGGCCGGGGCTTCCTCGAGAATGACGTGGGTGTTGGTGCCGCTGGCGCCGAACGAGGACACACCGGCCCGGCGCACCCGCTCGCCCGCGGGCCACGGCTCCGCCTCGGTGAGCACCCGCACCGTGCCCGCCGACCAGTCCACATGCGGGGTCGGGGCGTCGACATGCAGTGTCGCGGGCAGTGTTTCGTGGCGCATCGCCTGCACCATCTTGATCACGCCGCCGACGCCCGCCGCGGCGGAGGTGTGACCGATGTTCGATTTGAGCGAGCCGATGCGCAGCGGGGCACCGGTGCGGTCCCGGCCGTACGCGGCGATCAGGGCCTGGGCCTCGATCGGGTCGCCGAGGGTGGTGCCGGTGCCGTGCGCCTCGACGGCGTCGATATCGGCGGGCGTCAGACCGGCATTGGCCAGCGCCTGCGCGATCACCATCTCCTGCGAGGGACCGTTGGGCGCGGTCAGCCTGCTGCTGGCACCGTCCTGGTTGACGGCCGTACCGCGCACCACCGCGAGGATCGGGTGGCCGTTGCGGCGCGCGTCCGAGAGCCGCTCGACCACCAGCATGCCGAGACCCTCGGAGAATCCGGTGCCGTTCGCCCCGGCCGCGAAGGCCTTGCACCGGGCATCCGGCGACAGCGCCCGCTGGCGGCCGAAGGCGATCAGCAGGGTGGGATCCGACATCACGGTCACGCCGCCGACCAGGGCGAGCGAGGTGTCACCCTGGCGCAGCGCCTGGCAGGCGAGGTGCAGGGCGACCAGCGAGGACGAGCAGGCGGTGTCCACCGACAGCGCCGGGCCCTTGAGGCCGAAGGTGAACGACACCCGCCCGGACAGCACGCTGGCCGAAACACCCGGGTAGGCATGGCCTTCCGCCTCGGCCGTCAGTCCGGGCGAGCCGACGCGCGGCCCGTAGTCCTGATGGATCACGCCGGCGAACACCCCGGTGTCGCTGCCGCGCAACGACACCGGGTCGATGCCCGCGTCCTCGAGCGCCTCCCAGGCGGCTTCCAGGAACAACCGCTGCTGCGGGTCCATCGCCTCGGCGGCGCGCGGCCCGATCCCGAAGAACCCCGCGTCGAAATCGCCTGCCGCGTCCAGGAACCCGCCCTCGCGGGTGTAGATCGCGCCCGCCGCGTCGGGGTCGGGATCGAACAGGCGCTCGAGGTCCCAGCCGCGGTCGGCCGGGAACGGGCCGACCGCGTCGGTGCCGGTCGCGACCAGATCCCACAGCTGGGCCGGGGTCTGGACGCCACCGGGATACCGGCAGCTCATGCCGACGATCGCGATCGGTTCGGCGGCCCGCTCCTCGAGCTGGTCGATGTGCTTCTTGGCGGCGCGGAGGTCTCCGGTGAGCTTGCGCAGATACCGGCTGAGTCGTTCCTCGTTGCTGGTGCCGGGGTTGCTCATGCTGGGCCAAACTCCTCGTCGATCAAATCCAAGAGCTCACTGCCGGAGGGCAGGTCGAGATCGTCGTACTCGCTGTCGGGCCAGCGGCCGGACAGGTAGGTGCGCAGGCGGTTGTTGACGCCGCGCAGGCCGGCGACGGTGTCGTCGTCATCGCCCGCGGTGGCGATGATCCGGTCGAGCAGCGACTCGAGCCGGGCGATGTCGTCGGGCGTCACCGCCGGGGTGGCCGGTGCGACGACGGTGGTCCGCGCCAGCAGGTAGTCGGCGAGGTCACCGGCGGTCGGGTAGTCGAACGCCAGGGTCGACGGCAGCGACAGGCCCGTCAGGGTCGAGAGCCGGTTGCGGAACTCGACGGCGCCGAGCGAGTCGAAGCCGAGTTCGTCGAAGCCGCGATCGGGGGCGATGTCGTCGGCCGAGCCGTAGCCGAGCACCGCGGCGACGGTGTCGCGCACCAGGTCCAGGACCAGACCGCGCCGCTTCGGCTCGGCCACACCGTGCAGTCGCTCCCCGAGCGAGGGTTCGTTGCTCGGGGTCGCGGCCGCCCGGTCCCTGGTGCGGACGAAGCCGCGCAGGGCGCCGGGCACCGGGCCGGTGTGCGCTTCGACGCGGAGCTTGTCGGTGTCCAGGTGGACCAGGGCCTGCACCGGGTCGGCGGTGGTCAGCGCGTCGTCGAACAGGCGAAGGCCGTCGGCGCGGTCCAGCGGGGCGAGGCCGAGTCGCTCCATCCGGCTCAGGGCGAGCCGGTCCAGGGTGCCGGTCATGCCGTTGTCCTGCTGCCACGGCCCCCAGGCCAGCGACAGCGCGGGCAGTCCTTCGGCCCGGCGCCGGATCGCCAGCGCGTCCAGGAAGCTGTTCGCGGCGGCGTAGTTCGCCTGTCCGGCCGAGCCGAGCACGCCGGCGATCGAGGAGAACAGGACGAACGCGGACAGGTCGAGATCGCGGGTGAGCTGGTGCAGGTGCCAGGCCGCCTCGGCCTTCGGCGCGAACACCCGATCGACCTGCTCGGCGGTGAGGGCGTGGAAAGTACTGTCTTCCAACAGCCCCGCGGTGTGCACGACACCGGTGAGCGGATGCTCCGCCGGGATGTCGAGCAGCAGGTCGCGGAGGGCGGCACGGTCGGTGACATCGCACGCGGCGATCCGCACCTCGGCCCCGAGCGCGGTCAGCGCCTCGGCGAGTTCCGCCGCGCCGTCGGCGCTCGCGCCGCGCCGCGACACCAGCAGGAGCTGCCGCACGCCGTGGGCGGTCACCAGATGCCGGGCCAGCAGGGCACCCAATCCGCCGGTGCCGCCGGTGATCAGCACCGTGCCCCGGCCGAAGGCGACGGGGTCGGTGACCGCGGTGGTCACCGGCTCGAGACGCGGGGACAGGACGCGGTCGCCGCGCACCGCCACCTGCGGCTCACCGGTCGCGATGGCGGCCCGGATCGCCTCCGCCGACACGGGCGTCGCGTCGGCGTCGACCAGCACGATCCGTCCGGGGTACTCGGTCTGCGCGCTGCGGATCAGACCGGTGACCGCCGCCGCCGCGACATCCGGTGTCTCCTCGGGCAGTCCGGCCGCCCGCCGGGTGACCACGACCAGTCGCGATCGGGCGAACCGGTCGTCGGCCAGCCAGCCGCGCACCGTCGCCAGCGCGGCCTTCACCCGATCCCCTGGCGCCGACTCCTGGTGCGCTGCCGCGGCTTCGGACCAGACGACGAGGTCGGGCACCGAGCCCGCCGCCAGCGCCGCCAGATCCGGGTGGTGCTCGTCGATCCCGAGGACCGGGGCGGTGCCGAGAACGGCGGCGCTGCCCGCCTGCGCGAGTCCGTCCGGCGTGCCTACCGCCGTCCAGCGCACCCCGTAGCGGGCCGCGCGGCCACCGGCCAGATTGGCGCGGAACTGCTGGACGTCGTAGGAGCGCATGACCACTTCGTCGATGGAGACGACCGGGTTGCCGTCCTGGTCGACGGCCACGACCGTGATGGTCTCGCTGTCGCGCTGAATGGCCATCACCCGCAGCGACGTCACCTTCGCGGTGGTGTGGAAGCGGGTCGCGCCCCAGCGGAACAGCAGCTTGCCCTCGGCCGGGTTGTTCGCTTCGTCGGACCAGATCAGGCAGACCAGTCCGGCGTGCATCACCATGTCGAACAGCGCCGGATGCAGCTGGAACCGGTCGGCGGGTACCTCCGCGCTCAGCGTGACCTCGGAGAAGATGGTGTCGCCGGTGCGCCACGCGCCGTCGATGCCGTAGAAGGACGGACCGTATTCCAGTCCGGCCACCCGGCCCACCTGGGCGGGAATCCAGGCGGGATCGACCGGTGCCGCGCCGACCGGCGGCCACGGCTCGGCGCGCAGCATCTCCATCAGCCCGATATCGGTGAGCTGATGACCGCTCAGCACGCCGCTGGCATTGCGCGTCCACTCGGTGTCGGCGGCGTCGGCGAGCCGGTAGTGGAAGGTGAACGACCGGCGCCCCGCGGCATCCGGTTCCCGGACCAGGACCTGGAGCTCCACGGCGCCCTCCGGGGGCGGGAGGATCGGCGACTCGAGGGTGAGCTCCTCGACCGCGCCGCACCCGATGCGCGCGCCCGCGACCAGCAGCATCTCCATGAGCGCGGCGCTCGGGACGAGCACGACGCCGTAGGTCATGTGGTCGGCGATCCACGGATGGGTGCGCAGCGACAGGCGACCGGTGAACAGCCATTCGTCCCGGTCGGCCACCCGCACCACGTCGGTGAGCAGCGGATGTTCCGCCGAGGTCGCGCCGGTGCCGACCGGCGCGGCGTCGAGCCAGAACCGCCGGTGCTCGAAGGCGTAGGTGGGCAGGCCGACTCGCGCCACCCGGCCCGTGGTGAACAGCCCGGTCCAGTCCAGCATCGCTCCGGCGGCGTGCGCGGTGGCGAGCATGGTCAGGAACTGGGCGACCTCGTCGTGGTCGCGGCGGGCCGCCGCGGCGACCGTGGATCGCTCCTCGATCTCGACGGGCAGGGTCTGGCGCGTCAGCGCCGCGAGGACCGCGTCGGGACCGATCTCCAGGAACCGGCGCACGCCCGAGGCCGCCAGGGTGTCGATGCCCGGCGCGAACCGGACCGCGCCGCGTACCTGCGCGACCCAGTACGCCGGGGCGAGGATCTCGTCTCCGGCGAGCTCGCCGGAGACGTTGGACACCAGCGGAATTCGGGGAGCGTGATAGGTGATGCCCGCCGCCACCGCCTCGAACTCGGCCAGCATCGGTTCCATCCGATGCGAGTGGAACGCGTGCGAGACCCGCAGCCTGCTGGTCTTGCGGCCCTGCTCGGCGAACCGCCGATCGAGCGCGTCGACGGCGTCCTCGTTGCCGGAGATCACCACGGCGGCGGGCGCGTTCACCGCGGCCACCGACACCCGATCGGCGAATTCCGTGACGGCCGTGGCGACTTCGGCCTCGGTGGCGGCGACGGCCAGCATCGCGCCGCCTGCGGGCAGCGCGTCCATCAGCGCGCCGCGCGCCGCGACCAGTCGGCAGGCGTCGTCGAGGGACCACACGCCCGCGATGTGCGCGGCGGCCAGTTCGCCGATGGAGTGGCCGATCACCAGATCCGGGACGAGCCCGAACGATTCCGCCAACCGGTACAGCGCCACCTCGAAGGCGAACAGCGCGGGCTGGGTCAACCGGGTGCGGTCCAGGATCCCGTCCGCCGCGACGCCCTGATCGTCGAGCAGGTGTCCGGTGACCATCGCCTGCTTCAGCGAACAGCCGAGCAGCGGGTCGAACCGGGCGCACACCTCGTCGAGCGCCGTCGCGAAGACCGGGAAGGCTCGCGCCAGCTCAGCACCCATCCCGACGCGCTGCGCGCCCTGACCGGTGAACAGGAACGCGGTCTTCCCCGAGCCCACCGTCCCGGACACCACACCTGACGCGGTGGTACCGGCGGCCAGCATGCCCAGCCGGTCCAGCAGCTCGGCACGGTCACCGCCGAGGACCGCCGCGCGGTACTCGTGGTGCGTGCGGCTCGTCGCGAGCGAGTACGCGACGTCGGCCGGATCGGCGTCGGGGTGGTCGAGCAGCCAGGTGCGCAGGCGCGCCGCCTGGGCCGCGAGCGCGGTCCGGCTCTTGGCCGACACCAGCAGCGGCACCGTGCGCGGACCGTCGACGGCCCGCTCCGCGACGACCGAGCGGACGGCGGGCGCTTCCTCGAGGATGGCGTGCGCGTTGGTGCCGCTGACACCGAACGACGACACACCCGCCCGGCGCACCGGCCCACCCGCACGCCACGGTTCCGGCTCGGTCAGCAGACGCACCGACCCCGCCGACCAATCCACGTGCGGGGACGGCACTTCCGCGTGCAGGGTCGCGGGCAGGGTCTCGTGGCGCAATGCCTGCACCATCTTGATCACGCCACCGACCCCGGCCGCCGCGACCGTGTGCCCGATATTCGACTTGATCGAGCCGATGCGCAGTGGTTCGCGCTCGCCCCGGTCCTGGCCGTAGGCGGCGATCAGCGCGTTGGCCTCGATGGGGTCACCCAGCGGGGTGCCGGTGCCGTGCGCTTCCACCGCGTCCACGTCGGCGGGGGTGAGTCCGGCGCTCGCCAGCGCCTGGGCGATCACCCGCTCCTGGGACGGGCCGTTCGGCGCGGTCAGCCCGTTGCTCGCGCCGTCCTGGTTGACGGCGGTGCCGCGCACCAGGGCCAGCACGTCGTGGCCGAGGCGGCGGGCATCGGAGAGCCGTTCCAGCACCAGCACGCCGACACCCTCGGCGAAGGCGACGCCATCGGCCGCGTCGGAGAACGCCTTGCAGCGCCCGTCCGGCGAGAGGCCGCGCTGCCGGGCGAAGTCGACGTAGAGGTAGGGGGTCGCCGCGACGGTGACACCGCTGGCCAGCGCCAGCGAGCTCTCCCCCTGCCGCAGCGCCTGGCAGGCCAGGTGCAGGGACACCAGCGACGACGAGCACGCGGTGTCCACGGTGACCGCGGGGCCTTCCAGCCCGAGCACGTAGGCCACGCGCCCGGAGATCACGCTGCTGGTGGTACCGGTGAGCCGATAGCCCTCCAGGTCGCCGACCACGCGGTCGACGTAGCCCGAGGCGCCAGCGCCGGCGAACACGCCGGTATCGCTGCCGCGCAACGAGATCGGGTCGATCCCCGCGTCCTCCAGCGCCTCCCACGACACCTCGAGCAGCAACCGCTGCTGCGGGTCCATCGCCGATGCCTCGCGCGGGCTGATCCCGAAGAAGCCGGGATCGAAATCGCCCGCGTCGTAGAGGAATCCGCCGCGATTGGTGTACACGGTCCCCGGCTTGTCCGGGTCAGCGTCGAACAGGCGGGGCAGATCCCAGCTGCGGTCGGCGGGGAATTCGCCGGTCGCGTCGACCCCGGCGGCGACGAGATCCCAGAGCTGCTGCGGTGATTCGACGCCGCCGGGGAACCGGCAGGCCATGCCGACGATCGCGATCGGCTCGTCGGCCCTGACCCGGCGCACGGTCTTGGTGACGGGCGCACCGGTCGCCGGGGTGACGCGGGACTGCACCAGCGCGGCCACCGCCGCCGGGGTCGGATGGTCGAACACCAGGGTCGATGGCAGTTGCAGGCCGGTGGCCTTGCCGAGCCGGTTGCGGAACTCCACGCCCCCGAGGGAGTCGAAGCCGATCTCGTCGAAGCGCTGGTCGGGCCGGATATCGCTGCCCGACTCATGGCCGAGCACCGCGGCGGCCTGGGCCAGCACCACGTCCAGGATCAGTTCGGCGCGACGTGCCTCGGGGACCTCGGCCAGCTGGGCACCGAGGGAGCCCACCGGCGCCGCGGTCGCCGCGTGCGCTGGGCGGGTCGAGCGGCGCACGTAGCCGCGCAGGACGGCGGGAACGGTGGCGGGATCGGTCTCCCGGCGCAGCGCGCCCGCGTCGAACACGGTCGGCGCCAGGCACGCCGCCGGGTGGGCGAGCGCCTCGTCGAACAGGCGCAGGCCGTCGGCATTCGCGAGTGGGCTCGTGCCCAGCCGGTCCCAGCGGGCGAGGGCGGCGCGATCCAGGTCACCGGTCATGCCGCTGCCCTGGTTCCACGGACCCCAGGCCAGGGAGGTGGCGGCCAGCCCGGCGGTCCGGCGGCGCCGGGCGAGCGCGTCGAGGACACCGTTGGCGGCGGCGTAGTTGCCCTGCCCGGCCGTGCCGAGCACGGTCGCGATCGAGGAGAACAGCACGAACGCCGACAGCGTCCGGTCCAGGGTCAGCTCGTGCAGATGCCAGGCGCCGTCGACCTTCGGGGCCAGTACCCGGTCGACCTGGTCGTCGGTCAGCGTGGCGACGGTGCCGTCCGCGAGCACCCCGGCGGTGTGCACGACGGCGGTGAGGCCGGTGCCGATGCCGTCGAGCAGCGCCCGCACCGCATCCCGGTCGGCCACATCGCAGGCCACCACGCGCGCCGCGGCGCCCAGCCGCGCGAGCTCGGCCACCAGTTCGGCGGCGCCCGGTGCCTCGGGGCCACGACGGGAGGTCAGCACCAGCTCGCGGACGCCGTGCGCGGTGACGAGGTGGCGGGCGAACAGGGCACCGAGCCCACCGGTGCCGCCGGTGATCAGCACGGTTCCGTCGCCGACGGAGACCGGTGCCGGGTCGGCGGTCGCCGCGCGCACCAGTCGCGGTGTCAGCAGCCGGTCACCGCGGATCGCCACCTGTGGTTCGCCGGAGCGCACCGCGGCCGCGATCCGGTCGGAGTCGAGTGGTGTGGCCGGGTCCTCGTCGATCAGGACGAAGCGATCGGGGTGCTCCGACTGCGCGCTCCGCACCAGACCCCAGATCGCGGCGGCGGCGAGATCGGGTGTCTCACCGGGCATTCCCGCGCCGTCCGTGGTCACGACGAGCAGCCGGGTAGCGGCCAGCCGCTCCTCGGCGAGCCAGTGCTTCAGCGTGGCCGAGGTCTCGTGGACAGCCGTGCGCACCACTTCCGGGCCCTCCGCGCCCCGCGCATCGGGTCGCCACACCACGACGGGCGGAACAGATTCCGCCGCACCGAGATCCGCGACCGACGCGAACGCGAGGTCGATTCCCGGCACGGTCGTGGCCGCGAGGGTGGCCGTCGTCGCCACGGTGGCGGGCCCGGCGGTATCCGTGGCCGTCTGCTCCCAGCGCACCTCGTAGAGGCTCGCCTCGGCACCGGCGACCGTGCTCCGGAACTCCTTGACGTCGTAGGGGCGCATCACGACCGCGTCGACCGAGATGATCGGCGCGCCTTCGGAATCGATCGCCGCGACCGAGAGGGTCTCGCGGCCGGACGCGACCGCGACGACCCGCAGCGAGGTCACCTCCGGTGGCACCTTCCCCGGTGTGTGGAAGCGCGCACCGCCCCACCGGAACAGCAGCCGGCCCGTGTCCGGATCGGGATTCCCCTCGCCCCAGAGCAACTGGGCGAATCCCGCGTGCATGACCATGTCCAGCAGGGCCGGGTGCAGTTCGTGGCGGCCCACTTCGGGTGCTGCGTCGAGGTTCAGGGCGATCTCGGAGAAGACGGCGTCGTCGCGCTGCCACACGGCGCGCACGCCGAGGAACGCCGGACCGTACTCGAGCCCCGCCGCCCGGGAGATCCGCCCCGGAAGTCCTTCGCTGTCGACTGTTTCGGCATCGGCGGGCGGCCAGTCCTCGTCGCGCAGCCGCTCCATCAGGGCCGCGTCGCCGTCCCAGCGGGCGGCGAGCGCGCCGGTGGCGTTGTGCACCCACTCCGACTCGGGCGAGGTCCGGAAGTAGAACTCGAACGGGCGACGTCCCGCCGCGTCGACGGCCTGGACCAGGACCTGGAGCTCGATCTCGGTGTCGTCGGTCGGCAGGATCGGCGCCTGCAGGGTGAGTTCGTCGACGACCTCGCAGCCGATCCGCGTACCCGCGGCGAGCAGGAACTCGATCAGGGTCGCGCTCGGCACGACCACCACGCCGTAGGTCATGTGATCGGCGATCCACGGCTGGGTCCGCAGCGAGAGCCTGCCGGTGAGCAGCCACTCGTCGGTGCCCGCCACCCCGACCACGCCCGTCAGGATCGGATGATCCGAGGCACCGGTCGATGCGCCGTGGTCCGGTTGCAGCCAGTGACGCCGACGCTGGAAGGCATAGGTGGGCAACGGGATCCGAGGTGCGGGCCGATCCGCGAACAGCGGTGCCCACGTCACCGGCACACCCGCGACCTGGAACCGGGCCAGCGCGGTGACGAACTGCGTCACCGCGTCGACGGACCGCCGCGACAACGCCACCACCGTCGACACCGACTCGATCTCCGGTGTCTCGGCCAGGCACTCCCCGGTCATGGCCGTGAGCACCGCGTCCGGGCCCAGCTCGACGAAACGCCGCGCGCCCGCCGCGACCAGGGCGGTCACGCCCGGCGCGAACCGCACGCAGCCACGCACCTGCCGCACCCAGTACTCGGGATCGGTCACCGTCGCGTCCGCGAGCTCGCCGGACTCGTTCGACACGATCGGCACCCGCGGCGCCGCGTAGGTGATACCGGTTGCCACCGTGCGGAATTCGGCCAGCATCGGCTCCATCCGCGCCGAATGGAAGGCATGGCTGACCCGCAACCGGCTCGTCCGCACCCCCTCGGCGGTGAGCTGTCGCTCGATCTCCTCGATCGCGTCGGCCTCCCCGGACAGCACCGAGGACGACGGACCGTTCACCGCCGCGATCGACACCCGCGTACCGAGACCCGCGACGATCTCGCCCGCACGCTCGGCGGTGACCGCCACCGCGAGCATCGCGCCGCCCACCGGCAGCGCGCCCATCAGCCTGCCCCGCGCCGCCACCAGCGCGCACGCGTCCGGCAGCGACCACACCCCGGCCACGTACGCGGCCGCCAGCTCGCCGATCGAATGGCCGATCAGGAAATCCGGTGTCACACCGAAGGATTCGACCAGCCGGCACATCGCCACCTCGAAGGCGAACAGGGCGGGCTGGGTGAACTCGGTGCGGTCGAGCAGGCCGTCGGCGTCGGTGAACATCACCTCGCGCAGCGACCGCCCGAGCAGCGGATCGAAGGCGGCGCACAGCTCGTCCAGCGCCGCCGCGAATACCGGGAACGCGCGGTACAGGTCCGCGCCCATGCCGACGCGCTGCGCGCCCTGACCGGTGCACAGGAAGGCCGTGCGCTCCGCGGTCGCCGTGGCCGTCAGCGCGGCGGGCGCGCCCGCCGCCAGCTCGGCCAGCCCGGCGAGCAGTTCGTCCCGGTCCCGGCCGACGACCGCGCCCCGCCATTCCAGCAGGGCCCGCGAGGTCGTCAACGCGTGCGCCACCTCCCGGACATCGCGGTCGGGTTCGCCGATCAGCCACTGCCGCAGGCGATCCGCCTGGGCGCGCAGGGCCTCGCCGGACTTGCCGGACAGGATCAGCGGCACGACCTCCGGCCCGGCCGGGGTCGCGACCGGCGCGGCCTCGTCGCCGACCGGCTCGGCGGGTGCTTCCTCGAGGATGAGGTGGGCGTTGGTGCCGCTGGCCCCGAACGACGACACACCGGCCCGCCGGGTCCGCTCCCCCGCGGGCCACGGCGCGTTGTCCCGCAGCAGCTCGACGGTGCCCGCCGACCAATCCACGTGCGGTGTGGGCGCGTCCACGTGCAGGGTCTTCGGCAGGACGCCGTGGCGCAGGGCCTGCACCATCTTGATCACGCCGCCGACGCCGGCCGCCGCCGAGGTGTGCCCGACATTCGATTTGAGCGACCCAAGCCGCAGCGGCGCGCCCGCGCGCCGCGCGCCGTAGACGCTGATCAGCGCCCGCGCCTCGATCGGATCGCCGAGCATCGTGCCGGTCCCGTGCGCCTCGACGGCGTCGATGTCGGCGGGCTCCAGCCCCGCGTTCGCCAGCGCCTGCGCGATGACCCGCTCCTGCGACGGACCGTTGGGCGCGGTCAGGCCGTTGCTCGCGCCGTCCTGGTTGACCGCGCTGCCACGCACCACGGCCAGCACCGGGTGCCCGAGCCGCCGCGCGTCCGACAGCCGCTCCAGCACCAGCACGCCGAGGCCCTCCGAGAAGCCCGTCCCGTCCGCGGCGGCCGCGAACGCCTTGCAGCGCGCGTCCGGGGACAGGGCGCGCTGCCGCGCGAACGCGATCAGCAGGGAGGGATCCGACATCACGGTGACGCCACCGGCCAGCACGAGGGTGGCATCACCCTGACGCAGGGCCTGGCAGGCCAGATGCAGGGCCACCAGCGAGGACGAGCAGGCGGTGTCGACCGAGATGGCCGGGCCCTTGAACCCGAACGAGTAGGCGATCCGCCCGGACAGCACACTGTTCGAGACACCCAGGTAGGCATGGCCTTCCGTCTCGGCGCTGATGGCCGCCGACCCGATGCGCGGACCGTAGTGCTGGTGGATGACACCCGCGAACACCCCGGTCTCGCTGCCGCGCAACGACACCGGGTCGATCCCCGCGTCCTCGAGCGCCTCCCAGGACGCCTCGAGCATCAGCCGCTGCTGGGGGTCCATCGCGGCCGCCTCGCGCGGCCCGATCCCGAAGAACGCCGCGTCGAAATCACCGATGGCGTCGAGGAATCCACCGTCGCGGGTGTAGACGGTGCCGGGCGCGTCCGGGTCGGCGTCGAAGAGGCGCTCCAGGTCCCAGCCACGATCGTCCGGGTAGGCCCCGACCGCGTCCACCCCGTCCGCGGTCACCCGCCACAGGTCCTCGGGTGACCGCACGCCGCCGGGGTACCGGCAGGCCATGCCGACGATGGCGATCGGCTCCTGCGACCGATCGGTGAGCTCACGGAGCTGCTGCTTGGTCTCGTACAGCTCTTTCGCGGTCTTCTTCAGATACCGGCGTAGCTCGTCGTTGTCGGCCATCGGTGGAACTCCTGCTCGTTCAGCTCAGCTGAGGTTGTCGATGAAGTCGAATAGCTCGCGGTCGTCCGCGTCGTCGAGACCGTCGAGGTCGATCTCGCCGGGGTCTCGGTCGGCGAGCCTGCGCACCAGGGCGGCCAGCTTGTCGGCGATGCCGGACCGGTCCGCGGCGGACAGGTCGGCCGCGTCGAAGCTGCGGGCGAGCGCGTCGACCTCGTCGGCGATCCGCCGCGCCGGGTCGTCGACCGGGGCGATCTCCCGGCGGACGAACCCGGCCAGCGCCTCCGGCGTGGGGTGGTCGAACATGGCGGTCGCGGGCAGCTGCAGGCCGACAGCGGATTTCAGCCGGTTGCGGAATTCCATGACGCCGAGCGAATCGAACCCGAGATCAGTGAACGGCTTGTCCGGCGCCGTCGCGTCCGCGCTCGCGTGACCGAGGACGGCCGCGGCCTGGGCCCGGATCACGTCGAGGACGAGCCGGTCCTGCTCGGCGACCGTGCGGCCGAGCAGGCGCGCCGCCAGGGACGCGGCGTCGGACGACGTCGTCGCCCCGGTGGCTTCGCCCGCCCGCCGCCGGGCAGGCCGGGCCAGGGCCCGCATGACCGGCCGGACGTCGGTGGGATCGACCTCACCGAGCGCGGCCGGGTCGACCCGGACCGCGACGAACGTGGACCGGCCGCCCGTCAAGGCCGCGTCGAACAGCGCCATGCCGTCCTCGGCGCCCAGCGGGAGCAGACCTTCGCGCCGCAGGCGGACGAGGTCGGCCGCACCGAGGCCGCTGGTCATGCCGCTGCCCTGCTGCCACGGCCCCCACGCGACCGAGGTCGCGGGCAAGCCGCGCACCTGCCGGTGCTGGGCCAGCGCGTCGAGGAAGACATTGGCGGCGGCGTAGTTGGCCTGCCCCGGGTTGCCGATCACGCCGGAGACGGAGGAGTAGAGCACGAACGCCGACAGGTCCAGGTGGGCGGTGGCCTCGTGCAGGTTCCACGCCGCGTCCACCTTCGGCCGCAGCACCTGGGCGAACTGGTCGGCGGTCATGGTGGCGAGGAGACCGTCGGCCAGGACGCCGGCGGAGTGGACGACGGCGGTCAGCGGATGGTCCGCCGGGATCGCCGCCAGCACCGTGTCCAGGGCGGCGCGATCGGCCGCGTCACAGGCGACCACGTCGACGTGCGCGCCGAGTTCGGTGAGCTCGGCGACGAGTTCGGCCGCGCCCGGCGCGTCCGGGCCACGCCTGCCCGCGAGGACGAGCCTGCGCGCACCGTGCGCGGTGACGAGGTGGCGGGCCGTCACCGCACCGAGTCCACCGGTGCCGCCGGTGATCAGGACGGTGCCCTCGGGCCGCAGCGGTGTCGGCACGGTGAGGACGTTCTTGCCGATTCCCCGGGCCTGGCTGAGGTACCGGAACGCCTCGGGTGCCCGGCGCAGGTCCCACGCGGTGGTCGCGGTCGGCGTCAGCGCGCCGCGATCGAACAGGTCGACGAGCGCGGCCAGGATCTCCTGGAGCCGGTCCGGTCCCGCCTCCATGAGCATGAAGCTCGCGTACCGCACGCCCGGGTGGGCGGCCGCCACGTCGGCGGGGTCGCGCCGATCGATCATGCCCATCTCGACGAACCGGCCGCCGCGCGGCAGCAGCCGCAGCGACGCGTCGACGAAATCGCCCGCCAGCGAGTCGAGCACGATATCGGCGCCGCGACCGCCGGTGCCGGCGTGGAACTTCCGTTCGAAGTCCAGGGTGCGCGAATCACCGATCTGGTCGTCGTCGAAACCCAGCTCCCGGAGCACATTCCACTTGGGCCTGCTGGCGGTGACCAGCAGCCGCAGGTCGAGGTGCCGCGCGAGCTGGATCGCCGCCATGCCGACGCCGCCGGTGGCCGCGTGCAGCAGCAGGGTCTCCCCTGGCTGCGCGGCGGCCAGGTCGACCAGGCCGTAGTAGGCCGTCGCGTAGACGATCGGCACGGCCGCGGCCTGGGTGAACGACCAGCCGCGCGGCATCGGCGCGAGCAGCCGCTGATCGGTCACCGCGACCGAGGCGACGCCGGGGGTGAAACCGAACACCCGGTCGCCCGGCGCGAAGGCGGTGACGTCGGGCGCGACCTCGACGACGATGCCCGCGCCCTCACCGCCGATGCGGCCGTTCGGGTCCGGGTAGGTGCCCAGTGCCATCAGCACGTCCCGGAAGTTGAGTCCGGCCGCCCGCAGGCTCACGCGCACCTGGCCCGGAGCGAGCGCGGTGTCCGGGCGCTCGACCAGCGCGAAATTGTCGCTGGACAGCGTGCCCTTGTCGAGCGGGGTCAGCGCCCACTCGGCGGCGTGCGACGGTGCCCCGAGCGCGCCCGCGCTGGGGTTCAGCCGGGGCAGATAGGCGGTTCCGCGCCGGACGGCCAGCTGGGATTCGCCCGCGATCGCCAGGGCCGAGGCCACGGCGGCCCGATAGTCGGCCCAGGAATCGATGTCGACCAGCACGATCCGGTCCGGGTGCTCGCTCTGCGCGGTGCGCAGGAGTCCCCAGGCGGCCGCCGCCGACAGGTCGACCGGCTCGCCGGGATGGGTGGCGACGGCGTGGCCGGTGACGACGACGACGCGCCCGTCGTCGGCCAGCAGCCGCCGCACCCGGGTGGCCAGCGCCGTCACCGAAGTACGCACCGCGGCGGGCAGATCGGCGTCGGTCGAGGTGTCGTCGAGGCGTACCACCGTGGTGGTCCGGCCGTCGATCGTGACGGTGTCGCCGTCGGCGCCGGCGCGCCAGTCGTCGACGGTGATGTCGCCGGAGGGCTCGGCGGCGGTGATCCAGTCCAGCTCGTAACCGAGGCCGACCCGGCGCTGGGCTGCGCCGAGCGCGTCCGTCGACAGGGATCGCAGCGTCAGTAGGCCCACGTCCGCCACGGGCGCGCCGGTCCGGTCGGCGAGGGTCAGCGCGATTCGCGTACCGCCGGAACCGGTGCCGGTCGAGGTGGCCCGCACGCGCAGCGCGGTTGCACCGGCGGCGCGCAGGACGACGTTCTCCCAGGCGAACGGCACGGCCACGGTACCGACGGACTGGTCGGGCACCAGGCCACCGAGCAGGATCGCGTGCAGCGCGGCATCGAGCAGGGCGGGATGCAGGCCGAACGCCCCGGCGTCCGCGCGTACCGACTCGGGCAGGATGACCTCGGCGAATACCTCCCCCTCGCCGGCCCACAGGGCGGTGAGTCCCTGGAAGGCCGGGCCGTACCCGTAGCCACGCTCGGCCAAGCCCGGGTAGGCGTCCGCGAGCGCGATCGGGGTGGTGTTCGGGGGCGGCCAGGCCACCAGATCGGCTCCGGCGGTGGTGTCCCCGGCGGTCATCGTCGCGACCGCGTGCCGGACCCACCGGTCCGCGTCGTCGCCGGTCGTCCGCGAGTACACCGAGATCGTGCGGGTGCCCGCGTCATCCGGTCCGGCCGCCACCACGCGCAGTTCGGCGGCGGAGTCCGCCGAGATCAGCAGTGGCGCCTCGATCACCAGCTCGGCCAGCACCGGGCATGCCACCACGGTTCCCACGTGCAGGGCCAGCTCCACCAGCGCGGCGCCGGGCAGCAGCGTCACCCCGGCGACGGCGTGATCGGCCAGCCAGGGGTGCGCGGACGGCGACAGCCTGCCGGTGAACACCACCTCCGCGGAATCCGGCAGGCGCACCATCGCACTCAGCAGCGGGTGGGCCGCGTCGTCGAGGCCCGACTGCCGGACATCGGCGGCCTCGACCGGCCGCACCCAGTACCGCTGATGCTGGAAAGCGTAGGTAGGCAGGGTCACTCGCCGAGGGGTGTGCCCGGCGAACACCGGCGTCCAGTCCACCGGCAGACCCGCCGTGTGGGCCTGGGCCAGCGCCGTGACGAACCCGGCCGTCTCCGCGACGGAGCGCCGCGACGACGCCAGCACGGTCGACTTCGCCTCGAGCTCAGGGTGTTCGGCGAGGCAGGACCGGGTCATCGCGGTGAGCACCGCGTCGGGACCCACCTCCACGAACCTGCGCACCCCGGATTCGATCAGCGCGGTCACCCCGGGCGCGAATCGCACGCACCCGCGCACCTGCGTCACCCAGTACTCCGGGTCGAGGACCGCGTCGCCCGCAGGCGCACCGGTCACGTTCGACACGATCGGCAGCAGCGGCGCTCGATACGTCAAACCCGCGGCGACAGTGCGGAACTCGTCGAGCATCGGGTCCATCCGGGCCGAATGGAACGCGTGGCTGACCCGCAACCGGTGCGTGCGTCCGCCGCGCTCGGCGACCCGTCGCGCGAGCTCGTCGACGGCGTCCTCGTCGCCCGAGAACACCACCGCCTCCGGGCCGTTCACGGCGGCCACCGCGAGGCGATCGCCGTAGCCCGCCACCAGTTCCCGCGCCTCGTCCTCGGACACCGCGACCGCCAGCATCGCGCCACCCTCGGGCAGCGCGCCCATCAACCGGCCGCGCGCCGCCACCAGCGCACACGCGTCCGCGAGGGACCAGACCCCCGAGACGTAGGCCGCCGCCAGCTCACCGATCGAGTGACCGGCGACGACATCCGGGACGACACCGCACGATTCGAGCAGGCGGAACATCGCCACCTCGAACGCGAACAGCGCGGGCTGGGTGAACTCGGTCCGGCTCAGCCCCGCTTCGGGGGCGTCGAACAGCACCGTGCGCAGCGATCCGCCGAGGTGGCGATCGAGCTCGGCGCAGACCTCGTCCAGTGCCGCCGCGAACACCGGGAAGTCCCGGTACAGCTCGGCACCCATGCCGGGACGCTGCGCGCCCTGCCCGGTGAACAGAAACGCGGTCTTCCCCTGTCCAGCAACGCCTTCGACCACCGAGGACGAGCCGGTCCCGGCGGCGAGGGCGGCCAGTCCGGCCAGCAGCTCGGCCCGGTCACCGCCCAGCGCGCCGCCGCGCCACTCCAGCAGCGCCCTGGTCTCGAGCAGCGCCGCGGCCACGTCCCGCGGGTCCACCGCCGGATGGTCGATCAGCCACTGCCGCAGCCGATCCGCCTGCGCCCGCAGTGCCTGCTCGGACTTCGCCGACACCAGCAGCGGGACGGTCCCGGCAGGAGCGGTCACCGCGGGCGCGGCGGCGGCCACCACGGGTGGCTCCTCGAGGATCACGTGCGCGTTCGTGCCGCTGATCCCGAACGAGGACACGCCCGCGCGCCGTGGCCGCGCACCGGCGGGCCACCGTTCCGCCTCCGACAGCACCCGCACCGCCCCGGCCGACCAGTCCACATGCGGCGACAGGGCATCCACGTGCAAGGTCTTCGGCAGAGTGGCGTGCCGCATGGCCTGCACCATCTTGATCACGCCGCCCACACCGGACGCGGCCTGCGAGTGTCCGATATTCGACTTGAGCGAGCCGATGCGCAGCGGCTCGCCCCGCTCCTGACCGTAGGCCGCGATCAGGGCCTGCGCCTCGATCGGATCGCCCAGGGTGGTGCCGGTGCCGTGCGCTTCGACCACATCCACGTCGGCCGGGGTCAGACCCGCGTCGGCCAGCGCCGCCGCGATCACCCGCTCCTGCGACGGACCGTTGGGCGCGGTCAGGCCATTGCTGGCGCCGTCCTGGTTGACGCCGGTACCCCGCACGACGGCGAGGACATTGTGCCCGAGCCGCTGGGCGTCCGAGAGCCGCTCCACGACCAGCACGGCCGCGCCCTCCGACCACGACACACCGTCGGCGGCCGCCGAGAACGACTTGCACCGCCCGTCCGAGGCCAGCCCGCGATTGCGGGAGAACTCCAGGAACACCATCGGCGTCGCCATCACGGTCGCGCCGCCGACCAGCGCCAGCGAACTCTCCCCCTGGCGCAGTGCCCGGCACGCCACGTGCAGGGCCACCAGTGAGGACGAGCACGCGGTGTCCACCGTCAGCGCCGGGCCCTCCAGCCCCAGCGCGTAGGACACCCGGCCCGAGGCCACACTGCCCACGGCCCCGGTCACCACATAGCCCTCGACCTCGGGCGTCTGCCGGGTCAGCGTCTCGTAGTCCTGGTACATCACGCCCGAGTACACGCCGGTATCGGTGCCGCGCAAGGACATCGGATCGATGCCGGCGTGCTCGAGCGCCTCCCACGACACCTCGAGCAGCAGGCGCTGCTGCGGGTCCATCGCGATCGCCTCGCGTGGCGCGATCCCGAAGAATCCCGCGTCGAAGTCGGCCGCCTGGGTGAGGAAGCCGCCCTTGCCGGAGTAGGTCGTGCCGACGCGGTCGGGGTCGGGATCGATCAGCCGATCCAGCGCCCACCCGCGATCGGACGGGAAATCGCTGATGGCGTCGGTGCCCGCCGACACCAGCTCCCACAGCTCGTCGGCGGAGCCGACACCGCCGGGGTACCGGCACGCCATACCGACGATGGCGATCGGTTCGTCCGCCCGCACGCGCCGGACCGGCCGCGCGGACGGCGTGCCCGCCGCCGTCGGCGCGACCCGCGTCTGCACCAGTGTCGCCACGGCCGCCGGGGTCGGATGGTCGAAGACCAGGGTCGACGGCAGGGTCAGGCCGGTGGCCTTGCCCAGTCGATTGCGGAATTCCACGGCGCCGAGCGAGTCGAATCCCAACTCCCGGAACGGCTTCCCCGCGTCGACCGACTCGCCCGAATCGTGGCCGAGGACCGCGGCCACCTGGTCGCGGACCGCGGCCAGCACCACGGCGGCGCGTTGCGCTTCGGGCACGCCCGCCAGCCGTGCCCCCAGCGAACCCGCAGGCTGCGTGGTCGACACGGTGACCGGCGCCGGGCGACGCAGGTAACCGCGCAGTACCGCGGGGACCGTGTCGACGTCGGCTTCGCGACGCAGGACGGTCGCGTCGAACCGGATCGGGACGAGTCGCGCGTCCGGACGGGCCAGCGCGGCGTCGAACAGGCGCAGGCCCTCGTCGTCGCCGAGCTGCCCCAGGCCCAGCCGATCCCAGCGCGCGACGGCGACGCGGTCCAGCGCGCCGGTCATCCCGCCCGCCTGGTTCCACGGACCCCAGGCCAGCGCGGTCGCGGGCAGGCCCGCCGCCCGTCGCTGTTCGGCCAGGGCGTCCAGGACACCGTTCGCGGCCGCGTAGTTGCCCTGTCCGGCCGTGCCGAGCACGCCGGACACCGAGGAGAAGACGATGAAGGCCGACAGCTCGCCGGTCAGTTCGTGCAGGTGCCACGCGCCGTCGACCTTGGGCGCCAGGACCCGGTCGACCTGGGCGTCGGTCATCGACTCGACGACGCCGTCGTCGAGGACGCCCGCGGTGTGGACGACGGCGGTCAGCGGGCCGTCGGCGGCGATGGTGTCGAGCAGGGACCTGACCTCGTCACGGTCGGCGACATCGCAGGCCACGACCCGCACGTCGGCGCCCGCGCGGGTCAACTCGTCGGCCAGGGCGGCCGCGCCGGGCGCCGCGAGCCCACGGCGGGAGGTGAGCACCAAGCTGCGCACCGCGTGCGCGGTCACCAGGTGGCGGGCGAACAGCGCGCCGAGGCCACCGGTGCCACCGGTGATCAGCACCGTGCCGTCGCCGAACGACGGGGTGGCGGTGGTCGCCGGTGCGGACACGCGCGTCAGCCGGGGTACCAGGAGCTCCGGGCCGCGCACCGCGACCTGTGGCTCCGTAGTCCGGATGACGGCCGTAATCCGGTCCGCATCCAGTGGCGCGGCGGGATCCTCGTCGACGAGGACGAATCGCCCCGGGTTCTCCGACTGCGCGCTGCGCACCAGACCCCACACGGCGGCGGCGACGAGATCGGGCGCCGCGCCCGGGAGCGCGGCGCCGCCGGTCGTGAGCACCGCCAGCCGGGGCAGTCGTTCGTGGGCGAGCCAGGACTTCAGCACCGCCAAGGTGTCCAGGACACCGCTGCGCACGGCCTCGGGGGTCGTGCCGGTGGGCGCCCGCCACACCGCCACGTCCGGAACCTGTTCAGCGGCAGCGAGATCGGCCACCGTGGTGGCGGAATCGATTCCCGGCACCACGGTGTCGGCGAGCGCCGCCATGGACGGGGTCGCACCGCCGGGGACCACGGTGGGTTCCCAGCGCAGCTCGTACAGCTGCGCGTCGTCGGCCAGGGAGTTCCGGAACGCCGTGACGTCGTAGGGACGCATCACCACCGCGTCGACCGACAGGACCGGGGTGCCGTCCGGCGCGACGGCGGCGACGGACACCGCGTCCGGGCCGGTCGCGACGGCGAGGACGCGCAGCGACGTGATCTCTGGTGCGCTGTCGACGGTGTGGAGACGGACCCCACCCCAGCGGAACAGCAGCTTGCCGGTGGCCGGGTCGGCGGCGGCGTCGCGCCACACCAGCTGGGCGAGTCCGGCGTGCAGGCTCATGTCCAGCAGCGTGGGATGCAGGACGTAGCGTCCCGATTCCGCCGCCGGATCGGTCACGAGGGCGATCTCGGCGTAGACCGCGTCATCGCGCAGCCACGCGGCGCGCACGCCGGTGAACGCCGGGCCGTACTCGAGGCCCGATCCGTTCGACATCCGCATCGGAATATCTTCGGCCACAACGGCTTCCGCGTCCTGCGGAGGCCACGGTTCGTCACGCAGACGCGCCAGCAACGCCGACTCGCCGGACCCCGCCGACAGCGCGCCGGTCGCGTTGCGCGCCCAGTCCGCGTCCGGCGCGGTCCGGAAGGAGACCTCGAACGGACGCGACCCCGACGCGTCGGGTGCCCGCACGAGCACCTGCAACTCGACCTCGTCCGTATCGGACGGCAGGATCGGCGCCTGCAGGGTGAGTTCTTCCACCACCCCGCAACCGATCCGGGCACCGGCGGCGAGCAGGAACTCGACCAGGGCCGCGCTGGGCACGACCACCATGCCGTAGGAGGTGTGATCGGCGATCCACGGCTGCGCGCGCAGGGACAGACGACCGGTGACCAGCCACTCGTCGGTCCCCGCCAGGCCGACCACCTCCGTGCGGGCCGGATGATCCGAGGGGGCGCCGGGCGCATCGTCGACCGGCCGCAACCAGAACCGGCGATGCTGGAAGGCATAGGTGGGCAGCGGAATCCGGCGTGCGGCGCGACCCGCGAAAAACGGCGACCAGTCCACGCGCACACCGGCGACATGCGCCTGCGCCAGCCCGGTGACGAACTGCGTCACCTCGTCGGCCGCCCGCCGGGAGGTCGCGACCACCGTCGACTCCGGTTCGATGTCCGGGTGCTCGGCCAAGCTGGTGCGGGTCAGCGCCGACAGCACCGCGTCCGGACCGACCTCGACGAACCGGCGCACGCCACCCAGGGCGAGGGCGTCCACGCCCGGCGCGAACCGCACACAGCCCCGAACCTGACGCACCCAGTACTCCGGGTCGGTGACCTCGGCGCCGGCGATCGCACCGGTCAGGTTCGACACGATCGGCGTGCGCGGCGACGCGTAGGCGATACCCGCTGCCACGGCGCGGAATTCGTCCAGCATGGGTTCCATGCGGGCCGAATGGAAGGCGTGGCTGACGCGCAGCCTGCTGGTCTTGACCTCGGCCGCCGCGAGTCGCCGCTCGATCTCCTCGATCGCGTCGTCGTCGCCGGACAGCACCGTCGACGACGGGCCGTTCACCGCCGCGACCGCGACCCGATCGCCGAACTCCGCAGCGATCTCGAGCGCCCGCGCTTCGTCGATCGCCACGGCCAGCATCGCTCCGCCCGTGGGAAGGGCGCCCATCAACCGCCCGCGCGCCGCCACCAGCGCGCAGGCGTCCGGCAGCGTCCACACTCCGGCCACGTAGGCGGCGGCGAGCTCACCGATCGAGTGGCCGATCACCACATCCGGTGTCACACCGAAGGATTCGAGCAGCCGGTACAGCGCCACCTCGAACGCGAACAGGGCGGGCTGGGTGAACTCGGTCCTGTCCAGCACCGCGGGGTCGCCATGGAACATCACGTCGCGGAGCGCGGGGTCGAAATGCGCCAACACCGTGTCGATCTCGGTCGCGAAGACCGGGAACGTCTCGTACAGACCGGCGCCCATGCCGATCCGCTGCGCGCCCTGCCCGGTGAACAGGAATGCCGTTCGTCCCGCACCGGCGACGCCCTCGATCACGCCGGCGCCGGTTCCCGATCCGGCGAGATCGGCCAGCCGGGCGAGGATCTCGTCACGGTCGCGTCCGAGCACCACGCCACGCGAATCATGCTGCGCACGTGTCGAGATCAGCGCCTGAGCAACGTCGGAGAGGTCGAGCTCGGGATGTTCCGACAGCCACGCGTGCAGTCGCGCGGCCTGCGCGCGCAGCCCCGGTTCGCCCTTGCCTGACACCAGCACCGGGGTCATCGTCGGCCGCGCTGTCGCGTCGTCGATGGCCTGGACGGCAGGCGCTTCCTCGAGAACGACGTGCGCGTTGGTGCCGCTGATCCCGAAGGAGGACACCCCCGCCCGCCGGACCCGCTCCCCGGCGGTCCACGGTTCCGGTTCGGTCAGCAGACGCACCGCGCCCGCCGACCAATCCACATGCGGTGACGGCGAATCGAGGTGCAGGGTGCGCGGCAACCGCTCGTGCCGCATCGCCTGCACCATCTTGATCACCCCGGCCACACCGGCGGCGGCCACGGTATGACCGATGTTCGACTTCAGCGCACCGATCCGCAGCGGCTCCCGGTCACCCTGACCGTAGGCGGCGATCAGTGCCTGCGCCTCGATCGGATCACCGAGGGCCGTGCCGGTTCCGTGCGCTTCGACGACATCCACGTCGGCCGCGGTGATGCCCGCGTTGGCCAGTGCCTGCGCGATCACCCGCTCCTGCGATGGTCCGTTCGGCGCGGTCAGCCCGTTGCTCGCGCCGTCCTGGTTCACGGCGCTGCCGCGTACGACCGCCAGCACCCGGTGCCCGAGTCGCTGGGCGTCCGAAAGGCGTTCCAGCACGAGCAAACCCGAGCCCTCCGACCACGCCACACCGTCGGCGGCGGCCGAGAAGGGCTTGCACCGGCCGTCCGGTGCCAGGCCGCGCTGCCGGGCGAAGTCGATGTGCAGGGTGGGGCTGGCCGCGACGGTGACGCCGCCGGCGAGCACCAGCGAGCTGTCGCCCTGGCGCAGCGCCTGGCACGCCAGATGCAGTGCCACCAGCGAGGACGAGCAGGCCGTATCCACCGTGACCGCGGGCCCTTCCAGGCCGAACACGTAGGCGATCCGGCCCGAGATGACGCTGTGCGAGGTGCCGGTCAGCCGGAATCCCTCCAGGTCGCCGGTCACCCGCCGGGCGTAGCCCGACTCGCAGGCGCCGACGAAGACCCCGGCGTCACCGCCGCGCAACGAGGTCGGGTCGATGCCCGCGTCCTCCAGCGCTTCCCACGCGGTCTCGAGCAGCACCCGCTGCTGGGGGTCCATCGCCAAAGCTTCGCGCGGGCTGATGCCGAAGAAGCCGGGGTCGAAATCGCCCGCGCCGTCGAGGAATCCGCCGCGCCGGGTGTAGACCGTGCCCGGGGTGCCGGGGTCCGGGTCGTACAGCCCAGCGAGATCCCAGCCGCGATCGGTGGGGAATTCGCCGATCGCGTCCCGCCCCGCGATCATCAGGTCCCACAGGTCCTCGGCGGACGTCACGCCACCGGGGAACCGCGCGCCGATGCCGACGATCGCGATCGGCTCGTCGGTGCTCGCCCGCCGCGTCACCCGGCGCTGCTCCCGACCGCCGCCGGACACCCGCGCCCGCAGCAGTGCCGCCACCGCCGTCGCGGTCGGATAGTCGAAGACGAGGGTGTCGGGCAGCGTGACCCCGGTGGCCTTGGTCAGCCGGTTCCGCAGCTCCACACCGCTGATCGAGTCGAAACCGCCATCGGTGAACGGCTGGTCGGGATGGACCGCCGCGGCCGAGTCATGACCGAGGACGGCGGCGGCATGCTCCCGCACGAGGTCGAGAACGATGGCGTCGCGCTGGAATTCGGGTGCTTCCGCGAGCACACGAGCCAGATCGCTGTCAGCCCGGAGACCGGTCTGCCCTGCGTCACCGTGCTCCTCGGCGCCACTGGCCGCGAAGTTGCCTTCGGCATGGCCGTGCTGCGCGGCCCCGTGCGCTGCGGGGTCGAACACCGTCGTGTCACGCCCATCGCCGCTGCGCTGCGTGGTGCCGTGCCCCGGCCCCCTGAGCGTCGTGACTTCGTGTCCTGCGGCGCCGAGCTCCTCGGCATCGCGACCATCTGCGCTGACCTGTGTGGCATCGTGCCCCGTTGCGTCGGCCGCGGTGGCATCGTGACGACCGCTGCCGTTCCCCGTGGCGTCGGCCTCGGTGGCATCGCGACCATCGCTGTCGTGCCGCGATGCGCCGCGCTCCGCACCGCTGAGCGTCGCGACTTCGTGTGCTGCGGCGCCCGCATCGATGGTGGCGGGGAAGGTGGCCTCGGCCAGGGCTGTCGGTGTGCCGGTCCAGAAGTCGCGGCGCTGGAAGGCGTACGGCGGCAGGTCGACCCGCGCACCGCCGGTGACGAGCGCGTCCGGGCGGACCGGCAGACCGGCGCAGTAGGCCTGGGCGAGCGAGGCGACGAACCAGTCCGGGCCGTCCTCACCGAGACGGCGCGATCCGATGACCGCGACGCCGTCCGATGCGGCCGCGGCGAGGTCCGGGGTGAGCACCGGGTGGGGGCTCATCTCGACGAATCCGGTGATGCCGTCGTCGACCAGCGCGGTCACCACGTCGGCGAACCGCGCGGTCTCCTGCGGGCGGTGCCAATAGTCGGCGTCGAGTCGTGCGGTATCGACGCGGTCGACGGACGCCGTCGAGACGAACGGCACCGACCCCGATCGCGGTCGGATCGCCGCCAGATCATGCTCGGAGTCGAAACGCTCTCCGCCACGGCCTGATCCACCAGCAGCCTCGGCCGCACTCCGCGACCGGACAGCCACCACCCGCGCCGCGTCGGCCAGCGACAGTCCACCGGCGATGTACGCGGCGGCGATCTCGCCCAGCCCGTCACCGATCACCAGGTCCGGTACGACACCGGACGCCTGCCACCGCCGGGCCATGGACACCATGACCGCGAACAGCACCGGTGGCGCCACATCCTGACGATCCGCCGACGGCGCGTCCTCGTCACCACGCAGCACCGCGTCCAGCGACCAGTCCACATACGGCGCCAGCGCCTGCGAGCACTCCGCGATCGACTCGGCGAACGCCGCGTCCGACGCCAACAGCCCCAGCGCCAGACCGGCCCACCGGCTCCCCCGCCCGGGGAAGACGAACGCGACCCGGCGCGGCGCCGCCCGCCCGACCGTCGACCCGGGCGCGGCCACGGCCGCCAACGCGGTCAGCAACTCCACACGATCGCGTCCGGCGGCATAGCCGCGCCATTCCATGGGTACTCGCGTGGTCAGCAGCGACTGCGCGACATCGACGACACCCACATCCGGACGCCCGACCATCCACTCCCGCAACCGTGCCGCCTGCGCGCGCACACCGTTCTCGCTGCGTGCCGAGAGCACCAGCGGCACCACACCGACACCATCGGGCCCGGGGCGCGCGGCGGGCTCGCCGTCCACAGCCCCGGCCGCGACACCGAGAACGGGAGGTGCGATCCCTGCTGGCCCACCATGACCATCGGGCGCCGACACCGCCGCGCCGGCGCGAACGACAGCCGCAGCGCCATCAACGGCAGGCTGGCCACCGTGAACGGCAAGCTCAGCCCCGCCCGACGCGGCAGGGGCAACGCCGACAGGCGCCTGCTCCAGGATGACGTGGGCGTTCGAACCACCCATGCCGAACGAAGACACCCCGGCCCGGCGCACCGTCTCCGCCGACCACTCCTCGACGCCGGTGACGACACGTAAACCCAAGTCGTCGAGCGGAATCCGAGGGTTCGGAGCCTGGAAGTTCAAGCTGGGCACCAGATCACCGCGACGCAGGCAGAGCGCGGTCTTGATCAGGCCCGCGATCCCCGCGGCGCCCTCCAGATGCCCGATGTTCGTCTTGACCGAGCCGACGGCCAGTGGCGCGCCCGGCGCCCGGTCCACGCCGTAACTGTCGCCCAGCGCCGCCGCCTCCACCGGATCACCCGCGGGCGTTCCGGTGCCGTGCAACTCGACGTACTGCACCGACGACGCCTCGACCCCGGCCGCACGCAACGCGGCGGTGATCGCCGCCGCCTGCGCCGCCCGGCTCGGCGCACTGAGCACCCGGCGTTCGTTGCCGGTGGTGACCGCGCTGCCCCGGATCACGGCATGGATCCGGTCCCCGTCGGCCACCGCTCGGTCCAGTGGTTTCAGCACCACCATGCCGCCGCCCTCGCCGCGCACGAACCCGTCGGCCCTGGCGTCGAAGGTGTAGCAGGCGCCCAGCGCCGACTGCGCGCCGAACTGCTCGATCCGCGCACCGCTGGACGGTGACAGGATCAGGTTCAGGCCGCCGGCCAGCGCCACCTCGCTCTCGCCGCTGCGCAGGCTCTCGCACGCCAGGTGCACCGCGACGAGCGAGGACGCCTGGGCGCTGTCGACGACGAGACTCGGTCCGCCGAAACCGAAGTGGTTGGAGATCCGGTTGGCGATGATGCCGCGCCCGGCACCCCACAGCGAGTGCCTGCTGACGCCGGGACCACCGCGCGAGGCCATCAGCTCGGCGAAATCGCTGCCGGTGCTGCCGAGGAAGACGCCGTACCGCCGCGGCTCGTCCGCCGCGGCCGCCAGCCCGGCGTCCTCGAGCGCTTCCCAGCTCAGCTCGAGCGCCAGCAGCTGCTGCGGATCGACCGCGCGCGCTTCGACGGGCGAGACCCCGAAGAAGTCAGCATCGAAAGCACCTACAGTGTCGAGGAATCCGGCCCGCTCGGTGATCCCGTCGCGCCCGGCGGGCGCGGTGCCGATCGCGGCGCGCCCGGTACTGAGCAGCTGCCAGAAACCCTCGAGATCGGCGGCACCCGGCAATCTGCAGGACATACCGACAATCGCGACGTCGAACGTCGAACCGGTCACCTCTGAACATCCTTCCGCGAAAGCACGTTATTTCCCCCCGTAGCCCCCTACCGAGTGAATGTCGGGGTTACCAGAGCGCGGAGCTGGTCATGTCACCATCGATTCGTAGTGCTGACTGATGAGGTCGACGACTCAGACGATTCGTGCGTCAACACAACGAATCTCGATGCGGTCGAGCAGAGGGGTGCGGAATGTCGTCCGCGGATAGCCGTAGCCGCGCAGTCGGTGCGGGCCGGGCGCGGCGGGAGTCAGCCGTTCGGCCGGAAAGCTGACGCGCTACGTCGCCATTCCGGCGGCCCGAGGCGCGGGTCTGAGGGCGTCTCGACCGGGCGAACCGGCGCGGCGATCCCTCTCGAAAGGTTCGAACGGCAGAACAGGACTCATTGAACTGCACAGTATTTGGGGTGTCTCGAGCTTGTCAACCGTCCGGTTTCTTCCCATTCATCGTGCTGATTACTCACAAAGCTTCCCACGTTCCGGGCCGCTTCGCAGTGTTCGGTGGCTGGGAAGTTGCCGGGTGCTGGTACCGTTCGACCGTTCCGCGCCGGTCGCGCGTCAAGCCCGCATCGACCCCGCCGATCGCGCTCGTGCTCCGCCGGGGCTCCACCGCCCTCTCGTTGTCGCATTGCCCTGCGTATTCCGGGCTTCGGGCCCGATGGATGGAAGGTGTGATCACTGATGCGTCGAGCCTGGTCCGGACTGGTCGCGGCAGCGCTGACCGCGGCGACCGTCGCCACGAGCAGTCCCGCCCTGGCCGACGAGTGGTGGCCGTTCGGCGTCCTGCCCGAGGGGCTCAGCTGCGCGGCGCTCCCCCTGCCCGGCCGGGCGGGAGCCTGGCCGCTGCCGATGCACTTCCCCTCCGTCGGGATCGGTTTGCTGACGATGCCGTTCGCGCCCGTGGGCGTCGTCGATCGACTCCCCGCCCGCGTCGAGTTGCGGACGCCGCGGACCGGTTTCAACGAGGCCTGGCAGTTCGCGCTGCTCGACGGCAACCTCTACCTGAAGGCCGCGGTGGGCGAATCCGGCTGGCGGACAGCGCCACTGCCCAACTGCCTGCGCGGGCAGATCTCGGCGATCTCGGTGGATCGCAGCAGGTTGGTCGCGCTGGTGCCGGGCGGGCGGGTGTTCACACTGGAGTCGGCCGATCAGACGCCCGAACTGTGGTGGTGGACGGCACGATTCGGGTCCCCGATCTGGCTGGACCCGACCGGGACCAGGGTCCGGCCCGCATCCAGGGCGTGGAGCCTGTCCTGGCTCGACCCGGAATACGTGCAGCTGATCCCGTTCCGGCAGCAGGGCTTCTGGACCGATCCGACGGGCAAGCAGCAGCCGGTCGGCGGCGCCGGGGTGACGACGGTGTTCGTCCTCTCGCCGGAGGGCAACCGGATCGTCATCCTCGATCCCTGGCTGCCCGGCAGCGATCCGCTGAGGATCAGCGATCCCGAGTTCGCCGACGACTACAGCTACGAGCTGCCCGGCCCACTCGACGGGCGTTTCCAGTCGATCAATCTCAGCGCCTCGGGCTCGACGACCTTCCTGATCAACGAGTACGGCGACATGTACACCCGGCTCTGGGACTTCGACATCTCCGGCGCCGACACCCTGTTCTTCTCCTATACCTATGGCGACAAGCCCGATCTCGCCGAGGCGCCGACCAACTTCGACGCCTGGGTCGGCCAGTTCGAGTTCCTGCGCCCGTTCTTCCCGCAGTACACCGGCATCCATCTGCCGCCGCCCGCGTGGGTGCGCCAGCCCAAGATCCCGGGCGAGATCACCTCGACGATCAGCATCCACACCACCGGCGGCCGGTCCGAGCAGCGGGAGCTGCGCGTGGAGGGGCGCCACGACGGCCGGACCGGCTTCTGGCACAAGCCCGTCGAGGCCGGCGACTGGTCCTTCACCGTCAACGACCGTCCGCTGACGGCCGAGGTGCTCGACAACCGTCCCGGCGACACGTCAGCCCTGACGATGGTCGGCGCGACCGGCGTCGACTACGACTACCGCGACCCGGCCGGCTGGACGATGAGCCTGCGCGACTACGACTACGCCGACGATGTGATGCCGGTCCGCGTCTGCACGGCCGACAACGCCTGCACCGACCTGAGCCTGTTCCTCGCGAGCACCCCGCGCTTCGGCTGGCAGCCCGAGGGCCTGTCCGCGACGCCCCGCACCTATCACGGCCTGCTGCAGTCGCCCGAGTCCGACTGGAACGCCCTGCCCGCGGGGGTGCGCGCCGTCGTCGAGCGCATCACCGGTGCCGATCGCGGCGCGAATGTCGTCGCCACCTCGAACACCGGCGAGTTCACGCTGAGCACCACCGAGGGCTTCCAGGTCGTGCTCCGGCGCTCGTGAGCAACGCGCGAGGCCGGAGTCGCCCGATCGGGCGCGGATTTCACGCCGGGGCCGGCTCCGGCGCGGAGGTCGCGGAGGTGGTGGCGAGGTGGCGGGCGACCAGCATCGCGGCGAAGGCCGTCACGAGCATGGCGATCAGGACGGCGATCGAGGTCCAGAACATGGTGTCGTAGAGGGCGATGTCGGCGCGGATGACGGCACGGCGGGCGAAGGTCATCGGGGCGATGTCGGTGAAGGGACGGAACGCGGGCGGGGTCGTGCCCGCGGGGAACACCCCGCCGAAGGCGAAGATCTGGAACATGTAGAAGGCGAAGGCGGCGATCGAGCCGGTGACGCGGCCGAACACCACGATGAACAGCTGCGTGGTGACCGCGGCCACCGCGCCGACCAGGACGATCACGGCCGCCATGACCGGCCACCGCTCGGGCGACCAGCCCGCCGAACTGCCGTAGCCGGCGGCCAGCGCGGTCAGGACGACGACGCCGACCACGCCCACCGCGGAACCGCGCAGCAGCGGCACGGCGGTGCGCCGCCACAGGGTGGTGCCGGTCGCGGCGCCACGCCACGGGCGCACCAGCATCCAGAGCACGATGGCGGCCAGGAACGCCCCCATGACCACCAGGACGGGGCCCGCGCCACCGGCGATCTCCTTGGTGCTGCGGTCACCGCCGCGCACCAGCTGGCTCGGCTCCTGGTTGCGGACATCCATGGAGACGGGCTGGGCGATCACGTCCGCGGAGGCGGTGGGGTCGGTGATGTGCGGCGCGGCGGTGGCGCCGTCGCGGAGCCCGCTGTCGAGTTGTGCCGCACCGTCGTCCAGCTGGGTGGCGCCGTCGCGGAGTTCACGGCCACCGGCGGCGAGCTGACCGAGGCCGGTGGAGAGTTCGGCGGCGCCTGCGCCGAGTTCGCCCGCGCCGTCGCGGAGTTGGCCGGAGCCGTCGGCGAGGGCCAGGACACCGGCGCGGTATTCGGCCGTGGGGTCGGTCAGCTGGCGAGCCAGTTCCGCGGTGCCGTCGCGCAATTGGGCGAGCTGGCCGACCAGCGAATCGGGGTCGGTGGGGCCGACCTGCCCGAGCAGGTCCTTCAGCTGGACAGCGGCGTCGGCCAGGGCCGGGTCGGCGTTCCTGCTCAGCTCGTCGAGCAGCGGGTTCAGCTGGGTCGCGAGTTGTCCGGCGGGCGCGAGAGCGTCGAGCAGGGGCGTGATGATCTGGTCGACGCCGTCGCGGATCTGGGTCGCGCCGGTGCCGAGCTGGTCGGTGCCGGTCACCAATTCGTCGGCACCGGCGGCGAGTTGCACGGTGCCCGCGTGGAGCTCGCGGGCGCCCGCCACCAGCTGGGACGCGCCGAGGGCGGCCTCGTCGAGACCGGCCGAGAGTTGGCCGGAGCCGTCGGCGAGCTGGGCGGTGCCCTGCGCCAGCTGAGTCGCGCCCTGGGACGCCTCACCGATGCCCGCACCCAGACTGTTGACGCCGACCAGGACCTGCGAGGCGTAGCCGCGGCCGATGGTGGCGGCGATCTGGTGCCGGGCGTCGGCGATCACGCTGTTGGCGACGGCGGGGCCGAGGGTTCCGTTGAAATCGTTGTACCAGACCGCGATTCGGGCACGCTGTGGCACGGGATCGGTCACGCTCAGCACATTGCGGGTGAAGTCCGCGGGGATGACGACGGAGAAGGCGTAGCGGCTCTCGCGCAGGCCCTGCACGGCTTCGGCGCTGCTGACCCGATGGAACTTCAGCTCGCCGCCGGACACCAGGGTATCGAGGATCTCGGTACCCATGTTCTGGGCCTTGCCGTCGGAGACGCCGCCGACATCGTCGCTGGCGACGGCCACCGGGATCTGCTTCAGATACAGCTCCGGATCCCACATGATCCACATGTAGACCGCCGAGATCAGCGTCGGCACCACCAGGAACAGCACGACGAGCACGCGCAGCGGTCCCGCAGCCCGGCGCGAGCGGAGCAGCTCGCCGACGCGAGTGCGAAGGGATGTCGATCTGTCTGCCATGGCGGAACCCCGATACTGCCCAGTGAACGTTGGCGCCCAAGCTAGTTGGTCACCCGTCCAGCATGGGGGGAATCGGCGAAATTGTCCTGCCGAGTCGGCGAATCGCCGCATCACCCCCGCCCAGCGCCGCCGTGCGAGAGCACCCCGGCCACACCGAGACCGCACGCCCAGAAGACCGGGATCGACCGGAGCGCGACCAGTCCCCGCGGGCAACGCAAAAGGCCCGGAACCTGGCGGTTCCGGGCCTTTTCTTTGTAGCGGGGACAGGATTTGAACCTGCGACCTCTGGGTTATGAGCCCAGCGAGCTACCGAGCTGCTCCACCCCGCGTCGGTGAATACAACATTACACACGGGTTAGCTCGGATGCCAAATCGTCAGGTCAGCGCTGGTTTTCGGGGAGTTGCCCGCGATCTTCGGCAGCGGCCGGAGCGACGCGGAACCCGGAGATGTGACCGGCGTCATACCCACTCGCCACCCGGCGCGGCGGGCCGAATTCTCGTGACGGGGGTCACTATTTCGACGTGATCTCACGCACATAACGGACCAATAACAGACCGACCGGGATCTAGGCATTCCCCGGCGCTATGCAGCGTAAACATTGGTAAGACGACTATTTCATTCATACAATTGCCTCGTTATCAAGATGTGATCGTCATGGATTTCTTGGTTAGCGTCTCCCCCATGACTGAGACCCGGAAATTCCGCACCCGTGCCCTTGGCGTCGCCGCCATCACCGGCGCCCTGGTTGCCGTTCCGTTCAGCCTGGCCACCGGCACCGCCTCCGCCGCGACCCACAACTGGGACGGTGTCGCGCAGTGCGAGAGCGGTGGCAACTGGGGTATCAACACCGGTAACGGCTACTACGGTGGCCTGCAGTTCTCGCAGAGCACCTGGGCCGCCAACGGTGGCCAGGGGTCGGCGCACAACGCCAGCAAGGAAGAGCAGATCCGCGTCGCGGAGAACGTGCTCGCCAGCCAGGGTGTCGGCGCGTGGCCGCACTGCGGCCGCTACCTGCAGGCCGGCACCTCCGAGCCCGAGCCCGCCGTGGTGGAGGAGCCCGCCGTCGAGCTGCCGGCGCAGACCAAGACCGAGGTCCAGTCCGCCGTCGACCAGGCCAAGGCCGCGGGTCAGGCCCTGGCCGACCAGTACGGCGTCGCGGGTCAGTACCAGGACCTGCTCAACGCCAGCGCCCCGCTGATCGCCTCGATCGGCGGCTGATCCACCGTTCCCCCTGCACGAGAAAGGCCCCGCCGTCCGGCGGGGCCTTTCTTGTGCTGTCGTGCGGTCGGCTACCGGCCGCCGGCGTCCTGGTACGCCTTCACCGCGGCGTCCAGTTCCTCGAGCGCCCTACCGAAATCGGTGAAGTTGCCCGTCCGCATCGCCGTGCGCACCGCCTCGATCTTGCGGCTGAGCTCGGCGGCCGCGGCCTCCTGGGCGGTCGACCCCGGCGGGGTGGTTGTCCCGGCGGGCGGGGTCGTGCTCCCGTTCGGCGGGGTGGTGGTGCCCTGGTCGACCGGCGGCGTGACGCCCGGCTTCGGCTTGACCGCCGGATCGCCACCGAACGGCGTCGCCAGTGCGCCGGCACCCGGCATGACCTGGTTCAGCGCCTCGGCCAGCGTCGCCGCGTAGCCGACCTTCACGCTGCCCGCCGCGTCGCGGTAGCTCACCAGCACGCGCAGCAGCTGCGGGAACGTCGACGACCCGGTGTTGCGTTCGTTGTAGAACGGCTCCACGTAGAGGATGCCGCCGTCGGCCACCGGCAGCGTGAGCAGATTGCCGTAGCGGATCTTGTTGGAGTTCGACAGCAGGGTCTTCTCCCGCGACACCGCGTCGGCGGTGGTCATCGAGTTCTGGGTCTGCTGCGGACCCTGGGTCTGCGTCTCCACCGGCAGCTGCAACACGGTGAACTTGCCGTACCCGTCGGGGTCGGAGCGCACCGAGATGTAGGCCGACAGGAACTGCCGGTTGTAGCCGACCATCGCCGAGGTCAGGTTGAACACCGGCTTGTTCGTCTTCGGATCACCCAGCAGCACGTAGTACGGCGGCTGGTTGAAGGTGCCGCCCTCGATCGTGGGATCGCTGGGGACCGACCAGAACGCGTTGTTGGTGAAGAACTCGCGCGGGTTGTCCACGTGGTACTTGGTGAGCATGTCGCGCTGGACCTTGAACAGGTCCTCCGGGTAGCGGAAGTGCGCCTGCAGCTCCGGCGTGATGTCGCTCTGCGGCTTCACCGCGTTCGGGAACACCCCGCGCCAAGCCTTGAGGACCGGGTCGGTGGTGTCGGTCTCGTACAGGGTGACGGTGCCGTCGTAGGCGTCGACGGTGGCCTTCACCGAGTTGCGGATGTAGCTGACCTCCTTGCGCGGGATGACGCGCCCGGTCTTCTTGTCGATGCTGTCCTCGACCGCGCCGTCGAGCGAGGTCGGCTGGGCGTAGGGGTACTTGTCCAGCGTGGTGTACGCGTCGACGATCCAGACGATGCGCTTGTCGATGACCGCCGGGTAGGCGTTGCCGTCGGTGGTCAGCCACGGCGCGACCTTCTGCACCCGCTCGCGCGGACCGCGGTTGAACAGGATCTTGGAGTCGTCGCTGATCGCCGAGGAGAACAGGATGTTGCGCTCGGCGTACTTGGCCGCGAAGGCCAGGCGGTTGAACCAGTTGCCGATCGGCACGCCGCCGCTGCCCTCATAGGTGTAGGAGGCCTGGTCGGAGTCGTACTCACGCGGCGCCTGACCGTCGGCGGCGCCGACGATGGCGTAGTCGGGATCGGACTGGGCGATCAGCTCGCCGTAGTAGATGCGCGGCTGGTCGACCTTGATCTGCTGGTCGTCCACCTTGGTGAACAGGTCGCTCACCATGAACAGCGGATAGCCGGAGTCGCTGCCGCCGACCACGCTCGGCGCGTCGGACTGCGGCTTGTTCACCCGGTTGGCGGGCGCGGCGACGAAGCCGTTGCCGTGGGTGTAGACGGTGTGCTGGTTGATCCAGTCCTTCTGGTTGCCCGAGAGCGCTTCCGGATGCAGCTCGCGCGCGGCGACGATGTAGTCCTGGGTGTCGCCGCCGAGGGTGTAGCGGTCGATGTCGAGCGACTCGGGGAAGCCGTAGAAGTTCTTCCGCTGCTGCAGCTGGGTGAAGGTGGGCGAGAGGATGTTCGGGTCGAGCAGCCGGGCGTTGCCGATGGTCGCCGCGTCCGCGGGCACCTCGAGCGGGCTCTTCTTGCTCTCGCCCTGATAGTCCTGATACTCGACCTTGTCGTCGGTGATGCCGTACGCCTGGCGCGTCGCCAGGATGTTGCGCTCGATATAGGGGCTCTCCTTGTCGGCGGCGTTCGGGCGCACCGAGAACTGCTCGACCACCATCGGCCACACGGCGCCGACCAGGATCGAGGAGAGCACCAGCAGGGCGGCCGCCATCGCGGGCACCCGCAGATCACGCAGCACGATGCCGGCGAAGAACGCGATCGCGCAGATCACCGCGATCGAGAGCAGGATCAGCTTGGCGGGCAGCACCGCGTTGATGTCGGTGTACGACGGGCCGCCGAAGGTCGGCTCCTTGCGGGTGCTCGACAGCAGGTCGTAGCGGTCGAACCAGTACGCGACCGCCTTGAGCAGCACGAAGATTCCGGCGATGACGGCGAGCTGCACGCGCGCGGCCCTGGTCAGCGTGCCCTCACGCCCGGCCAGCCGCAGCCCGCCGAACACGTAGTGGGTCACCAGGTTCGCGAAGAAGGCGATCACCACGGCGACGAACAGCCAGTTCAGCACCATCCGGTAGAACGGCAGATCGAAGGTGTAGAAGCCGATGTCGAGATGGAACTGCGGGTCCTGCTGGCCGAACTCACCGCCGTGCAGGAACAGCTGCACAGTCGCCCAATTCGACTGCGCGACCAGGCCCGACAGCAGACCGAGCAGCACCGGGATGCCGACGCCGAACAGCCGCAGCCTGCCCATCACGGTGGTGCGGTAGCGCGCGATCGGATCGTTGGGCCCGGCGACCGGCACGAACACCGGCCGCGACCGGTAGGCCAGCAGCAGCGCGGCCCACACCACGAGGCCGACGAACACCGCGACCACGACGAACAGGATCAACCGCGTGCGCAGCACACCGAGGTACACGCTGCGGTAGCCGACCTCACCGAACCACAGCCAGTTGGTGTAGGCGTCGGTGAGCCGTGGCCCGAGCAGCAGCAGCGCCGCGAGGACGACTGCTGTCACCAGCAGCACCCGGCTGCGTCGGGACAACGAAGGTAAACCGGTGGGGGGCCGCATGCCCACGGTGCCACTCTCCAAGGGTCCGGCGGCTACCACGCCGGTGATCGGCGCAGCACCGCAGTCCGATGTTGCGGATGGTCCGTTGCCGGACCGTTGGCGCCCACTCTACGGAAATCGGACACCGTGCAAGCGTCTGGGCCGAAAATGATTGGATGGGCGGGTGACCGATGACCAGCACGCCGAAGTCGTCCTCGCCCGCTGTGTGCGCGAGGTCGTCGAGTTCGCCGACGCCGAGGGCTGGGGTAACCCGCCGCAGATGTTCGCCCTGGTGCCGACCGCCGACCTGGTCGCGGCCGAACCCGATCTCGAGGATCAGCTCGACGACGGCAGCGAGCTCACCCCCATCGCGCAGGAAGCCTTCCCCGACGACATCACCGGCGGGTCGATGGCGCTCGACGAATTCCTCGCGACCACCACCTGGCCGCCCGCCGTCGAGGGCTGCGTGCTCGTCCAGGAGATCGTGGTGCTCCCGCCGGACGCCGAGAGCGATCTCGACGAAGCGCTCGTCCCGCTGCTCGCCGACGACGACGCCGCGGACGCGGCCGGGCGTGCCGCGGCGCACGCCCACCCCGGTCGCCGCGACGCCCGGCTCATCGCCGGTGTGCTGCGCCAGGGCACGTCGCTGTGCCTGCTGCAGATCCGCCCCGAGGACGACGACGGCTTCGGCGATCTCGACCTGCGCACGTACCCGAATCTGGCGCCTGGCCTGGTCGAGGCCCTGCACCACACGCTGGAGTGATCAGCCGCAGCTGACGGCCTCGCGGCCTGCGTCGATGTCGGCCAGCGAGGTCACCGCGCTGTCGAGCGTGTCGACCCGCACCAGGCGCAGCCCCTCCGGCGCCCGCTGCCTGGCCTCGTTGCAGTTGTCGGCCGGGACCAGGAAGGTCTCGGCGCCCGCTTCGCGAGCGGCGATCATCTTGTACTGGATGCCGCCGATCGGACCGACCTTGCCCTCCTGGTCGATGGTGCCGGTCCCGGCGACGAACCGGCCGCCGTTGAGTTCACCGGGCGAGAGCTTGTCGATCAGGGCCAGGCTGAACATCAGGCCGGCCGACGGCCCACCGATATCGGCGAGGTTGAACTCGACCTGCAGCGGCGGACGACCGCCCTCACCGGGCGTGATGCCGAGGTAGCCCTTGGTCGAGTCGTCGGGGCGCGGCGCGAGGGTGATCGGCGTGCTCTGCTGCGCGTCGCCACGGCGGTAAACGACGGTGATGGTGGTGCCCGGCCCCTTGGTGGAGACCAGGTCGATGACGTCCTTGGGCGTGGTGATCGGCGTGCCGTCGATGCTGATCAGCTCGTCGCCGACCTGCAGCACGTCCTTGGCCGGGCCGTTCTCGCCGAGTCCGCGCACCAGCACGACCGTCGGCAGCTTCAGGTAGTGCAGCGCGGCGACCTCGGCGTTGCTCTCGGAGTCCTTGAAGTCCTGCTGGTTGGACTTGTCGACCTCCTCGCGCGACACACCGGGCGGGTAGACCTCGGCGCGCGGGACCAGGCCGTGCTCGCCGCTGACCCAGAAGCCGAACGCCTCGAACAGGTTCAGCCCGTCGCGGACCGAGACCGTCGTCATGTTGAGGTGCCCGCTCGTCGGATCCAGGGGTGCGCCCGTGACGTCCACCACCTGCTTGCCGTCGACCTCGCCGAGGGTGTCGAAGGTCGGCCCCGGCCCGAGCGCGACGAACGGCACGGTGACCACGCTGCCGACCACACCGAGCACGAGCACGGGTACCAGGGCCACGATCAGGGTGAGGATCCGACGATTCACTCCGACCACAGTAGTGATCACCGGCCGCCACCGACGGCAGTGGCACGCTTTTACCGGGTGTGCGGCCGGATCGATTTCGCGATGCGCGAACACCGTGGCCCCCTGGTGTCCGCGTAACGTATGAGGTATGAGCGATCTCCCCTTCGGCTTCTCGAACCGCGACGACGACGAGTCCGGCAAGCGGCGCGACGAGGCGAACGGCCCCGGCGGAAACGATCCGTTCGGGTTCGGAGCTGCGGGCGCGGGCGGTTTCGACCCGTCGCAGCTGGGGCAGATGCTGACCCAGCTCGGGCAGATGATCAGCGGCATGGGCCAGGCGGGCCCCGGCGGCGCGCAGGCCGGACCGGTCAACTACGACGTGGCCAAGCGGCTGGCCCGCCAGCAGCTCGGCGCCACCGTCGCGCCGATCACGGCGAAGACGACCTCCGCGGTGAGCGACGCGGCGCACCTGGCCGAGCTGTGGCTCGACGGCGCCACCACGCTGCCCGCCGGCGCGACCAGGACCGTCGCCTGGACGGCCAACGACTGGATCGAAGAGACCCTGCCCACCTGGAAGCGCCTGTGCGATCCGGTGGCCGAGCAGATCTCGGGCATGTGGACCGCCCAGCTGCCCGAGGAAGCCAAGCAGTTCGCCGGGCCGATGGTCGGCATGCTCGGGCAGATGGGCGGGCTGGCGTTCGGCTCCCAGCTCGGTCAGGCGCTCGGTCAGCTGGCCAAGGAGGTGCTGACCTCCACCGACATCGGCCTGCCGCTCGGCCCGGCCGGTACCGCCGCGCTGCTGCCGACCGCGATCTCGGCGTTCAGCGAGGGGCTCGAGCAGCCCGAGAGCGAGATCATGGTCTTCCTGGCGGCCAGGGAGGCCGCCCACCAGCGGCTGTTCGCGCACGTGCCGTGGCTGCGCCAGCAGGTGCTCGGCGCGGTCGAGGACTACGCGCGCGGCATCAAGATGGACTTCTCCGCGCTGGAGGAAGCCGCGCAGAACATCGACCCGATGTCGCTGAGCGACCCGTCCAAGCTCGAGGAACTGCTGTCGCAGGGCACCTTCGAGCCGCAGACCACCCCGGAGCAGAAGCAGGCGCTCGAGCGCCTGGAAACCCTGCTCGCGCTGATCGAGGGCTGGGTCGACGTGGTGGTCACCGACGCCGTCGGCGAGCGGCTGCCCGGCGCGGGCGCGCTCTCGGAGACGCTGCGCCGCCGCCGCGCCACCGGCGGGCCCGCCGAGCAGACCTTCGCCACCCTGGTCGGCCTGGAACTGCGCCCGCGCAAGGTCCGCGAGGCCGCGGCGCTGTGGCGGCGCCTCACCACCGACGCGGGCATGGAACGCCGCGACGGCGTGTGGGCGCACCCCGACCTGCTCCCCGACTCCAGCGACCTCGACTCCCCCGCCGGGTTCATCGACTCCGTACTCGGCGGTGGCACCGGCGCTTTCGACGATCCGCTGGCCCAGCTGGCCGAGACCGAGGCCCGCGAACGCGACGAGGCCGAGCGCGGCAAGACCGATCCCGACGCCGATCAGTCCTGACCTGAGCCACCGCGCCACCACGACCGCGAAAAATCTGCGAATCGTGGTGGCGCGACACGCTTTCCGGAGTGTCGCGCCCCAGGAAACCCCGTCGCGACCTGCGGGACGCGAGTTGTCCACAGGCTGATTCCACGATCGCGACACGCCGAAAACCTGTGGATAACCAGGCTTTCCACACCCGGTCGGTCGTCGGCGCGAGCCGATACTTGCGCCATGACGACCACGACGCCACTGCGCGGACCGATGTTGCACCCGCGGGTGATCACCCTGGTTCGGCCCTCCGGGACCGTGCAGCTGGGGTGGGACCCGGAACGAGCGCTGCTGCTCGAGACCACCGAACTCGACACCGGCACCGTCCTGGCCTTCCTTCGCCTGCTCGACGGCTTGCAGTCGCTGCCCCAGATCGTCTGGCGAGCGGGCGAATTCGGTATCGCGCCCGCGCGCACCGTCGCCCTGGTCAGCGCGATCGACGAGGCCGGGCTGCTGCTGCAACCGGAGCGCAAACAGGGCACGGTGCGCGGTGTCGCCGTCCACGGGCTCGGGCCGCTGTCGGACGCGGTGACGATCGGTGTGCGGCGCATGGGCATCCGGCCGACCCGATCCCGGGAGTACCGGCCCGGCACCGCGGTCGGGGCGGGGTGCAACCTGGTGGTCCTCACCGACGCGCTGATGGTCGACCCCCGCCTGTCGATCGACCTGGTGCTGCGCCGGGTACCGCACCTGCAGGTCCGGATCCGCGACGGCATCGGCGTGGTCGGCCCGCTGGTCCTGCCGGGCCGGACCAGTTGCCTGCGCTGCGCCGATCTCACCCGCACCGGGTTCGACGCCGACTGGCCGCACCTGGCCGCCCAGCTGCTCGGCCGCACCGGGCACGCCTCACCGGCCGGGATCGCCGCCACCACCGCGCTCGCGCTGGGCGAACTGGAGACCATCGTCGCCTGTTCACCCCGCCAGGACCCGGGCACCCTCGACGCCACGATGGAGCTGAACCTCGACACCCACGAGGTGCACCGACGCCCCTGGCCACCGCATCCCGACTGCGGCTGCCGCACCCTGGCCACCCCGGAATCGGACGCGGGCCGGTGAGGACTCACACCGCACGGTGTGAGCATTCTTATGGCACACCAGCGGCAAGTTCGGCCATGATGGGTAGCGTGTCCGAGATCGTGCGCCGCAGTTCCAGCCGCAATGCCAAGTTGGCCAAGATTCCGCTCGGTATTGCCGGACGAGCCGCCGTCGGTTTCGGCAAGAAGCTGGTCGGGGGTGACAAGCAGCAGATCAACGCCACGCTGAACCAGAAGGCCGCCGAACAGCTGTTCACCGTGCTCGGCGAGCTCAAGGGCGGCGCGATGAAGTTCGGCCAGGCGCTGAGCGTGATGGAGGCCGCGGTCCCGGAGGAGTTCGGCGAGCACTATCGCGAGGCACTCACCAAGCTGCAGGCCGCCGCGCCGCCGATGCCCGCCGAGACGGTGCACCGGGTGCTGGACCAGCAACTCGGCACCAAATGGCGCGAGCGCTTCCAGTCCTTCGACGACACCCCGGCCGCCTCGGCCAGCATCGGCCAGGTGCACCGGGCGGTGTGGTCGGACGGACGCGCGGTCGCGGTGAAGGTGCAGTACCCCGGCGCCGACGAGGCGCTGCGCGCCGATCTCAAGACCCTGTCGCGGATGACCGGTCTGCTGTCCTCGGTGATCCCCGGCGCCGATGTGAAGCCGCTGCTCGCCGAGATCACCGAGCGCACCGAGGAAGAGCTCGACTATCGCATCGAGGCCGCCAACCAGCGCCGCTTCGCCGCCGCCTTCGACGGCCACGCCCAGATCGTGGTGCCGCGGGTGGTCGCGGGTGCCCCGAAGGTGATCGTCACCGAATGGCTCGACGGCACCCCGGTCTCGGCGCTCATCGCCGCGGGCGCGGCCGACCCGGAAGGCACACGGGCGCAGCGCAACCGGATCGCCGAACTGATGGGCACCTTCCACTTCTCCTCCCCGGAGCGGGTCGGCCTGCTGCACGGCGACCCGCACCCGGGCAATTTCCTCGTGCTCACCGACGGCAGGCTGGCCGTGCTCGATTTCGGCGCCTGCGCGCCGATGCCGGACGGGTTCCCCGTGGTCCTGGGCCGGATGCTGGCCCTGGCCGTCGCGGAGGACCACGCCGAGCTCACCGAACTGCTGTATGAGCACGGCTGGGTGATCCCGGGCCGCACGGTCACCCACGAGGAGATCGAGGCGTACCTGCGCCCGTTCAGCGACCCGATCCGCACCGACACCTTCCACTTCACCCGCTCCTGGATGCAGCGAGTCGCGGGCAAAGCCTCGGAGTTCACCAGCCCCGAGATGAAAACCGCACGCGCCCTCCAGCTTCCGGCCGAGTACCTGACGATCTTCCGGGTGCTCGGCGGCTCGGTCGGCATCCTGGCCCAGCTCGACGCGGAACTCGGTTTCATGAACCTGGTCCGCACCTGGGTCCCCGGTTTCCGCGCCGAACGCGCCTCCTAGCCCCGGCCCGCCCGCGAACAACCGCAGAGACAAACGAACCGCTCACCAGGACTCGGTGAGCGGTTCGTTTGCGGTACAGGCCTTTTCCGGGGTTCATGCCGGGATCGCGACCTTGCGGGGACGGCCACGCGGGCGCTTGCGGGCGATCACGACACCCTGGTCGAAGATCTCGCCACCCCAGACACCCCACGGCTCGGCGCGGTCGATGGCCGCGGTCAGGCAGCCCTTGCGGATCGGGCAGGACGCGCACAGTTGCTTGGCCTGCTCGAGGTCGTTCGGGCTCTCGGCGAACCACAGATCAGGGTTTCCGGCCCGGCAGGGCAGGGACGCCACGGTTCGGCATGTCACGTCAGCAGTGGCCGTCGGCCATTCCTGGGCGGTGAACACGTCGTTCTCCTTCAGCTCGTTTGCAGCGGTTGTTCGTTCGGTGTGCGAACCCGGTGCCGACGGCTGAGGAGCCGAAAGAAAATGGCCACGGATTTCGCTTCTCGCGATCCGTGGCCAGGAGGTCTGGGAGGAGTTTCCCTACCTAGTTCGACATCTCTGCCGAGACCTGATCACGGTCGCTGGGTGGACACGGAGGCGGATTGCGCCGGCGAATTCGGGTGCGTAACCGAAATCGACGGCCGGGGCTGCCGGGGCCTCGATGGCCGTCGGCTGCCAACCCACGCTGGGCTTGTCCTGGAGACGAATCGGGGTGTGCAGATGGACGAGAGCCATCGGCACAGCTTTGGTATCGACGCCGGACAGACCGGTCCCCTGCAGAGCGAGGACCCCCCGGGAGGCGGACACCATGGACGCGTTCACCAGGACGCGATTGCCCATCGCGTCGAACGTGGTGTTGCTGTTCATCTGACTGCCTCCCTCCTGAACTCGTGTGCTGATAGAAACCCGCGCCGAGATCACTCTCGGTGCGTGTTCTCCACCATAGGCAATGATCGAGAACCGAACAACCTATTTTCTACCTGCGGTTTTGTGTCGTGGCCCGCATTCGGGACGCCACGATGGCGAGCACGTCCGCGCCGTACTGCTCGATCTTCTTCGGGCCGATGCCCGCGATCGCGCCCAGCGCCGCGTCATCGGCGGGCAGCTGCTCCGCGATCGCGGTGAGCGTCGTGTCGGTGAAGACGACGAAGTCACGCACCCGCAGGACCTCGGCCTTCTCCGCCCGCCACTCCTTCAGCGCGTCCAGCAGCTGCGGGTCGAGTTCGGCCGGGCAGCGGCGGCACCGGCCGAGCATGGTGGCGTAGGTGCCGATCAGCGGTTTCGCGCAGACCCGGCACAGCGGGCGCTTGCCGTCGGCGTCCTTCGGACCGGTCGCGGTGGCGGCGATCCGGGAGGCGGGCGAGTCGTCGGGGACCAGGCCGTTGAGGAACCGGGAGCGCCTGCGCACCCGCCTGCCGCCCTCGGTGCGCGCCAGCGCCCAGGACACGGCGAGATGTTCGCGCGCCCGGGTGACACCGACGTAGAGCAGCCTGCGCTCCTCTTCCAGCGCCGCCTGATCGGACGGGCTGCCGTCGTCGCCGAGGACGTGCTGGATCGGCAGCGTGCCGTCGGCGACGCCGACCAGGAACACCGCGTCCCACTCCAGGCCCTTGGCCGCGTGCAGCGAGGCCAGGGTGACGCCGTCGACGGTCGGCGGATGCTTGGCCTCGGCCCTGGTCGCGAGCTCGCGCAGCAGCCCGGTGAGGTCGATCTCCTCGTCGTGGCCGACCAGTTCCTCGGTGAGCTGCACGAGCGCCAGCAGCGAGGACCAGCGTTCCTTGGCCTGGGCGCCCGCCGGTTCCTCGGCGGTGAGCCCCACCGGGGCCAGCACGGCGCGCACCAGCGTGATCAGCTCGGCGCCGCTGCGCGATTCGTCGGGCAGGTCGTCGCGCGCGTCGGCCTGGCGCAGCGCCTGCACCGCCTGGCGCACCTCCTGCCGCTGGAAGAAGCCCTCGCCGCCGCGCACCTGGAAGGGGATGTCGCGGGCGTTGAGTGCCTGCTCGAACGGTTCGGACTGGGCGTTGATCCGGTACAGCACGGCGATCTCGGCGGCGGGGGTGCCCGCGGCGATCAGCTTCTTGATCCGGCCCGCCACGGCCGCCGCTTCGGCGGGCACGTCGGGGTATTCGGCGAACTCGGGTTCGGGCCCGTCGGGCCGCTGGCCGATCAGCGCGAGCCTGGTCCCGGCGATCCGGCCGCGCGCGGCGCCGATCACCCGGTTGGCCAGCGACACCACCTGCGGGGTGGAGCGGTAGTCGCGTTCGAGCCGGATGACGGTGGCGTCGGGGAAGCGGCGGGAGAAGTCGAGCAGGTAGTTCGGGGTGGCGCCGGTGAAGGAGTAGATGGTCTGGTTGGCGTCGCCGACGACGGTGAGGTCGTCGCGTTCGCCGAGCCAGGCGTCGAGCACCCGCTGCTGCAGCGGGGTGACGTCCTGGTATTCGTCGACCACGAAACTGCGGTAGCGGCCACGGAATTCGTCGGCGACGGCCGGATAGTCCTCGAGCGCGGCGGCGGTGTGCAGCAGCAGGTCGTCGAAGTCGAGCAGCAGGCCGTCGGCGGAGGTCTTCATCGATTCGTAGCCCGCGTAGACCTGGGCCACCCTGGTCACCTCGACCGGCGCGTCCCGGTGGTGCCTGGCCGCGGCGGCGGGATAGTCCTCCGGCGCGATCAGCGACGCCTTGGCCCATTCGATCTCGCTGAGCAGGTCGCGGATCAGTTCGGTCGAGGTGCCCAGGCCCGCCCGGTGCGCGGCCTGCGACACCACCGGGAACTTGCTGTCGAGCAGTCGCCAGGGCACGTCACCGACGACCTGCGGCCAGAAGTACCGCAGCTGCCGCAGCGCCGCGGCGTGGAAGGTGCGGGCCTGGACCTGCCCCGCCTCGCCACCGAGCCCCATCGAGCGCAGCCGATTGCGCATCTCCCCCGCCGCCCTGGCGGTGAAGGTCACCGCCAGCACCTGGTCGGCCTTGACGTGCCCACCCGCGATCAGGTGCGCGATGCGGTGGGTGATCGTCCTGGTCTTGCCGGTGCCCGCACCGGCTAGCACGCACACCGGACCCCGTGGCGCCCGCACCGCGGCGGCCTGTTCCGGGTCGAGGGCGGTGAGATCGAGTGCTGGCACGGGCACCATCATGACAGCGCCCGCCGACAACCGGGCCCGACGGCCGCCGACCTGGGCTTACGGCGCGCCGTCGCGCAGCGAGCGCAGCGCGCGGGCGAAGCCACCGACGCCGGCGCCCAGCGGCCCGAAGAAGGTCCGGTCGCACGCCTCGACGGCCACGACGGCCCGGTTCGCCAGCGCGACGCCGTCGGCGGTGGCCACCAGGGCCCTTGCCCTGCGGTCGCGCGGGTGCGCGCGCCGCTCGATCAGACCCTTCTGTTCCAGCGCGCGCAGCACCTGCGAGGTCATCATCGGGTCGGTGGCGGCGTGTTCGGCCAGCTCACGCTGCATCACCGGTTCCGCGCCGCGGTGCCCGAGGTAGGTCAGCGAGGCGAGCAGCACGAACTGCACATGGGTGAGGTCGAACGGCGCCAGCGCGGCTCGCTGCGCCGCCTGCCAGCGGTTGGTCACCTGCCACAGCAGCAGGCCGGGGCTGTCCTGCGCGTCGCCGAATTCGGTGCGCAGGCCCTCGCTCACGCGCGGCCCGCGGTCGCGGCGTCCCTGGCCTCGGCGCGCGCGATCAGCGCGGCCAGGTCGGGCCGGACCGACTTCGCGATGTCGGCGCCGAGGATCAGGTTCCACAGCGGCCGCAACGGCCCGGTCAGCTCCACCCGCACGCCGACCGACACCCGGCCGTCGGCGACCGGGGTGACGGTGTGCGCGAAGGTCAGCCTCGCCCCGAGCAGGCGCGAGACGTCGTCGAACTCGGTCGCGGTGAGCTTGGCGACCTCGAACCGCACCGCCGGGCCGCCCTTGGGCTTGAGCTTGCCCGTCGCACCCTGCTCGAACGGGCCGTCCAGGCGGACCCAGGCGGTGTCGGCGTTCCATTCGGGCCAGCTCTCCATCTCGCCCCAGATGGCGAACAGCGTGGCGGGCGCGGCAACGGTCTCGGCGGAAGCCTCGGCGAGAATCATGAACAAAGTATGCGCGCTTACTACTTTCCGCGCAAAGCGGGCCCGGAACACCACGCCCACCTCCGACGTTGCACATCCCGTGACTGAAGCAACCACTGATCTGACGATGTACTCGACCACCTGGTGCGGCTACTGCCGTCGCCTCAAGACCCAGCTCGACGAGGCGGGCATCACCTACACCGTGATCGACATCGAGGACGACCCCGCTTCGGCCGAATTCGTCGGCAGCGTGAACAACGGCAACCACGTCGTGCCGACCATCAAGTTCCGCGACGGCTCGACGGCGACCAACCCGTCGCTGTCGCAGGTCAAGCAGGCTCTGGCCGCGCTGGCCTGAGTTCAGCGCGCCGGCTGCTCGGCCCAGGATTCGATGATCGTGCGAGCGATCGAGATGGACCCGGGTACCAGTAGCCGCGCGCCCTGCTCACGGGCCGCCGCCCAGTCGCCCGCGCGCAACGCCGCGCGGACCTCGTCGCGGGTGAACCAGTGCGCCTCGGCGATCTCGCCGTCGGAGAACACCAGCTCCTGCTCCGGATCGCCGACGGCGGCGAAGCCGACCATCAGCGAGCGCGGGAACGGCCACGGCTGACTGCCGAGGTAGGTGACCTCGCGCACGTCGACGCCCACTTCCTCGCGGATCTCCCGCTCGACACAGTGCTCGAGCGACTCGCCCGCCTCCACGAAACCGGCCAGCAGCGAGAACATGGTCTCGGGCCAGCTGTGCTGCCGGGCCAGCAGCACCCGGTCGGCGCCGTCGTGCACCAGGCAGATGATGGCGGGGTCGATCCGGGGGAACTCCTCCTCGCCGGTGGCGGTCAGCCGCGACCAGCCCCCTCGCGACGAGGTGGTCGAGGTGCCGTCGCTGCCGTGGAACCCGGCCCGGTCGTGCCAGTTGAGCAGCGCGTAGGCGGTGGCCAGCAGGTCGGCGGTGAAGTCGTCGACGGCGCCGAGCGCGCGCAGATCCTTCAGCGTCCCGTCGAGCTCGGGCTCGCGCACGGCCCACAGGTGACTGTCCTCGGCGACGCCGAGGAACACCGCGCCCGCCCCCGGCTCCGCGGCGATCGTGACGGCCGCGTCCAGCACGACGCCCGCGTTCTCCACCCGCACCCGGCCGCGCGCGTCGACCCGCAGGACCTTGGCCTTGCCCCAGCCCTCGCGCAGGGCGTCGGGATCGAGCCGGACGTGCTCGGCTCGATCGATCGTGGAACGCGACAGCAGCGGAACGTCTTTCAACCGGAACGACACACGACCGAGCCTAGCCGGTCGACGAGTCCCGGATCACTTGCCGGTGTGCCGGATGTAGAGCAGCTTGTCGGCGGCCTCGAGCGCGTCGACCTCGGGTTCGCCCACCCGGATCAGGTTCCCGTCGCGCACCACGCCGAGCACGATGTCGCTCAGATGCCGCGGCGAGCCACCGATCTCACCCGGTTCGACCTCGCGTTCGGCGACGGCGAAGCCCTGCTCGGGCGTGAGCAGATCCTCCATGATCTCCACGACGGTGGGCGTGGTGGTCGCGATGCCGAGCAGGCGGCCCGCGGTCTCCGAGGACACCACGACCGAGTCGGCGCCGGACTGACGCACCAGGTGGGTGTTCTCCGCTTCGCGGATGGCGACCACGATCTTGGCGGTCTTGTTCAGTTCGCGGGCGGTGAGCGTCACCAGGGTGGCGGTGTCGTCCCGGTTGGTGGCGACGATGACCGAGGCGGCCCGCTGCACGCCGGTCAGCCGCAGCACATCGGACTTGGTCGCCGAACCGTGCACGGTGACCAGGCCCGCGCTCGCCGCCGCTTCCAGCGCGACCGCGTCGGTGTCGACGACGACGATGTCGGCCTGCTGTGCGCCGTCGGCCAGCATGGCGTCGATCGCGGTGCGCCCCTTGGTGCCGTAGCCGACGACGACGGTGTGATTGCGCACGGTGTGCCTCCATCGCTGAATCTTGAACGCCTGCCGCGACCGTTCGGTGAGCACGCTGAGGGTGGTGCCGACCAGCACGATCAGGAACAGGACGCGCAGTGGCGTGATGACGATCGTGTTGATCAGCCGCGCCGAGGGAGTGATCGGCGCGATGTCGCCGTAACCGGTGGTCGACAGCGAGACGGTCGCGTAGTACATCGCGTCCAGGAACGACAGCTCGTCGCCGGAGTTGTCGCGGTAGCCGTCACGGCCGATGTACACCACGGTCGCCGCGGCGAACAGCAGGAAGATCGCGAACAGGACGCGGCGGGTGAGCGAAACCCACGGACTGGTCTGCACCGCGGGGATCCGCAAGAGACCGACCAGCGCGTAGTCCGGGCTGCTGCTGAGCCCGACCGGGCCACGTGTGTCCCCTGGCATCGCCCCCTCCTTTCGCTCGGCCCGGCACCGAGTCCACCGGCTCCGGCACAAACCGGGAGCCTACTGCGTGCGCGCGTCTCGGGCTCATTCGACATCCGGGACCGGAGCCGCGTCGCGCAGGAGCTGTTCCAGTTCGCGCGGACCGGCCAGGTCGGTGGGCGCGATGGTGCGTCCCGACCGGACGTAATGGAATGCCGCGCCGACCCGTTCGAGCATCGCGGCCTCGTCGGCGCCGGTGCGCGCGGCCATCAGCCGCGCCCAGGCGAGCCGGTAGACAGCAAGCTGCACCGCCACGGCGGCTTCGTCGGCGGGGCCGGGCTCGGCGCCGGTCTTCCAGTCGACCACCACCCAGCGGTCACCGGGTTCGGCGAAGACGGCGTCCATCCGGCCGCGGATGACGGTGCCCGCGATGCTGGTCTCGAACGGCACCTCGACGTCGATCGGGTTGCGATGCGCCCACGGGGAGCGGCGGAACGCGGCCTGCATGGCGGCGAGTTCACGATCGGCCCTGCCCTGCTCGGTGCCGCTGTCGGCGGCGCCGGGCAGTTCGTCGAGGCCGAGCAGCTGTTCGGTGCCGAACCAGGACTGCACCCAGGCGTGGAAGGCGGTGCCGCGCCGGGCCATCGGGTTCGGTGGGTACGGCAGGGGACGGCGCAACCGGGCGGCCAGCCGGGTCGGATCGGCGCGCAGTTCCACCAGCGCGGTGGCGGGCAGCTGGCCGGGCAGTTCCACCTGCTGGTCGGCGAGTTCGGCCGCGGTGAATTCGGCGAGCAGGGCGTCGACGTCGGTGGCCCAGCCCTCCGGATCGTCCTCGTCGTCGGTCGGCTCGGGATCGGCCGGGCGGGAGCGCAATCGCTCCAACGCGGTGCGCACCAGGGCCGCGCCCTGTTCGATCGGGTCGCGGCGGCCGCCGAGCGGGTCGCGCGGCCACGGGGCGGTGGGCGGGTTGTCGGCGAACGGGTTGACGGCGTCGGGCGGCGGCTGCTCGTCCCAGCGGGCGATGGTCGCGACGCCGAAGGCCGCGCTGTCCTGGTCCTCGTTCGCCTGTTTCAGTTCGAGCAGGAACTCCGACGGGCCCTTCTGCGCGGTGCCGGTCTCGGGCCAGTAGTAGGCCGAAACCAGCAGCACCCGTTCGGTTCTGGTGAGGGCCACGTAGAACAGGCGGCGTTCCTCGTCGAGGCGGCGGCTCTTGAGCGCGTCCTTGTGGTCGACGATCGCGCGTTCGAGTTCGGCGCGGTCGCCGATCCGGCTCAGGTCCAGGACCGGCACGCCCTCGGACGCGTCGGGCTGGGCGCGGTCGCCGCGCAGGGTGGTGGGCAGTTCGGTGAGCGCGCCGAGCCAGGTGCTCAGCGCGGTCGTCGACGGGAACACCGACGCGCTCACGTGCGGCACCGCGACGACCTCCCACTCCAGGCCCTTGGCCGCGTGCACGGTGAGCACCTGCACGCGATCGCGCGCGACCTCCACTTCGCCCGGTTCCAGACCGTTCTCGACGGATTCGGCCGCGGTGAAGAACGCCAGCAGACCGCTCAGTGAGGCGCGCGTGTCGGCCGCATACCCGGCCACCACCTCGGCGAAGGCGTCGAGGTGCTCGCGGCCTGCGCCGCCGCCGGCGATGGCCCGCCTGGCCTGGGTCTCCACGCCGACACCGATGGTGCGTTCGACATCGGCGACCAGCTCGACCAGTGGCTGTCCGCTGCGCTCGCGCAGCGCGGTCAGCTCCTCGCCGAGCGCGCGGATGCGGGTGAATCCGGCCTCCGAATACTGGTCGGGCGCACCGGGATCGGCGATGGCGTCGGCCAGGCCCGCCTGCTCGGTGGGCTCCGGCGCGACCTCGCGCAACGCGCTCGCCAGTCCGGCCGCGTCGGTGATGGCGGCGGACGCGTCGCCGGACAGGCTGCCGATCGACAGCATTCGCGCGCGCCGGGCCAGGGCGGCGAGATCGGCGACGCCGAGCCGCCAGCGCGCGCCGGTGAGCACACGGACGGCGGCGCTGCCGGTGCCCGGCTCGGCGATCAGCCGCAGGGTGGCGACGATGTCGGCGACCTCCGGCGTCGCGAGCAGCCCACCGAGGCCGACGATCTCGACCGGCAGTCCCTGCTCACGCAGGGCCTCGGCGAGCGGCGCCGCGTCGGCGTTGCGCCGGATCAGCACCGCCGAGGTGGGGGGCGGCTGGTCGGCCGCCCTGGCCGCCGACCATTCCCCGGCGATCCGCTCGGCGATCCAGTCCCGTTCCTGCGCCACGGTTTCGGTGAGGGCCAGCTCCACTGTCCCCGGCTGTGCCTCGGGCTTGGCCCGCAGCGCGTCGACGGTCGCGCCGCCTGCGGCCTTGGCCCGCAGCCGCAGCGGATCGGCGACCAGGTTCGCCAGGGCGAGGGCTTCCGGCGGGTTCCGCCAGCTGGTCAGCAGCGGCAGGATCGGCGCGGGCACACCGGGCGCCGCGGGGAAGTCGGTCGCGAAGCGCGGGAGGTTGGCGGCCGAGGCGCCGCGCCAGCCGTAGATCGACTGCATCGGGTCACCGACCGCGGTCACGGCCAGAGCTCTTCCACCCGAGCCGGTTTCGCCCGTCTCCCGAACGTCGCCCGACCCGCTGTCAGCACCACGATCGGCGCGCCTGCCGGGATCGCTGTCCTGTCGACGGCCAGCTGCACCGGCATTCGCGCGATCCGCCGCACCCCGACCGACATCGCTGTCGGCTCCGAGCAGGTGACCCGCAGGGTCGCCGGGGTCGTCGCCTGCGCGACCGAGATGGTCCGGATCCCACAGCATCTCCGGTTCCTGTGCCGGTGCTGCCGGCGCGCCACCCCGGACCCGCACCGGCCGCGGCCGATCCTGGCGGACCGCGTCGGCATCACCGAACAGCGCCGACAGCAGCACCCGCTGCGCGTGCCCGGTGTCCTGGTACTCGTCGAGCAGGACCAGCCTGAACCGGGCGCGTTCGGCGGCGGCCACCTCCGGATGGTCGACGGCCAGCTGCGCGGCCAGCGACATCTGCGAGCCGAAATCGAGGGCGCCACGGCGGTTCAGCGCCTCGGCGAGCTGCCGGACCAGCGGCAGCAGTGCGACGCGCTCCCGTTGCGCGTCGACGACGGCGGTCAGCGTCTTGCTCGGCCCGCCGCGCTGACGCGGACCGGCGGGCAAGGTGTACACCAGTTTCTCCAGCTCGGCGTGCGCCTCGGCGAGCTGCTCCGGCTCCACCAGGTGCTCGGCGAGCTGCCCGGCCAGTGCCAGCACCGCCTCGGTCACCGAGACCGGCGTGCGATCGGTGTCGAGGTCGCCGTCCCAGGACCGCACCACCTCGTGCGCGAGCTGCCACAGCTGGGTCTGGGTGAGCAGCGCCGCCGACGGCTCGACCGGTAGCAGCAGGCCGTGCGCGGTGAGCAGCCTGCCCGCGTACGAGTGGTAGGTGCTGATCTCCGGTTCGGCGCCGGAGATCAGGGTGCGCAGCGCCCCGGTCGGGTCGATCTCGCGGACCAGCGGCGCGCCCGCCAGCCGGGCCAGCCGGGTGCGGATGCGGGAGGTCAGCTGCTGGGCGGCCTTGCGGGTGAAGGTCAGGCCGAGCACCTCGTCCGGGGCGACCAGCTGGTTGGCCACCATCCACACCACCCGCGCGGCCATCGTCTCGGTCTTGCCCGCACCCGCGCCCGCCACCACCAGGGTCGGCCCCGGCGGCGCGGCGATGACCGCCGCCTGCTCGGCGGTCGGTGGCGGCAGCCCGAGCGCGTCGGCCAACCGCTGCGGGGTGACGCGCACGCCGCTCACTCGTCGGTCACCTGCCGTCCGGTGTCCTGCACCGGGCAGCTGCCCGCGACCGGACAGTGCCTGCACCCGTCGTTGCGCACGGCCAGGTAACCGGGCCCGCGCGTGGCGGCCGCCGCGTCGTGGATGGTCTCGCGCCAGGTGTCGAGACCCTCGGCGTCCAGGGCGGTCTGGGCGCGTTCGGTGGCACCGGTCTTGGTGTGCGGCTTCGCGACATAGACCAGCCGGGCGCCACCGGGGTCGGCGGGCGTCGCGGATTCCGCCTCGTCGAGCGCGCCGTGCGCGGCGGCCACCTGGTAGGTCGCCAGCTGGGCGTGGTCGGCCACGGATTTCGCGCTGACCGGCGTCTTGCCGGTCTTCACATCGACGATCACGAAGCGCCCCTGCGCGTCCCGCTCCAGGCGGTCGATGCGGCCGCGGATCCGCACGGCGCGTTCGTCGTCCGCCCGCGCGGGCAGCACGCAGTCCACCGGCACCTCGACGCCCGCCTGGGTGAGTTCGCCGCGGGTGGTCCTGACCCAGGACAGGAAGGTCTCCAGCATCGCCTCGGTGCGGCGCAGTTCCTGCCGGGAATGCCAGCCGGTGGCGGGGTCGACCGTCCGCCACGCCTGGTCCAGCGCCGCGCGGACCTGCGCCTCCGGCACGTCACCGGCCAGCGCCTGCACCAGCGTGTGCACGAGATTGCCCTTGACCGCATGCGGATTGTCGCCGTCGGTGCCGCCGTGGCGCTCCAGCGCCCAGCGCAGCGGGCAGGTGCGCAGCAGCTCGACCGTCGACGGGGACAGGCCGATGGGGGAATCGTCGTCGTCCCACAGTTCCCGGTCCGAGCTGAGCTCGGCGGTGCCGTACCAGTCGCCCGGGTCGGTGCCGGGGACGCCCGCGTCGGCGAGCCGGGCCAGCTGGTGGGCGGCCCGGTCCCGCCGGTCGGGCGCGGTGGTGGGATCGCAGACCACGCCGCGCAATTCGGCGACCAGGGCGTGCATCACCAGCGCGCGACCGGGATCGGCGACCGGCAGCGCGCCGGGTTCGCCGGTGTCGTCGTCGCCGAGCAGTTCGGTGAGGAAGCGCGACGGCACCAGATCCTGGTCGCCCGCCGCGGATTCGACGGCGGTGACCAGCAGCGACCGTCTGGCCCTGCTGCACGCGACGAGCAGCAGCCTGCGTTCCTCGGCCAGGATCGGCGCGGCCCGGCTCGTCGTCGCGCCGAGATCGACGCCGGCGACCAAGTCGACGAGGTCCTCGGTGTGCAGCAGGGTGCCCCTGGCGCGCGGGTTGGGCCAGATGCCCTCCTGCACCGCGGCCACCGCCACCACGTCCCATTCCCGGCCCGCCGCCGCGTGCGCGCTGAGCAGCGACACCGCCTCGCCCTCGGCGGTCAGCGGCCTGCCCTGCTGCGGAATCTGCTGGTGCAGCAGGTATTCGACGAAACCGTCGATGCTCGCCTTGGGCAACCGGTCGACGTATCCCGCCGCGGCGTCGAACAATTCGACGGCGGCGTCGAGGTCGCGATCGGCCTGCATGCCCGCCGCGCCGCCGCGCCGGGACTGCCGGAACCAGCGGCGTTCCAGCCGGGAACTGGTCCACAGGGTCCACAGCACGTCCTCGACACCCTGGCCCCTGGCCTGGGTCTCGCGCGCCTTGCGGAGCGCGCGCAGCACTCGCTGCAGCGGCGCCGCCTCCACTTCGGTGAGCCCGTCGAGCAGCCGTTCCTCGCCGATGCCGACGATCAGGTCGCGCAGGACCTCCGCCGAGGACTGGTCGATCAGCGGCACCGCCGGTGGTTCAGGTTCCGGCCGGGGCGGTCCGACGGCGACCGGCGGTGCGGCGGGCGGGGTTTCGGCGTCGAGCAGGTCGATGTCGTCGGGCAGGCGTTCGGCGATGTCCCAGTCCGGTTCGGGTTCCGGGCGCAGCGGGTCCTCCGGGTCGGGCTCCGGCGGCAGCCATTCGCCGTCGATCGGATCCGGCTCCGGATCGGGCAATTCCGGTGGGGGCGGCGGTGTCTCGTCCCACAGCAGGAACTGGCCCGCGTCGGCGTACGGGTCGGCGGCGGCCAGCGCGCCGGTGCGTTCCAGGTCGAGGACCGTGCGGCGGACGCCACGGCGCAGTCGTCGCAGGGCGATCTGGTCGGCGCCGCCGAGGGGGCCCGACAGCAGGTCCATGGCGTCCTCGGGCGAGAACATGGCATCGATCGCGCGCCGCGACCCCGGGCGCGACGAGTCGCCCGCCAGCAGCACTCGCAGCGCCAGCACCAGCCACGCCGCACCGCGCCTGCGGGCGAGCGGTTCGGCCACGGCGGGCCTGCGCACCGGCACACCCGCGGCCAGCAGCGCCCGCCGCAGCGGCGCCAGCGACAGCGGGACCGAGCGTACGATCACCGCCATCGACGACCACGGGATCCCGTCGGTCAGGTGCGCCCGCCGCAGGTGATCGGCGATGAGCGCCGCCTCCTTGGCCGCGGTCGACAGCACCCGGACGCGCACGCTCGACTCGACCTCGTGGTCGCGCATCTCGTCGGCCCGACCCGGCGCCTCGGCCGCCGTCGACCCACCGCCGGAGTGGCCGGACCGATCCGGCCCCGCGTCGCCGGACGTCGATGGCCGGGACGGGTGATCGGCGGACATCGGCGGATCGGCGTGCTGTCCGGGCAGCACGCGATGCCGCGCACTACCGGGTAGTCGCGCCGCGATCCGCGCGGTGGCCAGGCGGATGGGTTCGCCGCTGCGGTGGTTGTGCCGCAGGATGATTCGCCGCTGCGGCACCGTGTCGAGGTCGACGAGGAACCGGGAGTCCGCGCCGCGGAAGGTGAACACGGCCTGGTCCGGGTCGCCGGTGACGACCGTGCTCGCGCTGCCGCTGCCGATGGCGCGCACCAGGGTCGCGGCCTGCGGGTCGAGGTGCTGGGCGTCGTCGACGAGCAGATAGCGGATCCGATCGCGTTCGGCGGCGAGCAGATTCCGGTCACCGGCCAGCGCGTCGAGGGCGGCGCCGACCAGCTCGGCGGCGTCGAGCGCGGGCGCGGTCGCCTCCGGCGCCGCGACGCCGACCGACCAGCGCAGCATCGACGCCTCTTCGTAGCGCTGGAAGAACCGGCCCGCCGCCACCCAGGCGTCGTTGTCGTGCTCGCGGCCCAGGGCCATCAGGTCCTCGGGGCCGAGCCCGCGCTCGGTGGCCCGCAGCATGAGGTCGCGCAGTTGCTCGGCGAAGCCACCCAGTGCCAGGGCGGGGTGCAGCCGGGGCGGCCACAGGCCGCGCGCGCCCGCCTCGATGTCGGCGAGGTCGCCGCGCAGCATCTCGCGCAGCACGGCGTCCTGCTCGGCGCCGGTGAGCAGCCGCGGCGGCGGGTTGCCGTGCAGGTCGGCGTGGCGGCGCAGGACCGAGAACGCGTAGGAGTGCAGGGTGCGCACCATCGGTTCCCGGCTGGCGCCGGGGATGCCGCCCGCGTGCGGCCCGAGTTGGACGGTGATCGCGTCGCGCAGCGCGGCGGCGGCCTGCTTGGTGTGGGTGAGGACCAGCACCGACGAGGGGTCGGCGCCGTCGGTGATCCGCGCCGTCACCAGGTCGACCAGCAGCGCGGTCTTGCCGGTGCCCGGCCCGCCGAGAACCTGCCACGGCCGCCAGCCCGGCCGCGGTGGCGCGGGCTGGGCCTGCTCGGCGAACAGCGCGCGAACAGCGGCGCCCCAGGCTCGCGGCCGGGGCGCCCGCGTCGTCCGGCGCACGAGTCGCACCGAGCTATCCGATCGCACCACGTCGGCTATTGCAACAGACCAGTACGACACGCCAGCACTCCCCCGCCGGGGGGACACGCTGCGCGACCGTGCGCGACCGGCCAGAATGACTGTCGTGTCCCCGCTTCATGTGCACCGTTTCGGTCCCGCCGACGGCCCCGTCGTCCTCGCCCTGCACGGCCTCACCGGCCACGGCAACCGCTGGGAAACCCTGGCCACCGAGCATCTGCCCCAGGCCCGGGTCATCGCCCCCGACCTGCGCGGACACGGCCGATCGACCTCGCTCCCGCCGTGGGACTTCGAGACGATCGTCGACGATCTGGCCGCGCTGGTCCGCGCCGAGACCGACGGGCCGGTGGTCGTCGTCGGCCACTCCTTCGGTGGCGCGTCCGGCATCCATCTGGCCCGGCGGCACCCCGAGCTGGTGCGGTCGCTGATCCTGCTCGACCCCGCGATCGGCATCGACCCGAAGCTGATCGAACAGGTCGCCCTCGCCAACCTGGCCTCCCCCGACTACACCGACCTCGCCGAGGCCAGGTCCGACAAGCAGCACAGCGCGTGGAGCCCCGACGAGGTCGACCCGGCGCTGCTCGAACGCGAACTGGCCGAGCACCTGGTGCCCACCGAGGGCGGCCGGGTGGGCTGGCGGATCTTCCAGCCGGCGATCACCTCGTACTGGGGTCAGCTGGCGCGCCCGTTCGTGCTGCCGCCCGCCGACCTGCCGACCGTGCTGGTCCGGGCGGCCAAGGTGCAGCCGCCGTACGTCACCGCCGAGTTCCTGACCGCGCTGTCCGCCCACCTCGGCGACCGGCTCACCGTCGAGGTGTGGGACTGCGACCACATGGTCGCCCAGGCCCGCCCCGCCGAGGCAGCCGCCCTGATCGCCGCGGCGCTGTAGCGGCGATGGCGGCCACGACGGAGGAGCAGGTCGAACGGGTCCGCGCGCTGGTCGCCGCGATCCCGCCCGGCCGGGTGTCGACCTACGGCGACATCGCCCAGGGCGCCGGCCTGTCCTCGGCGCGGACCGTCGGCTGGATCATGCGCACCGATTCCGCCGACCTCCCGTGGCACCGGGTGATCGGCGCGTCCGGCCGCCCCGCCGCCCACCTCGCCGCCCGCCAGTTGCGCTTGCTCGCCGAAGAAGGGGTGCCGATCACCGACGGCCGCGTCGACCTGCGCACCGCCCGGCTCTGAGACAACGCACCCACCGGTCCCGGCTTGCGACAGCAAGCTCGATCGGCACCGGACCGAGGGCGCGAACTCACCGAGGTTTGAGCGCGGGCCCGCTACCGCCAGCAGTCGCGCAGCCCATCGCCGATATCGACCAGGACGCTGTACACACCGGTCCTCGAGCACCCGACAGCGTGCTCGATCGGCACCAGACCGAGGCTGAGCTCGCCGACGTGCGATCGCCGGCTACCGCCCGCGGTCGGGGTGACCCTCACTCGCCTGCTATGCCGGACTGGTGTCGACCAGGACGCCGCGCACACCAATCCGCCCGGTCGAGCTCATGGACGGCGGAGATCGACGGTCGGACCGGGGGTGCGAGCCGTGGAGTTCTAGCGCTCCGCTCAGGCTTCGGGCAGCTCAGTGCTCATCCGGAAACGACTGCTGGACAGTCGGATCCGAAGGGGCCACGGGTCTCGACGGTGGCGTGATGGGCGACGATCGGCGA
>NZ_JBFAHQ010000001.1:1114226-1653631 GCF_040654235.1 Nocardia sp. NPDC050718 | reverse complement strand
CCGAGGGCGAGTGCAGCGGCGGACGCGAACCCGGTCGCACCGGCGGCGGCGTCAACGACCCACCGACATCGGAACTCCACACCGGTCCCGAGGTCCGAGTCGGAGCCGAATGCCGTTCTTGGGGCAGCTCAGTGCTCATCCGGAAACGACTGCTGGACAGTCGGATCCGAAGGGGCCACGGGTCTCGACGGTGGCGTGATGGGCGACGATCGGCGAATCGGTCCGTCCGCGTGGGTATCCGCCGAGGGCGAGTGCAGCGGCGGACGCGAACCCGGTCGCACCGGCGGCGGCGTCAACGACCCACCGACATCGGAACTCCACACCGGTCCCGAGGTCCGGGTCGGAGCCGAATGCCGTTCATCAACAGGAGGTTCGGAGTCCCGCACCGGACCCGACGCCCGCGTCGACGCCGAATGCCGGTCATCAATCGGCGGCTCGGTGCCACGCCCTGGACCCGCCGTCCGCATTGGAGCCGAGTGTTGTTCATCGACGGGAGGTTCGGAGCTTCGCATCGGACCCGATGTCCGCGTCGGAGCCGAATACCGATCATCCACAGAAGGTTTCGGGGTGTCCGAGTCGACGGGGCGCACCGCAGAACCATTCGATGCTGCCTGAGGTCGCGGCCCTCCCGGCTGACCGGGCGGCTGTCCCGGGGTCTGGCGATTCCCCGCCACCGGAGCCCCACCACGCCGCTGATTCCCCGGACTCTGCTCACCGCCTGAACGCCGCTGCTCCGGCAGCTGAGCCCAGCCGGGCTGTTCCTGCGCGAGCGGCTGCGCCCCACCCGACTGCGAATGCCCAGGCGGCTGCGCCCCACCCGACTGCGATTGCCCAGGCGGCTGCCCCACACCGGACTGGCGATGTCCGAGTGGCCGCATCCCACCGGGCTGCGGGTGCCCCGGTAGCCGCACCGCGTTGGGCAGGTCCTGCGCGAGCGGATGCGCCTCACCCGACTGAGGAGGCCCCAGTGGCTGCTGGTGCCCCGGCGGCTGAGCCATGCCGGACTGCGGATGCGCGAGCGGATGCGCCCCGCCGGATTGCGGATGCCCTGGCAGCTGAGCCATTCCGGGCTGGTGGATCCCCGCCTGCACGCCGCCGGGCTGCTCGTATCCCGTGCCCGGCGTCTGCGCCGGACCCGGTCCCCCGGCCCCCGGCGAGAACGCCGAGAACTGCCGCCCCGCACCGACACCGCGCTTCCCGGGCGAACGCGAGGACTTGATCCACCAGAACACCAGCGCGCCGAGGATCGCGAACACCACCGACCACACCAGGTAGACGACGAGGATCTCCATATCGCGCTCGACGAGCCCGACCACCACGCCGAGCGCGCCGAACAGTCCGCCGAGCGTGGCGACCACGAACAGGAATCCCCGGACCACATCACCGAGCATCGTCGGCTGACCCGGCCCACCTGCACCGGACATCCCCACCCCCTTGCCGAACCGCGACGCCCCGTCCGGGCGCTCGAGCATCGACGTCACACCCCGCTAGCATGACTTTCGTGCCGATTACCCTACGCCGGATCAGCCGATGACCGCCGCCGATGCGATCGTGCTCGCGGGTGGGCGCGCGAGCCGGATGGGCGGGGTCGACAAACCGGCGATCGTGATCGGCGGTCGATCGATGCTCGACGCCGCGCTGGCCGCGGTGGGCGCGCGCGGCGAGATCGTGGTGGTCGGTCCGCATCGACCGGAGCTGGATCCGCGGATCCAGCAGGTCAGGGAAGTCCCGCCCGGTTCGGGTCCGGTGGCGGCGATCGGCACCGGACTGAGCGCGCTCGGCCCGGACCCGGCGCCGTGGATCGTCGTCCTCGCCGCGGACATGCCGTTCCTCACGCCCGCCACCGTCGACGAATTACTGCGCCGCGCAGCCGAATCGACCACCGACGCGGTCTTCGCGATCGATGCGTCGGGCCGCCCCCAGTACCTGGTCGGCGTCTGGCGGCGCACCGCCCTCGCCGCGGCCCTAGCCGGGCTGGACGCGCTGGTGAATCAGCCGATGAAGGCGATCGTCCCCACCGAGACCACCCTGATCGAGCTGCCCGGCACCGGCGACTGCGACACCGAGGAGGAGGTCCGCCGGGCCCGCGCGACGATCGCCGACCGCGCCACGACCCGCCTCGACCTCACCGCGGCCAGGGCCCGCATCGCCGCCGAGCTGACCCCGCTGGTCGCCTACGAGGCCGAGCTGGGCGAGGTGAGCGGCGCCGCGCTCGCCGCACCGATCGTCGCCGCGGGCGCGCTGCCCCGCTTCGACGTCTCCGCGATGGACGGCTACGCCGTGTGCGGCGACGGCCCCTGGCAGTTGCGCCGTGACATCGGCTTCGCGGGTGGTGCTCGCCCGGTCGGCCTGCTGCCCGGCGAAGCGGTCCGCATCGCCACCGGCGCGCACGTCCCCGACGGCACCACCTCCGTGCTGCGCGACGAGTTCGCCGACGTCACCGGCGACGCACTCACCCGCCGCCCCGACACCCCGATCCGCGGCGATGTCCGCGCCCGCGGCGAGGACCAGATGATCGGTGACCTGCTCGCCCCCGCGGGCACCCGCGTCACCGCGGCGCTGCGCTCGGCGGCCGCCTCGGTGGAGGTCACCGCCGGACTGGTCCGCGGCCCGGTCCGGGCCCGGATCGTCATGACCGGCGACGAGATCCGCAGCACCGGCCCGCTGCAAGCCGGGCAGACCCGCGACTCGATCGGCCCCGTCCTGCCCGATCTGCTCGCGGGTCTCGGCGTCACCGTGATCGACCGGGTGCACCTGCGCGATACCGACCACGGCTTCGACGACATGCTCACCGCCACCGCGGGTTTCGATCTGCTGGTGGTGGTCGGCGCCACGGGCGGCGGCGCCGCGGACCAGCTGCGCTCCGCCATCGCCCGCGCCGAGGCCAACGTCGTCGTCCCGCGACTGGCCATGCGCCCCGGCGGCTCCACCGTCGTCGCCGAACTCCCCGCGGGCCCCACCGTTCTCGGCCTTCCCGGCAACCCATTCGCCGCGATCGCCGTCCTGCTGGCCCTGACCCCCGCCATCGTCGCCGCCCGCACCGCCGCACCCCCGCCCCGCCCCGTCTACGGCCCCCTGCACAACGCCACCGAGACCGCGGGCCCCGTGCAGCGCATCACCCCCGCCCGCTACGTCCCCGAGGGCGGCTGGACCGCCGACACCTCCGTCCGCACCGCCCACCTGGCCGGCCTGATCGATCGCGACGGCCTCGTCATCGTCCCGCCCGACGCCACCGACGGCACCATCGTGGAATTCCTTCCGCTCCCGGGCTGAGGGTCGTGGAGGAGAGCGCGCAGCTCACGTTCGTGCTCATGCAGGCCAGCCCGGATAGGGGGAATGGACCTCGGGCGGCACGACCGGCACTGAAGGCTGCTCGACGTACTCACCCGGATCGAGGGCGGCGGGGAACTCCTTCGGGAGGCGGCAATGCTCCGGCCCGGATCCGCGTTGCACATCCGGGGTGTCCCGATTCGATCCCACGCTGATCCAATCCCCGAAATAGTTGCGAGTCGGGTAACCCACGGGTCCCGAGACTCGGGAATGAGGCTCGGCCGACCCGCCCGCGGGCACACCGAAGCTCAGCCAGAGTCCGCCCGACCGCAGTGCCGCGTACCTGCCGGAGTAGAACTCCCCTGCCTTGTTCCCGTAGGCCAGGCCGGTGCCCCACACGCATATCCGCACATTCAGCAACCAGGGAATCGACCCGACCGGCGGCGGAACCGGAAAGAACTCGACGCGTTCCAGGGATGCGTAGACCGTGCCGCGAATCGTCCAGTTCGGATCAGCTGCCCGATCGTCGAATCGCAGCGACAGCGACCTCGACAGGGAGGACGTCCCATAGTGCGATGAATGGTAGGGCACCACTCCCATTCGATCTCCGGCCAGAACGACGTCGTCCAGCCCGGCCCCGATCAGGAACGCGGTTTCGACATACGATCTGGCCTGAACAGCGACCTCGGACCGCAGATCGATTCCCGCAGGGGATGCCCAGCGAAAGTTGTACTGGTATCTGTCCTCCCACAAGGACGGTCGCCACGTGCCGTCCCCGGCACAGGCGAGCAGGACAGCAGCCTGCGCTGCCGCCAGCAACGCCACCACGTATCGCCTCATTTAGGGGCGGCTCCAGGCTCCCGCCCATGGCCGAGGTCCCATCGAGCACGGTACTCGGAGAGTCCACCGGAGTAGTTCCCCACGTGTGTGTTCAATTCCGCGAGATTGGTTTTCGATGATTGGCCCCCGTCGGAGCGGATATCTTCGAATGACCGAAGGGCCCCGGTTTCCTGGTCGAAGTACCTGCCGATGTTCGGATCCGAACGCAGATCGACGTTCCCGGGTGCGCTCGCGATACCCTGCAGAATGTTGTAGGTCTGCGCCGGAATGCTGCCGTACGGTGACGTGTCGACATGTTCCGCGACGTCGGGCACTGCGCCCAAGGTGCTGAGCCGGACGTCCGATGACACCGATTTCCAGCCGAGTTCCAGCAGATCGCCCGCACCAGGAACTCGCTTCAGGCCGAACGCCGCCACCTCACGCGCACCGTCGAACAGCGCCATCTTCTCCTTCTGCGCGGTCAGCGCGTCCGTGGTGCGGGCGCCGATCTCGAGCGCGGCGCCGTCCTGCGCAGCCTGGTCGATATGGCCTGCCCACTCGGCCAGCGAATAGTCCTTCATGCCGGTCGCCCCGAACAGCTGGTTGAGGTCGGCGACCGACTGGTAGGCGTTCGCAGTGAACCTCTTGCCTGCGTCCGGGTCGGTGTCGATCACCGCGAACACATTCTTCATCGACGACTGCGAGAAATCGCCGGCATTGTTGTCGTAGAACCCGTGCGCCACCAGGTCGCTGTCGCGCACACCGGCCATCGCGGGGATGTAGTTGGCCAGGGTGTCACCGAGCTGGGCGACCATTTTCGGGTTGGCCTCGCCGATGCTCACCGGATCCTTGTAGAGACCGTCGGGGCCGTCGGTCTCACCGGTCAGCCGGAACAGGGAGTCCCGGTGCTCGGCGACATAGTTGGCGATCTGGCGCGCCGACTGGCCCGCGTCGGAATTGATGTGGGGATTCGCGGACGTCGCGTCCGTGTCGACGGTCTTCAGCATCGTGGTCACGCCGCTGTCATCGCCGTGCCAGTTGTGGTCGAGCAAGGTTCCGATGGCGGCCTGATTGTCGAACTTCGTCCCCGGCGGCACTACCGCGTCCATGCCGTCACCGGTGAAGAAGTCGTGAACCGCGCCGCTGTCGCGCCCCGCCTGGCCGAGGATCTGGCTGGCGATCTTGTCGTCCAGCGGGTCGAACGTGTCGCCGACGTCGAAGGGCGCCGACACGACGGGGTGGTACTTGTGCGCGGCGATGTTCGTCGCCTGGTTCAGCAGCGCGCGGTCCGCGTCGGTCCCCTGGGCAAGCGACGGGCTGCCCTGCCCGAGCAGCGTCGAAATCGTCAGCAGGTCCTGCTTGGGGCCGATCGCCACCTTCGGCTCCTGCGTGAGGGTCGTCCGAACCTGCGAAGGCAACGCACCGAGGCCGCCGAAATCCACCCCCACCTTCCCGCCCTGCGCTGCCGTCAGCCCCGTCGACGTGATCTGCGGATTCGAGGCCAGTTGCATGGCGTCGGCCAGACCGGCCTGCACCATTTTGGCCTGATCGGCCGGGAGGCCGGATCCCAGCTGTGAGATCTGGGTGACCGACAGCCCGTCGAGATCCCGCATCACCGATGTCAGATAGTCGAGTTGCTGCTGGGGGATCGTCACCTGTTCGCCGCTCGACAGCGCATCGATCTGCTCGGGGCTCAGGGTCGTCGCCCACCGCAAGCGCTGGATTTGTTCCGTCGTAGCGGTCCCGTTGCGAAACGCGTCGACGTCCTCGCGGGCGAGGCGGGGATTCAATCCGGCGGTTTCTGGCGTGAGCTGGTTGATCGCGTCGACCGCCTTGCCCACCGCAGCGGCGCAGTTGTGGTCGGCCCAGCCGAGGTCGTCGGCGAGTCGCTGCAGGCGGACGGTCTGGTTGGCCGCCTCCTGCGCGCGGGTCTCGTCGTCGCTGGAGTCGTCGACCACCGTCCAGTCGTGGTGGATCGTGTAGCGGTCGCGCACCAGCGTGTCGTAGTCGGTCCGCAACTGCGAGACCGGCGTTCCCATCGCCGAGTCGCCGGTGTTCAGCGCGGTCGCCAGATCGTCGTAGGCCGCGGCGAGCACCCGCATCTGCGCGACCTCGCGCACGCAGCGAGTGTCCACCGATTGCCGTGCCAGGCCCGACCAGTCCAGCGCGTCGATGGCGCGGTACATCTGGTCGGCCGAGGTACGGATGCCCTCGGCGATGGTGGTCGCCTTGGTCGCCGTCGCGGCGAGGTCGATGTTCCAGTACCGCACCAGATCCGGACCCGGTCGCTTCACTGCGGCATCTCCCCGCTGTTCAGATCGCCCAGCGCCGCGAGCCGCGCCGCGGCGGCGAGATCGCTGTCGGTGTAGGCGTCCGCCGATGTGCGCAGCAGGGCGCCCAGTTCGCGGTACCGCCCGCCCGCCACTTTCAAGCTCCTGGTCCGGGCCGGCTCGATCTTATCCAGCTGGGGACCGACGTCCGACCCGGCCAGGAAGCTGCTGATCGTGCCGAGGAACCCCGGTGTGTCGACGACCGGCATGCGGCCGATCCCCTCGTCCGCGATCCGATCCATCTCGCCCGCGGCCGTTCGCAACTCTTCCGCCGAAACCTGCATGATCCCCCGTCCCCGATTCACGCCGAGTCGACCACCCCCGGTGCTCGGCCGTTGACGCTAGCAGCGGGAAATCCTCGCGGGCAGGGTCCGCACGCACAGTTCGATCAGTGTTCATCCGATGGCGATCTCGGCGGCGAAATGAATTGGTGTGCAACACATCACACGCGACCCTCGCACCGAAAACGACGACGGCTGCGCCTCGGACCCTTCCGTTTCGACCGACGACACCGCAGCCGCCTCGACTACTACCCCCGGGGGGGTCGGGCACGACGCCGACCGGAGCGGGTGACCCGATCATCGCCGAATCATTGGATCGCACCGGGATGAGCTGTGGGAATTTGTCGGATGCTGTTGCGCTCGCAACATCGTTACCGAGCCGAAGAGAATTGACGGAAATCCCGCAGTTTTGGCGGCGGATACCGCAATTCATGCTTGGTCAAATAATGTTCGAGAATTCGTCTCGAATCATCGACACGCCGGAAATCGGCAGGTCGGACCATTATTTTTCGCACACCTCTACCGGAGTGCATTTCCGCTGGTTATCGTTGGCGCGTTAGGCGAAACACTATCCCTCGGAAAGGACCGTGTGGAGATGGCTGACAAGTCCAAGAAAACGCCTAAGAAAATGCCCAAGCAGATGCCGCGGCAGCAGCAGCAACAGCGGCAGGAGCAGATGGGCGAGAACTCGCAAGGCATGACGCGAGCAGGTCAGGACGATCGGCGTGAACCGCGCCGCCCCGACCATCGCTGATCCACGTGTGTCGACGAGCCGCCGGTTCCCCTTCCGGCGGCTCGTCCACGTCAGGCCCCGATGCGCTGGAGCGCGCTCGCCGCGGATCCGTCCCCGCCCCGGCGCGCCGTCGACGGATCGGGAGCGGGCACCGCGTCGAGCAGGCGGCGGGTGTACTCCTGGGCCGGCGCGGCGAATACGGCGCCGACCTCGCCGGTTTCGACGATCCGGCCCTGCCGCAGCACCACCACCCGGTCGGCGACCTGGTGCACTACCGCCAGATCGTGGCTGATGAACAGGCTCGCGAAGCCGTATTCGGCACGCAGGTCGGCGAAGAGGTCGAGCACCTGGGCCTGCACGGACACATCCAGCGCGCTGGTCGGCTCGTCGGCCACCAGTAGCCGAGGCGCCAAGGCCAGGGCACGCGCCAGCGCGACCCGCTGACGCTGTCCGCCCGAGAGCTCGCCCGGCCGCCGCTGCGCGTAATCCCGTGGTAGCCGGACCGATTCGAGCAGATCGCCGACCTTGGCGCGCAGCAGCGCACCCGAGGCGGCGCGATGCACCTGGAGCGGTTCCGCGATCGCGTCGGCGACACTGCGGCGCGGGTCCAGCGAGGCACTCACGTCCTGGTGCACCAGCGCGACACTCTTGCGCAGACCCCGCAGTTCACGCCGCGACAGCCCGGCCAGCGACACACCCTGCAGCTCCACGGTTCCCGACGTCGCCGGGACCAGACCGAGCGCGGTGCGGCCCAGTGTGCTCTTGCCCGAGCCGGATTCGCCGACCAGACCGAGTACCTCGCGCGGGCCCAGCGTCAGCGAGATGTCCTGGAGCGCCGGGAAGTCGGCCGCGCCATGGCGTCCCGGGTAGGTCACCGACAGCTCGTCGATGCGCAGTACGTCACGGTAGCCGGGTTCGGCTGTGCCGCCGCCCTTCTCCGCGACCACGGCGGGACCGCGGACGACGACTCGCCGCAGGATCCGGCGAGCCCGTTCCGGCTGCTCGGACTCTCCGTCCGTCGCCTCCTCGGCCGAACCCTCAGCGGGGTCCGCACCCTCGGCGGACTCGTCGACGGCCACTCCCGCCGTAGCACCGTCAGCGGCATGCTCCGCGGCCGCGCCGTCATCCGCCACCGCGGCACCGGCGAGATCCGGCTCGGCCGCGGCCACCGCACCGGCGGCATCGCCCGCCCCGGAGGCGACCGCGTCGGGTGCCGAGGCAGCGGTCGCCGCACCGACGACCTCCCCCGCCCCGCGCTCGGACACCGCGGGCAACCGGGGCACCGCCGCCAGCAGGGTTCGCGTGTACTCCGCTTCCGGAGCGCCGAACAGCCCGAACACCGGCTGCTCTTCGACCACCTGCCCGGCCCGCATCACCACGACCCGGTCGGCGATCTCGGCGACCACCCCGAGGTTGTGGGTGATGAACAGGATGGCCGTGCCCCGCTCCCGCTGCAGGGTCCGCAGCAGGTCGAGGATCTCCGCCTGGACGGTGACGTCGAGCGCGGTGGTCGGCTCGTCGGCGATGAGCAGATCGGGGTCGCCGGACAGGGCCAGCGCGATCACGACGCGCTGCTTCTGCCCGCCGGAGAGCTGGTGGGGATACCAGTCCAGCCGCTTCTCCGGCTCCGGGATGTCGACGGCGGCGAGCAGTTCGATCGCGCGGGCCCTGGCGGCGGCCCTGTCGGTGGTGCCGTGTGCCCGCAGCGCCTGCCGAATCTGGGTGCCGATCTTCTGCACCGGGTTGAGCGCGGTCTGCGGCTCCTGGAACACCATGGCCGCCCCGGTGCCGCGCAGTGCGCGCAGCGCGGGCTCGGCCGCGTCGACGACCTCGGTGCCCGCGAGGCGGATGGAGCCCGTGGCGTGCGCGGTGCCGGGCAGCAGGCCGAGCACCGACCGGGCGGTGAGCGATTTCCCGGAACCGGATTCGCCGACGAGGGCGACCACTTCACCACGCCGGACGCGCAGGCTCACCCGGTCGACCACGGTTCGGTCGCCGAAAGCGACGGTCAAGCCGTCGATGTCGAGCACCAGATCGTCGGTCATGCCAGTCTCCTTGCCCGGCCCAGAGCCTGGGCGATCAACAGGAAGCCGAGCGTCAGCCCGGCCACGACGGTCAGCGGGCCGATCGCCATCCACGGGTTGGCGTCGAGGTTGGCGATGGACTCGCCGATGAGCGAACCGAGCGAGGGCTCCGGCGGCCGCACTCCGATGCCGATGAAGCTCATCGCGCCCTCGATGAACACCGCCAGCGACAGCGACAGCGCGAACTGCACGCCCAGCGGCTCGATCACATTGGGCAGCACGTGCTTACGCAGGGTCCACCAGGTGTCGGCGCCGATCACCTCGGACGCCTCGACGAACGGCTGTTCGCGCACCGCCAGGACGGCGGTGCGGATCTGGCGGCCGAAGATCGGGATCTCGGTGGCGATGATGACGATGACGACCGCGTGCCAGCCGGGTCCGGTGACGGCGGCCAGGGCGATCGCGAGGATCAGCGCCGGGAACGCCAGGATCAGGTCGAAGACCCGCTGCACGGTGATGTCGGCCCAGGGGTTCACGGTGGCGGCGAGCCCGGCCAGCGAGCCGATCACCGCGCCGATCGGCACCGCGAGCAGCACGATCAGCAGGTCGATCCGGATGCCGGCGAGCACGCGCGCCGCCACGTCCCGATTGAGATGGTCGGTGCCGAGCCAGTGCTCGCCGCTCGGGCCGAGCAGGTTGGCGCCGGGAATCTGGGCGAGCGGGTCGTAGGGGCTGAGGACCCCGGCGAACACGCCCGCCAGCGCGATGACCGCGATCAGCACGACGCCCGCGAGTCCCTGACCCCTGCCGAGCGCCGCCAGTGCCCCGGCCCGACGCGGTGACTCCGGCTGCGCCGCGGCCGCTTTCTCGATCGTCGCGGTCATGACCGGCCGCCGATCCGGATGCGCGGATCCAGCCAGGCGTGCGCGATATCGGTCACCAGCTGGATCACCACGAACACCGCCACCGACAGCAGCAACAGCACCTGCACCAGCGGGTAGTCGCGACGGCTGATGCCCTGTTCGATGAGCTGGCCGATGCCCGGCCAGACGAAGGCCGCCTCCACCAGCACGGCACCGCCGAGCAGCTGCCCGGTCTGCAGGCCGAGCACGGTGAGCAGCGTCGGCAGCGCGTTGCGTAGCGCGCCCCTGGTGACGATCTCGCGGTGCGAGACACCGAGCGAACGTGCCGTCAGCACATACGGTTTGGTGAGTTCGGTGCGCAACGACTCGGTGAGGAACCGGGTCAGCGCCGCGGCCACCGGCAGCGCGAGGCAGATCGCGGGCAGCAGCAGGTACTGCACGGCGATGTCGGGCCGGGCGATGAAGCCGTCCGGCGGCACACCACCGGCGGGCAGCACCGGGACGGCGACCGCGAAGACGAGCACGAGCAACGGCCCGACCACGAAGGTCGGCAGCGCGACGGCGACCGTATTGGCTGCGGCGACAACGGTGTTCAGCCACCGACTCGGCCACAGCACCGACGCGACCGAGACCACGACGCCGGTCACCACGGCCAGCAGCAGCGCCGTCACCGTCAGCACCAGGGTGTTGGTGAGACCACGGCCGACGAGATCGGTGATCTGCCCGCCGATGAGGTAGGACCGGCCGAGGTCGAGGGTGACCAGGTCACCGAGCCAGCTCAGGTACTGCACCGGAATCGACCGGTCCAGGCCCAGCTGCTGCCGGATCGCGGCGATCGACTGGGGCGTCGCGTCGTTGCCCGCCAGGATGGTCGCCGGATCGCCGGGCACCAGGCGCAGCAGCAGGAAGATCAGCACCGAGGCGCCGAACAGCACGAGCAGTGCCGACGGCAGCCGGCGCAGCAGATAGCGGGTCATGACAGGAAGGTGTCGGTGAGCACCGGTTCACGGCGCTTGGTCCAGGCGAACTCGTGCACCTTGGCGGCGGTGGAGTACTGCTGGAAACGGACGCCGATCTCGATCAGGAACAGCCCTTCCAGCAGCTGGTCGCTGACCGCGTGGAAGGCGCGCACCGCGTCCGGGCCGGTGCCCTGCGGCAGCTGCCAGGCCGCGTCCGCCGCCGCGGTGTAGGCGGGCGACTCGTAGCGGGAGGCGTTGCGACGGGCGTTGAAGGGGTAGGCGCTCACGGTGAGCGTCGACGGCACGAACTGCGCCCACGAGTGGTCGGTGACCCACAGGCCGCGGAACTGCTGGCCGGTGAGCTGTTTGACGAAGGTGGCGGCGTCGACCGGGTCGAGGGTCACCTCGATGCCGACCTCGGCGAGGTTGGCCTGCACGATCTGGGCCGTTTCCTCGTAGCCGGGGCCGAAGGTGAGCGGCAGCTTCGGCGGCTTGCCCGCCTGGGTGAGCAGATCCTTGGCCTTGGCGACATCGCGGCTGTACTTGGTGTTGCGTGATTCGTCGAAGGCGGGCGAGGTCTTGGGCCACGGCACGTTCAGCGGGTAGCCGGCGCCGCGGTAGACCTCGGCGATGATCCGCTCGCGATCGAGCGCGAAGGCGATGGCCTGGCGCACCCGCACATCGGCCAGCGCGGGCTCGGTCACGTTGACGCCGACGTAGGCCTGCAGTTCCGCGCCCTCGAGGTCGAGCACCCGATAGCCGCCCGACTTGGTGAGATTCTCGGCGTCGCGGTAGCCGAGTTCCCTGGCCACCGCGATCTGCCCGGACTTGAGCGCGTTCAGCAGCGCCTGCGGGTCCTGGATGATCGAGACCTCGACGCGGTCCAGGTAGGGGCGCTCCGGAACCCAGTAGTCCGGGTTCTTCTCGAACACGAGCTGCGAATTCGGCACGCGCTGGACGTATCTGAACGGGCCGGTGCCGATGTAGGTGTCACCGGTGCCCAGCTTGTCGATGGTCTCGCTGTCCAGGATGGGCACGGTGTCGAGCAGGTCGTAGATATTGCTCAGCGGGTGGGCCAGCTGCAGCACGATGCGGGTGGGCGAGACGATGTCGAAGCCGGTGACCGCGGTGGCGGTGCTGCGCAGCTGGGCCGACCACTTGGCGTCGGCGTAGGTGCGGATCGAGAACTCCACGTCCTTGGCGGTGAACGGCCTGCCCGAGTGGAACTTCACGTCGTCGCGCAGGTCCAGCGCGATGGACCGGCCGTCGGCGGCGAGCTGCCACGACTTCGCCAGCAGCGGTTGGGGTTCCAGCTTGTCGTTCGGGTAGCGGATCAGCGATTCGTAGACCAGGCCGATGACGACCGGCGTCGCGGCGGTGTTGGTCAGCAGGTTCGCGGGCACCAGGTCCTCGCGGATGCCCACCTTCAGGGTGCCGCCGCGCACCGGCGTCGCGTCGTCACCGCCGCCCTTCTGCTCCGAGACGGCCGAGGTGCAGGCCGCCAGCGCCGCGCCACCGAAGATGGCGGCCGCGGCGATGCCGCCGGCGCGCAGGAAGTTACGGCGATCGAGGCCGCCGGGGGTAAAGCTCATCGTGGGATTCCTCGAAGACACGTCGGCCCGCGGACGCGGACCGAACAGCGCGCAGCGGAAAGGCGCACCGGGGGAAGGGGACACATCGGCTCGTTCGGCCGCGCACGTCAGCAGACGTACGTCAGCCACGCAGGACGCGACACGAACAGCAGCAAGAGGGCTGATTCGTGGGCACGGCAGTGACGCTAACAAGTTGCGCCGCAGGGGTCACCGATTCCGCGCAGGATGCACATAACCCTGGTGACCAGCGAATATGTCACCTTTACTGCGAGCATGCCTGTTCCACCCCACGCTCGCGGTTACGAATCCTTCGGCGGCTCGGCCGGTCGCACCTCGGCCGATTCCACCCCGGAATGGACCTCGCCCCCGACCGCGCCCGCCGGCGCGCCCAATATCGTCGTCGTCCTCGTCGACGACATGGGGTACAGCGATATCGGCCCGTTCGGTTCGGAAATCGAGACGCCGACGCTGGACCGGCTGGCCGCCCAGGGCGTACGGCTGTCGAATTACCACACGACGCCACTGTGCTCACCCTCGCGCGCCGCGCTGCTGACCGGAATCAATTCCCACCGTGCCGGTTTCGGCTTCGTCGCCAATGCCGACCCCGGGTACCCCGGCCTGCGCCTGGAATTGGCCGACGATGTGCTCACGCTGCCGGAGATCCTGCGCGGCAACGGATACGCGACCTACGCCGTGGGCAAATGGCATCTGGTGCGCGACGCCACGATGAATCCGTCGGCGCATCGCGATTCCTGGCCGACGCAGCGAGGATTCGACCGCTACTACGGCTCGCTGGAGGGGCTGAATTCGTTCTACTACCCGAATCAGCTGGTCTCCGACAGTTCGGTGGTCGATATCGAGCAGTATCCGGAGGGTTACTACCTCACCGACGATCTCACCGACAAGGCGCTGTCCTATATCAAGGACCTGCGCGCCCACGACGCCACCAAACCGTTCTTCCTGTACTTCGCGCACGTGGCCATGCACGGACCGCTGCAGGCCAAAGCCGAGGATCAGGCGAAGTATCGCGGCCGCTACGCCGAGGGCTGGGACGAACTGCGCCGCAGGCGTTTCGCCGAGCAGCTGGCCCAGGGCCTGTTCCCGCCGGGCACGCAGCAGAAGCCGCGCAATACCGAGCCCGGTTACGAAGCCGCGGAATGGGATTCGCTGACCGAGGACGAGCGCCGCCGCTACGCCAAGTACATGGAGGTGTACGCGGGCATGGTCGACAGCATCGACCAGAGCCTGGGCCGCGTCGTCGACCTGCTCGACGACCTCGGCGAACTCGACAACACCATCATCGTGTTCACCTCCGACAACGGCGGCACCGCCGAGGGCGGACCGGAGGGCACCCGCTCGTACTTCGCCGAGTTCGCCCACATCGACGATCCGGACTGGATCGGCGACGTACCGCACAACGAGGACCTGATCGGCACCGCCCGGCTGGGCGTGCACTACCCGCGCGGCTGGGGTCAGGCGTCCAATACTCCGTTCCGCTTCTACAAGGGCCAGACCTTCGCCGGTGGTGTGCGGGTGCCGTTGGTGGTGTCCTGGCCCAAGGGTCTGCCGCGCACCGAGGCCGATTCCGGTATCCGGCACGAGTACGCGTACGTCACCGACCTGGCGCCGACGCTGCTCGAGCTGGCCGGGTTGACGCGGCCGACGGTGCGCAACGGGTTGTCCGCCAAGGAGTTCGACGGTGTCTCGGCGGCGGAGTTGCTGCGCGATCCGGCCGCGCCGACCCGGCACACCGAGCAGTACTCCGAGATGACCGGGCATCGCGGGTTCTATCGCGACGGTTGGAAGCTGCTGTCGCTGCACGAGGCAGGTGCCGACCTGGACGCCCCGCACTGGCAGCTGTTCGATGTGCGCGCCGATCCGACGGAGCTGCACGATCTCTCGGAGCAGTTCCCCGAGAAGGCGGCCGAGCTGGCCGCCGCCTGGGACGAATCCGCCTGGGCCAATACAGTTTTCCCTCTGCTGACCCGGGCCGACCTGTTCCGCCGCCGTCCCGAGGAAGCGCGCTTCGCCGCCCCGATCCGGTTGCTCCCCGGCACGCCGACGCTGGAGCGCTACCGCTCGCAGCGCCTCATCGCCTACCGCGACTTCACCATCACGGCCGACCTGACCGGCCGCCGAACCGGGGAGCCCGGCGCGACACCGGCGCCCCCGGTCGGCGGTGCTCTGCCCACCGGCGGCAACGCTCCCGGATCGCCGGGTACCTCGGGCACCGCAGACGCTGCGGACACCCCGGGCTACCGGCAGGGCGACGAAGGCGTGCTCGTCGCGCACGGCGACCCGCTCGGCGGCTATCTGCTCTACGTCGAGAACGGCGAGGTGGTGCTCGGCGTCAACAGCTACGGCCGCTACACGTCGGTGGCCGCACCGCTGCCGAGTGGTGCCCGCGAGATCGTGGTGCGCGCGACGATCCGTCCGCACCTGCGCTGGGACTTCGTGGTCGAGGTCGACGGGGTCGCCGTCGCCGAGCTGACCGATCAGGTGCAGCTGGTCGGCATGGCCCCGTGGACCGGCATTTCGGTGGGCGTCGACGCGCGCGGTCCGGTCGACTGGGAGCTGCGCGAACGTCGCGGAGCATTCCGGTACACGGGCGCGCTGCGGGCGATCACCTACACGCCGGGCCCGATCCAGGTACCGCAGGCCACGATCGATGCCGTGGAGCGGGAGGCCGAATTCGTCGCCGAATGATCGGCTGCGGCCGCCGGGCCGCTCGGTGACCGGACCTGGACCCAGGCCGCCGGACCACCCTGACAACCGGACCCAGCGGTCACGATCGGCCTGGGTTCGCCGGGACGCCGGTGACCCGGCCCCGCGGCCATGGGCAGGTGGCACCCGATCAGGCCGAGCGCGCCGACCGGCTCGCCCCGACCCGGACCCGGACTTCGCGCCCGGACCAGGTCGGATACCGTTTATCAGGCACGATGACCGACCCGAAGTAAGGACGCCGATGGACGACAGTTCGCTCACCTGGGACGACGGAGCGCTGCTCACCATCGACCAGCGCGGACTGCCGCACGAGGCGCGGGAACTGCGTCTCGGCACCGTCGACCAGGTCATCGACGCGATCACCACCCTGGCGATTCGTGGCGCCCCGGCGATCGGGATCGCGGGGGCGTTCGGCGTGGTCATCGCCACGAGGGCGCACACCGCCGACGGCGTGGTGGACGAGGCCGCCGTGCAGGCCGAGGCCGATCGGATCGCGGCGGCCAGGCCGACCGCGGTCAACCTGGCCTGGGCCGTCGAGCGGGTGCGTGGCCGGATCGCCGACGGTGCCGACGCGGTGCTGGCCGAGACCCTGGACCTGCTCGCCGAGGACGGCCGGGTCAACCTGGCCGCCGCCACCCACGCCGCCGACCTGGTGCAGCGGCTCTGCGGTGACGGGCAGCTGCGACTGCTCACGCACTGCAACACCGGCAGGCTGGCAACCAGCGCGGTCGGTACCGCGATCGGCGCGCTGCGGGTGCTGCACGAGCGCGGCGCTGTCGCGGACGTGATCGTCGACGAGACCCGACCGCTGCTCCAGGGCGCCCGGCTCACCGCGTGGGAGCTGGCCGAGGCGGGCATCCCGCACCGGCTGACCATCGACTCCGCCGCGGCCTGGGCGATGGCCACCGGCCAGGTCGACGCCGTGCTCGTCGGCGCCGACCGGATCACCGCCAACGGCGACGTCGCCAACAAGATCGGCACCTTCACCCTGGCGCTGGCCGCCCGCCACCACGGCATCCCGTTCCTCGTGGTCGCGCCGGAGTCCACCCGCGACACCGCGATGGCGACCGGCGCGCAGATCGTGGTCGAGCAGCGGGCGGCCGCCGAGGTCACCGGGTTCGGTGGGGTATCCACCGCACCCGCGGGCACCCCGGTGTTCAATCCCGCCTTCGACGTGACGCCCGCCGACCTGGTTACCGCCGTGGTCACCGAAAACGGTGTGGTCTACCGGAATTCGGATCGGTTCGACGAGCGGGGTCGCGCGACCACCACTGACACCGCCGCCGAGCAGGGCACCGCGATCGCGGCCACCGCGCGTCAGCTCTACGAGCGCGGCTGGATGCCGGGCACCGCGGGCAATATCTCGGTGCGGATCGACGAGGACGCGCTGATCACCGCCAGCGGCCTGTCCAAAGGCGAACTGACCGAACGGGATACGGTGCTGGTCGCCGTGGCCGACACGACGCCGCGCCCGGGCCAGAGCCGGAAACCGTCCGCGGAGACCAGCATTCACACCGCCGTCTATCGCACTCGCCAGGCCGGGGCGGTGGTGCATGTGCACTCGCCGTTCGCCACCGCGCTGGCGACCACCGCCGCGCGGCCCGGTGACAGCGTGGACACGCTGCGGATCACCGGATACGAACTACTCAAGGGCTTCGGCCTGGCCGACCCGGCCACGGTGGCGGTCCCGGTGTTCCCGAACTGGCCCGAGGTCGCCCGCATCGGCGCCGACATCGAGACCTACCTGCGCGACCACCCCGCCGCGCCACCGATTCTGTTCATCACCGGGCACGGCATCACCACCTGGGGTGACACTCTTGCCCAGGCGCGGGATCGCGCCGAATGTCTGGAAGCCCTGTGCGAGTTGATCACCCGCACCGGACGCACCGACGCCACGCCACTCGAGATCGGATAGACAATGACTCTGCTGCAAGTGATGGCCGCCGACAACGCCGCCGACGTGCGCGTGCGCACCACCGACACCGCCGAGATCGCCGCCGAGCTGGCCGAGCACGGTATCGCCTTCTCGCGCTGGGACGTCCTGGCCGATGCCGCGGGCACCGACTCCGAGGCCCTGCTCGCCCACTATGCCCCGCAGATCGGCGAGCTCAACGCCGCGGGCCGCTACGAGCACATCGATGTCGCCCGCATCCACCCCGACGACGACAACCCGGAGTGGCCCGCCACCGCGGCGGGCGCGCGGGCCAAGTTCCTCGACGAGCACCGCCACGCCGAGGACGAGGTGCGCTTCTTCGCCGCCGGTCGCGGCTGCTTCTACCTGCACCTCGGCGACGCCGTGCTGGCGACGGTCTGCGAGGCGGGTGACCTGCTCTCCGTTCCCGCGGGCACCCTGCACTGGTTCGACATGGGCACCCGCCCCGACTTCATCGCGATCCGCTTCTTCGAGGAGGCCGACGGCTGGATCGGCGACTTCACCGGCGACAAGATCAGCGCGGGCTTCCCGACGCTGGACGAACTGCTCACCGCCCCGTGACCCGCGCCGTCGTCCTCGACATCGAGGGCACCACCAGCCCCACCGACTCGGTGCGCAACGATCTCTACGGCTACACCGAGCAGCGCCTGCCCGGCTGGCTGGCCGAGAACGCTTCGGGCGCGGCCGAATCGGTGATCGCGGCGACCCGCGAACTGGCGGGCGAACCCGACGCGGACACCGACCGGATCGCCGAGATCCTCACCGGCTGGCTGCGTTCCGACGTCAAGGCCGAACCGCTCAAGGCCGCGCAGGGCGCGATCTGCGCCCAGGGGTTCCGCGCGGGCGCGCTGCACGGCCGGTTCTTCGCCGATGTCGTGCCCGCCCTGTCGGCCTGGCACGCGGCCGGTCTCCCGCTGTACGTGTACTCCTCGGGTTCCGAACGCAACCAACGGGATTGGTTCGCCTTCGCCGAGTCGGGCGACCTGTCCGGGTTGATCACCGACCACTTCGATCTGGTCAGCGCCGGCCCCAAGCGCGAGGCCACCTCCTACGACGTCATCGCCGAGCGCATCGGCATCCCGGCCGCGGAGATCCTGTTCCTCTCCGACCACCCGGACGAGCTCGATGCCGCGGTGGCCGCCGGATGGCAGGTAGTCGGCGTGCACCGCGACGGCGAACCGAACCCGCCGCGCGCACCGCACCGCTGGGTCGGGTCGTTCGCCGAGGTCGCGGTCGGCGCGAGCGCCTGACGACGGCGACGGACAGCCACAGCGGCACGCTGGATCCGCGCGGTCGCCCGCCGCGACACCGTCGCGCGGCACGACGCCCGCCGACTGATTAGTCTTCCGGACATGTGGACCCAGGGGGACAGCGACCGTCCGGCCTTGCCCGACGGTGACCAGTCAGACACCGCCTCGGCGGCAGAGCCGTTCACGATGCCCGCGCCGACGCTGCCCGAGCTGGTGCGGCCGGACACCGTGTACACCAATTCGCCGGGGGCGGCGCGGCATCTGGCGCGGTACAACGCGCGCCGGGCCGCCGTGAAACCGTCGGCGTGGTCGGTGGTGGTGTGGATGCCGCTGATCACCGTGTGCCTCACGGTGCTCGGGCTTCCGGCCCTGCCGCTGGTATGCGGGGTCCTCGCGGGCACGCTGTACACCCCGTACGCGATCTATCGCCACTTCCTGCGGCACTTCGAGGCCACGATCGGTGACACGGTGCCGGCGACGACCTGGCGGGTGCGGTTCGGCGCCGACGGGATCGCCCTCACCGATCACGACAGCTACTGCAGGATCGGCCGGGACCGGATCCGGTCGCTGTCGGTCGCCGAGCAGGTGGCCGTGCTGCGGTTCGACGGGATGCGCCTGGCCCTGCCCGCGCCACTGTTCCCCGCGCCGCTCGTCGAGCGCTGGCAGCGGGCCGCGCAGGACCCGACGAGCCTGGACGCCCTGCCGCCGCTGCCCGCGGTGCCGAGCCCGGACGTGGTCGTCACCGCAGATCACGACACCGCGCGGCTCCTGGCCGTCGCCCATCTGAGTGAACCGTGGCGCCGGGCGAAGGCCAGAGCCAATGTCGTGCTGCTGGCACTGCTCGTGGTCGGCGCTGCCGTGGTGGCGGGCCGGAATACCGGCCTGCTCGGTGCGGCGGTGCCGGTGGTCGCCGGCGTCCTGTACGCGCTGTTCGTGGGGTACTTCGCGCGGAATCCGACCGAATCGGTGCTGCGCAAGTTCCGGCACGCCGCCGTCCCCGGGGCCACGCTGTCCGCCCGATTCGGCTCCGACGCGGTGCTGGTGGCCACCACGAGCTATCTCGTTCGCCTGCCGTACACCGCCCTCGGCACCATCGAAATCCGTGGGCCGGTGGCCACGGTCGGCTACAGCGGCGTGCCGATCATGCTGCCCAGCGGGCTGTTCCCGCCGCACCTCCGGAGCGGCCTGGATGAGCGGGGCGTTCGGATCACCGTCCGCTGATCAGCGGCTCAGCTGACGTGCGCCCGGACCGCGCCCAGCTTCCCGCGCTGCACCGTGGTGAACACCCGGCGGGCGTGCACCGCGACCGGGCTGGTCGACCACGGCGCCAGGGTGGTGGTGAACATCAGTTCGCACCAGGACAGGGCCGGGATCTCCCCGGCGGCCAGGGTCGCGATCAGGGAGAGTTCGGTGTCGTGGCCGAGCCAGGACGCCACCAGCCAGGAGGCGTCGAAGCGGCCCAGGAATTCCTCGGCGTCCTCGGGCGGGCCGTTCGGTGTGTCGACGGTGAGATGGACGACGGCGGAGACGGCGTGGCGCATCTTGGCGTCCATGCCGATCGCGTCGTGCAGCAGCAGCCCCTCCAATGCCGAGCGCAGTTCCGACCAGTGATCCGTGGTGTTCTCCTGCATGACAGGCCCTTCCTGTGGTTCGGACTGCTGCTGTTCGAGACCGCCGGCGATCGAGCGGAGGGCCGGCGCCGACGGCGGCTCGGCGGGGTCGACCAGGCTGGTCAACGGACCCGAGTTCCAGTCGAGCCTGCCGAAGGCATGGCACCAGTCCTGGGCCGGATTGTCTTCGGTGACAATGAGTTCGAGGGCCAGCCCGGCCATCGACGCCGTGCAGGCCAGGGTGACGGCGTCGAGCTCGTCGTCGCTGACCGACAGGTGCAGGGTCGCCTTGTCGGCACCCGTGTCTTCCTTGGCCCGGCCTGCCAGCCAGATCGCGCGGCCCGCGGCGCCCATGGCCGCGGCCTGCCGGTCGCCGCGTGGATGATCGACATCGGCGTCGAGATAGGGGCCGTACCAGATGGCCCTGCCTTCCGCGCCACACACCGCGAAAGTGTCCGAAAGCCCGTCGCCCGCGGCGGCGAGCCATATGTGTGCGTGATTTCCGTACTCTGTCACCCTCATCAGTTCACTCCCCGAAATTCTCTGATCGAGCCGTACGTTGTTCTGGTCTGATCCAATCGGTCACGAACACGTGTGTCCATATCCCGGCGAGAATAGGCACGCCCCCCTGAGGTACATACACTCGCCAGTGAATTCACAGGACCGGCGGCATCGATGTGCCCCGGCGGCGGCGCGGAATCATCGTTAACACTTGTATGTTTCGAACATGCCCTTTGTGCACTCCGATTCGGTGAACATCCATTTCCGTACCGGCGCGGTTCGCGGACCGACCGTGCTGCTGGCGCACGGTTTCCTGATGGACGAATCCATGTTCGACCCGATCCGAACGATATTGGCGCACAACGGCATCAACGTCATCGCCTGGGATGCCCGAGGTCACGGCCGGACCGGTTACGGGGCCGACCCGCGCTTCGACTACTGGGATCTCGCCGAAGACGGTTTACGGGTGCTCGACGCGGTCGGCGTGGAATCGGCGGTTGTCGGCGGAATGAGCCAGGGCGGATATGCCGCGTTGCGGATGGCTCTGCTCGCGCCGGAACGCGTCCGCGGACTCGCCCTGCTCGATACCGAGGCGGGCGCGTGCTCCCGGGCCGACGAAACCTACTACGAGGGATTCTTCGACGAATGGTGCGGCACCGGAGAATTGGTGCCACTGGCCGAAAAATTGGCACCCCAATTGATCGGCGGCGACCGCCCGGATATCTGGCGCTGGTGGATCACCCGCTGGCTCACCCACGACCGCACGGCGCTGTTTCCGGCGGCGCGCTGCCTGATCGACCGCGATTCGGTGCTGGAACGGCTCGGCGAGATCACCGTGCCCGCGCTCGTCCTGCGCGGCGAACACGACCACAGCAGCACCGCCGACAAGTGCGCGCGGCTGGCGGCGGGACTCCCGGGCGCCCAGGGTGTGCGCATGGTGCCCGGCGCGGGTCACGGCGCCCCCGTGACCCATCCCGACGAGATCGCCGCCGCCCTGATCGAGCTGGTCACGACATGCACACCGCACTCCGCGGCGCCCGTCGCCGTCGCCGGCATCTAGCCGCCGTCGGGACCGCGCACGCCCAGGTAGTACTGGATGCGGCCGGGGTAGGCCACCGAGTCGAGGCGGAAGAGCTGGACATCGACGGTGTAGTACTCGCCGGTGTGCAGGTCGCACAGCCGCATGGCGGTGTGCTCGCGGCCGTAGACGGTGTCGCCGTCGTCCCAGATCCGGCGGAAGTCCTGGTACTGCGCCAGCTCCTCGAGCAGCTCGGTCGCCCAGTCACCGCCACCCTGCTGACCGATCAGCCCGCGCAGCCAGTGCACCGTCAGGGTCGATTCCCGCTCCCACTCCACCATCACCTTGCGCGAGAGCGGGTTGCCGAAGAACCAGCGCAGGATATTGGCGTCCTCGACCAAGCCGGGAAACGCGCGATGATAGGACTCGTTGCCCGCCAGCACATTCCAGCGCGTGTCGACATAGGCCGCCAGGTTCGGCTCCTGCAGCACCAGGGTCCGGCGCATTTCGGCGTTGATCTCGGCGCGCAGGTCCTCGACCGACGGATTGTCCACGGGCGCGAGCCCGGCCAGGTCGAACAGATGCCTGCGCTCGATATCGGTCACCGGGGCGATCCGGTCGAGGTAGCGCACCAGCGCCTCGACGACGGCCTGCGTCGGCCGGTCCCGGTCGCCGCTCTCCAGATGGGTGATGTAGCTCGAGCTGACACCGGCCGCGAAAGCCAGTTTTTCCCGGGAAATCCGCCGATCGTCGCGCAGTCGCCGCAGCAACCCGCCGAGTGTCGGCGGCTTCGGCGGACCAGCCGGCCCGTCGGACGATGACTTCGGTAGCACCGGAACCCTCCCTGTCTGCACCGCCCCATCCTGGATGACGTTTCAACCTCGAACCAATCGCCGAACGGAAAAGTTGCCGTTTCTTTATATTGACGCGTTGCCTATTGACTAGTTACCGTCCGGCAACTGTGGTCGCGGTCACGAAACACGCTGAGCTGGGGCGAATTAAAAGGATTCGAATTCTTTCCGTCCAGCAGTGCTATAGACTTCGCCGCCGCGTGGTGACGACACGATCACGACCACGATCCGGCACCCCGCGCACCAGCACCCATGGACCCCGACCAGCCCGCCGCAGTGTGCGGGGCGTCACATCAGCGCTGTTCAGCGAGCCCGTCAGGTGTGTAAACAAATGTAAACCGCCGGAGAACCAGTCGTTTCGGAAGCATCACCGCGGGCCGGGTGGCAGACCCCGCGATCCGCCCGTTCGGCCAGCTCGCGAGTCGTTCACCCAGGTCGGCCCCGGATCGCCCGCCGCCGCCGCGGCGGCCTCCGTGACCACGAGATTTCGCCGACCTCACAGCTCACCGAGGGGCCGACGGGGATGTGAAAAGTTCGTTTTGCCGGAGCACCCGGTCTCTTTACAGTTGCCCCTATCAGCCCGAAAGCACAGCTCGAAGGGGGCGTCGTGGTTAATTCGCGCACTCATGGTCCGTCGCCCACCGATATCGGCGACACGTTGCTGAACCTCGGTAAATACTTCCAGCGCGGTGAGGTCTCGCCGGACAACCGGTCGGTGTACAAGGTCGGTGGCCGCGATGCCGACGCGTTCTACCGCGACCGCTGGTCGCACGACAAGGTGGTGCGCTCCACCCACGGCGTGAACTGCACCGGCTCGTGCTCCTGGAAGATCTACGTCAAGGACGGCGTGATCACCTGGGAGTCGCAGCAGACCGACTACCCCTCGGTGGGCTCGGACAAGCCGGAGTACGAACCGCGCGGCTGCCCGCGTGGCGCGTCGTTCTCCTGGTACACCTACTCCCCCGCCCGCGTGCGCTACCCGTACGTGCGCGGCACCCTGCTGGACCTGTACCGCAAGGCCAAGGCCGAGCTCAAGGACCCGGTGCTGGCCTGGGAGTCGATCGTCGAGGACCCGGCCAAGGCCAAGGCGTACAAGACCGCGCGCGGCAAGGGCGGCTTCGTCCGCGCCGAGTGGTGGGAGGCCGCCGAGATCGCCGCGGCCGCGCACGTCTACACGATCAAGCAGTACGGGCCCGACCGGGTGGCCGGCTTCTCGCCGATTCCCGCGATGTCGATGGTCAGCCACGCGACCGGTGCCAGGTTCGTGTCGCTGATCGGCGGCTACATGCTCTCCTTCTACGACTGGTACGCCGACCTGCCGGTGGCATCGCCGCAGGTCTTCGGCGATCAGACCGACGTGCCGGAGTCGGCCGACTGGTTCGACGCGGGCTATCTGATCATGTGGGGCTCCAACGTCCCGGTGACCCGCACGCCCGACGCGCACTACATGACCGAGGCGCGCTACCGCGGCCAGAAGGTCGTCGTCGTCTCCCCCGACTACGCCGACAACACCAAGTTCGCCGACGAGTGGGTGGCGGCGCGCCCCGGCACCGACGCGGCGCTGGCGATGGCCATGGGCCACGTGGTGCTCAAGGAGTTCTTCCTCGAGAAGCAGACTCCGATGTTCCTCGACTACATCAAGTCCTACACCGACCTGCCGTACCTGATCTGTCTCGACGAGGCGGCGGATCAGAACGGCGCCCTGCCCGGGAAGTTCCTCACCGCCGCCGATCTGGGTCAGACCGGTGAGGGTGTCGAGCACAAGCCGGTGCTGCTGGATCAGGCCGGAAACCCGGTGGTGCCCAACGGTTCGCTGGGCCACCGTTTCGGCGAGGGCGACGCGGGCAAGTGGAACCTCGACCTCGAGGGCGTCGACCCGCTGCTCACCCTGCTCGGCCATTCCGAAGACGCACCGGCCACGATCGCCCTGCCGCGCTTCGACACCGACACCGCCGAGACGATCCTGCGTGGCGTCCCGACGAAAATCGTTGCGGGCAAGCGGGTCACGACCGTGTTCGACCTGCTGCTCGCGCAGTACGGCCTCGGTCGCGATGGTCTGCCGGGCGAGTGGGCGAAGGGCTACGACGACGCGGAGTCGCCGTACACCCCGGCCTGGCAGGAGGCCATCACCGGCGTCCCCGCCGTGCAGGCCGCGCGCATCGGCCGCGAATTCGCCGACAACGCCGAACGTTCCGGCGGTCGCTCGATGATCCTGATGGGCGCGGGCACCAACCACTGGTTCCACTCCGATCAGATCTACCGCGCCTTCTTCACGCTGACGCTGCTCACCGGCTGCCAGGGCAAGAACGGCGGCGGCTGGGCCCACTACGTCGGCCAGGAGAAGTGCCGCCCCGTGACCGGGTGGGCCACCCTGGCGTCGGCGTCGGACTGGCAGCGCCCGCCGCGCCAGATGCAGGGCACCGTGTTCTGGTACCTCACCAACGACCAGTGGCGCTACGACCCGTTCACCTCCGACGCGTTCGCCTCCCCGCTGGGCAAGGGCAAGTTCGCAGGCCGCACCGCCGCCGACAACATCGCCCTGGCCAGCAGGCTCGGCTGGATGCCGAGCTACCCGACGTTCAACCGCAACCCGCTCGACCTCAGCGACGAGGCCGCCGCCGCGGGCAACACCGCCGCCGAACACGTCGTCTCCCAGCTGAAGTCCGGTGACCTGCGGTTCGCCTGTGAAGACCCCGACGCCCCGGAGAACTTCCCGCGCGTGCTGACTGTGTGGCGGGCCAACCTGCTCGGCTCCTCCGGCAAGGGCAACGAGTACTTCCAGAAGCACCTGCTCGGCTGCGGCTCCAACCTGCAGACCACCGACGCCACCGGCGTGCGGCCGCAGGAGCTGGAATGGCGCGAGGAGGGCGCCGAGGGCAAGCTGGATCTGCTGCTGGCGCTGGATTTCCGCATGACCAGCACCACGCTGTTCGCCGACATCGTGCTGCCCGCCGCCACCTGGTACGAGAAGCACGACCTGTCCTCCACCGACATGCACCCGTTCGTGCACGCGTTCTCCCCCGCCATCTCCCCGCCATGGGAGGCCAAGACCGACTTCGAGGCGTTCCACCGCATCGCCCGCGGGTTCTCCTGGCTGGCCGAGAAGCACCTGGGCACCCGCCGCGACATCGTCGCGGTGCCGTTGCAGCACGACTCCCCCGACGCGCTCGCGCAGGCGGGCGGCAAGGTGCTGGACTGGAAAGCCGGTGAGTGCGAGCCGATTCCGGGCAAGACCATGCCCAAGATCGTGGAGATCGAGCGCGACTACACCAAGATCGCGGAGAAGCTCGCGGCGCTGGGCCCGCTGGTCGACACCCTCGGCGTGACCACCAAGGGCATCACCACCTACCCGGACAAGGAAGTCGAGTACCTCGCAGGCAAGAACGGCACCGTCGTCTCCGGCATCGCGGCCGGACGGCCGTCGCTGGCCAAGGACACCTTCGCCGCCGAGACCATCCTGGCGCTGTCGGGCACCACCAACGGCCGCCTTGCCGTCGAGGGCTTCCACCAGCTCGAGCGCCGCACCGGCACCAAGCTGGCCGATCTCGCGGCCGAGGCCGAGGGCAAGCAGATCACCTTCGCCGACACCCAGGCCAGGCCGGTGCCGGTGATCACCTCGCCGGAGTGGTCGGGCAGTGAGAGCGGTGGCCGCCGGTACTCGCCGTTCACCATCAATGTCGAGCGGCAGAAGCCGTGGCACACCCTCACCGGGCGCCAGCACTTCTACCTCGACCACGACTGGATGATCGAACTCGGCGAGCAGCTGCCGATCTTCCGGCCGCCGCTGGACATGACCGCGCTGTTCGCCGAACCGTCCATCGGCAATGTCGCCGGGGGCGGGGTCACCGTGCGGTACCTGACACCGCACTCCAAGTGGTCCATCCACTCGGCCTACCAGGACAACCTGCACATGCTGACGCTCTCGCGCGGCGGTCAGACGATCTGGATGTCGGACCGCGACGCCGCCAAGATCGGGGTCGCCGACAACGACTGGATCGAGGCGATCAACCGCAACGGCATCGTCGTCGCCCGCGCCATCGTCTCGCACCGCATGCCCGAGGGCACGGTCTTCATGTACCACGCGCAGGACCGCGCGGTGGACGTGCCGCGCATCGAGGGCACCGAGACCACGACCAAGGAGTCCAAGGGCAAGCGCGGTGGTATCCACAACGCGCTCACCCGGGTGCTGATCAAGCCGTCGCACCTGATCGGCGGCTACGCCCAGCAGTCCTTCGCCCTGAACTACCACGGCCCCACCGGAAACCAGCGTGACGAGGTCACCACCATCCGCCGCCGCAACCAGAACGTGGAGTACTGACATGCGCGTAATGGCTCAGCTCGCCATGGTCATGAACCTGGACAAGTGCATCGGCTGCCACACCTGCAGCGTCACCTGTAAGCAGGCGTGGACCAACCGCGGCGGCACCGAATACGTCTGGTTCAACAATGTGGAAACCCGCCCGGGACAGGGCTATCCACGGCAGTACCAGGATCAGGAGAAGTGGAAGGGCGGCTGGACGCTGAACAAGCGTGGCAAGCTGTCGCTGAAGTCGGGCTCGCGGTTCAAGCGCCTGATGAACATCTTCGCCAACCCGGATCTGCCCACGGTCGAGGACTACTACGAGCCGTGGAGCTACGACTACGACAATCTGCTGGCCTCCCCGCCCACCGACACCACCCCAGTCGCGCGGCCGAAGTCGCTGATCACCGGCGAGGACACCAAGGTCACCTGGGGCGCGAACTGGGACGACGACCTGGGTTCGGGTCCCGAAGCGGTCGGCAAGGACCCCTTGCTCGGCAAGCTCGAGGACAAGGTGAAACTGGAGTTCGAAGAGACCTTCATGTTCTACCTGCCGCGCATCTGCGAGCACTGCCTGAACCCGTCGTGCGCCGCGTCGTGCCCGTCGGGCGCGATCTATAAGCGCGAGGAGGACGGCATCGTCCTGGTCGACCAGGACAAGTGCCGTGGCTGGCGGCAGTGCATCACCGGCTGCCCGTACAAGAAGATCTACTTCAACCACAAGACGGGCAAGGCGGAGAAGTGCACCTTCTGCTACCCGCGCGTGGAGGTCGGCATCCCGACCGTGTGCTCGGAGACCTGCGTCGGGCGGCTGCGCTACATCGGCGTGATGCTCTACGACGCCGACGCGGTGCTCGAGGCGGCGTCGGTGACCGACGACAAGGACCTGTACCCGTCCCAGCTCGGCGTGTTCCTCAACCCGCACGACCCGCGGGTGATCGCGGAGGCCGAGGCGGCCGGGATCTCGCCGGAATGGATTCAGGCCGCGCAGGATTCGCCGGTCTACAAGCTGATCGTGGACTACCAGCTGGCACTGCCGCTGCACCCGGAATACCGCACCATGCCGATGGTCTGGTACGTGCCGCCGCTGTCGCCGGTGGTCGACGTGCTCAGCGAGACCGGTCACGACGGTGAGGACGCGGGCAACCTGTTCGGCGCCATCGACGCGCTGCGCATCCCGATCGAGTACCTGGCCGAGCTGTTCACCGCGGGCGAGATCGGGCCGGTGCGCGCCTCGCTGCAACGCCTGGCCGGCATGCGCGCGTTCATGCGGTCGGTCAACCTCGGTGAGGAGCCCGAACCCGGGATCGCGCCGTCGATCGGGCTCGAGCCCGAGGAGATCGAGGCCATGTACCGGCTGCTCGCGATCGCCAAGTACGAGCACCGCTACGTGATCCCGTCCGGCGCGACTTCTCGTGCGCACGAACTGGATTCGCTGGCCACCGGCTGCAGCCTCGACACCGACGGCGGACCGGGCATGACCGCGTTCGACCAGGTGGTGGAGAAGTTCTCGCTGGCCGACACCAATCAGGCCGCGCCCGAGGAGAAGTCGGGCCGGATCAACCTGCTCAACTGGGACGGCCGCAGCACCAGCGGGCTCGTGCCGAGCAGCGACAAGCTTGCGCCCACCGCGAACGGCAACGGCGCCGCCGCAGGGAGCAACGGCAACGGCAGCAACGGCGCTGCCGTCGCCGACTCCACGGTCAGCGGTGCGGCGCAATGAGTCTGCTCTCGATCCGCAGGCGGCCGCAGCCGGTCACCGCCATGCCCGAGCACGATCGGCGGGTCGTCTGGCGGCTGGCCGCGCTGCTGCTCGACTACCCCGGTGAGTCGACGCTGGCGCTGCTGGACCAGATGTCCTCGGCGGCGGCCGCATTGCCCGCCGAGGTGCGGGCGCACTTCGACGCGGTGCTGACCTATCTGCGCGAAACGCCCTCGATCGAGGTCGCGCAGAGCTATGTCGAGACCTTCGACATGCGCCGCCGCGCCAGCCTGCACCTGACCTTCTACGCCTACGGCGACACCCGCAAGCGCGGCATGGCGCTGCTGCGGTTCAAGCACGCCTACCGGCAGGCGGGGGTGGAACTCGGCGACGAGGAACTGCCCGACCACCTGCCGGTGCTGTTGGAGTTCGCCGCCACCGTCGACCCGATCGGCGGCGAGCGCCTGCTGGGTGAGCATGTGCCGGTGCTGGAGCTGCTGCGACTGTCGCTGGGCGACAACAACTCTCCCTACAGTGGCGTCCTCGCCGCGGTGCTGACGACGCTGCCGCCGGTGACCACCGCCGATCGGCGCCGCATCGCCGAACTCGCCGCGCAGGGCCCGCCCGAGGAGGAAGTCGGGCTGGAACCCTTCGCCATGGACCCCTCGTTGTTCGACGCCACGGAAGGCCGCCGATGAACGCCACCATCCCGCTCCCCGAAGGCCTGTGGCTGATCCTGCCCTACATCGCCGCCACGTCGTTCGTGCTCGGCCACGTCTGGCGCTACCGGTTCGACCAGTTCGGCTGGACCACCCGGTCCTCGCAGATCTACGAGTCCAAGCTGTTGCAGCTGGGCAGCCCGCTGTTCCACTTCGGCATGCTCGGGGTGTTCGGCGGGCACGTGATGGGTCTGCTGATCCCCGAGTCGTGGACCAGCGCGCTCGGCATCTCCGAGCACGCCTATCACCTGGTCGCGGTGGGCGCCGGGTCGGTCGCCGGGCTGATGGTGGTGGTCGGCGTCGCCATCCTCTGCTACCGCCGCATCGTCGTGCCCGCCGTGCGCAAGGCCACCAGCCGCAACGACGTGATGATGTACACCCTGCTGACGCTGGCCCTGGTCACCGGCCTGCTCAACACCTGGGGCTCCAACCTGCTGTGGGGCACCTACAACTACCGCGAGACCGTCTCCCCCTGGTTCCGCAGCCTGTTCACCATCAACCCCGAACCGGGCCTGATGGTCGGTGTCCCGTGGACCTTCCAGCTGCACGGCCTGGTCGTGCTGGCCCTGGTCGCCGCCTGGCCGTACACCCGCCTGGTCCACATGTTCAGCGCCCCCATCGGCTACCTGACCCGCCCCTACATCGTCTACCGCCGCCGCGAAGTCGACACCAAGGACAAGACCCGCTTCGCCAAGGCCTGGGACGCCCCGGTCACCCCCGACCGCTGGTAGGACCCGGTTTCCGCGCGCTCGTACCCCCTGACCCGGGCCAGTGCCATACTGGTCCGGTCAGCTGGAACACCGACTAGCGAGGGGACCGATGACTGCAGATCCGATGCCGCTGCAAGAACCCGCCGACCCCGAGGCATTCCCTGATTGGCTGGTGCCGCCGCCGGAAGGATTCACCGCCGACGATCTGGATCGTCTGACCGGCCTTCCCCCGCACACCGAGCTGATCGACGGGAGCCTCGTCTTCGTGAGCCCGCAGATGAAGTTTCATATGCGTGTCATCCGGTTTCTCGACACCGAACTGAACAGGCAAGCTCCAGAGCTGTTCGAGGTGTGCAGGGAGATGACGGTCACGATAGGCCCACGTCAACGCCCTGAACCGGACGTCATGATCGTCGACGTGGCGGCGGACACCGGGCTGGAGCAGACCACCTACCTCCCCCACGATGTCGTGCTCGCGATCGAGGTGGTCTCCCCCGACTCGGTGATCCGTGATCGCAAGCGCAAGCCGGTGCTCTACGCGGACGCAGGCATCCCCCACTTCTGGCGCGTCGAGAACGTCGACGGGCGCGCGGTCGTCTACGTCTTCGAACTGGACCCGGCCACCGGCCAGTACGCGCCGACCGGGATCTACCACGACACCCTCGAGCTGACCCTGCCGTTCCCCATCACCCTCGATCTGGCAGAGGCCACGGCACCTTAGGGCTCGGAGCCGGATGCCAACGGCGAGGCGCGGGTGATCGCGGCGGGGTGAAATCACCCGTTCCGGGTGAGGTGGGCGCGTCGATGCCGCGCTTAGCCTCGGGCGGGACCGTAGTCGGTTCCGCAGGGAGGTTTGTCATGTCCGAGACGCGGGGCTCAACGCCCGAGCAGATGCGCGCGACGATCGAGTCCATCTCCACGCCCGATGTCATCGACAGTCCGTTCGGCGTGCTGAAGTTCTTCGACGGGGTGCCGTTGCCGGAGTCGCTGGACACGCTCTACGACGGTCTCGACCTACTGCGCGGTATCGATGTGTTCCTCAACTGTGTTCCGGGTGCCTCGCTGGTCGCCTTCCGCGCTGGCCTGCGGTCGCTGGGCATCGGCGGCTACGCCATCGGCTTCTCCGATCCGCGCGCGGACTCCCGGGGCATCGCGCTGACCCCCAACACCGAAACCACCTACGGCACCACCTTTCTCGATCTGAAAGCGTGGGGGCCGACGGTGATCGAGGCACCGCCCCGGTCGATGTGCGTGATCGACGACTTCTGGTTCCGCTACGTCGCCGACATGGGTATTCCGGGTCCCGACCAGGGCGCGGGCGGCAAGTACCTGTTCGTCCCGCCCGGCTACACCGGCGACCTCCCGGACGGCTATTTCACCTACCACTCCGCGACCTATACCGACTGGGTGGTCCTGCGCGCGCTCGGCGGGGTGCCGGAGTTGCAGCGCACCCGGATCTACCCGCTGTCCGAAGCCTCGGATCCGCCCGTGAACGAGTGGATCGACTTCGCGCAGACGCCGTTCAACACCGTGCACGCCAACGACGTGTCGTTCTTCTACGAGGTCGACGAACTCGTCCAGGAGGAACCGGTCACCGCGCTCGACCCCGAACGCGCCGGACAGCTGGCCGCGATCGGCATCGTGCACGGCAAGCCCTTCGCCCCCGACGACCGCCTGCGCGCCGTTCTCGACAAGGCCGCCCGGGTCGGTGCCGGGCTGTCGCGCGCGATCGCGTTCACGCCACGGGACGAGGAGACGGTGCTCTACGGCAGCTGGCGCAATCTGTTCGTCGGCGGCAGTTACGAATTCCTGCGCGACGGCGCCCGTCTGCTCGACGCGCGCACCCGGTTCCACTACATCGCCACCGTCATCACGCCGGCGATGGCGCACGCGGTGGCCGGTGCGGGCTCGGCGTACACCTACACCGTGCACGACGCCAACGGCGACATCCTCGACGGCGCCCGCACCTACCGGCTGCACGTCGACGCCGAACCACCGGCGAAGAACTTCTGGGCCGTCGACATCTACGACACCCAGACCCGGTCGCTGTTGCAGGTCCCCGACACGCTGTGGCCTGCCGTTGCCTCGAACTCCGGCGACCTCGTCGCCAACGACGACGGTTCCTGGGACCTGTATTTCGGCCCGCAGGCGCCGACCGGCAAGGAGTCCAACTGGGTGCAGACCGTGCCGGGCAAGTCGTGGTTCCCGCTGTTCCGGCTCTACGGCCCGCTCGATCCGTGGTTCGACCAGACCTGGAAACTCAACGAATTCGAACCGATCTGAGGCTCAGCCCAGGGCCTTGCGGACGGAGTCGAACCAGGCCTGGGTGTCGACGAGACCCTTCTCGTTGTCCTTGCGGCCGCCGACGAAACCGAACAGGTCGGCGGCATAGCGGCTCAGGACGGTGGTGTCGGTCTCGTCGAGTTCGGTGAGCAGGTCGGTGTCGCCGAGCAGGTAGGCGACGACGGCGACCTGGCCCGCGGGCCAGGCCTCGCGGTGCTCGGCCCAGCCGTCGGCGCGCACGGCGCGGGCCTTGGTCAGCAGGTCGGCGCGCAGGGCGTCGCGGTCGGCGTCGCTGGGCCGACGCGGCTTGCCCCAGGTGATCCGTTTCGCGTCCGACATGGGCGATCCTCTCGCTGACGTGCGGCGTACCGGGTCGGCGGGCGCCCGGTCGTGCCTCGACTGTCCCAGATCGAGGTCCGCCGACCGCCCACCGGCCCCGCCCCGCGCTACCCGGCGCGCAGGAACCGGCCGGTGCGCTCGGCGCCGAGCGCGGGATCCTTGCTGCCCGCGCCGAACACGTACCGCCCGCCGACGAAGACCGCGGTGACCGTCTCGTCGTTGCGATTGACCATGCGCGGCAGGTTGTCGAACTCCGGGATCGGGTGCTCGGCGTACGCGTCGAGCGTGTCGTCGAGGTGCGCCGGATCGATGACGACGACATCGGCGCGGTCACCGACGCGCAGGTGGCCCGCGTCGAGGCCGTACCAGTCGGCGAGCTCGCCGGTGATCCGGTGCACCGCGTGTTCGATCGTCATGAACGGGGTGCCCGCCCGCTCGGCGTCGGCGACCCGCCGCAGCAGGCGCAGGCCGAAGTTGTAGAAGGCCATGTTGCGCAGGTGCGCACCCGCGTCGGAGAAGCCCAGCTGGATACCGGGATCGGCGGCGAGGATATTGAGCACCTCGGGCCGGTGGTTGGAGATGGTGGTGCGCCAGCGCAGCTTCGCGCCGTGTTCGACGACCAGATCCAGGAAGGCGTCGACCGGGTGCACACCGCCGCGGTCGACCCCGACCTGGCCGAAGGTCTTGCCGATCACGCTGGGGTCGGGGCAGTCGACGATGTCGGCGTCGAAGAAGTCGCGGTGCCAGACACGGGGCCCGTACTTCTGGTCGTAGTCCTTGCGGAACTTGCGCCGGTACTGCTCGTCTTGCATGAGGTGGCGCTGTTCGTCGATGTGGTTCGCCAGGTGCAGCGCGGCGGCGCCGGAACCGAACTCCTCGAAGATCGGCAGGTCGATGCCGTCGGAGTAGACCTCGAACGGCACCGGCAGGTGCTGCCAGCGGAAGTCGCCCCGCAGCGCGTTGATCGCTCGCGCGAGCAGCGGGAACACCTTGGCCACCAGCGGAATCGCCTTGATGTCGGCAGCCGAGAGCAGGCTGACCTTCAGCGGCTTGCGCCACAGGCCGATGCTGCTCGCGGCCATCGCGATCATCGTGTCGGAGCGGTTGACATCCGGTCCGCCTTGCAACGCGCGACCCCGTGTCCGCAGGATGGTGTTGAGCGTCTTACGCTCGGCCCTGGTCGAATACGTCGAGGGCAGGGTGCGCGAGCGGCACAGTTCGCCGTCGAGTTTGTCGAACAGCAGCCGCTGCGAGGACATGCCGACGAAACCCGCGTCGAGCGCCTCGGTCAGCTTCGCGGCCATGGCGGCGAGTTCGGTGTCGCTGGGCCGCACGTCCTTCCGGGTCGCGCGGTCCAGGCCCATCACCGCGGACCTGATGTCGGAGTGACCGATGAAGCTGGCCACATTCGGGCCCAGCGGCAGCGCGTCCAGCGCGGCGGCGTACTCGGCGGCGGAATGCCAGCTCTTGGTCTGCTCCACCGCCCGCACGACGTGGGCGCGCGGAATCGCCTCGACCCGGCCGAACAGGTCACCGGCGATCTCGCCGTCGACGTGCACCGTCGACAGCGAGCACGAACCGAGCAGCACGGTGGTCACGCCGTGGCGCACCGATTCCGACAGCGACGGATCGAGCAGCACCTCGACGTCGTAGTGGGTGTGGATATCGATCATGCCGGGCACGACCCACCGGCCGGTGGCGTCGACGACCCGGTCGCAGCCGGTCTCGTCGAGTGGCGTCGCCGAGATCGCGGCAACCTTGCCGTCCTTGATCCCGAGGTGGCGGATCGCGGACGCGGCGCCGGTGCCGTCGAACCAGCGGCCGCCCTTGATGATGCTGTCGAACATAGCTTTTCCTCTTAGAGCGCGAGATCGCGTCGGGTGACCTTGCCGGTCGCGTTGCGCGGCAGGGCGTCGGTGGTGAGCCGCCAGCGGGCGGGCACCTTGAAATAGGCGAGCCGCGCGGCGACGAAGTCGCGCAGTTCCTCCGCGTCGACCGCGCCGGGCTCGGCGACCACCACGGCCGCCACCTCCTGGCCGAGATCGGGATGGGCGACACCGAACACCGCGCACTCGGTGACCGCGGGATGCTCGGTCAGCACGTTCTCGATCTCGGTGGGATAGACGTTCTCGCCGCCGCGCAGGATCAGGTCGGTGCGCCGGCCCGAGACGGTGAGCCTGCCGTCGGTGACGGTGCCGAAATCGCCGGAGCGCAACCAGCGTTCGCCGTCGATGGCCTTGGCGGTGGCGGCGTCGTCGTGCCAGTAGCCGAGCATCACATACGGGCTGCGGATGCAGATCTCGCCCTCCTCGCCGTCGGGGACGACCGCGCCGTCGGCGTCGCGGATCTCCACCGCCACCCCGAAGATCGGCTTGCCGACCGAGGCGTCGTCGGCGAGCAGGTCCAGCGGCGTGGCCACCGTCGCGGCGGTGCCGCTCTCGGTGAGACCGTAGCTGGTGGTCAGCGCGAATTGCAGGGACGGGATCTTCTCGCGCAGGCTGGCCAGCAGCGCGGGCGAGGACGGTGCCGAGTTGAGCGAGAGGGCGCCCAGCGAGGACAGATCGTGCTGGGCGACATCGTGATCCAGCAACCGCGAAGCCATGGTCGGCACGGCGGCCCAGTTGGTGACCCGCTCGCGCTCGACCAGGCTCAGCACCCGGCCGACCTCGAACGCGCCGTGCGGGAACACCGCCGCCGCGCCCGTCACCAGCCGGGGGATGACGAGATTGTGCAGGCTCGCGATGTGGAACAGCGGGGCGGTGACCAGGTAGCGGCGATCACTCGGCGCGTCGCTGGGCGGCTGGCCGGCGAACGCGGCGAGCATCGCGTCGGTGAAACGGTGATAGTCGCTGATGGCCACCATGTTCCGCTGCGAGTGCACCACGCCCTTGGGCCTGCCGCTGGTGCCGCTCGTGTAGAGGATCACCGCCGGATCGTCCTCGTCGACCGGCGTGTCCGGGATCTCGCCACCGCCGAATTCGGCGATCAGGGCGGGCAGGTCACCGTCCATGGTGAGCACCGGGATATCGGTGCCGGTCTCGGCGAGCAGCGCGGCCCGTTTGGCGTCGGCGATCACCACGGTGGGCGCGGCGTGCTCGAGCCCGTAGGCGATCTCCGGCGGCGCCCACCAGGCGTTGTAGCCGACCGGGATGGCGCCCAGGCACTGCGCGGCCCAGAACGTGATCACCCAGTCCGGGCCGTTGGCGGCCAGGATGCCGACCCGGTCGCCCTTGCCGACGCCGTAGCGGGTCGCCAGCGCGGTGGCCAGCGCGCCCGCGGCCGCGGCGTGCTCGGCGAAGGACAGGCGGCGGTCCTCGGTGATCAGGTAGTCGCGTTCACCCCAGCTCCGCGAGTGTTCGAGCAGCTCACGCAGGCTGCGTCGGCGCTCGGCCAGCACCGGGATCGGCACGCCGAGAACGGGTTCGACGGTCAGCTCGAAGGGCGCGCCGGGCGCGGTCAGGCCCGCGGCGACCTTGGCCACGAATTCCTGCGGGTCAACTACATCGGTCATGGTCTTGTTCTCCATCAGGGGATGAGGACGGCGCGTCCGCGGATCGCGCCGGCGTCGAGTCGGTCGAAGGCGGTTCGGGCGTCGGCGAGGTCGAAGCGTTCGACCTCGGCGCGCACCTTGCCCGCGGCGGCCAGGGTGATCACGTCGACGAGGTCGCCGCGGGTGCCGCCGTAGGACTTGCGCACCGTGGCGCCCCACGGCAGGCCGGGTCCGCCCGCCGGGCCGGAGTCGATGCCGGGGATGCCGCCGGCCAGCCCCACCATCCGGTAGGCGCCGTTGGGGGCGACCGTCTCCACGGCCAGCTTCGCGGTGGCGTCGGCGCCGACGAAGTCGAACACCGCCTCGGCCCCGCGGCCGCCGGTCAGCTCGAGGATGGTGGCGGCGGTGTCCGCATCGGCGGTCAGCGCGACGTCGGCGCCGCAGGCGGTGGCCAGCGCGAGCTTGTCGGGATCGACGTCGACCGCGATCACCCTCGTGTCGGTGAGCGCCTTCAACAGCTGGACCGCGACGTGGCCGAGTCCGCCGATGCCGATCGCGACCGCGGTGGCGCCCGGCCACAGCTGGTCCAGCGCGCCGCGGATGGCGTGCATGGGGGTGAGCGCCGCGTCGGCCAGTGGGGCGGCCTGCGCGAAGTCCATGTCGCCGATGGGGACGAACGAGCGCACCGGGATGCGCACGTACTCGGCCATCCCGCCGTCGGGGCCGAGGCCGGGGCACGGCGGCATGGCCGTGCGACCGGCCGCCAGGCAGACGTTCTCGTTGCCGTGCAGGCACTCCCGGCACTCACCGCAGGACCAGCACAGGTACACGAGTCCACGCTCGCCGACCCGGCGGCCCGCGACCCGCGAGCCGACGGCCTCGATGGTGCCCGCGATCTCGTGGCCGAGGGTGAGTGGCCGCTCGCTCATCGGGAACGGCAGGCTCAGCACGAACGAATCCGAATGGCAGATCCCCGCCGCGCCGACCCGCAGCAGCAGATCGTCGGGGCCGAGGTCGGGCACCGGCACGGTCCGCAGTTCGAGGGTGCCCGGCGCGGTCAGCTGCATCGCGCGCATCGTCATCGCCGCTCTCCCATCGCGTCGAAGGTGGCCTTCAGATACCGGTCGCAGCGGTCGGAGCCGATCAGGCCGGTCGCCATCCGATTCATGGTGTAGGCGAAGGTGATCCGGCGATCCAGGTCGTTGACGACCATCGACCCGCCGTAGCCGGCCCACCAGCAGACCCGGCCGTCGGGGATGTGCGGGAAGGTCTGCGGCCGGGGCAGCCCGTAGCCGATGCCGAAGCGCAGCGGGGTCAGCAGGGCCAGGTCGACGCCGTCGGCCTGCTCGCGGAAGATCAGCTCGATGGTGGCGGGCGAGAGGAATCGCCTGCCGCTGAGCTCGCCGCCGTTGGCGATCAGCGACTGGATCCGGGCGACCGAGCGCGCGTTGCCGTGCCCGTTGGTGCCGCCGATCTCGGCCGCCCGCCAGGCCGGCGTCGCGGTCTCGCCGATCTCGAGCCAGGGACTGGTGAGCGTCTTGATCAGCACGCTGTCCTGGTCGAGGGTCGACAGGTCGAACTCGGGCAGTTCCGGCGGGATCAGGGTGGCGATCCGGTCGGCGTGCTCGGGACCGGTGCCGATGTGGAAATCGGCGCCCAGCGGGCCCGCCAGTTCCTCGGCGAAGAAGCGGCCGAGCGAGCGGCCGGTGATGCGGCGCACCAGTTCACCGATGAGATGCCCGTAGTTGATGGCGTGATAGCCCGACGCGGTGCCCGGCTCCCACCAGGGCGCCTGGGTCGCCAGCCGGGCCGCGGCGGCCTCGGTGTCGTAGATGTCGGCCAGCTCGATCGGTTTCTCCCAGCCGGAGACACCGGAGGTGTGCGAGAGCAGGTGCCGGACCAGGACGGCGTCCTTGCCGTTGGCCGCGAACTCGGGCCAGTAGGCGGCCACCCGCGCGTCGAGGTCGAGTTCGCCGCGGTCGACCAGCAGCAGCGCGCACAGGGCGGTCATCGTCTTGGTCACCGAGAAGACGTTGACCAGGGTGTCGGCACCCCAGCGCCGGGTCTTGCCCGGGTCGGCCCAGCCGCCCCACAGGTCGAGGACCGGCTCACCGTCGATCGTGACACACAGGGCCGCGCCGACTTCGGCGCCCCCGTCGAGTTCCTCGTCGAAAGCGGCGCGCACACCGGCGAATTCGTCGTGACAGAAACCGGCGGCGCTCATCGCGGCACCCCCGCGGTCGCCCGGGCCGGAACGGGGAGCGTATTGCCCGCCGCGGCGGCACGTTTCGCACCGCGCGCCAGCTCCTTCGTCATCGAGCGCACATACGGCTCGAATTCGATCTGGATGGTGTGCCGTGGCGAATCGTAGTAGCGGCCGGTGCGCCGGGATTCCTGCTCGCGCAGCACCGTCTCGATCTCCGCGCGCGCCGGCAGGTGGTAGCGGCCGGTCAGATAGGCGGCCACCAATTTGCTCTGCTGCTCGGCGAAGTTCACCAGCGTCGGCATCGGCTGGGCCAGGCCGAGATAGAACAGATTGTCCACCCCGGGCTTGTGCATCATCTGGAACAGCGGGAACCGGTTGGCCGCGTCGGGGACCAGCGCGGCGTCGGTGAGGAACGGGAAACTGATGTGATAGCCGGTGGCGCAGACGATCACGTCGACCTGTTCGCTGCTGCCGTCGGCGAAATGCACGGTATCGCCGTCCAGGCGGGTGATCGCGGGCTTGCATTCCACGTCACCGCAGCCGGCCCGGTGCAGGAATTCCTCGCTCGCCGACGGGTGCGCCTCGAACGGCTCGTGATCGGGCGCGGGCAGGCCGTAGTTGCGCATGTCGCCGCGATTCTTGCGGACGAAGCGCTGCTTGAGTTTGAGCGCCAGCTTGGCCGGAATCCAGGACGGCATCGAACGCCGGTCGCCCACTTCGCCGTTCACGTATTTGGGCAGCACCCAGACACCGCGACGGGCCGAGACGAACAACTTCGACGCGATGAAGCGCTGGGACAGTTCCGAGGCGATATCGAGGCCGGAATTGCCCATGCCGACCACCACGACCCGCTTGCCACGCATGTCGACCGGATCGAACGGGTCGTTGTAGGCGTGGCTGTGCATCAGCACGCCGTCGAATTCGCCGGGGTAGTCCGGGAATCGGGGATTCCAGTGGTGGCCGTTGCAGACGATCAGCGCGTCGTAGACCTCGGTGTCGCCCGCCGCGGTGGTCACCCGCCAGAGCCCGGCGTCGTCGCGTTCGGCGGCGGTGACCAGGGTGTTGAACCGGATGTGGTCGCGCAGGTCGAAATGGTCGACGTAGTCCTTGAAGTACTGCAGCAGCTGCGAATGGTGCGGGAAGTGCGGCCATTCCTCGGGCGCCGGGAAGTCCTCGAACTGCAGGCGGTACTTCGAGGTGTCGATGTGCAGGCTCTGATAGCAGGCCGACATCCCGTTCGGGTTCTTGTAGTACCAATTGCCGCCGACTTCGTCGGATGCCTCGTAGCAGTCGAACGGAATTCCGTTCTCGGCCAGTCGCTTGGCGACGGTGATACCCGAAGGTCCGGCGCCGATGACGCAGACCCTGGGCAATTCGCGTGTATCCATGCACAACTCCTGAACAGCGCGGTCGTCGATGACCGCGCCGAGTGACGTGAACCACATCGTAGCGTCTCACTAGACATGGTGTCTAGTGAATGGGCGGATCGTCTAAGATAGGCTCATGCCGACCGAACCCGCTGCGCGCCGCGGCTCCCTGCGCGAGGAACAGAAGCGCCTCACCAGGAACAAGATCGTGGAAACCGCGCGGTCGCTGTTCGAGACCGAGGGCTACTCCGCGGTCCGGGTCGACGACATCGTGGCCGCCGTCGGGTGCAGCCGGGCGACGTTCTACCTGCACTTCACCAGCAAGGGCGAGGTGCTGCGGGCGATCGCCAACGAGGGCACGCTGACCAGCGTCCGGGAGTTCTACGCCGACCTCGACCGGGTGCTCACCACCGGTTCCAGGGCCGCGTTCGAGGAGTGGATGACCCGCGCGATCTACTGGTTCCTCACCAACAAGGACATGCTCCCGGCCTGGGACGAGGCCACCGCGCTGGAGCCGGAATTCCGCGCGGTCGCGCGCGAGGGCATCATGACGCTGGCCGACAGCATGCCCGCCTACCTCGCCCGCTGGCCCGAACACCGCCGCGACGAGGCCCGGCTGCGGATCGAGCTGCTGGTGGCCCAGCTCGAACGGTTCTTCACCCGGTGGGCCATGCAGGGCGTCATCGACGTCACGGCCGAGAAGGCCGCCACCGTGCTCACCGACGTCTGGTTCCCCGCGCTGCAGACGCCGACCGAGTAGCCCTCAGCGGGTGGGCCAGCCGCCGTTGCGTTTGCTCTGGTCGATCTCGTCGTCGCCACCGCCGGCGAGGTGCTGGATCCCGAGCTTCTCGGCGAACAGGTGCCGCTGGGTGATCCAGCCGAGCAACGACAGACCCACCCAGGCCAGCACGGAGGTCACCTGCTGCCAGCCGGGCTCGGGATCGCGCAGGAACGCCAGCGAGTCGCTCATCCGGCCCAGGCCGCTGACCACCATGCTGGCGCCGCCGATCGAGGTCAGCCACAGCAGGGCGCGAGCGCGGAACTTCTCGGCCAGGAAGGCGCCCGCCACACACATGGCCAGCGCCACGATCATGCTCAGCGCGACGTTCTTGTCGCCGGGCTGCAACACCGTCGCCAGCTTGGTGCCGATCATCGCGCCGGTGAGGCCGCCGATGAAGTACGACGCGAAGCGGAACACCAGCGAGGTGATCACCCACGAGGACACCGCGCCGATCAGGCCGATCAGCACCAGCCAGGCCAGCGAGGCGTTGAACAGGTCGGCGATCATCCAGCCGAGACCGAAGCCGATCGCCAGAATGCCCAGGTGGACCGACCGGATGCCGTAGAAGCACAGCAGCGCTCCGACCACGACGACGACGATGCCATTCATACGATCCACGCTAGAACTCCGGACGCCGCCCCGGTTCACCCGATTCGGGTGAGGTGGGCGCCGCGGGATCGGCGCACGATCACGCCATGGGAACAACACCTGCGCTGGGCCCGGTCGACTTCCTCGTCCTCACCTTCCCCGGCACCGCGGTCGACGAGTCGGTCACCGACGCGCTCGCCGAGGTCGTCGAGAACGGACTGGTGACCCTGCTCGATCTGATCGTGCTGACGATGGACGACGCGGGCACCATCACCGAGAAGGAGATCGACGACGGCCTGGCCGAGGTGGGTCTCACCGGGCTCACCGCCGCCGACATCGACCTGGTCAGCGCGGCCGACGTGGAGGTCGTGCGCACCTCGATGGCGCCCGGCAGCACGTCGGTGATCCTGGTCTTCGAGCAGACCTGGGCCGCGCGGCTGGCCGGCGCCGTGCGCGGTGCCAGGGGTGAGGTGACGCTGCACGTTCAGGTGCCGCGCGATGTCGTCCAGGCCGCGGTGTCCGCGGCGACGACCGGCTAGGGAGGAATCGTCATGCCACTACGAAGGGGCCGCGTCGGGCGGCCGGGACTGCTGGGCACGATCGCCCGTACCGCGGTCGTCGCGGGCACCGCGACCGCCACCTCCAACGCCGTGAACAACCGGGCCAGGAAACGCTCGGCCGAGCAGCAGGCCTACGCCGATCAGCAGAACTACGACCAGCAGCAGGCCTATGCCCAGCAGCAGGCCTACGCCGCGCCGCCACCGCAGCCCGCGCCCGCGCCACCGCCCGCCGCGCCGGTCGACCTGGTCGCGAAGCTGAAGCAGCTGAGCGACCTGCACGCCGCCGGTGCGCTCTCCGACGCCGAGTTCGCCGCCGCGAAGGCACAGCTGCTCGGCTGAGACCACGCGCGCAACAGCGCCCCCGGCCCTGGGCGGCCGGGGGCGCTGTTCATGAACCCCGAGCTGGGTCTCAGGGTGTGACGATCGGGAACCTCGGGTCGGGCGTCTCGATCAGGCCGACCAGCGTCTTCAGCACCGCCTGATCGCCGTCCATCGTGACGCCGTCGAAGCCCTGGCCCGCGAGCCCGAGCAGCAGTTGTGTCTTGGTCAGCGTCAGGGTGAGGTCGGCGGGGCCGCGCAGCGGGGCGTGGTCGGACGCGGTGCGGTGAGTGAGCGCGCCGTTGGACATGGTCAGCCGGGTGACCGTGGCGCTGTCGGTCAGGTTCAGATCCAGCGCGAAGTCCGATTCGGCGGCGCGCAGGCCGTTGATCCGGATCGCGATCGAGTCGATGATCATGTCGACCGTCAGCGCCGCCATCATCTCCGGATCGGCGGTGTCCAGGCTGACCGGCGTCGGGCCGGTACGCAGCTCGGTCGCGCCGACGAGGAAGAAGTTGCGCCAGGTGCCGTTCTCGCTGCCGTAGCCGAGAGTCTGGTAGACCTCCGCCAGCGCCTCCTTCGCCGCGGTGTTGCCCGGGTCGGCGAAGACGGCGTGATTGAGCAGCGTGGCCGCGAACCGGTGATCACCCTCGGCGGCGTAGGCGCGCCCCTTGGCGACGACGGCGTCGACCCCGCCGTAGTCGGCGACGTAGCGCTTGGCCTGCTCCACCTCGGTGTGCTCCCACAGGTGCGCCGGGTTGCCGTCGAACCAGCCGAGATAACGCTGGTAGATCGCCTTCACGTTGTGGTTGAGCGAGCCGTAGTAACCGCGGTTGGCCCACATGCCGTCGAGCCCGGGCGGGAAGGTGAGGATCTCGGCGATCTCGGGACCGTTGAGGCCCTGGTTGAGCAGGCGCAGGGTCTGATCGTGCAGGTAGGCGTACATGTCCCGCTGACCGGCCAGCCACGCGGTCCAGTTGTCGGCACCCCAGGTCGGCCAGTGATGGGAGGCGAAGGCGACGTCGGCCTTGTCACCGAACAGCGCGATGGCCTCGTCCAGGTAGCTGGACCAGATCCGCGAGTCGCGAACGAGCGCGCCGCGCAGGGTGAGCACGTTGTGCATGTTGTGGGTGGCGTTCTCGGCCATACACAGCGCCCGGCGATCCGGGAACAGGAAGTTCATCTCGGCGGGCGCCTCGGTGCCCGGGGTGAGCTGGAAGACGATGCGCACGCCATCGATCACCTCTTCCTGGCCGGTCCGGGTGATATCGACCGTCGGCGGGATCAAGGTGACCTTGCCGGTGGAGGTGGTCATCCCGAGGCCGCAGCCGATCTGACCGTCCGGCGCCTTCGCCAGGCCGGTGCCGTACATGAAGATCGCCCGGCGGGTCATCGCGTTGCCCGCGTAGACGTTCTCGCTGACGGCGTGCTCGAGGAAGCCTTCCGGGGCGAGGATCGGCACCTCCGGGTGCCCCTCGGGAACCACGCCGCGCGCACCGCCGAAATGGTCGCCGTGGGAGTGCGTGTAGATCAGGCCGGTCACCGGCCGGTCACCACGATGCTTGCGATAGATCGCCAGCGCGGCCGCGGCGGTCTCGGCGGAGATGAGCGGGTCGATGACGATCACGCCCGTCTCGCCCTCGACGATCGTCATGTTCGACAGGTCGAAGTTGCGCACCTGGTAGATGCCCTCGGTGACCTCGAACAGGCCCTGGATGTTGCAGAGCTGACCCTGCCGCCACAGGCTCGGATCGGCCGTCGGCGGGCATGGGCCGTCGAGGAAGTCGTAGGCGCCGAGGTCCCAGACGACCCGGCCGTCGGCTGCGGTGATCACCGGCGGGTCGAGCTTGTCGATCAGGCCGCGGTTCGCGTTGTCGAAGTCGGTCGTGTTCCCGAAGTCCGGATTCGTGCTCATGGTCCACCTTGCCTCGTCGGAATCCTGGCGGTCCCGCGACCGTAGCCGCGCCGGGCGGCGCGGAAATCATCCGTTGCGGGTGAGTTTCGGCTGGGCCGGTGTCGTCAGATCAGGCCGACCCGGCGGGCGTTACCGATCGCGTCGGCTCTGGCGTTGACCCCCAGCTTCTGATAGATGCCACGCAGGTGGGTCTTCACGGTGTTCACCGAGACGCCCATGTTCGCGGCGATATTGATCGCCGTCATGCCGGACGGGAGCTGGCGCAGCACCGCGAGTTCGGTCTCGGTGAGCTGTGGCGCGTCGGTGGCGGGCGCGCGATGCGACCGGACCAGGTCGACGAACGCGTCGAAGCGGCCGAACCGCCCGCCCAGCCGGTCGAGGGTCTCGGCCGCGCCCGGCACATCGAGGAACGGGCGGATCAGCCGCTCACCGCAGGCGAGCGCGAGCGCCTGCTCGAACGCGCTCTCGGCCTTGCGCGGGCGGTCCAGCCGGTCGGCGGCGACGCCCTCCAGCAGCCAGGCCGTCACCAGCGCACCCGCCGTCAGCTGCGGGGTGCCGCCGAGGACCGGCTCTAGCAGGGTCAGCGCGGCGCTGGGCCGATGGGTGTAGACGGCCAGGCCCGCTTCGGCGACGGCCAGCTCCGGGGTCGGCCCGAACACCCGCGTCGCGTGATCGATCAGGTGCTGGGCGTCGGTCTTGGCCTGCAAGCGCAGCAGCACCCACAGCACGTCGGTGACCAGCGTGCCGATGCCGAAGGCGGCCGGGGAGTCGTCGAGCAGCCGGTGAGTTCCGGTGCAGAGCATGGTCGCGGCGGCCGCGCGGTCGGGGGCCGCGTCGAACATCAGCACGCCGGTGATCACCGCGGCTTGGCGGGCGGGCGCCGGGGCACTCGCCTCGGCCGCCGGTCCACCGGGCTGGCCCGGCGGCGGCAGCTGCACGGCCTCGCCCTGCTGGTAGGCGCCGTAGGCCGCGATCAGCCGGGCGAACACGCCCTCGGGGGCCTGTGCCAGGTCGTAGCGGTCGGCGCAGTCGATCGCCACCTCGGCCAGGGCCCGCAGGTCACCGACCCGGCCCGCGTACCCGGCGGCGACCGCGACCGCGGTCCGCGCGCGCACCGCGACGCTGCCGAGCCCCACCTCCTCCGCGTGCACGATGGCGTGCCGCAACGCGGCGGTCCCGCTGTCGAGCGCGCCACCGGTGACCTCGGCGGTGCCGCAGTGCAGCGCGGCGTAGCAGTCGAGATCGGGCTGCCCGGTGACCGCGGGCAGCGGCCAGCTCATCGAGGCCGAATCCCCCACCAGCACGGCCAGTCCCGCGCTCACCGCGCGGTCGAGCGAGGCCGTCCAGGTGTCCGGGACCAGTCGCGAGACCTGCTCGGACCCGACGTGCGCGGCCTCGAGATACACCTCGGCGGCGGCGATCTCCCCCGCCTCCACCGCGACCGCGGCGCGCAGCAATCGCACGAAGGTGTCCTCGGTCGCCTCGGGCAGGAACTCCATGGCGGCCAGCAACTGCTGGCCCGCGCCGTCGAGGACCATGCGCGGACCCCAGTCCCGCAGGAACGCCACCAGACCGGGGGTGCCCGGTTCGGCCAGCACGTGATCGAGCGCGGCGCCCGGCAGCGCGGCCGCGCCGAGCCACTCGGCGATGCGACGGTGCACCGTCGGCAGCCGGTCGGCCCGCGAGTGCGCGGCCTCGGCCAGCAGATACGCCCGCAGCAGCGGGTGGTAGCTGTGCCAGAGCTGACCCGCGTCGGCCACGGTGTGCATGGGGAAGTTGGCCCGCAGCAACTCGTCGACGATCCGCGCCGCGTTGTCGTCGGTGAGTTCCTCGGCCAGCGGCAGGCAGAACCGGGTCGGAACCGCGGTGACCAGCAGGAAATCGAGGGTCGACGCGGGCAGCGACTGCATCAGCTCGGCGACGAGGAAATCGGCGACCGCGTGCGAGGGCCGGGCCAGCGTGGTCAGCGCGGTATCGCGATCATCGCCGTTGGCGGCCACGTAGATCGCGGCGATTCGCACCAGCGCGGCCCAGCCGCGGGTCAGCGCGTGCACCATGGCGAGCTCGTCGTCGTCGAGCCGGCAGCCGTGCTGGGCGAACAGCTGGGCGATCCGCTCCGGCGACAGCGCGAGTTCGCCGACCCCGATCCGGGTGAGCCTGCCCGCCAGTTCCAGCGCGTGCCAGCGCAGCGGCGGATCGAACCGGCCCGCGAGCAGCACGGTGACCGTGCCGGGCAGATGCGCGAGCAGGTATTCCAGGCCGGCCAGTTGCAGCGGGTCGGTGATCAGGTGGGCGTCGTCGAGCACCAGGACGGTGTGCTCGCCGCGCGCCGCCAGCGCGTCGACCAGTTCGGCGGCCTGATCGGCCGGGGTGCGCAACGTGGTGTCGACGGCGTCGGCGGGCCGGTGCGTGATCCGCGCGAGCGCCGGGATCAGCTCACCGCTCTCGGCCAGCGGCGCGGTGACGGTGAGCCAGCCGACGGTGGCCGCCCTGGCCTTGCGCGACCTGGTCACCCAGTCGACCAGCGCGACGGTCTTGCCGCTGCCCGCCGGACCGGACACCAGGACGGTGTGCCCGCCCGCGGTCTGCGCGCGGTCGAGCCGGGCGCTGAGGTCACCGGAGCGCACGGCGGCGAAGGACAGCTCGGGAATCTGGGCACCGGCCACGGAGACGTTGTCAGCTAACGCGCGGTACGAGGTTGTCACCACCACACTCCTCAGCTCGTCGACCCCCTGCGGGGTCGATCCACCAGCAGGTTCGACGGTAGGCCAAACGCGACCAGCGCGTTCGCCGGAGTTGCGGCGTCGACGCGCTCGTTATGAGATCGACGTCATCGTGAGGGTTTGCCGCGACCGGCTACCGTTCGGCAACCTCACGATCAGTCGGGCAGGCGGGACATTCCGAGCAGGGTGAGCCCGAGGACATCGATGCGGGCGAGCACGCCGCGCATGGCGGTGTTGTCGGCGAGCTCGCCGTAGAGGGTGGTGGTACCGGTCGGCGAATGGGCGCTGCGCCGGAGTTCCGGGAACGCGGCGACAGCGCGTTCCGTGAGTTCGCCCTCGATGACGAACTGGTAGCGAACCGCATCCGACGTCGGCATGTGTCCAGTCTCGACGACCGGCGCGGCGATCGCCTCATCCGCACGGGATGATTCCGGCGCCACCAGCACCGACGCGGCCCCGAGAGTTTTAAACACTCGTTTTTCTGTTTCCCGGACAGCGCGCTCACCCGGTCGATAGTGTCGCCCACACCCACAGCGGTGGGCCAGCGCGAACAGGAGAACAACCATGAAGACCAACCAGGCTCGGCGGGCCGGCTTCGGACTCACAGCTTTCACCGCGGTCGCCGCGGCCGGCGTCCTGGTGGCGCCGCAGGCCTCGGCGCTCGTCCAGGGCGTCACGGTCAGCGGCAGCACCCACTACGTCGGCACCGCCTACACCGTCACCGCCGATGTCACCGCGACGTCGTTCCTGTTCAAGGTGACCTTCACCGACAACGGCACCCAGATCGGCGAGCCGGTCTCGGTCTCCGACGGCAAGGCCACCATCACCTGGACCCCGTCGACCCCCGGTTCGCACGAGATCAAGGCCGTGCAGGAACTGATCAGCTCCAAGACCGTCACCGTCGAGGTCTCGGCGAAGCCGACGACGCCCGGCGGCGGCACCGGCTCGGCCGACCTGGGCGGCCTGCTGACCGGCTCGGCGGGCTGACCGAGCACGCACCGAACGGCCGCCGCGGACTACCGATCCGCGGCGGCCGTCGACGTTTCCCGGTCAGGCCCGGTCGTAGGCCCGCTGCAACTCGGCGATGTCGAGCTTGGACATCGACCGCAGCGCGGTGCCGACCGCGATGACCCGGTCCGGTTCGCCGCTCATCAGCTTCGGCAGGACCGAGGGCACGATCTGCCAGGACAGGCCGAACCGGTCGGTCAGCCAGCCGCACGGGCCGGGCTCGCCGCCATCGGACAGGGTGTCCCAGAGCCGGTCGACCTCGTCCTGGGTGTCCACCACGACCTGCAGCGAGGCGGCGTCGGTGGGCGGATGGCCCGGTCCGCCGTTCATCAGCGTGACGGCCTGACCGTCGAGATCGAGGGTGACGACGAAGGCCGAACCGTCGCCCTGCCGGGTGACCTCGACGACGCGCGAATTCGGCACCGTCGCGGCGTAGAGCTCACCGGCCGCTTCGGCGTCGGTGTCGAACCAGAGGAAGGTGTTGACGGACATGACGTGCTCCTTCGGGAGAGTGCGTTGGCTTGCTGTCACCCTCTGGTCGGAGCCGGATTCGCCGCCTCGACACATCCGCCGAAGTTTCTTCTATTTCTTTTTTCGCGGCAGGGTCTTGGCGTAGTTCACGCCGCGCTCGACCCACTCGCGCAGCACCGCGTCGTCCTCGACGGCGGCGGTGGCGACGCGCAGCCAGCCCACCATCTCGCGCCCGCCCATCACCATCGGCGCCACCGCGTGCCCGTCGACGAGCGATTCCCCCTCCGCACGATCGACCCGCACCATCAGCCCGCCCTTGCCGCTGGCGGCGACGGCCATGTTGCCGCCCACCAGGAAGGCGAGTCCGCCGAACATCCGTTGCTCGACGAGATCCTGCCCGGGGTAGACGATCTCCCGGATGCGCTCGGCGAGTTCCTCGTCATAGGCCATGGCCCCAGTGTGCGCCGGGGCACCGACAGTTTTCAGACGCCGAGGGCGGCGGCGAACATCGGCCACGAGTCGTGCACGTCGTCCTGCCAGTACGGCCAGGCGTGTGTGCCCGCGGCGCGGAAGCGCACGTCGGCGGGGATGCCGAGCTGGGCGAGCCGGGCCGCCATCGGGCCGGTGCAGCTGCCTGCCACGGCCTCCATCGTGCCGCCGACCAGCAGCCGGTCGACCAGGACGCCGAGATTGCCCGCGATGCTCGGATCGTTGATCGCCTCGTGCTGCCCGGGAATGCCGTTGCCCGCGGACAGGTAGATGGCGGTGCCGCGCAGGCGTTCGGCCTGCACGACCGGATCGTTGACGGTCCAGGCCGGGTCGATCGGGCCGCCCCACATATTGGTGGCGTCCGCGGCGAAGGTCGCCAGCTGGGCCCGCACCAGGGCCTGCGCCACGGGGTTCGCGGTCTGGGTGCAGCCGCTGAACGCGCCGACCGCGCGGTACAGGCCGGGCGCGGCGATGGCCAGGTTCAGCGCCGAGGTGGCCGACATCGACAGACCGGCGACCGCGTTGGCGCCGGTCGTGCCGAACCGCTGAGCCAGCAGCGGCGGGAGTTCGCCGGTGAGGAAGGTGGTCCACTTGTTGCGGCCCAGGATCGCGTCGTCGCGCTGCCAGTCGGTGTACATGCTGGCCCGGCCGCCGATCGGGACGACCACGTTGACCGGCTTGTCGGCGAAGAAATCGACCACGTCGGTGCGCCGCATCCACGGCCCGCCGCTCTCCCCGCCGTCGACCGCGTTCAGCAGGTACAGCGTGGGCGCGCCCGCGCCGGGATGCGACAGCCACAGCGTGATCGGCCGGTTCATCGCCGCCGAATACACGACCACTTCGTACTGCCTGCCACCGAGCGGCCGGACGTCGATGATTCCCGGTTCGGCCGACGCGGGCGGCGCGATCACGAACCCACAACCGAGCAGGACTAGCACACAGCACAGGAGCCGACGCATCCTCCGAGCATGCCCTACCGAACAGCCGATATGCGGCATTGACCGGCCCGTGTCCGTCTCCGCGCGCGAGGCTGGCAAACCTAGGGCATCCCCGCTGTCGCGGTGCTCGAAACACCCGAGGGCAGGACCGCGCGCAGTACGTCGTCGAGCGCGGAAGCGGTGACGCCGAAGGTGGCGCGCAGGGCGGAATCGTCGGCAACGAACTCGCGGTGCGACATGTGCGCGGTCTCGAACAGCTCGCCCCAGAACGGATCGCCCTGCGCGAGCTCGGTGATCTCGGCGTCGGTGAGCACGGCGAGGTCGGGCTCGGGCGCACCGGCCAGCGCCGCCAGCCTGCCCGCGACCGTGCGCACCGTGGTGGTGAGCATCGGCGCGTGCCAGGCCCGGCCCCACGCGCGGTCGTCACGGGCGACGGCGACCAGCGCGGCCGCGGCGTCGTCGATCGCGGTGAACGAATGCGCCAGGTCCAGCTCCTGCGGTACCCGGGCCCGCGCACCCGCCAGCACGGCGGGCTGCACCAGCAGGGAGAAGACCGAGACCGCGCCGGCGCCGAGGAACTGACCGGCGCGCACCTCGGTGACGCGCAGCCTGCCCGCCTCGTGCGCGGCCAGCGCCTCGGTCCACATCCTGGCCCTGACCACGCCCTTGCTGCCGGTGGCGGCCAGCGGGGTCGTCTCGTCGACGATGCCGTCGACGGGGCCGTAGCCGTAGAGATTGCCCATCATCACCAGGTTCGCGCCGGTGGCTTCGGCGGCCGCCCGGATCGAACCGAACAGCGGCGGAACGGTTTCCGGCCAGGTGTGATACGCGGGCATGGCGAGGTTGAACACCGTCGCGGCGCCGGTGGCGTGCGCGATCAGCGCGGCGGTGTCGGTGGCGTCGAGGGCGACGCGGTCGATCCCGGGGTGCTCGGGACCGAGGCCGCCGCGGCTGATCATCGTCACCCGGTCACCGGACTCGGCGAGCGAGAGCGCGGTCGCGGACGCGGTGGCCCCGCGACCGATCACGACATGTTCTTGCATGTGAATTCCCTTTTCCGGCAGGCGATTTCGTGCGATCCGGCAACTGTTCGCCGGGCGCGAAGACAACGATGCCGGGCGCGGGCGGGCTAGACTAGTGGCCGGAATGCCAGCTATCCCAAGGATCAGGCCATGAAGACTGTCGCCGTCGTCGCCGTGCCCCCGGTGAAGTCCTTCGATCTGGCCATGCCGGGATCGCTGATGGACGCGGTGACCGTCGACGGTGCGCCGGGCTATCGGGTGCTGGTGTGCACCGCCGAACCCGGTGTGGTGCTCGCGAACTCGGGCGGGTTCGATGTGGTGATCCCGCACGGACTCGACGTGCTCGAGTCTGCCGACACGGTGATCGTGCCAAGCACCGGCGCGCGGACCGGCGCCGATCCGGCCATCCTGGCCGCACTGCGCGGCGCCGCCGAGCGGGGCACCCTGGTCACCTCGATCTGTAGCGGCGCCTTCGTCCTGGCCCAGGCGGGGCTGCTCGAGGGGCGCACCGCCACCACACACTGGGCCCTGGCCGACGAACTGGCCGGTGCGCATCCCGGGGTCCGGGTGCGCACCGACGCGCTGTTCGTCGAGGACGGCCCGGTCACCACCTCGGCGGGCGCGGCCGCCGGAATCGACCTGTGCCTGCACCTGATCCGCCGGGACTACGGCGCCACCGTCGCCAACGAGGCGGCCCGCGCCGCCGTGGTGACCCCGGTGCGTCCCGGTGGCCAGGCCCAGTTCGTCGACACCCCGCTCCCGCCGGATGACGACCTCTCACTCTCGGCCACCCGCGCCTGGGCGCTGACCAGGCTCGACACTCCCCTGTCGCTGCGCGACCTCGCCGCGCACGCCACCACGAGCGTGCGCACGCTGACCCGGCGTTTCCACGAGGAGACCGGGCTCAGTCCGCAGAAATGGCTGCTGCACCAGCGCCTGCACCGAGCCAGGGAGCTGCTGGAGTCGACATCACTGCCCATCGACCAGGTGGCCAGGCACAGCGGGATCGGGTCGGCGGAGTCGTTGCGACAGCACATGATCCGCCAGCTCGGCGTCCCCCCGAGCACCTACCGGGCGAACTTCACCACGGCCCGGTAGGCGGGTAGGGCTGATACCCCGGCGGCGGAGCCTTGGCGAAGAAGGCGGCGGACCGGGGGTTCCAGAGCAGGACGACCGCGGCCAGGCCGATGAGCACGAGCACCACGGTGAAGGCCAGCGATTGCGGGTCGGCGCCGGTTCCGGTGGCGAGCGCGCTGATCACGCTGACGGCCGAGGACAGCACATTGAGGCCGAAGAACACCGTGCCGGTGATCCGGGCCCAGTTCTTGCCCGCCCGGCAGGCGAAGGCCATCCACACCCACAGCCCCGTCGTCACCAGCGAAGTCAGGATGCCGCCCGCGAGGCCCGCGTACACGAGGACGTCCAGGTCGTCGCCACGGAACACCCCGCCGGACGCGTCCAGCGCGTCGGAGCGGATCTTGTCGATGGTGGTCAGCATGTAGGCGGCACTCAGCACAGTCACCACCGCGCCCGCCAGCATCACATAGAACGCGATCTGCACATTCTGCGGAACGACTTTCGGCCCCGCGTCGACCGGCGCGGCCGGATAGGGCGTCGCCGAGGGATACGGCACCTGCCCACCGGGGGCTGCCTGCGCGTAGGGCGTCGGGCCGTTCGACCCGGCCTGCGCGTAGGGCACCTCGGGTTGCCCTGATGTGTTCGAATATGTCTGGGGCGCAGCTGGATTCGGATAGAGCTCCCCCGCCACACCCGGATTAGGCAGGGGTGCAGCCGAATTCGGGTAGGGCGCTCCCCCCGCCCCTGGATAGGGCGGGGGTGTGGCCGGATTCGGGTAGGGTGCCCCCGCCGCGCCCGGATAGGGCGGCGGGTACGACGCCCCAGTACTCGGCGGCGGCACGGCCGGATTCGGGTAGGGCACGGGCCCCCCGGCACCGCTCGGCGGCGGGGGTACCGCCGCGCTGGGGTTGGCCGGTGCCTGCGGAACCGCGTCGGGATACGACGTCAGCTCGTCCTGCTCTGGTCGCGGACCGTCGTGATCCGCCGACGAATCTGGCACGGTGCCCCCTCCTGTGAAGTCGGGCCCAACTCTAGTCGTCGGAACCCGCCCTCACCGGACAGCGACAACGCGCGTCCGGCCCGGGTGAGCCGTCGCGCGTGGCGGCGGCGCACCTCTCGGCGCGGGCTGGAACGGAATGGTCAGCGCACCCGGGCGCGGACGAGTTCCCGTGCGGCCGTGCGGTATCGGTCGGCGATCAGCCGGACCACCGCGGGGTGCACCCCGATCGGCTCCGCGACGCCGTCGGCGCCCGCGTCGTGCAGACGCTGGTGGAACAGGCCGTGGGCCAGCAGGTAGGAAGCGATGAAGACCCGCCCCGCACCCGATTCCCGCAGTTCGGCGACGACCTCGGGCACGCGCGGCGCACCGGTCGCGACGTAGGCGATCCGCACCGGAACGCCGAGTTGCTCGGCGAGCATGCCCGCCGCCCGGCGGACGTCCTGGCGGGCCCGCGCGTCCGACGATCCCGCGGCGGCGAAGACCACCGCGTCACCGGGACGCCAGCCCGCGGCGCGAAGGCGCACCGCCATGATCCGGGTCAGCGCCGGATCGGGGCCCATGGCCGCGGTCACCGCGACCTCGGTGTGCCCGCTCTCGTCGACCTCGCGCGGCACGTCCTGGTAGACGTGGTAGCCCGAGGCCAGGAACGCGGGCACCACGACGGCCGGGCCGTCGAGGTCGCGCAGCACCTCCGACGGCGACGGGCCGAGCACGTCGACGAAGGCGGTGCGCAGCGCGGCGTTGGGCGCCGCGCCCTCGGCTTCCGTGCCGTCGGCGCCGCGCCCCGAAACCGCGGCGCCGAGTTCGGCGGCCACCGCGTCGGCGAGCGCGGCGATCATTTCCACACCGCGCGCGCTGCGGGTGCCGTGCGCGACGAGCACCAGGGCCGGCTCACCCGGCCGCGCGGTGCTCACCAGACGCCGATCGGTTGCGCCGGTCGCGGCGACCGGGCGGGCGTGCCGATCCCGGCCTGATGCGGCGGCTGCACCGGCGGCCTGCTCACGGGGGTGTCGGAGCAGTCCGCGGCGTCGAGCGCGAGCCGGTAGCCGCGCTTGACCACGGTCTGGATCGCCTTGGGCGTGCCGAGGCCTGCGCGCAGCCGGGCGATCGCGGTCTCCACCGCGTGGGTGTCGTCGCCACCGCCGGGCAGGGCCGAGAGCAGGTCCTCGCGGGACACCACCCGGCCGGGCTGCCGGGCCAGCGACCGCATCAGCGCCATCGGCGCGGGCGCCAGCTGGCGCACCTCACCGTCGACGACGACGCAGCCACCGCGCACGCTGATCAGATGACCGGCCGCGTAGATCCGGCTCGCCCGGCGCGGCAGTTCCTCGGCGACGTGGCGGGCCAGCGCACCGAGCCGCGCGCGGCCCGGCATGGTGGTCGGCACGCCGAGTTCCTCCAGCGGCGCGGCGGTGATCGGGCCGACACAGGCCGCGAGCACCCGCCCGCGCAGCGCGTGCAGCACGGACTCGAGCAGGCCGGTCTCCTTGGCCCGCATCAGCATCGACGCCACCGCCGGAGCGCTGGTGAAGGTGACGCAGTCGAGGCTGCCGGAGATGATCGACTCGATCATGGCGTCCATCGGGCCGCGGTCGGCGGGCGGCTCCCACCGGTACACCGGGACCGGAACCACATCGGCGCCCGCGCAGCGCAGCACCTCGCAGAAGTCGGGAACCGGCTCCCACTCGGTGGTCGCGCCGTGCAGCTGCACCGCGATGCGGACCCCTTCGACGCCCTCGGCGAGCAGGTGATCGAGCACCTCGGCCGAGGACTCCGAGGCAGGCGACCATTCCTCGCGCAGCTCGGCGGCGCGGATGGCGCCCTTGGCCTTGGGGCCGCGAGCCAGCATCCGGGTCGAGGCGAGCGTGTCGCGCAGCGTCTCGGCCAGGCCCCAGCCCTCGGCCGCTTCCATCCAGCCGCGGAAGCCGATGCCGGTGGTCGCGACGGTGATCTGCGGCGGATCGGCGATCAGCAGCTCGGTGACGCGCTCGAGCTCGGTGTCGTCGGCCAGCGGGATGATGCGGATCGCGGGGGCGGAGACCACGGTCGCGCCCTTGCGGGTGAGCAGGGTGCCGAATTCCTCGGCGCGGCGCGCGGCGGTGACGCCGATGGTGAAGCCGGCCAGACCGGGGCCGGTGTCGGTGGGAGAGGTCATGGAATCAGCCGTCCGAGGATTCGAGGGCCGAGACCTGCACCGGCTCGTTGGATACCGAGACGACGCCACCGTCGAGCTGGACGGCGTAGACCGGCAGGGACTTGGTCGCGTCGTCGAGACAGCGACCGTCGATCAGCGAGAAGGCCTGCTTGAGCAGCGGCGACGCGACGACGGGAACCCCGCCGCGATCACCGACGATGCCGCGCGACATCACCGCGGCCCGGCCGAACGGATCGATGTTGCCGACGGCGGCGAGCGTGCCGTCGGTGAGTAGGAACAGGGCGGCCTGCCTGCCGCCCCGGAGCAGGACAGCAACGCCGCGGCCCGGGATCAGGAAGTCGAGTCGGCACGCCTGAGTCCAGGTCGCCGTCTCCGTGGTGATGGTGGGTGTGTCGATAACGGTCATCGGTTCCTCCTCCGAACGCCTTACCTATTGGTACAGGCGCCCTGTTTCCGCAGGGTTAAGCGCTTATTTCCCGGCCGCTGCTGTGTCGGAGCCAACACCGGCGGGCATGCCGGGCAGGCCGAGAAGCACTGGCACCTTGCGCTCGCCGCTGTCGTCGAACGAGATGGTCGGGTCGGCTTCGTCAGGGGCGTTGACGAAGGAGACGAAGCGCGAGAGCTTGTTCTCGTCCTCGAGCACGGCCGCCCACTCGTCCTTGTAGCCGTCGACGTGCTTGGCCATCGCGGCCTCCAGGTCGTCGGCGATGCCGAGGCTGTCCTCGCACACGACGGCCTTGAGGTAGTCCATGCCGCCCTCGAGCGCCTCCTGCCAGGGCGCGGTGCGCTGCAGGCGGTCGGCGGTGCGGATGTAGAACATCAGGTAGCGGTCGATGTAGCGGATCAGCGTCTCGTCGTCGAGGTCGCCGGCCAGCAGCACGGCGTGCTTCGGGGTCAGACCACCGTTGCCGCCGACGTAGAGGTTCCAGCCGTGCTCGGTGGCGATCACGCCGACGTCCTTGCCGCGGGCCTCGGCGCACTCGCGCGCGCAGCCCGAGACGGCCAGCTTCAGCTTGTGCGGCGAGCGCAGGCCGCGGTAGCGCTTCTCCAGCAGCACGGCCATGCCGACCGAGTCCTGCTGGCCGTAGCGGCACCAGGTGGAACCGACGCAGCTCTTGACGGTGCGCAGCGACTTGCCGTACGCGTGGCCCGACTCCATGCCGGCGTCGACCAGGCGCTTCCAGATCAGCGGCAGCTGCTCCACGGTCGCGCCGAACAGGTCGATGCGCTGGCCACCGGTGACCTTGACGTAGAGGTCGAACTCCTTGGCGACCTCACCGATGACGATCAGCTGCTCGGCGGTGACCTCACCACCGGGCATCCGCGGCACCACCGAGTAGGTGCCGTTCTTCTGCATGTTGGCCAGGAAGTGGTCGTTGGTGTCCTGCAGCGCCGCCTGCTCGCCGTCGAGGATGTGATCGCTCGAGGTCGAGGCCAGGATCGAGGCGACGGTCGGCTTGCAGATGTCGCAGCCGGTGCCCTTGCCGTGCTTGGCGATCAGCTCGGAGAAGGTGCGGATGCCGGTGACCTGCACGACCTGGAACAGCTCGGCGCGCGACTGGCTGAAGTGCTCGCACAGCGCCTTGGACATCTCCACGCCGGACTGCTCAAGCAGCTTCTTGATCATCGGCACACAGCCACCGCAGGAGGTGCCGGCGTTGGTGCAGCTCTTGATGCCGGGGATGTCGCAGGCGCCGTCGGCGATGGCGCCGCAGATCGCGCCCTTGCTGACGTTGTTGCAGGAGCAGATCTGGGCGTCGTCGGGCAGCGCGTCGGCGCCGAGTTCGGCGCCCGCGGGCGAGATCAGCGCGGCGGCGTCGGCGGGCAGCGGGCGGCCGACCAGCGGGCGCAGGGCCGCGTACTGGCTGGCGTCACCGACGAGGATGCCGCCGAGCAGGGTCTGCGCGTCGTCGGAGACGACCAGCTTGGCGTAGGTGCCCTTGGCCGCGTCGTGCAGCACGACCTCGAGCGCGCCCTCGGTGGTGCCGTGCGCGTCACCGAAGGAGGCGACGTCGACACCCATCAGCTTCAGCTTGGTGGACATGTCGGCGCCGGGGAACTCGCCCGCGCCACCGAGCAGCCGGTCGGCGACGATCTCGGCGGTGGTGTAGCCGGGGGCGACCAGGCCGTAGCAGATGCCCTCGATCGCGGCGCACTCACCGATCGCGTAGACGCTCGGGTCCGAGGTCTGCAGGGTGACATCGGTGAGGATGCCGCCGCGGGCGCCGATCTCCAGGCCCGCGGCCTTGGCCAGCGCGTCGTGCGGGCGGATACCGGCCGAGAACACCACCAGCGAGGCGTGGATCTCCGACTCGTCCGACAGGTGCAGGGTGACGTTGTTGGCCCCCTCCTCCTCGATCGAGACGATCTTGGCGGTGCCCACGCCGGTGTGCACGTTGAGGCCGATGTCGGTGACCAGCTTCTCCAGGATCGCGCCACCACCGGCGTCGACCTGGGCGGGCATCAGGCGGTCGTTGTACTCGATGACGTGCGGGGTCATGCCCATCAGCCGCAGCGCGTTGGCGGCCTCCAGGCCGAGCAGACCGCCACCGACGACGACGCCGTGCGCGCCGGGACCGGCCGCGTCGGCGGCGGCGCGGATGCCGTCGAGGTCGTCGATGGTGCGGTAGACGAAGCACTCGGGCAGGTCGTGACCGGGCACCGGCGGGACGAACGGGTACGAACCGGTGGCCATGACCAGCGCGTCGTAGGCGATGACGTCGCCGTTGGAGCTGGTGACGGTCTTGGCCGCGGTGTCGATGGACTCGCCGCGCTGGCCCAGCCGCAGGTCGACCAGAGGGTCGCCGTCGTAGGTGTTACCGGGCAGCGCGAGCTCCTCGGCCTTCCAGCTGCCGACGTAGTAGGACAGGCCGACGCGGTCGTAGGCGGGCAGCTTCTCCTCGGAGAGGATGACGACCTGCCATTCGCCTGCCTCGTCGCGCGAGCGCAGGGCCTCGACGAAGCGGTGACCGACCATGCCGTGGCCGACCACGACCACTGTCTTGCGAGTGCTGTTCATGAGAGTGACCTCCTTGGTTGTGGTCGGGTAGTCAGCGAGCCGACGTAGTGGCCGACGAAGCGTTGTTTTCGGCCTCGAGGACCAGGGACTCGGCCTCGACCACGACATCGGAGTCGGCAGGCACGGTGGACAGGCGGGGACGGCGCAGGAACACCGTCCAGGTGACGGCCGCGCAGAGCACGTAGAAGGCGAGGAACACCCAGAACGCGGTGGTGGCCGAGGAGGTGCTGGCGTAGGAGCTGCGCAGCACCATGTTGATGCCGACGCCGCCGAGGGAGCCGATCGCGCCGACGAAGCCGATCAGCGCGCCGCCGGCGTTCTGCGACCAGGCGGCCTGCTCGGCCCGCGGGAGCGGCAGGCTCTTGGACTTGGCCTCGAACACCGACGGGATGATCTTGGTGACGGCGCCGTTGCCGAAACCGGAGAGCACGAACAGGGCGATGAAGCCGACGACCAGCAGGGCCATGGTGGCGCCGGAGGCGATCCCGTTGTTGCGGTCGGCCATCGTCGAGGCGGCGATCACGATCAGCGCGGCGGCCATCATGGCGCCGAAGGTGCCGAGCGCGACCCGGCTGCCACCGATCCGGTCGGCCATCTTGCCGCCGTAGGGGCGGGCCAGCGAACCGAGCAGCGGGCCGATGAAGGCGATCGAGGCGGCGTGCACGGCGGCCTGGGCGGCGGTGTCACCACCGGCCTTGAAGCTGATCTGCAGGATCTGGCCGAAGGCGAAGCTGTAACCGATGAACGAACCGAAGGTGCCGATGTAGAGGAAGGCGATCGCCCAGGACTGCGGCACCCGCAGGGCCTTGCCCATGTAAGACAGGTCGGCCTTCTGGTTGGTCAGGTTGTCCATGTACAGCGCAGCGCCGACCGCGGTGAGACCGACGAGGACCAGGTAGATCGCGCAGATGAGGTAGGCGTAGTCGCCGCCGAGGGTGACCAGCACCAGCAGGCCGAGCAGCTGGATCACCGGGACACCGATATTGCCGCCGCCCGCGTTCATGCCCAGCGCCCAGCCCTTGAGCCGCTGCGGGTAGAAGGCGTTGATGTTGGTCATCGACGAGGCGAAGTTACCGCCGCCGACACCGGCGAACGCCGCGACGACCAGGAAGGTCGTGTACGAGGTGCCCGGCTGGGTGACGAAGTACAGCGTCAGCAGCAGCGGGACCACCAGCAGCAGCGCGCTGAAGATCGTCCAGTTGCGACCGCCGAAGCGCGCGGTGGCCACGGTGTAGGGGATCCGCAGGAACCCGCCGACCAGGGTCGGCATGGCGACCAGGAAGAACTTGCCCGCCGGGTCGATGCCGAACTTGTCGGCGGGCATGAACAGCACCATCACCGACCAGATCGACCACACCGAGAACCCGATGTGCTCGGCGAAGACCGACCAGATCAGGTTGCGCTTGGCAATGTCCTTGCCGCCGGCCTCCCAGGCCGCGACATCTTCGGCATCCCAGTGCTCGATGTCGTGGTTACGCTTCAGCGTGCTCAAGTTGGGCCTCCCAAAAGTGCGATGGCCCAACGGTAGGAAATGGGTATTGCCGGAATGCTGCGGGAAATGTCGCGCGAATCAACGGTTTCTCACCTATGCCGCTCAGAGCGGGTGAGATCGGCCCTTTTGTTTCCGGCGTGTGACACAACGATTTCCGCAGGTAAGGAAGCGGCCAGAAATCGTCGGAATCACCCGTGAGGGTGTGACGTACACAGCATTACCCTCGACGCACACGCGCGCAACTCGAGCGGTGAGATTTCCCGGCTCAATTCCAGGTGTCTTCGAGCATGCGCGGCTTGCACGCCTGCCAGGCACCCGCCAGCAGCACGCCGAGGGCGACCAGGAGCATGCCGAACGGGACCGCCCAGCCGCCGGTCCAGGTGTGCAGCATGCCGAACAGCAACGGTCCGACGCACGCCACCGCGTAGCCGACGCCCTGGGTGAACCCGGACAGCGCCGCCGACCCCCGCGGGGTGCGGGTGCGCAGGTTGATCAGCGTCAGCGCCATCGGGAAGGTGCTCGGGCCCAGCCCCAGCAGCACCACCCACAGCACCGGGGCGCCCATGGGCGCGATCAGCAGACCGGCGAAGGCGATGACGAACAGCACCATGCAGCCGACCACGACGGGGAACGGATTACGCATCCGCGAGACCACGGTCGGCGCGCCCAGCGCGGGGATCAGGCCCATGAGCGCGAACAGGCCGACCATGCTGCCGCCGAAGCCCGCGCTCGCGCCGGCGTCGGACAGGATCTTGGGCAGCCAGGCGAACATGGCGTAGGTGGTCAGCGAGGTCATGCCGAACATCGCCGCCATCCCCCAGGCCACCGGCGAACGCCACACTTTGCCTGTCGCCGTTGACGATTCGGCGGGCAGGGCGGTGACGTCGTGGCGGTCGCGGCCCTTGCGGTCGCGCAGCACGAACACCCACGGCACCGCGGCGGCGAAGCCGACCAGCGCCCACACCCCCATCGAGATCCGCCAGCCGTGGTCCTGCGCCAGCGGCACCGCGACGAACGCGGGCACGACGGTGCTCAGCTGCACCATCACGATGTAGAGGGAGCTGATCGCGGCCAGCTGATCGGCGAAATACCGCTTCACCAGCGGCGGGATCACCACATTGCCGATGCCCATGCCGAGCAGCACCACCGCGGAGAACCCGAGCAGTTCCCCGGTGCCACCCGCGAACGCGCGCACCAGCGACCCGGCACCGGCCAGCAGCATCGCCAGCAGCACCGTGCGCTCGAGCCCGTACCGGCGCACCAGCAGCGGCGCGACCAGCCCGGCGAGGCCGAACATCGCGGTCGGCAGCATGCCGAACACCCCGACGATCGCCGTCCCGTACCCGATATCCGCGCCGATCTCCTCCGCCAGCGGACTGAACGCGGTCACCGCGGCCCGCAGCGTGAGGGCCGACATGATGATCGCCGCCAGCACGAGCAGGCGGCCTTCGATCAGCGCGCGGGTACGACTGCGCGTACCGGAATCGGGCAGGGTGCGGGCATCGGGGAGGGTCGCGGTCACTGGCAAATCATAGGATGACCCGATGATCGGTGCAATGATTTGTGAGCAGCGGTACCCTGGCTGACGTGCAACCCGTCCGGCGAACCAGCCTCATCGCTCAGGTCACCGAACAGCTTCGGGCCGAGATCCGTTCCGGCCGTTGGCCAGTGGGCCAACGGATCCCCACGGAACCCGAACTCACCGAGCTCACCGGGACCGGGCGCAACACCGTCCGCGAAGGCGTCCAGGCCCTCGTGCACGCGGGCATGCTCGAACGCCGCCAGGGCTCGGGCACCTATGTGATCGCCACCTCCGAGGTCGGCGGCACCCTGGGCAAGTACTTCGCCGACGCCGAGGAGCGCGACATCCTCGAACTGCGGCAGGCGCTCGACACCACCGCCGCGGGCCTGGCCGCCCGCCGTCGCGACGACGCCGACATCGCCACGCTGCGCCGCCTGCTCGCCGAGCGCAGCAACCGCAACTGGACCGAACCCGACCCGGTCGCCATCGCCGCCGACGTGGAACTACACCGTGCGATCGTCGTCGCCAGCCACAACGCGGTATACCTGGAGTTCTACGATTCGCTGCTGCCGATCATCGAGCACGTGATCCACGCGCGCACCGCCCGCTCCGACGACGCCTACGACACCGAGCACGCCGAACTCGTGCAGGCCGTGATCGACGGCGACGCCGACAAGGCGATGCAGGCGACCCGCTGCTTCCTCGGCTCGCTCATCGCCGAGTACCCGGATCGCTGAGAAAAGCGAACCGGCGGCTCTTCTACATCCAGGTTTCCGGCCGGTCACCGACCCGCGATTTCGGCGGTGAGCGTGAGTTGGCTGGAACGTCACCTGAGGCCATTGTCACGCAACAACCGGCTTCTACCTTTATCTCGACCCCGCAAGAAGCGCATCGAACGCCACGAAAGTCGATGCGCTTCTATCGAGCCCGATCGAGAGGAAGCCGATGACCGCAATCGCCGCCACCGGCCAGGAGACGGAATCCCCGTCCTTCGAATATCAGAAGAAGGGCCGCTGGCTGACCCAGTGGAACCCGGACAATCCGGAGTTCTGGGAAGCCGGCGGCAAGCAGACCGCCCGCAAGAACCTCTGGTTCTCGGTCTTCGCGGAGAACCTGGGCTTCAGCATCTGGGTGATCTGGGGCTCCATCGTCACCGCCATGGGCTCGGCCGGCTTCGAGTTCCTGGCCGGACTGGGCAAGGGCAACCCGACCGCGGTCAGCAACGCCCTGCTGCTGACCTCCATCCCGACCCTGGTCGGCGCCGCGCTGCGCATCCCGTACACCTTCGCCGTCCCGAAGTTCGGTGGTCGCGCCTTCACCGCGTTCAGCGCGGCGATGCTGTTCATCCCGACCCTGGGCATCCTCTACTTCGTCAACCAGCCCGGCACCCCGATGTGGGTCTTCCTCGTGCTGGCCTCGCTGGCCGGTGTCGGTGGCGGTAACTTCTCGTCGTCGATGGCCAACATCTCGTTCTTCTTCCCCGAGGGCAAGAAGGGCGCCGCGCTGGGCCTCAACGCCGCGGGCGGCAACCTCGGCGTCGCGCAGACCCAGCTGATCGTGCCGCTGCTGATCACCTTCGGCACCCACATCATGGCCAAGGACGCGGGCGGTTTCCGCTTCGGCATCACCCTGGCGGTGCTGTTCTGGCTGCCGTTCATCGCGGTCGCCACCATCGGCGCGCTGTACTTCATGGACTCCATCGCCGAGGCGAAGTCCGACGGCAAGTCCTACAAGCTGGCCCTGACCAACCGGCACACCTGGATCATGGCCTTCCTCTACATCGGCACCTTCGGTTCGTTCATCGGCTTCTCCTTCGCCTTCCCGACGCTGATCAAGGCCACCTTCCCCGACCTGGCCAAGATCGGCTGGATCACCACCCTCGGTAACCTCGCCTTCCTCGGCGCGCTGGTCGGTTCGTTCAGCCGTCCGTTCGGCGGCTGGGTCTCCGACAAGATCGGCGGCGGCGCCAAGATCACCGTCTACGTCTTCGGCGGCATGTCGATCGCGGCCGCGTTCATCGTGCTCGCGGTGGACCTGAAGAGCTTCCCGCTCTACCTGGCGTCCTTCCTGGCGCTGTTCGTGCTGGCCGGCATCGGCAACGGTTCCACCTACCGGATGATCCCGTCGATCTTCAACGCGACCGCCAAGAAGTACGCCTCCGAGCACGGCATCGACATCGCCGAGGCGGCCATCTCGGCCAAGCGCCAGGCCGGCGCCGCCATCGGTGTCATCGGCGCGGTCGGCGCCGCGGGTGGCTTCGTCGTCCAGCAGGCGCTGCGCCTGTCCAACGTCCACCTCAAGACCATGGCCCCCGCCTTCTGGGCCTACGCCGCGGTGTTCGTGGTGATGGCGGCGGTCACCTGGTGGTGCTACCTGCGCACCAACTTCGCCACCGACCGGGCGCCCTCGCTGGCCTACGCCAGCGTCTGATCCACCCAGCGAGACCCCGAAAGCCACGTTCGGCTCCCCTCACCGAACGTGGCTTTCGGCTGTGTGCCAACACTTTTCGGCCGTGGTTGTGGCCGCAATCACCGATCTGCGCTTACCCTGGAGTTCAGACTTGCACCGGGGCGGCAGAGGTGAGCGGTATTGAACATCTCGAACGAGCAGGCAGAGCTACGATTCCGATCCGCCACCGTCGACGATCTGGCCGCCATCGCCGAGCTCGAATCGCACGAATTCATGCCGCTGGCCTATCCGTATTTCGCCATCAGGCAATTGTTCGATATCCACGGAGCGCATTGGCTGGTCGCCGATCTGGCAGGTTCGATTTGCGGGTATGCGATGGTGGCGGTCGGCCGTAGCACCGCCTGGCTGATCGGCCTGGCCGTCTCGGCGGGCTATCAGGGCCGGGGTCTCGGCCGCTCACTCCTGGATCTGGCTGTCGCGCAATGCCGTTCGTCGCAGGTCGACGCTGTCTTCATCACCGTGCGCCCGTCGAATGTGCCGGCGGCGACGCTGTACAAGAATTCCGGCTTCGTCTGGGCGGGTTACGAGGACCAGTACTTCGGCGCGGGGGAACCACGAGATCTGCTGGTGCACCGCATCGTTCCCGATTGGCCGAGCGCCGATCCCACCGATCGCCGGTGGTACAAGGACCGTGGGCCGGTCGACGAGGGATGACCGACTACGCCGAACACGATCGGCTCGGCGACTTCGTCGCCTCCAAGACCACCCTGATCCGCAGGCACGCGGGCGCTTTCGCCGACGTCGTCGCCGATTTCCTGCGCGCGCCGGGACCGGCCGACGAATACGCCCTGCTCGACGAACTCAATCACCGGGTCGAGCAGTTCCTCGCCGACTACGTTCCGCCCTCGACCCGCCGCGTCGGCGACAGCCTGGTCTTCGCCCACCTCTATCGCGACGCCGATCCCGACGTGCTCGACAACGCCGGACGCGAGCTGTCCTGCGAGACCGTGCTCACCGCGCTGTTCGCCGCCGAGGTCGAATTCCGCGGCCCGCTGCGGCTGAGCCGCACCCAGTCGATCCTGCTCGCCGAGGTGTACGAGGAACTCGGTGAACAGCTCTCGGCGCACAAGCTGCCCGCGCACGCCGCGCTCGCCTACCGGCAGGCCTACCGCCTGCACACCACCACCGAGAACCCGCGCGGACAGGACCGGTGCGGGCTGAACATGGCGCGCGCCAAGACCAGAGCGCGCAGCCCACGCTGGCGGCGACTACCCGGAATGACCTCGGACCTGCTGTGCGGCTACGGCTATCGGCCGTTCCTGCTGCTGGCCTGGATCGCGGTGGAGATCGCGCTGTTCGTCGGGGTCTTCTACCTGTCGAGCACCGGGATCGGCGTCAACACCGCCGTGCGGGTGGGACTGCTGAACTTCCTGAATCCGGTGGGCACCGACGATCTGCCCAAGCTGGGTTCGTTCGCGCAGGCCACCCTGATCGTGGAGTCGTACGCGGGCATCGTGTCGACCTCGGTGTTCTTCGCGTTGCTGGTGCGGCAGCTGTTCCGGCTGTGATCACCAGCGCGACTGGCTGCGGGTGAGCGCGCCGAGCGTCGCCACCGCGACCCGGTCGCGCAGCTGCCCGATCCGGGAATTCCACTGCACGGTGAAGCCGGGTTCGGCCTCCAGACCCGTCCACAGGCCGCGCAACGGCGCCGGGGTGAAGGCGCCGGGCAACCACAGGTGCACCAGGTGCTCCAGCAGCGGGGTGAGCACCTGGGCGGGCGAACTGCGCGAGAGCTCGGCCATCTCGGCCTCGTCGATGACCTCGGTGAGCACCGTCAGCAGCCAGTCGTGCATGGCCAGGTCCTCGCAGAAGGCCTGCACCATCGCCAGTTCCGCCTCGTCGCCGACCACCACCGAGGCCAGCCGGGTCTCGTCGTCGAGCAGGACGAACGACATGCTCGGCGCCTGCCCGCGCTCCACCCGCGCGGCCCACCGCAGCCGCGACGCGCTGGTCTGGATCGGCGGCTTCTGGTTCAGCATCGGATCGGTGCGGACCCGCATGTGCAGGCGGGCCGCGATCGCGCCGGGGTCCAGCGTGGCCGTCGTCGCGTCCCCCGCACCGAGGAAACCGTCGACCAGCTGGGTGCTGATGTCCGGCGGTATCCGGGTGAGGATCTCGACGATCCCGATCCGGCCCAGGTAGTGACCCCAGCTGCGCCGATGGGTGCCCTCCCCGGCGGTCACGGTGGCCGTCGCCGAGCTCTGCAGGATCCGGCCGCCCAGCACCACGGCGTGGGCCGCGACCGTCCCGACCGCCCGCACCCGGCCCCGCGCGGGGGTGGCGAGCCGGCAGTCGACGCCCTCGGAGATCACCGGCGACTGCGCCCAGCTGACCGGACGTTCCCGCGACTGCACGCGTCGGCCCCGCACGAGAGTCAGCAATTCCGCCGCCGACCCACGGCTCAACGCCGCCGACTCCGGCAGCAGCCCGGTGCGCACTTCGCCCAGGAGCGCCAGCGGTCCACCGCTGAGATGCATTGCTGCAGCGTAGCCCGTATGCGCTGGTGACGGCATCGGATCTACAGGCTGCTGAGGAAGAAGTGCGAGAGCCGGTCGGTGACGTCGTCGGTCATCGCGATCCCCTGTTCGCCCGCGCGGCGGGTGAGCAGCCCGACGACGGCGGGGTCGGGCTGGACGTGGTCGAGGATCATCCGCACCGCGTGCTCGATGCCCACGTACCGCTGCGGCAGCAGCGACAGCGAGCGGAACGCGGCGAACGGCGCCGCCCGCTCCTGCAACCGGATCACGCTCGGGAAATCCGCCCAGCGCGCCGGCCATTCGTGCCCCGGCGGCCAGTACTCGGCATCGACGATGGCCTTGCCCTCGTAGCGGAGCATGCCGAGGCGCAGCAGCTGCCAGACCGAGGCCAGGAAGGGGCACGACCAGAGCACCTCTTGGCCCGCGCCACGATCGCGCCACATCTCGACGTCGAGGAAGATGTTGTGATTGCGCGCGGCGAACTCCACCGGCGGCCGGTAGTTGACCTCCATGGCGTGCCCCGGCTCGTGATCGCTGGACCGCTCGCCGTTGCACAGCCAGCCCGACTCCGCGGTCGGTGGCCTGCGCCCGGTGCTTCCCGGCGCCGGTTCGGCCACGATCGCGTCGGCGACCATCTGCGCCAGCGGAATCCGCGGCTCGTCGTGCTGACGGCGCAGATACCGGCTGCACCCGGCCTCACTGGCCAGGTAGTCGATCCGGACGCCGCATTCCTCGGCGATGCGCAGCAGTTTCGGCACGATCCGGCGTGGATCGGCGTCGGTCTGGAAGTAGTCGTCGAGCAGGAAGCAGGTACTCACCCGCACCCGCGAGGCGCCACCGGCGGCCTCGGCGAAGTCCTGCCTGGCGATCTCGGTGAAGGCCTCGAGCAGCGGTGCCACCCGCCGGAACTGGGCCGCGATCGTCGCTTCGCCGTTGAGCAGGTCCGACATGTAGAAGTGCCCGACCTCGATGGACACGTGCGACAGCGGTACATCCTCGACACGCACTGACGCCGTCGACTCGGCGTAGACGGCGCCACCCACAACCACAGCCCCTCGTCAACCCGTCCGGATAGAATCGTGGCGATTCTAGCCATCACGACGGCGCGCCCATCGATCGGACACGCCCATCGAATTTTCCCCTCCCCCAGTCCCTTTCGCAAGTTATGTCGCGATTGCGCGCATTGTGCCCGAGCGGGCGTTTTCCCGCGGTTACACCCGCACCCAGGTCGCGCGATCCCAGAGCCGCCGCGCCAGTTCCTCGAAGGCGTCGACGGTGGCGCGATTGGCGATGCCCGCGTTCACATCCGCGTCGAGCACGATCTGCTCCCGCCACTGCAACACGGGCTCGACCGGCGTCTCCCCCAGCAGCGCGCCCGCGCCGAGCCGGTACTCGGCCGCCAGCGAACGCAACGCGTCGTTCTGCTTGAGCAGCCACGCCGCCTGGGGGCCACCGCTGGCCGCGTGCTCGTCGGTGACGCGCGGAACGGCGGTGCGGACGAAGCGGATCCGGGCCAGCAGGTCGTCGGGGGCGTAGCCGAGTTCGACCCCGGTCTTCAGCAGGCCCTTGGGCCCGTGCACCAGCCCCTGCGCGGCCATCAGGTGCTGCCGGGTCCAGCGGTGGTAGACCAGCCAGCACACCTCCTTGTCCGGCATGTCCTGCGGGCGGGTCGCTTCCAGCGCGATCTGCATGGCCACCGACCGGCCCGCGCTCAGGTCGACGATCACCACCTTGTAGGTGCTGTCCAGATCGAGCAGCAGTTCGCGGCAGCGGCGCACCACATGCGCGTCGTTGGCCGACATGGCCTCGCCGCCGCCCTCGTCGCCGGGCAGCAGGACCAGCTTGCCGCCCCGGGATCGCTGGCTGCGCAGGGCATCCCGATTGGTGTTGGCCCGCACGTCGATGCGCTGCGGCAGGCTGTTGTGGCCGCGCAGGTACGAGTGCAGACCGCTGCCGGAGGCGGTGCCCCGCTCGACCGCGCTGATCTCGAACAGCGCGCCCGCGGTCGGTGAGCCGAAGTCGAAGTCGAGATAGGCCGTGCTGATCCCGCGCAAGCCCAGCCGGTAGGCCAGGTTGCAACTGGTCACGGACCGTCCGGTGCCGCCCTTGTCCGAGGTGGCGAAAACGATCATGGGGTCACGTGCTCCTCATCGCGTCGAGACGAGCGTAGGCGAGCCGGTCCAGTTCGATCAGGGCCGCCGAGGCGAGCGTGAACGCCGTTCCCGGTTGCAGATTCACCACGTCGCGGGCCCTGGCCAGCTGCTGCTCGACGCCGTCGAGCGCGATGCGGTTGGCCGAGGTGTCCTCGACGCTGACATTGAGCATCTCCTGATTGAGCAGGTGCTCGGCCTCGTTGAGCAGTTCGACGGCGCGCACCACCATCGCCGGGGAGCGCAGCGGCGCCTCCCGGTAGGTGCGGTCCGCGGTGACCAGGCATTCGATCACGCGCTCGGTCATGTACCAGGACGGGAGCGTCTGACCCGCCCTGGCGGCGGCACCGAAGGCCGCGCCGGGATCGTCCCACAGGCCCGCGGCGTCACCGTCGGTGATCATCCGCAGGTCCAGGTGGTCCATCACCTTCTTGGCCAGTTCCATCAGCCGGTCGCGGGCGGTGATGTTGCCGGACAGGCGGGCTGCCTGCAGGCTGCGCTTGAGCAGCACGGGCGCGAAGTCCGAGGCGATCCACTCCAGGCGGGAGCCGCCGCCGTCGACGAGTTCGCTGCCGCGCAGGGTCATCCGCACGCCGGGGTGGTGCAGGGCCAGGGACGGGTCGTCCTGGGTGGGCCTGCGGATGATCCGGCCGCGGCGGGCCAGCTCGTCGAAGATGCCGATCGCGCGGGTGAGGTCGTCGTCGGAGGCGGTGCGGGCCACCAGTTCCTGGATCAGCACCGCGGACACGATGAGGGAGAAGTAGTCCGACTCCTCGCCGTCGGAGGTCCGCCACGGGATGTCCTCCAGCGGCCAGGTGCCGCTGCCGAAGCGGGCGACCGTCGCCCAGTAGCGCTGGGTGATGTCCCAGCGGATGCGCAGCGCCTCGGCCAGGCGGTACTGGGTGTCGTCGAGCAGGTCGAGCTCTCTGGTGCGCTGGGAGAGCACGTCGTTGATGCCGTCGAGGGCGGTGATGGTGAAGTAGAGGTAGGGCCTCGGGTCGGCGTAGCCGATGCTGGAACCGATGGCGTCGGGGACGAAGTCGACCGGGTCGGCGCCCTGCACCACGCCCCAGCTCCAGCCGCACTCGAAGAGCAGATCCTCGTCGTCGAGTTCGGATTCCGGCGCCCGGCCCAGCGTGACGTCGTTGCGCAGCCGGGCGCGCACGCGATCGAGGCTGCGGGCGACGGCGTCGACGACCACCTTCTCCGGCTGCCCCGACTGGTTGAGCATGCCGAGCATCGCCTTGCCCGACGGTGAGCGCGGCGAGGCCGTGTTGACCACGAAACTGCGCACCAGGCCCGTCATCGCGGCGGTCAGCCGGGTACTCAATCCGGTACTGAGCTCGGCGATCCTGGCGCTGATGTCCTTGCGCCGCTCGGTGCGCGCCCAGCGGTCGAAGACCCGGGCGAAGCCGAGCGCGGCGATGCACAGCGTCACCGACATGGAGTAGCCGTCCACCACCTCCAGCGCGTGCTGGGCGGGTGTCGGCTCGGTGTCGCCGGTGGCGCGCAGGTAGCTGCCCGCGTCGAAGCGGGGCAGGCCGTCGGGATCGGTGTTGCGGGCCAGGTACTCCTCGACCAGGCCGAGCACCGTGATGCCGATCCTGGCCTGGCCGCCGAACGCCTCGAGGACGACCCTGACGTCGTCGGACATCGCCTCGGGGCGGTCCAGCGCGAAGCTCTCGATCTCGGTGGCCGGATACAGCAGGCACAGCAGCTGTTCGGAATCACTGATCGAATTGGCGCCGAGGACTCCGTCCCAATGCCATTTCTCGTCCCGGTAGCAGGCCGAGAGCATGGCGCTCCAAATATCCAGAATCTGTTGTCTGGGCTGGATTCTCACCCGCAGCAATCCTCACCGCTCGTGACGGGCCGCACGGGTCCCCCGGTCCGGCGCAGGACACATGGCGGCGATGCTCGATGAAGATAGCACGGGATATCCCAGGAAACGTTGGGTCTCAACGGATTTGAAACCACATCAGACCCATCGGTCACTATCGGCGCAATTCGCCCTTACAACGCCAAACGGACCATGTCCGCCGTGCGGGCCAGGCCGGGAAACGCCTCCGGGGTGGACCGCGGGTGCAAGGCGTGCACGGCCAGCCGGAAGATCAAGGCGCGCAACAACATCTGCGGCCATTCCGGCAGGCTGGCCCAGCGGTCGAGCAGGCCGTCGTCGCCACCGCCCCAGGCCAGCGCGTCGACGACCACCACCCCGGCGGCCCAGGCGGCCGGACGCCAGTACGGGGTGATGTCGGTCAGGCCGGGCGTGTGCGCGCCGGCGAACAGGACGGTGCCGAAGAGATCGCCGTGCACGAGCTGATCGGGTCCGCGCACCGGCTTGCGCAGGGTGGCCAGCTGACCGATCAGTTCCAGGCTGCGCTGCCCGTCGGGGGTCGCGGCGATCGGGACGCCGCCCGCGCGCAAGCTGCGCAGCGGCACCGATTCCCAGGCGGCCCGGTCGGCGGCCACGAACACGTCGACGTCGACCCACGGCGCGACCGGCGGCTGCACCAGGAAACGCGGACGTTCCAGGGGCGCTGTCGCCTTGTGTAATCGCAGCGACACCGACACCACCTCGTCGTGCCGCGGCTCCGGCGCGCCGTCGACGAAGGTGTCGGCGCGCCAGCCGGACACCACGTACCGGCCGTCGGTGGCGCGCACCGGGCGCGCCACCCGCAGACCGTCGACCGCCAGCGTCTCGCGCACCTTCGCCGACCACGCGGCCCGCGCGTGATCGGCCACCGGACTCAGCACCACGTCACCCAGCCGCCAGCCACCGTCCCAGTCACCGAGGGAGACCGGTGTCACTTCGCGAAGCCCGAATGTGGCCCGCACATGCTCGGGAGGTTCGACTGAGGTCACGGCCGTACCGTAACCCCGCGGCTACCGCCCGAGCCCTAAGGCACGCTGGCACACTCCACTTTGCGACCTCGCCGCAATCTTCGGCGAGGTCGGCAACAGCGCAGTTACCGGATCAGTAGACCGGCAGCGACGGATCGACCTGCTTGGCCCAGGCCACGACGCCGCCCTGCAGGTGCGTGGCGTCGGCGAAACCGGCGCGCTTGAGCGCCGCCAGCGCCTCGGCCGAGCGGATACCGGTCTTGCAGTGCAACACGATCGGCTTGTTCTGCGGCAGTTCGGCCAGCGCCTCACCGGACAGGATGCGGTCCTTGGGGATCAGCGTCGCGCCGTCGATGTGGACGATGTCCCACTCGACCGGCTCGCGCACGTCGATCAGCTCGACCTTGTCCGCGTCGAGCAGATCCTTCAGTTCGGCGGCGGTGATCGTCGACCCGGCCGCGGCGGCCACACCCTCTTCCGAGACCACACCGCAGAACGCCTCGTAGTCGATCAGCTCGGTGATCGGCTGACGCTCCGGATCGCGGCGCAGCTTGATGGTGCGGTAGTTCATGTCCAGTGCGTCGTAGACCATCAGGCGGCCGAGCAGCGTCTCACCGATGCCGGTGATCAGCTTGATCGCCTCGGTCACCATCACCGAACCGATCGACGCGCACAGCACGCCGAGCACGCCGCCCTCGGCGCAGGAGGGGACCATGCCCGGCGGCGGGGCCTCCGGGTACAGGTCGCGGTAGTTGATGCCACGGCCGTCGGGGGCGTCCTCCCAGAACACCGAGACCTGGCCCTCGAAGCGGTAGATCGAGCCCCACACATAGGGCTTGCCCGCGAGCACGGCGGCGTCGTTGACCAGGTAGCGGGTGGCGAAGTTGTCGGTGCCGTCGACGATCAAGTCGTACTCGCGGAACAGCTCGACCGCGTTGTCCGGCTCCAGCCGGATCTTGTGCAGCCGCACGTCGATCCCGGAGTTGATCTCGCGGATCGAATCGCGGGCGCTGTCGGCCTTCGACCGGCCGATATCGGACTCGCCGTGAATGATCTGGCGCTGCAGGTTCGACATGTCGACCTCGTCGAACTCGACGATGCCGAGGGTGCCGACCCCGGCCGCGGCCAGGTACAGCAGCGCGGGCGAACCGAGACCACCCGCGCCGATCACGAGCACCTTGGCGTTCTTCAGGCGCTTCTGACCGTCGACGCCCAGATCGGGGATGATCAGGTGCCTGCTGTAGCGAGCGACCTCGTCCTTGGTCAGTTCCGCGGCCGGCTCGACGAGCGGCGGCAGGGACCCGTTGAATGACACGTCAGAGCTCCTGTATCTATGGCGAAAACCGTGCGGGTTGGCAATGGTGACAACATCGCCGGCCGCGGGGTTCTTCCCGTCTATGGTCGCGCATCGCCGGGGGCCTCACCCCCTCGGGTACGGCCAGGGGTTGAAGCGGCAGGTCTTGCCGTCGGCGGGCACCACACCGTGCGGGTCGAGCAGGGCGATGTCGTTGTTCTTGGTGCCGAAGGTCTGCTGCATCATGATCGGCGCGAGTCCGCCGTCGGTCTCGCAGGGCTGGTGGCCGTGGTAGCCGATGGCGTGGCCGACCTCGTGGTTGATCTGGTACTGCCGGTAGGAGCCGATGTCGCCGTCGAAGGCCAGCGCGCCGCGCACCCAGCGCACCTCCGAGAGCACCACGCGGTCGATATCGGCGTTGTAGCAGGAGGAGTCGATCGGGATCTCGAATCCGCACGCGGCGCGGGTGCTCTCGCGGGAGGTGAGCGAGAGCCGGAAGTCGGGTTCACCGGTGTCGACGCGCTGGAAACCGAAGCGCGGGTCGTGGGTCCAGCTCTTCGGGTTGGCCAGGGTGGTCTCCACCATCTTGGCCACCGCGGCGTCACCGCCGAACGGGCCGGTGTCGATCCCGTCCTCGACCTCGACGGTGTAGCGGAACACCCGCTCGGTGCCGGTGCCGACCTGGGGGCTGGTGCCGGGCACCACATGCCAGGTGCCCGCCGCGCGATCGACGTACTCGCCGCCCTCTGGCAGCGCGCCCAGCGGCAGATCGGCGGGGAACTTCCCGTCGCCGGGCGGGGCGCCGATGATGCCGGACTGGGCGACCTTCGGGCTCAGCGCGCCGAACCCGGGTTCGACCGCGGCGGGCATCGGGCCCGCGCGCACGGCGTCGACGACGACGAGCACGGTGACGGCCAGCAACACCGGCAGCGCGTAGGCCCGCCAGCCGTAGCGGCGCACGAACCGGCCGATCGCGCTCTGCTTCTTCGCCTCCCGCTGCGGGCTGCGCGGACGGCCGCTGTCGGCGTCGGTGGGGTTCCAGCGGGCGCGCAGTGGCTGCCGCGACTTGTCGGCGGGCTGATACAGCCCGAGCGGGTCGTAGACCTGGAGTTCTCGCCCTTCTGGCGCCGACGTCACAGAACCGGACTCGGTGGGTTGCGTGGGGCGAGCGACATCGCGCCCGCCGCCGGATGGTCGTTCCGGTCGGTCGGTCACCCCACCAGATTCTCACAGTGCGCAACCCCGGCTTCGCGGCGGCCGCAGGAGATCACGCGGTTACGGCCCGGCGAACCCCGCGGACTGGTACTACATTTCCAGGGCGAAACTTGATGGGAACACCGTGCGGGTATCGTTCGTGGGATACCGGACCGCACCCCTGGGCCGGGGTAAACGACAAAGAGAGCCGAGATGACAGACCTCGTGGACCGCATGACCTCGCGCCGATCGGTGCCGGAAACGGTCCCGGCCAAGCGCGGCACCCGGCTGCCCCGTGACGAGCGACGCCAGCAACTGCTGCTCGCGGCCAGCGAAGTGTTCGTCCAGCGTGGCTACCACGCCGCGGGCATGGACGAGATCTCGCAGGTGGCAGGCGTCAGCAAGCCGGTGCTCTACCAGCACTTCGCGAGCAAGCTGGAGCTGTACCTGGCGGTGCTGCAGAACTATGTCGACATCCTGGTGTCGAGCGTGCGCCAGGCGCTGCGCTCCACCACCGACAACAAGCAGCGCGTGCGGGCCGCGGTCGCCGCGTACTTCGACTTCGTCGACAACGAGATGCAGGGCTTCCGCCTCGTCTTCGAATCCGACCTGACCAGCGAGCCGCAGGTGCAGCGCCGGGTCGAGCAGGCCACCGAGGCGTGTGTGGACGCCGTCTTCGACCTCGTCGCCCACGACTCCGGCCTGGATCCCTACCGGGCCCGCATCCTGGCCGTCGGCCTGGTCGGCGCCAGCCAGTTCACCGCTCGCTACTGGCTCGAGGCCGACCGCCCGATCCCCAAGGACGAAGCGGTCGACACCACCGTGGCCCTGGCCTGGGGCGGCCTCAAGCACGTCCCGCTGCACCCGATCGGCTGAGAACGAAACAGCGAAGGCCTGCCATCCGAACTCGATGGCAGGCCTTCGCTGTTTCACGACCTGAGCAACTGATCTCGCGAGAACATCGGTACCTCGTCGGGCACGCCCAGAACTCGAGCGGCTCCTATCCGCAAGCCCGATCAGGAGATCGGCCGGTCCCTCAGCCGTCGGCCGAAATCGCGGGGAGGCGGGACAGCTCAGACCGTGGCGAAGCCGACGCGGCCGGTCGCGGGCGAGCCGATCTCCACGTAGGCGACCTTCGCCGACTGGATCAGGAACTTACGGCCCTTCTCGTCGGTCAGCGAGACCACACCGCTCGCGCCGCTCAGCGCCTCGGAGACCAGCGCCTCGATCTCGTCAGGGCTCTGCGCGCTGTTGATGACGAGCTCGCGCGGGCTATCCGAAATACCGATCTTGACCTCCACGGCCAAACCTCCGAACGTAAGAGTCCTGTGTTGTCGACTCCAGGCTAGTGCAGGCGGCGGATGCGGGTGCCATGCCCGCCTGCGCTCTGAGCGAACGGGATCAGGCGGGCTCGATCAGTTCGATCTCCAGTTCGATCTTCACGGTGTCCGACAGCATGCCCGGCATCGGGACGCCGACGCCGAAGTCGGTGCGCTTGATCGCGCCGGTGGCGGAGAAGCCGGCGTGCCGGGTGCCGTCGGGGAAGTCGGCGACGCCGCCCCACTCGACGTCGAGGGTGACCGGCTGGGTGACGGTGCCGAGGGTGGCCTCGCCCGCGACGGTGAAGGACTCGGCGACGCGCACCGGCGCGGTGGCGCGGAAGGTGAGGGTCGGGCGGTTGGCGACGTCGAGGAAGTCGGCGGCGCGGATGTGGGCGTCACGGTCGGCGTTGCCGGTGTCGAAGGAGTCGAGGGCGATGGTGGCGCCGATGGTGGCCGCGCCCGCTTCGTCGACCACGAACTCGGTCTCGAAGCTGGTGAAGCCGCCGCGCACCTTGGCGATCCCGAGGTGGCGCACGGTGAACGAGACCGAGGAGTGGTGGGTGTCCAGCGCCCACGATCCGGTCTTGATCTGCTGGGTCTGTGTCGAGGAAGTCATGCCTCCACCCTGACCGGACCATGGTCCGCTAACCAGACCGCGCTTATCCTGGACCCCGCAGGGCGTGGCTGCGGGAGCGGGGACCGGGCACCATCGAGACATGGCAGGCGAAGACATGACAGATCGGCAGCATGCCCGGTCGGCGTTCGCGGAACTTCTGGTCGCGCGCCGGGCCGAGCTGCGGCCCGAGGACGTCGGCCTGCCCGGCGGCGGCCGGCGGCGCACCCCCGGCCTGCGGCGCGAGGAGGTGGCGGTGCTGGCCGGCGTCAGCGCCGACTATCTGGCCCGGCTCGAACAGGGGCGCGACAGCAATCCGTCGATGGCGGTCGTCGACGCGCTGGCCACGGCGCTGCGCTTCAACGACACCGAGCGCGCGCACTTCGGCTGGCTGGCCCTGACCAGCAGCGCCGAAGCGCGCTGCCCGAGCACCGCGTTCGACCCGGAGCTCGATCAGGTGCCCGCCGCGCTGCGCGGGGTCGTCGACGCGATGGCGCCGACGCCGGCGTTCGTGCTCGGCCCGCGCGCCAATGTGCTGGCCTGGAACAGCGCGTGGGCGGATCTGGTCGGCCCGATCGGCCTGCTCGACGATCCCGACCAGGTGAACCTGGCCGTGTGGACCTTCCGGCACGCGCAGGCCCGCGTCACGGTGACCGACTGGGCCCAGCTCGCCGATCACCTGGCCGACCAGCTCGCCAGGACTCGGCTGCGCAGGCCCGAGGACGAGCGGGTGGCCGGGATCATCGCCCACCTGTGCACCGAGCCGGAATTCGCCCGCCGCTGGCAGCCGCATCGCCTCGCCGAGGACGTGCCCGCCCTGCTCGGCTTCGAACACCCGGTCCGCGGCACCCTCACGTTCACGGTGCAGACCCTGGCGGCCGAGCGCGATCAACAGGTCGTCATCTGGCTGCCGCGCGAGGCAGCGGCCCGCGCACCGGAACTGCGCCTCGTGCCGGGCCACGCGGTCGGCGAGTAGTACCTACAAGCCGAGTTCGGCCATGCGGGCGGCGTGGCGCTCCTGCATCCGGTCGAACAGGGTGGCGATGCCGTTGAGGTCGCCGGTCGCGGCCAGCACCAGCTCGGCCAGTTCGTCGCGCTGGGCCATCACGTACTGCGCCTGGGTGATCGCCTCGCCGAGGAGCCTGCGGCCCCACAGGGTGAGGCGGTCGCGCTCGGAGCGGCTGGCCGCCACCGCGCTGCGCACCTCGTCGACCACGAACTGGGAGTGGCCGGTCTCGGCGAGCACGTCGCGCACCACGTCGGCGACCTCGGCGGGGAGCACGCCGACGATCTCGGAGTAGAAGTCGGCGGCCAGCCCGTCACCGACGTAGAACTTCACCATCGACTCGAGCCAGGTCGAGGGGTCGGTGGAGGCGTGGTAGGAGTCCAGCGCGCCCTGGTACTGCGCCATCGAGGCCTCGGGATCGGCGCCCCGCGCGGCCAGCGCCGACTCGAGGGTTTCGAAGTGCGCCAGCTCGGCGGCGGCCATCTTGGCGACGGCCACCCGGCCGCGCAGCGACGGCGCCAGCTTGGCCTCTTCGGCCAGCCGGTAGAACGCGGAGATCTCGCCGTAGGCGACGACCGCGTACAGCTCGGTCACCCCCGGGTGATCCGCGGCGAGCGGTTCGGTCGAGACAACATCCGGCGCGGCAGAGGTCTGTGCTCCCATGGGTATCAACCTTAGTCCCGATCGATGATCAGTCGCGCTCCGCCAGGAACTTGTCGAGGTAGGTCCAGGTGGTGTGGCGGGCGTCCGGCCCGGCCAGGATGCCGAGATGGCTGCCCGGCGCGATCTCGTAGGTGACCGACGGCGATCCGGTGAGGGTGCGCAGGCCCGCCTCGACGGCGGCCTTGGGCGTGATGACATCGGACGTGCCGCCGACCAGCAGCACCGGCACCCGTACATCGGCGAGTTCGACGACCCGGTCCCGCAACTGGAGCCTGCCCCGGCCGATGTCGTTGGCCAGGATGAACCGGCCCCAGATCTGACCGTAGAAGCGGCCGGGATAGCCGGGCATGGCGGCCTGGAACCGGTCGATGGATTCCATCTTGGCCAGCGTCTCGGTGCGGGTGATGTTGTTCGCCAGGAACATCGGCCGCGCCAGCTCGCGGTCGAAGGCGGCGAGCCGGTAGCCGATCTTGACCAGCGGCGCGGGGATGCCGCCGGCGGCGCGCACCAGCGCGGTGGTGGCCTGGCCACCGGTGATGCTCGCGACCGCGCGCAACTGCGGCATGCCGAGCATCTTGTTGTAGTCCAGCGGCGAGCCGACGCCGGTCACCGAGCGGATCGGCAGTTCCGGGTTCGCGGCGGCGGTGAGCAGGGCGAACACGCCGCCGATGGACCAGCCGACCAGGTCGACGGGAGCACCGCCGCGATCGGCGCTGGTGCGCAGGATCGCCTCGGGCAGGATGTCGGTGACCCAGTCCTCGAAGCCCATCCGGCGATCGGCGAAGGAGATGTCGCCGTAGTCGACGAGGTAGGTGGACCGGCCGGTCGAGACCAGGTGGCGGGCCAGGCTCTGGTCCGGGCGCAGGTCGAAGCAGGTCGCGGGCGCGGCCAGTGGCGGCACCAGCAGCACCGCGGAATCCGATGTGGCCGAGGGCGATTCGGATTCGTAGCGGCGCAGCAGACGATGCGGTTCGTCCCACAGGACGGTCGAGGGGGCCGGGGCCGGCGCTTCGATGCCTCCGCCGAAGCTCAGCGCCCACGCGTTGCGCGCGGCGGTGGTGACGGTCTCGGTGATGCTCACGTCAAGAATGTCTCACACGCGGTACCGGCGGTACCAAGTGAGTTCTGTTACACGTGACAGACACGCGCGAAATCGCGGCCGTCGAATTGTGCTGTGACACAGGGTGGGACCACGAGAATGTGACGTCGCACCGGTATTCGCGGCACTGTGCGCCGAGCCGAAATTCGGGCTGCGAAGAATATCACGCTACAATCTCCGTGGACAACGCTAGTTTCCTCGCCCCGGCAGACCCTGCGGGCGCGACTCTCCCGCTCTCGCGGGCGCTGCGCTCCACCGGCGTTCAGCGCGGGCGGACGGCGGCGATGTCCACGGAAAATGTGCGCGCACCGAATCCGCATCACCGATGTGCCGCGCCGATGACGCGATAGCGCTCGGTGCAGGCCCGGTGAATATCACAGGCGGATATGTGGTCGTCGCGGGCCGACCGGCCCGCCCCACCTCGTGCGTGCGAGATGCAATGACGAGGAAGGCACGAACCCTGAGCAAGATCACTGTCGAACAGGAACCCGGTTTGACCGACACTCTCCTGACGGCCGAACTGGACAACACCCACATCCCGCCGAGTTTCGCCGAATTGGGCGTGCGCGAAGAAATCGTGCGCGCGCTCGGCGAGATCGGGATCGAACGCACCTTCGCGATTCAGGAACTGACCCTGCCGCTGGCGCTGGCCGGCGAGGATCTCATCGGTCAGGCCCGCACCGGCATGGGCAAGACCTTCGGTTTCGGTGTGCCGCTGCTGCACCGCATCGCCACCGCCGACACCGGCACCACCCCGCTCGACGGCACCCCGCGCGCCCTGGTCATCGTGCCGACGCGCGAGCTGTGCATCCAGGTCACCAAGGACTTGGAGAACGCGAGCAAGTACCTGACCAACCACCAGGGCCCGCTGAAGGTCGCCGCCATCTACGGTGGCCGCCCGTACGACACCCAGATCGCCGCGCTGCGCGACGGTGTCGACGTGGTCGTCGGCACGCCAGGCCGCCTGCTCGACCTGGCCAACCAGAACCACCTGATCCTCGGCAAGATCGGCGTGCTGGTCCTGGACGAGGCCGACGAGATGCTCGACCTGGGCTTCCTGCCCGACATCGAGCGCATCCTGTCGATGGTCCCCGACGCCCGCCAGACCATGCTGTTCTCGGCGACCATGCCCGGCCCGATCATCACCCTGGCCCGTACCTTCCTGACCCGCCCGACCCACATCAGGGCCGAGGAGGCCAGCGATTCGGCGGTGCACGATCGCACCGCGCAGTTCGTCTACCGCGCGCACGCGCTGGACAAGAGCGAGCTGGTCGCGCGCGTGCTGCAGGCCGAGGGCCGCGGCGCCACGATGATCTTCACCCGGACCAAGCGGACCGCGCAGAAGGTGGCCGACGACCTGGCCGAGCGCGGTTTCGCGGTCGGCGCCGTGCACGGCGACCTGGGCCAGATCGCCCGCGAGAAGGCGCTGACCAAGTTCCGCAAGGGCACCATCGACGTGCTCGTCGCCACCGACGTCGCCGCGCGCGGCATCGACATCGACGACGTCACCCACGTCATCAACTACCAGTGCCCCGAGGACGAGAAGACCTACGTGCACCGGATCGGCCGCACCGGCCGCGCGGGCCGCACCGGTGTCGCGATCACCCTGATCGACTGGGACGAGCTGCACCGCTGGGAGTCGATCGACAAGGCGCTGGGCCTCGGCATCCCCGACCCGGCCGAGACCTACTCGCGCTCGCCGCACCTCTACACCGATCTCGGCATCCCGGAGGGCGTCACCGGCGTCATCCGCAAGCCGAAGCCGGTCCGCGAGGAGGGCGACGTCGTCGAGGAGCGCGCCGAGCGGCCCAAGTCGACCAGGAGCCGTCGCCGCACCCGCGGTGGCAAGGCCGATCCGGCCGCGGGCACCGAGGCGGCCGACACCACCGCCGACGAGTCGACCCCGGCCGACGACGCCGACGGCGACAAGCCCGCCCGCCGTCGCCGCCGTCGCCGCAAGCCCGCCGAGTCGGGCGAGGCGACCGCCACCGAGTCGGGTGCCGAGGCGGCTCCGGCCGCCACGGGCGAGTCGGCCACCTCCGGCGACACTGCCGCCGAGTCCGCGACCTCCGGTGACGCGCCCGCCGAAGCCAAGCCCGCCAGGCGCCGTCGCCGGCGCAAGCCGGCCGAATCCGCCGCCGACAGCCCGGCGACGGCCGACAGCCCGGTGACCGTCGACGCCTGACGCGGAAACACCCCGACCGCCCCCTGCCCCACGGGCCGGGGGCGGTCGCGTCTTCGCCTGTCGCCCCTGTCGGACTTGCCATGGCGCGCCGAATACACTCGCCTGTGTGCTCGCACCCGAGCGGCGGACGCGCGCCGATATCTTTGCCGCAGCAGCGATCGCCGTCACCCTCGTGCTGGCGGCGATCGTGGTGTGGGCGCGGGCCGACGCCACCGGGACCGATTCGGTCACCGCGGCCTCGCCCGCGCCGACGGTGACCGCGGCGACGCAACTTCCCGCCACCCTCAGCGAACGCTGGCACGCGGCCGACACCGCGAGCAGCCGGGCCCTGACCTCCGGCAATGTCGTGGTGACCGGCGACGCCGGCACCGTCAGCGGCCGGGACCCGGTGAGCGGTGAGCAGCTGTGGTGGTATCGCCGCGACATGCCGCTGTGCGCGGTGGAGTCCCAGTTCGGCACCGTCATCGCCACCTATCGCGATCAGCGCGGGTGCAGCCAGACCACCATGCTCGAGTCCGACACCGGCGCGCGCAAGGTCGCGCGCAGCAGCTACATGGACGACGAGATCCGGGTCACCGGCGACGGCACCTACCTGCTCGCCCTCGGTCCCGACCGGCTGGAGATGTGGCGCTCGGACCTGGTACGCACCCTCGAGTTCGGTTACGTCGACGCCCCGGTGAACCCGAACACCCAGCCGCGCACCGGCTGCGCGCTGACCTCGGCCGCGTCGAGTTCCTCGCGCCTGTCGGTGCTCGAGCGCTGCCCCGCCGACATGACCGCCCGGCTGACCGTGCTCAATCCGGCGCCGAAGGAATCGACCGACCCGGAGGAGTACGGCTCGCGGGTGCTCACCGCGCCCGGCGCGGACTCCCCCGAGGTCCGGGTGATCGCGGTGTCGGACAACAAGACCGCCGTCTACTACCCGGCCACCCCGGCGACGGCGACCGGCCTCGGCCTGCCCGCCCGGATCGCGGTGCACGACGGCACGGGCAACGAGATCGCGGTGCACCAGCTGGCCGCGCCGTGGAACCCGCGCACGACCACCGTGACCCGGCTCGGTTCGGCGATCTACGTCTTCACCGGCGACAGCCTGATCGCCTTGAGCGCGAACACCTTACAGCCGGTCTGGACGGTCCGCGACGCGCTCGGCACGCCCGCGCTGATGGCGGGCAGGCTGCTCGTCCCGGTCGCCGACGGGCTGATCGCGGTGGACACCGCCAACGGCGAGACGGTCGCCCGGATCCCGCTCCAGCGCACCGACTACCAGGGCGACACCATCTCCACCGCGGTCCTCGGCCCGACGGTCTTCGAACGGCGCGGCGGACAGCTCTACGCCCTCGGCTGACGATTCCGCCGCGACGGCGCCTGCCATGATGGACTCATGTCCACTTCCGACGTCCGGCTGGTCCTGCTGCGCCACGGCGAAACCACCTGGTCCAGTCAGCGACGGCACACCAGCCACACCGACCTGCCGCTGACCCCGCTCGGCGAGGCCCAGGCGCGCTCGGCCGGACTGGTGCTGAAATCACTCGACCTGCGCGATCCGCTGGTCTTCACCAGCCCCCGCCTGCGCGCCCGGCAGACCGCCGAACTGGCCGGGCTCACCCACGCCGCGATCGACGAGGACCTCGCCGAATGGGACTACGGCGACTACGAGGGCCTGACGACCGTCCAGATCCGCGAAACCGTGCCCGGCTGGACGGTGTGGACCGCCCCCGTCCCCGGCGGCGAGGACGCCGAGCAGGTGGGCGCGCGGGCCGACCGGGTCCTGGCCCGGGTCGAACCGGTCCTGGCCGACCGCGATGTCGTCCTGGTCGGCCACGGCCACTTCTCCCGCGTCCTGATCGCCCGCTGGGCCGAATTCGCCGTCACCGAGGGCCGCCGCTTCGCCCTGTCGACCGGCGCGATCACCGAACTCGGCTACGACCACGACGCCCACACCGTCTGGGGCCACAACCTCACCACCCGCACCGAACCCATCGAAGGAGCCGCCCGATGAGCGTGCGTCGCGCCACCCCCGCCGATGTCGCCACGATGGTCCAGCTCGTGCACGAGCTGGCCGAGTACGAGAAGGCGCCCGCGGAGTGCACGCTGACCGTCGAACAGCTCGACACGGCGCTGTTCGGGCCGGCGCCCGCGCTGTTCGCCCATGTCGCCGAGCTCGACGGAGTGGTGGTGGGGTGCGCGATCTGGTTCCTGAACTACTCCACCTGGGACGGGGTGCACGGGATCTATCTGGAGGACCTGTACGTGCGGCCGGAGACGCGCGGCACCGGGCTCGGTCGCGCGCTGGTCGCCGCGCTGGCGGCCGAGGCGGTCGCGCACGGGTACAGCCGGGTGTCGTGGTCGGTGCTCACCTGGAACACGCCGTCGATCGCGTTCTACGAAGCTCTCGGCGCCGCACCGCAGGACGAGTGGATCGGCTACCGCCTCGCGGGCGACGAACTGTCGGCGCTGGCCGCGACCGTGCGCTGAGCCGTGCGGATCGACGCGCCCCGCGCCTGGCCGCGCACGCCCGAGGAGGCGACCGCGCTCCAGGACGAACTGCGCCCGCTGGTGCGCGCGGAAAACCCCGCGCCGCCGCGATTCTCGACCGCCGCGGGAATTGATTCGGCCTACGCCGAGAACGGCACCGTGGCGACCGCGGCGGTAATTCTCGATATCGCCACCCTGGAACCGGTGGAATCCGCGGTGGCGCATGGAATCTCGACATTTCCGTATGTGCCGGGACTGCTCGCGTTCCGGGAACTCCCGGCCACCGTCGCGGCACTGGAGAAACTCACCGGCACCCCGGATCTGCTCGTCTGCGACGCCCAGGGCCGCGCACATCCGCGCCGCTTCGGGCTGGCCTGTCACGTCGGATTGCTGGCCGGAATTCCCACCATCGGTGTCGCCAAATCGGTGTGGGGCGAGTACACCGAGCCCGGCCCGCGCCGCGGCGACGCCACCGACGTCACCATCGACGGCGAGGTGGTCGGGCGCGCGTTGCGGACCCGCGACGAGGTCAAGCCGCTGTTCGTCTCGGTCGGCCATCTGATCGACCTCGACACCGCCTGCGCGCAGGTGCTCGCCCTCACCCGGGGCTTCCGGCAACCGGAGACCACCCGCAGGGCCGATCACCTGTGCCGGGCGGCGCTGCGCGCGGCGACGGGCTGAGCACTAGGCGTCCCGGTGCTCGGGGTCGGGGAGCTCGCCGTAGTCCTGTGCCATGAAGCGGCTCGACGCGGGCGCGAACAGCGCGGCCAAGCCGCCGAGCGAGATGATCGCCAGCAGCGTGCCCCACAGCGGCTGGTGCGAGTCGGTCAGCAGCGACCACGCGACCGGCAGCAGCAGCACCTGGGCGATGACGGCGATCGCGCGCCCCCAGCGCTTGCCGCGCAGCAGGCCGATGCCTGCGGCGAGCACGCCACCGAACAGCACACCGAACCACATCGCGGTGCCGACGCCGCTGGCCACCGACTGGTCGTGGCCGGTCAGCGCGCGCACCACCAGCACGACCGCGGTGCCGACGCCGGCCAGACCCTCGAGGGTCACCAGGGCGCCCGCCACCCGGATCGACGCCGGAATGCCGGTCGGCACCGGTTCGTCGTCACGCTGTTCGCCGCTGTCTGTCACGTCCTGCTCCGCCACGGCCCCCAGCCTACGACGAGCTGTCGTGGTGGCCCGGCGCGCGCCGGGTGTTCACGCCCTCCCATTACCCTCGACATCGTGCGGACGCTGCTCATCGTCAACCCGAATGCCACCTCGACCACCCCGGCGACCCGGGATCTGCTCGCCCATGCCCTGGAGAGCCGGACCCAGCTGACCGTTGCGCACACCCAGCATCGCGGCCACGCGGCCGAACTGGCCCAGTGGGCATCCACGCAGGAGATGGACCTGATCGTCGTGCACGGTGGCGATGGGACGGTCAACGAGACCATCAACGGCTTCCTGCCGGTGCCCCAGGTGGGCGACGATCAGGTCTGGCGACCGCGCCTCGGCATCATCCCCGGCGGCTCGGCCAACGTCTTCGCCCGCGCCCTCGGCATCTCCCCCGATCCGGTCACCGCTACCAACCAGCTCATCGATCTGCTCGGCCGCGACGCGGACCGCCGGATCGGGCTCGGGCTGGCCGACGATCGGTGGTTCACTTTCAGCGCGGGCGTCGGTCTGGACGCCGATGTGTGCGAGGCGATCGATGTCGCCAGGGCGAAGGGCCGCAAGGCCACGCCAGCCCGCTATCTGCGGACCACGGTGCGCCAGTTCTTCCGCGCCCGGCGCGAGGATCCGCGCGTCACCGTCGAGGTCCCGGGACACGATCCGGTCGATGAGGTGTATTACGCCTTCGTCACGAATTCGAGTCCGTGGACCTATCTCGAGGACCGCCCGATTCGCACCAATCCCGGGACGACCTTCGAATCCGGCCTCGGGGTGTTCGCGGTCCGTTCGATGAGTGTGACCCGCACCCTGCTGCTTGCCAGGCAGTTGCTGGCGGAGAATGGAAACCCCAAGGCGGACACGCTTTTCCGGGTCGACGACGTGCCGTCCGTGCACATCGAGACGCCCGAGGAGATCGGCCTGCAAATCGATGGCGACTTCATCGGAAAACGCAAGATGGTGCATTTCACATCGGTGCCCGGCATCCTCGATGTGGTGGCACCCAAGCCCTCCTGAGCTCCGGACACGCGGAAAAATCTCCCGGTTGCGCTGCGAAAACCAGGAGACGCGAGTACAAAGGACCGGGCGGGTTCCCCCTGCGGGCACCTTAGAGCGTGATCTCCCCCACGGTGCGCCGGACACCTATTGACATCTACGGTGTTCGTGAAAGCATTCACAAGCAACCGTGCGGAAACATTCGAGTCGCACAAGTGAACGATCCACTAACCAGAGGTGCCCTTTGTGGCGCCCGCGCAAAGGAGCAGAGGAATGGACTGGCGCCACAAGGCCATCTGTCGCGACGAGGACCCCGAGCTGTTCTTCCCGGTGGGTAACAGTGGTCCTGCGCTCGCGCAGATTGCCGATGCCAAGCTGGTCTGCGCCCGCTGCCCCGTCACTGCCGATTGCCTGTCGTGGGCCCTGAAGTCCGGACAGGATGCCGGCGTGTGGGGTGGAATGAGCGAAGACGAGCGTCGCGCGCTCAAGCGGCGCAACGCGCGCACCCGTACGCGTACCTCCGTCTAGTCGACGAAGGAGGCGTTGCCGGGCCATTCAGCCCGGCCCGGTAACGCATGTGAGAACCCGGCACCTCGCGGTGCCGGGTTTATTGTTGCCCTACAGCGGTTTTCGGACTTTCTATCGTCCGGAGCGGCGGCCCAGCGGGACCCGCAGCACCGCGTCGGTGCCCACGTCGGCACCGGGATGCAGGCCGATCGAACCACCGAGTTCCGAGGTCACCAGGGTCCGCACGATCTGCAGGCCGAGGCGGTCGGAACCCTCCAGACTGAACCCCGAGGGCAGGCCACGGCCGTCGTCGCTGATGATCACGTCGAGCCAGCGGGCCGACCGTTCCGACCGAATCGTCACGGTACCGTTCTGCCCCGCGTCGAAGGCGTGCTCGATCGCGTTCTGCACCAGTTCGGTCAGCACCATCACCAGCGGGGTCGCCCGCTCGGCGGAGAACACCCCGAGCGAGCCCGCCCGGCGGACCTTGATCCGCGCGGTGTGCACCGTGGCCACATCGGCCATGATCGGCAGCAGCCGGTCCACGACCTCGTCGAGGTCGACCTCTTCGTCCACCGACATCGACAGCATCTCGTGCACCGAGGCGATACTGGTCACCCGGCGCACCGATTCCGTCAGCGCCACTTGGGCTTCCGGGTTCTCGGTGCGGCGCGCCTGCAGGCGCAGCAGCGCCGCCACGGTCTGCAGATTGTTCTTCACCCGATGGTGGATCTCGCGGATCGTCGCGTCCTTGCTCAGCAGCGCGCGGTCGCGCCGCTTCACCTCGGTGACATCGCGCACGAGCACCGCGGGCCCGGCCAGTTCGCCGCCCGGCCGCAGCACCAGCGTGCGCAGCAGCACGGTCGCGCCGCGCGCCTCGACCTCCATCCGGCGGCCGGTGCGCCCGGCCAGCGCGGCCTGGATGTCGGCCACCACTTCCTGCGCGTCGAACGGGTCGGTGATCAGCGAGCGGGTGGTGACGGCGAGATCCTGGCCGACCAGGTCGGCCTGCATGCCCATCCGGTGATACGCCGAGAGCGCGTTCGGGCTCGCGTAGACGACGATGCCCTCGGTGTCGAGCCGGATGAAGCCGTCGCCCGCGCGCGGGCTGGAGTGCGTCGCCGCACGGTCCTCCGGGGTGGGGAAACTGCCGTCGGCGATCATCTGGCACAGGTCGTCGGCGCAGGAGACGTACGCCGTCTCCAGCGTGCTGCGGACCCGGGACCGCTGCAGATCGGAGTCGCGGCTCAGCACCGCGATCACGTCCTCGCCGCAGCGCACCGGGATCGCCTCCCGGATCGCGTGCACCGGGCTGGGGTGATAGACCGCGCTGACCTCGACCTCACTGTCGGTCCGCGCCGTCTCGCCGGTCAGCAGGGCGTCGAACACCTGCGGGAAGTCGGTGCGGGAGGCCGTGGTGCTGACCTTGTCGTCCAGGTGCACGGTCGGTGCCGTCGTCGGGCGGATCTGGGCGACGCACACGACATCGGCGCCCTCGGCGACCGGCCCGGCGCCGACCCACAGCAGCAGGTCCGAGAACGAGAGGTCGGCGAGCAACTGCCAGTCACCCACCACCCGCTGCAGATGATCGACGGCGATGCCGGGTAGGTCGGTGTGTTCGGCCAGTAACTCGCTCAGAGTTGCCACGGTGGATCTACGCTTCGCTTCCGGGTGCGGGTCAGGCGATGGTGGCGATCAGGTCGCCCGCCTGGAGGACCTGTCCGGGCGCCACATCGATCGAGGTGACGTCACCTTCGACCTCGGTGAGCACCGGGATCTCCATCTTCATGGACTCGAGCAGCACCAGGGTCTGATCGACCCGCACATGCTCGCCCACCGCGACCTCGACAGCGAGCACGGTCGAGACCATCTCCGCGCGCACTTCTTCAGGCATGGCACCCCGTTCACTAGTCGTTCGGCCACCGCGATTCGCGATGGCCGTATCCGCCGAAGCTACAGCCAATCACACATGAAACAATGGCTCTCGATCAGATCGTGCTCCGCGCTCCGGCGGGGAGGACCCAGAGAAGGGAGCTACCTATGGGTAAGCGTGGACGTAAGAAGCGCAGCCGCAAGGGCAACGCAGCCAACCACGGCAAGCGGCCCAACTCCTGAGCTGCGCTCGGAGTACGGAAAAGGGGCACCCGTCGGGTGCCCCTTTTCTGTGTCCTGACCCGGGCGTTCAGCCCTCGGTGGTCTCGATCCTGGTGACCGTGATCGACCGGTGGATCTCCAGCTTGAGCCGGTCGCGCAGGCCCTCCGGAGCGTGCTCACCACCACATTTGCGGCTGAGCAGGCCCTTGATCTTCTCCTCGATGCCATAGGCCTCGATGCACGGACTGCAGTGGTCCATGTGCTCCTGGAGCCGGTCCCGGGTGGCCTGGTCGCATTCGCCGTCGAGCATGAGCCACACGTCCGCGAGTACCGCGGTGCAGTCCATCTCCATGTCGGGGTCGCTCACTTCGTAACCTCCTGGCGTTCCCCACGGTCGAATCCACGTTCGCGCGCCACGTCGGCGAGCAAACCCTTGAGCTGCTTGCGGCCGCGGTGCAGCCGGGACATCACGGTACCGATCGGGGTGCCCATGATGTCGGCGATTTCCTTATACGGGAAACCCTCGACATCGGCGTAATACACCGCCATCCGGAACTCCTCCGGCAACTGCTGCAGCGCGGCCTTGATCTCGTCGTCGGGCAGGGCGTCGAGCGCCTCCACCTCGGCCGAGCGCAGGCCCGTCGAGGAGTGCTCGGCGGTGGCGGCGAGCTGCCAGTCGGTGATCTCGTCGGTCGGGTACTGCGCGGGCTGGCGCTGTTTCTTGCGGTAGGAGTTGATGTAGGTATTGGTCAGGATCCGGTAGAGCCAGGCCCGCAGGTTCGTGCCCTCCTTGAAGGACTTGAACCCCTGGAACGCCTTCACGTACGTCTCCTGCACCAGGTCCTCGGCGTCGGCCGGGTTCCTGGTCATGCGCAGAGCGGCGCCGTAGAGCTGGTCCAGCATCGGGAGCGCATCGCGCTCGAACCGCGCAGCCAGCTCGGCTTCGTCGACTTCCGAGCCGGACGCCTCGGCAGGCACCACGTCATCGTCGCTCGTCACACCAATCCCTTCGATCGCCGTAGTAGCCGAATCTACCGGCACCACGGATTCGAAAGGCAATCGCGCACCCTGCGGCGAGACAGGACGCTCCTCGAGCAGCAGTGTCACTATCTCTCCTTCGCGAGTTCGGCGGCGGGTGGGCTTGTCACTTGTGTGCAACAGGCACCCCAGCATCCGTGTTCCCGGACGGTAGGAAATGTGTTTGCCGAGCGGGGCACGAGCGTGGTTAGGGTGACGCTCATGGCAGCCGCGTCGACTCCCGCGATCAAGGTCCTCACCGGTGCGGGCATCGCCCACCGGGTCCACGCCTACGCCCACGATCCGCGGGCGGAGTCCTTCGGCGACGAGGCGGTCGACGCGCTGGGCGGCGAACTGGGCGTCGCGGCCGCGCAGATCTTCAAGACGCTGGTGATCGAACTGTCGACCGGCGCGCTGGCCGTCGCGGTGCTGCCGGTACCGGCCAAGCTGTCGCTGAAGGCGGCCGCCGCGGCGCTGGGCGCGCCGAAGGCGGGCATGGCCGACAAGACCAAGGCCGAGCGCACCACGGGGTACGTCCTCGGTGGCGTCTCCCCGCTGGGCCAGCGCAAGAAGCTGCCGACCGTCGTCGACGCCTCGGCGCTGGACTGGGACCGGGTGCTGTGCAGCGCGGGCAAGCGGGGCCTCGAGATCGAGCTGGCGCCGGCCGACCTGGTGCGCGCGGCGGCCGCCGTCACGGCCCCGATCACCGCCTAGCGCGGCGCGCGGCCATCCGATCGGCGTTTCGTTCCGAATTCACTGCGACGCAGTCCGCGCCCGGTACGACCGATTCGACCCGAGGATGTGATGCGAGAAATGTCCGCTCGTTCGACGATCGCCACCCTGTCCGGTGCTCTTGTCCTGACCTTCGGCGCTGTCGCCTTCGCCCCGCCCGTCACCGCGATCCCGCCGGTGGCCCCGTCCGCGCCGACCGACCCGAGCGACTTCCCGCTCAACGGTCCCGGCACCACCAAGAACTCCCCCCAGGCCGCGCCCGAGAAGGACGAGAAGGCCGAGAAGGCGGAGAAGCTCGGCGGCGGGGTCGCCACCGTGCTGATCGATCTGGCCACCGGAATCGTCAAGTGCGGCTTGAACATCGCCACCGACGCGGTGAAGTGCAAGTTCTGACGACGCACACGGCGGGGCCGGATCGGCGCGAGCCGACCCGGCCCCGCCGTTCTCCGCCTCCGGACTAGAACAGGCTCGGCACGTCCGCGGCGGGGTCGAGCAGCTCGGGCCCGTTGTTGCGCACGCTGTTGACCAGGGTCGACACCGGCCGCGCCACGATCGCCGCCACCTCGGCGGGCGAGGCACCGGCGAGCAGTTCGGCCGGCGCCGGATGGTCGGGATCGAGCCAGGCGTCCCAGTGCTCGCGCGGCATCGGCAGCGGCATCCGGTCGTGGATCTTCGCCAGGTCGCCGATGGCGTCGGTGGTGAGGATCGTGCACGACAGCAGCGGCGCGGCGTCGGGCACGTCCCGATCGCGCCACACCGACCACAGCCCGGCCATGTAGAGGCGCGACCCGTCCGCGTGCGCCATGTAGTACGGCTGCTTGACGGCCTTGCCCTGCTCCGTCGGGGCGGATTCGACCAGCCATTCGTACCAGCCGTCCATCGGCACCAGGCAGCGCTTGTGCTTGGCGGCGTCGCGGAACGACGGCGCGGTGACCGCCCGGTCGGCGCGGGCGTTGAACAGCGGCTTGCCCTTGGCCGGCTTGCCGGGCTCACCCGCCTTCGTCCAGGCCGGGATCAGGCCCCAGCGCATGCGCCGGACCCGCAGTGCCGGGTCGTCGTCGGGGGCGCCGTGCTCGTGCCGCTCCACCACGGTCAGCACCTGGCTGGTCGGGGCCACGTTGTAGCTGACCGCCGATTCCTGCTGGTCCGCGTCGAGATCGGTCTCGTCGATCGCGTCGAGTTCGGCCGCCAGCCGACCCGGATTCGTGGTCGTCGCATATCGTCCGCACATACGGCCATCGTCTCACCGGGGACCGACACCCGGCGGCGACGCGACCACACCGAATTCCACACCACCCGTGTGTCCGGACCGCACATGCGCGAAGATGGGCGGGTGAGTTTCTGGCCAGCGCCCCATATCGAGGTCCCCGTCCACGCGACCGTGACCCTGCCCGGTTCGAAATCCATCACCAATCGCGCGCTCATCCTGGCCGCACTGGCCGATGGCCCGTCCACCCTCACCGGTGCGCTGCGCAGCCGCGACACCGACCTGATGATCAAGGCGCTGCAGAGCCTGGGCACCGAGATCCTCGGTGACGCCGAGACGCTCGAGGTCACCCCGGCGCCACTGCGCAGTGCCGCCGTCGACTGCGGCCTGGCGGGCACCATCATGCGGTTCCTGCCGCCCGCCGCCGCGCTGGCGACCGGCGACGTCGCCTTCTTCGGTGACGAGCAGGCCAAGACCCGCCCGCTGACCACCATCCTCGACGCCCTGCGCAAGCTCGGTCTCGACGTCGACGGTGACGCGCTGCCGTTCGTCGTGCACGGCACCGGCAGCCTGCGCGGCGGTGCGGTCACCATCGACGCCTCGGGCTCCTCGCAGTTCGTCTCCGGCCTGCTGCTCTCGGCGGCCCGCTTCGACGAGGGCATCACCGTCCACCACGACGGCAAGCAGCTGCCGTCCATGCCGCACATCGAGATGACGGTGGAGATGCTGCGCCGCGCCGACGTGACCGTGCACACCCCCGCCGACTCGCGCAGCGCGCAGACCTGGACCGTGGAGCCGGGCCCGATCCGCGCGGTCGACTGGGAGATCGAGCCCGATCTGTCCAACGCCACCCCGTTCCTGGCCGCGGCGGCGGTCACCGGCGGCGAGGTGAGCATCCCGATGTGGCCGCGCGGCACCACCCAGCCCGGTGACGTGATCCGCGAGATCCTGGTCCGGATGGGCGCCGAGGCGCGCATCTTCGACGGCGTGCTCACCGTGCGCGGCCCCGGCCGCCTGGCCGGCATCGACATCGACCTGCACGACGTCGGCGAGCTCACCCCGACCGTGGCGGCGCTGGCCGCCCTGGCCGACTCGCCCTCGCACCTGCGCGGCATCGCGCACCTGCGCGGCCACGAGACCGACCGGCTCGCGGCGCTGTCCACCGAGATCAACCGCCTCGGTGGCGATGTCACCGAGACCGAGGACGGCCTCGAGATCGTGCCCGCCCCGCTGCACGGCGGACAGTGGCACTCCTACGCCGACCACCGGATGGCCACCGCCGGCGCGATTCTGGGCCTGCGGGTGCCCGGCGTGGAGATCGAGGACATCGGGACAACGGCCAAGACGCTGCCGACCTTCGTCACCCTGTGGGAGCAGATGCTCGACCCCGCCCTATCGGGTGAGGGAGCGGCGCGCTGAGCCGCCGCGGCCGTACCGCAGCCAGCTACGACGAATCCGATGTCCGGGTCCGCCCGGGCAGGGCCTCGCGTCCGCGCACCAAGACCCGTCCGCAGCACAACGACGCCGAGGCCGCCATGGTGGTCTCGGTGGACCGCGGTCGCTGGGGCTGTGTGCTCGACGGTGACGCCGACCGGCGCATCGTCGCCATGCGGGCCAGGGAACTCGGCCGCACCCCGATCGTGGTCGGCGACCAGGTCGACGTCGTCGGCGATCTCACCGGCAAGCCCGACACCCTCGCCCGGATCGTGCGGGTCGCCGAGCGCAGCACCGTGCTGCGGCGCACCGCCGACGACACCGATCCGTTCGAGCGGATCGTCGTCGCCAACGCCGAGCAGTTGTTCATCGTGGTCGCGCTGGCCGATCCGCCGCCGCGCACCGGGTTCGTCGAGCGGGCCATGGTGGCCGCGTACGCCGGTGGGCTGGAACCGATCCTGGTGCTCACCAAACGCGATCTGGTCGCCGAATCCGAATTCGCGACCGCCTTCGATGGCTTGGACCTGAAGATCCTCTACGCCGGGATCGATGACCCGATCGAGCCGGTGCTGGAACTGCTCGACGACCGGCTCACCGCCCTGATCGGGCATTCCGGGGTCGGCAAGTCGACGATGGTGAATCGTCTTGTGCCCGATGCCTATCGGGCCGTGGGCGAGGTGTCCGGGGTGGGCAAGGGCAAGCACACCTCCACCCAGTCGGTGGCCCTCCCGCTGCCCGCGGGCGGCTGGGTGATCGACACCCCCGGCGTGCGGTCGTTCGGGCTGGCCCACATCACGCCCGACGACGTCATCGCCTCGTTCACCGACCTGGCCGACGCCATCGAGGACTGTCCGCGCGGCTGCACCCACCTGGGTCCGCCCGCCGATCCGGAGTGCGCGCTGGACCAGCTCCCCGGCACGGAGCGGCGGGTCGCCGCGATTCGTCAGCTGCTGACCGCGCTGATCTCGAACGAGACCTGGTAGCAACCGATTCCGTGCCGGGGAGGGGTGCTCAGAACCCGAAGGATCCGGTGCCGGTACCGCCGCCGTCACCCGGGCCGGGATCGGTCGGCACGTCGGCCACGGTGACCACCTTGGTGGTCGACGAGCTGGCCACGCCGCTGCGGCCGGAGAACGTCGCGCCGATGGTGTAGGCACCCGCGGCGCCCGGCGTCCACACGATCGTGGCCTTGCCGTTCGCGGCGACCGGGATGTCGCCGAGGACGTTGTCACCGGCCTTGAACTGGACGGTGCCGCCCGCCGCCGCGGGCGAGACGCTGGCCTCCAGCGTGACGGCCTTGCCGACCTGCGCGCCGGTCACGTCGGTGAGCACGGTGCTCGACACGGCGTCGCTGGACACCGTGATGTTCGGGCCCTTGCCCTGGTAGGTGCCGTCGCCGAGCGAGCCGCCGTAGTGCATGGAGGTCGGCAGCGGGGTGTCGCGGGCGCAGTTCACGCCCACCTTGTACTGCACCTCGAAGGTCTGCGACTTCGGCTCGATGTTCGGGTACACCGGGTACTTGGTGATGCCGAATTCGGCGCGCACCCAGTCCGAGGACGAGGTGTCGAGCTGGACCTGGTCACCGCCCATCTTGGCCGAGCCGGCGACCGGGGTCAGGCACGCCGGGTGCAGGTCCTTGATGTTGTAGATGTATTCGACCGGGATGCCGGTGCGCTCGAACTTCGTCGTCACGGTCACGGTGTCGCCGACGACCGGGTTGGTGTTGGACACCGTCCGGGTGAACTTGCTGTTCCCGTCGTTCCAGGTGATCGTTCCCGGCGCGGCCGAGGCCGTCGCCGGCATCGCCGCCACCGCGAAGCCGGCCGCCACCGCGAACGCGGCCATCGAACCGGCTACCCGCTGCACTCTTCTGTCCACCATCGTTGTCTCCCACGTACACCGGGCGCCCTCGACATCTTCGTCGAGGCGTTCCATCGCCCGAGTTGGCGAGCAGTAGATCACGCAGCGGCACCCCGGCGGATCGAAATCCGAAATGAGTCTCATTCAGATTGCGAATTCGACTCACGTTGGTTCGCGTTCCCGGCAACGGACACCCGGCGCCGGTAGCGTCTCCCCCATGAAGCCACCGGCGATCGGTTATCTGCGCCGCGACATCTCGGGTGTCGCCCAATCCTGGGACGAAACGCAGATCCGTTCCCTAGCCGAACGACTCGGCTACCGCTTCACCAAGACCGTCGTCTTCAGCGACCGCACCATGGACCCGCTCGGCCGCCTGCTCGACGTGGTGACCACCACCGAGGCCGCCGCCGTGGTCACCCCCGACCTCACCCACCTGGGCGCCGATCTCCCCCACCGGTTACTCGCCGCCTGCGACATCATCACGGTCTCCCCCGAGATCACCCACGCCCGCACGATCCCCGCCCTCCCCGCCTGATCCACCGGCGGACCATGGACGTTCCTATCGTCTGATCGACGTGGGCGCCACCGTGGGCTCGCACGGCCTCCGGCGCGGAACGATGAACCTCGCAAAACGCCCATCTTTTGCGAGCCTCGGAGGCCGTGCCATGTGTTCCGACATCCTCGACCTGGACGCTGTCGACATCGATCCCGACGACTACGTCCAGGCCTTGATGAGCTGGCATTTCGGTGCCGACACCGGGAGTCCGTACTGGTTACGGCGGGCCGCCGGGCTCGACTTCGATCCACGGACCGACGTGCGGACCTTCGACGATCTGCGCCTGTTCCCCAACGTGATCGACGAGTTCCGCGATGTCGCGGTGGAGGATCTGATCCCGCGCGGGCTGCGCGGCGCGGATCGGGAGATCGCCGGGATCTTCGAGAGCGGCGGGACCACCGGCGCGCCGAAGCGGTTCGTGATGTTCGAGCGCTGGATGGAGTTCGCGCTGTCCTGGGACGAGCACCACTACGCCGACCTCGGGACCACGAACACCCTGGCCATCGCGCCCAGCGGCCCACACATGTTCGGGGAGTTCGCGTCCCGGCGCGCCCACAGGCACCACGGCGTGAAGTTCACCGTCGACCTGGACCCGCGCTGGATCAAGTACCTGATCGGCTCCGGTGACACCGACGGCGCCGACCGCTACGCCGAGCACCTGATCGACCAGGCCGCCGCCATCCTGACCACCCAGTCGGTCGGCATCCTCATCGCGACCCCGCCGCTGCTCGAGCGGCTGGCCCGGCGCGAGGAGCTGGTCGACGCGGTCCGCAAGCAGGTGAAGTTCCTGTGCTGGAGCGGCGCGCACATGGACGCCGACACCAGGGACATCCTGCGGCAGGAGGTCTTTCCCGGCATCCCGCTCAAGGGCCTCTACGGCAGCACCACCATCCTCGGCATGTCGCGCGAGCGCGATGTCGAGCGCGCGGACGGGCTGGCCGTGTTCGACACGCCGAGCCCCTACATCGCGTTCCGCGTGGTCGATCCGGCGACCGGTGACGACGTCGCCGACGGCGAGCGCGGTCAGGTCGTGATGAACCACCTCACCAAATACGCGCTGCTGCCGAACAATCTGGAGCGCGACACCGCGCTGCGCGCCGAACCCGCGCCGGGCACGCTGGGCTGCGCGGTCGCCGATGTGCGGCCGGTGCAGACCTTCGCCGACAAGTCCGTCATCGAGGGGGTGTACTGATGATCGAGATCGACGCCCTCGGGCCCGCCGGCGCGTATCACGCCAGGCAGCGCATTCCGATCACCGCCCTGGACGGCACCGAAGTCGGTGAGCTGGGCCAGGTTCCGGCCCTGTTCGTCCGGCGCGCGATCGCCGCCATGCGGGCGGCGCCCACTGTCCCGGCCGCTGAACGCTTCGCCCTCATGGCGAAGGCCGCCGAGCTGTTCACCACCGCCACCATCGGCGGGCTCGATCCCGAGGAGTACATCCGGATCGTCTCGACCGTGTCCGGGGTGCCCCAGCAGGTGGTGCGCCAGTCGGCCGAGTGGGTCGCCGACGTCCTGCGCTCGCAAAGCGACACACTGGCTTCGGCGATGCCGCAGGGCGCCGTCGCGGAATGGTCCGACGAGCGCACCCGCGAGGGTGCGGGCGTGTGGGTCCGCAAGGGCGAGGTGTTCGCGGTGCACGCGGCGGGCAACACCCCGGCGGTGCACGGGCTCTGGCCGGAGGCACTGGCGCTGGGCTACAAGGTCGTCGTCCGGCCCTCGGCACGCGAGCCGTTCACCGCCTTCCGGCTGGTGAGCGCGCTGCGGATGGCGGGGTTCCCGCCCGCGACGATCACCCTGCTGCCCACCGACTACGCCGCCGCCGATGTGATCATCGCCGAGGCCGACTACGCGATCGTCTACGGCGGTCAGGACGTCGTCGACAAGTACGGCACGAGCTCGCGGGTGCTCACCCAGGGCCCCGGCCGGTCCAAGATCCTGATCACCGCCGACGTGGACTGGCGGGAGCGGATCGACGTGATCGCCGATTCGGTGAGTCATCTGGGCGGCACCGCCTGCACCTGCACCACCGGGGTGCTGGTCGAAGGCGACCCGGAACCGGTGGCCCGCGCGCTGGCCGAGCGCCTGGAGCGCATCCCGAGCCTGCCCGCCGACCATCCCGACGCCATCCTCACCGTGCAGCCGCTGCCGACGGTGACGGCGATCGACGAGTACCTGCACGAGGTCGCGGGCACGGCGACACCGCTGCTCGGCGGCGACACCATCGTCGACGAACTCCCCTCCGGCGGTGCGGTGCTGCGCCCGGCCGTGCACCTGGTCGACACCGCGACCGCGCCGCAGCTCGGGGTCGAACTGGCCTTCCCGTGCGTCTGGGTGGGGCCGTGGCAGCCCGCGGACGGCATCGCGCCCCTGCGGGACACGCTGGTGCTGACGGCGATGACCACCCGCGCGGATCTGGTCGACGCCCTGCTGACCGAGCCGACCATCACCAATCTCTACCTCGGCGACAATCCCACCACCTGGCTGCGACCCGGCGTTCCGCACGACGGCTACCTGGCCGAATTCCTCATGCGCTGCAAGGGCATGATCCGCTCCGGCATCTGATCCGGCGCGCTCGCGCCCGGCCTGTCCCCGCCGGGCGCGGGCGCGTACGCGAAAATGACCGGGTGACCACCGAGAACCCGCGCCCCCGGCCACCGGCGATGAGCCCGACCATCCTGGTGATCACGCTGTCGCGCCGGGTCGAGGCCGAACTGAGCGCCGGGCTGGCCCCACTGGACCTCACGGTCGCCAGGCTCGGGCTCCTCGGGCACATCAACGGCGTGCCGGGGGCGTCGTTCAGCGAGCTGGCGCGGATGTCGGGAACGAGCGTGCAGAGCGTGCACACCGCGGTGAAGTCGCTGGTCGCGGCCGGGCTGGTGCAGGACCGCACCGCGCGCGCCGGATCGGCCTCGGCGATCGAGCTCACCGAGGCGGGCACCCGGCTGCTCGGTGAGGCGCGAAAAGTGGTGACCCAGGTCGACACTCAGCTCTTCGGACCCGACGCCGACCCGATTCAGCGGCGCGTCGGCGCGGCCATCGTCGCCGCGTTCACCGGCGCGTCGCCCGCCTGACCAGCGTTCGCACCGGACGTGACCCAGCCGACCTTCAATGTTGTTGAAACTCGAGCTAAGCTTCAGTCACATTGAAGGTCGGAGGGAGTCGACAGGTGGAACATCTCTTGCTGTCCGTGCACGTGGTCGCGGGCATCGTCTTCGTCGGGGGCTCGGCGGTCGCGACCAGCCTGTTCCCCCGCTACGCCCCGGTAGCGGCGGGCGGCCCCGATCCCGACTCGGTGCGCAGCCGCTCGGTGGCGGTCGCCCTGCACCGGATCACCGGCAACTACGCCAAACTCGCGATCATCGTCCCGGTGATCGGCATCGTCCTGGCCACCCTCCAGGGCCGGATGAACGAAATCTGGATCACCGTCGCCATGATCACCACCGCCATCGCGGGCGGCCTGCTCGCCGTGCAGATCCACCCACTCCAGCGCCAGGCCCTCGACACCCCCGACGCGGGCAGCCGCCTGAAGACGCTGTCGATGCTGGCCGGCATCTACAACCTGCTCTGGACGGCGGTCGTCGTCCTCATGATCGTCCGCCCCGGATCCGCGAGCTGAAAGAGAGTCCCGACATGACCGACCAGGGTGTCACCTTCATCAATGTCATCGAAGTCCCGGCCGCCGACGTCGACGCCTTCGTCGCCCAGTGGCGCGAGCGCGTCGCGCTGATGCGCACCGCCCCCGGCTTCCGTGACGTCCGCCTGCACCGCGCCCTGCTGCCCGACTCCCGCTTCCAGCTGGTGAACGTCGCGCACTGGGACAGCGCCGAGGCCTGCGAGGCCGCCGGTCTGAACCCCACCGTCGTCGCGTCGGTCGACCAGGCCCGCCGGGTCGCGAGCGCCAACCCCGCCCTCTACCAGGTCGTCGCCGAATTCCCCTGAGCCGCGCGGCTTCTCGCCGCCATCGGCGTCAGGCGTGTTTGGCGCCGATGGTGTGCAGGATTTCGTGGATGATCGGGTCGGCCAGGCGATTGGTGACCGTGCGGCCTTCGCGGCTGGAGGCGACGCAGCCTTCCTGGCGCAGGACGCGCAGGGCCTGGGAGATCGCGTTCTCGGTGCGGCCGATGGCGGCGGCCAGTTCACCGACGCTGATGCCGGGGGTGCGGTGCAGGCACAGCAGGATCTCCAGGCGGTTCGGGTCGGAGAGCAGGTCGAATCGCTGGGCCCAGGTGGCGATTTCGACGTCGCCGATCGCGCGCCGACCGAGCTCGACCGGCGATCCGTCCAGTGTGCGTGGCTCTCCCATGACGGCGTTCAGCTTAGTCCTCGACTGGACACCGCCGCTATCATCTGTCCATCTGTTCAGATAAACATGAGTTGGGATGATGGATGAGGCTCCGCGCTCGGTCGCTGTTCGCTGTGGGGGTCGCGTGCGCGCTGGCCGTGTCGCTGTCCTCGTGTGGCGCGCCGACGAGCGGGTCGACCGACTCGCTGGTCCTCGCCGATGCCTATGAGCTGGGCGGATACAACCCCGTCGCCGGGTACGGCGCGGCCGGTGAGGCCAAGATGTACGACGGCCTGCTGCGGTTGACCGGCGGCGCGGGGCTGTCGGGATTCGCCCCCGCGCTGGCCACCGCCCTGCCCACCCCGAACGCCGATGCCACGGTGTGGACCGCGCCGCTGCGCACCGGCGTGCGGTTCAGCGACGGCTCCGCGTTCGACGCCGACGACGTGGTCGCCACCTATCGGGCGATCCTGGACCCGGCCTCGGCCTCGGAGGCGCGCTCGTCGTTCTCGATGATCGAGCGGGTCGAGGCCGTCGACCCGGCCTCGGTCCGGTTCACCCTGCGTCACTCCTACGCCGCGTTCGCGACGAAGCTGCTCATCGGCATCGTTCCGGCGGAGTCCGTCGCGACTCCGGGCCCGGCGACGGCGTCCGCGCTCAATTCCGCGCCCATCGGTACCGGCCCGTACCGGCTCACCAGCCTGGAATCGACCCGCGCGGTCTTCGAGGCGAACGAGGACTACTGGGGCGGCGCACCCGCGGTGAAACGCCTGACGCTGCTCTACGTCCCCGACGACAACACCAGGGCGCAGCGGATGGCCAGTGGTGAACTCGACGGCACCACGCTGCCACCGCTGCTGGCGAAGACGTTCGCCGAGCGGCCGTCGATGGCGGTGCGGTCCAACACGTCCGCCGATTGGCGCGGCGTCTCGATGCCCGCGGGCGATCCGGTGGCCGGTGATCCGGCCGTGCGCCTGGCGCTCAACCACGCGGTCGATCGCCAGGCCATGATCGACAACATCCTCGGCGGGTACGGCCGCCCCGCCTACACCCCGATTCCCGAGGTCTACGGCGATTCCCACAACCCGGCGGTGACCTTCGCGTTCGACCGGACCCGCGCCGAACGCATCCTCGACGACGCGGGCTGGCGAGCCGGGCCCGACGGCATCCGCGCGAAAGACGGTGTGCGCGCGAAGTTCACGGTGATGTACAACTCCACCGACACCCTGCGCCGCGATCTCGCGCTGGCCTTCGTCTCCGATGCCAAGCGGGTCGGCGTCGAGGTCGATCTGGAGGCGCTGTCCTGGGACCGGATCGAGCCGCGCATCGACACGGCGGGCATCCTGCTCGGCGGCGGCAGCGAGCCCTACGATCCCGATACCCAGGCCTACGCCACCCTGCACTCGCCCGCGGCCGACCCGAGCGCGGGCAGCCCGTACGACAACGCGAGCAGGCACGCCGACCCGGCGATCGACGCGCTGCTCGAACAGGCGAGGCGCAGTACCGATCCCGCGGTCAGGGCGACCGCCTACCACGACGTGCAGAGCCGCTACGGCCAGAACCCGAGCCACGTGTTCCTGGTGCACCTGGATCACGCCTACGTGGTGAAGGACTCGGGTTGGACCACCTCCGGCCCGATCCTCGAACCGCACACCCACGGCGTGACCTGGGGCCCGTGGTGGTCGTTGCAGACCTGGACCCGGCCGTGACCCGCGGCCGATTCCGCGGACGCGGCATCGGCGCCATGGCGGGCCGTCGGCTGGCGGCCCTGGTTCCGGTGCTCGCGGCGGTGTCGGCCGGGCTGTTCGCGGCGGCGGCGATCTCGCCGTTCGACCCGCTGGTCGGCTATCTCGGCGCGCGCTACGAGTCGACCAGCGCCGCCGACCGGGCCCTGCTCGCCCATCAGCTCGGCACGGACGCCCCCTGGTATCAGCTCTACCTGCGCTGGGTCGCCGACCTGATCGGTGGCGATCTCGGTGTCTCGCGCGGCTTCGCGCAGCCGGTGAGTACCCTGCTCGCCCAACGCATTCCGTGGACCGTGCTGCTGGTGGTCGTCGCGATGAGCGTGGCCGTGGCGATCGCGCTCGGCGCGGGCGTCTGGGCGGGCATGCGGCGCGGCGGGGTGGTCGACCGGACGATCGCCGCCGCGTGCGTGGTCATGCAGGGACTGCCGCCGTTCGTGGTGTCGCTGGCGGCGATCGGGCTCTTCGCGGTCGGCCTCGGCTGGCTGCCGCCCGCCGGGCTGACCGACGCGGGCGCCGACGTCGACGTCGCCCAGGTGGCGCGGCACCTCGTGCTGCCCGCCTCCGCGCTCGCGCTGTCCCAGGTGCCGTGGCTGCTGCTGGCCGTGCGGGAATCGGTGTCGGCCAACCGGAGTGAGGATTTCGTGGTGGGCGCGGTGACCAGGGGCATCGATGCCACGACCATCGCCCGCAGGCACATCCTGCCGACCTCGTTGGCCCCGTTCGTGACCATTCTCGGGGTGCGGCTGCCGGAGGTCGTGGTCGGCGCGGTGCTGGTCGAGGAGATCTTCTCCTGGCCCGGTGTCGCCGGCGCCTTCGTACAGTCGGCGAAGGACCTGGACATGGCGCTGCTGGCGATCCTGACCGTCGGCACGACTGGCGCGGTCATGCTCGGGTCACTGCTCGCCGACATCGCCGTCGTCGCGCTCGATCCGCGGGTGCGGGCCGATGGCTGAGCGGCGGCTGACCCTCGCGCTGGGCGTCCTGGCCGCGGTGGTGCTGTACGCGGTGCTGGTGCCGTGGGTGGCGGGGATCGACGACCGGCTCACCGATTTCGCCGCCGCGCGGCAGGCGCCGTCGGCGCGGTGGTGGTTCGGCACCGACGCGGCCGGGCGTTCGCTGTTCGTCCGGATCGCGGCGGCGCTGCGGACCTCGCTGCTGGTCGCGGCGTGCGCCGCCGCCGTGTCGACGGTGCTCGGTGTCGCCGTCGGCGCGGTCGCGGCATTGGCGGGCGGCCGGGTCGATCGGGTGGTGATGCGGCTGGCCGACACCGCGAACGCGCTGCCGCATCTGCTGCTCGGCATCGTGATCGTGGCACTGTTCCGCGGCAACGCGGTGGCGGTGGTGTTGTCGATCGGGCTCACCCACTGGGTGCAGGTCGCGCGGATCGTGCGCGCGGAGAGCCTGAGTCTGCGCGAACGCGAGTACATCGCGGCGGCGGTGCTCGCCGGGGCGGGCCGCAGCCATCTGCTGCTGCGGCATCTGCTGCCCGCTGTCGCGCCGCAGGCGCTCATCGCGGTGGTTCTGCTGCTGCCGCACGCGATCTGGCACGAGTCGACGCTGTCGTTCCTCGGATTCGGGCTGCCCCCGCACGAACCGAGTCTCGGTACCTTGCTCGAGGAAGCGCGGACCTCGCTGCTGCTCGGCGGCTGGTGGACGCTGGTCTTCCCGGCCGGGTTCCTCGTGCTGACCACGGTCGCGGTCGCCGTGGCCGGGTCGGCGCTGCGCGGGGTGCTGCTCCCACCGAGACCGTCGAGGATGCCCCGATGACCGGATTGTCGATCGACGCGCTCACCGTCCGGATTCCCCTGCGCGGCAACGACATCGTGCACGCCGCCACCGGTGTGTCGCTGACGGTCGCCGCGGGCACCGTGACCGCGCTGGCCGGCGAGTCCGGGTGCGGGAAGTCGATCGTCGCGAGCGCCGTCCTCGGTGTGCTGCCGCCGGAAGCGGTCACCACCGGGTCGGTTCGGCTCGAGCTGGGTGGACGGACCATCGACCTGATCGACGACGATCCCCGAACCGGAGGCCGGGCATCGCACGCCCCGCTCGGCGCGGCCCCGTCCCGCCGGACCTTCCGGCGCGTTCGCCCCCGCCCGCGCTCCTACCGCGGCCGCCATGTCGCGCTGATCCCCCAGTCGCCGAGCACGCATTTCACCCCGGTGCGCACCATCGGCTCGCAGCTCGCCGAGACGATCGCCGCGCTCGGCACCGATCACACCCCCGCCGATCTGGCCGACCGCGCCGGGCTCCCGTCCTCGGCGCTCGAGCTGTACGCGCACGAACTGTCGGGCGGGATGGCCCAACGCGCGGCGGTGGCCGCCGCGCTGGCCGGTGACCCGGAGGTGATCGTCGCCGACGAGCCGACCTCCGGGCTCGACCGGGCGCGCACCGATCAGATCGGGCAGTTGCTACGCGACTGCGCCGATCAGGGCGCCGCGGTCCTGCTCATCACCCACGATCTGGGACATCTGCTGCGCGCGGGCATCGCCGACACCATCGCGATCATGTTCGCCTCGCGCCTGATGGAGGTCGGGCCCGCGCGGCAGGTCCTCGACGATCCCTGGCACGACTACACCGGCGATCTGCTCGCCGCCCTGCCCGAACGCGGGCTGCGTCCGCTGCCGCATCCGCCGCTCGCGCTGACCAACCTGACCGAGATCTGCCCGTACGCGGGCGGACCCACCGAGCTGGTTCGCGAGGGCCTGCGCATGATCCGTCGACCGAGGACCTGATGCTTGTCGCCGACGCCCTGACCGTGGGCTACCGATCCGACGCCCCCGTGGTCCGCGGGGTCGACCTGCGGGTCGGACCTGGCGAGATCGTCGGGATCACCGGCGATTCCGGCTCGGGCAAGACCACCCTGGCCAAGACCATGGCCGGGCTGCTCCCGCCGAGCGCGGGCACGGTCACCCTCGACGGCGCACCGCCGCGTGCCCGGCGCGGCGCGATCGCGATGGTCTTCCAGTCACCGCGCGCCGCCACCAATCCCCAGTTCACCCTGGCCCGAATCATCGCCGAACCGGCCACGATCCGCCGCGCCCCGGCACCCGACCTCACCGCCGTCGCCGCCGAGGTCGGCCTCACCCCCGACCTGCTCGACCGCCGCCCGCACGCCCTCAGCGACGGCCAGCTGCAACGCGCCTGCGTGGCCCGCGCCCTCCTCCAGCGCCCCCGCTACCTCGTCCTCGACGAGGCCACCGCGATGCTCGACGCCGCCACCACCGCCACCATCCTCCGCCTGATCATGACGAAAGCCACCGACGACCTCGGCGTCCTCCTGATCAGCCACGACCACGCCCTCCTCACCGCCACCTGCACCCGCGTCACCACCGTCGCCAACGGCACCCTGACCCCACCCTGAAGCCTCAGGCTGTCCTCAGCAACGCGGCTCAGCGTGTGTACCACGGGCAGGCCACCACAAAGGTAGTATGCATTTTGTTGGGTAAGGGCCAACTATATGCACACCATGTGGAGGTGGCTCGATGACGGAACACCGCAGCATCCTGCTGCCCACCGAGCTCTGGCGGGCACCCCTGCGAACCCTGCGCCCGCAGGATCTGGCCAACGTGTACGCCCAACCGCGGCCCGAGATCGCCCGACTCGTTGATCGGGGTGCGCTGCACCGCGTTGCACACGGCTACTACGTCATCGTCCCGCCGGACCATATCGGCCGCCCCTGGCTGCCTGGCCTGGAGGCCGTGGCCGCAGGTATCGCGTCGTCGATTTACGGGCCGGACCACGCCGTGTTGATGGGAATCAGCGCGGCTCGCGTTCTCGGAGCCCTCCCGCGCGCGCTGGCGACCGCGATTGTCGCGGTACCGCGCCAGCACCGGCCGATCACACTGACCGACCGCGCCGCGCAAGTCCGTTTCGTCCGCCGCGATACCGATGCTCTCGACGCGGAGCGCGCTGAAACCCCACTGGGCCCGGTACTGGTCACGACACCGGAGCAGACAGTGCTCGACCTTGCCCGGCGTCCGGAATTGGGCAACGCCGAGGGGGAGGTCCTTCCGGCGATCAAGACGCTCTACCGCCGGAGCGATCCGGCACGGCTCGAGCAACTAGCCGGGAACCAACATCGGCTCGCGAAACTTCGAGAGGTGGAAAGCTGGGTGGGGAATGAAGAGCGATGAGCGTGACAGTGTCGCAGCCCAATTCGGAGTCGCGCCAGAGCAGGTCGAGCGTGACCACCTCATCTCCTATCTGCTTGCGGCAATCGGCAGCAGGTTCGGCGACCGGTTGCACTTCATCGGCGGTACCGCACTTGCTCGTACACACCTGGTGAGTGGAAGGCTCAGCGAAGATATCGACCTGGTCGCACTCGACAACCGTGCGGCACTGGCAGCTGAACTCGATGCCGCGTTGCCGCGATCGGTCGCACGGAGCCACGGCCGACTGGAGTGGGAACCATCATTGAGCGATATCCCGGATACCGGAGCCGCGCACCTTCGCTCCGGATCCGGCGTGTCTGTCAAGATTCAGTTGCTGTCCGCACGTGGCAGACCAGCGTGGCCCACTGAACTCCGCGGGCTCGAACAGCGGTACGCCGACGCACCGTCTGTTGAACTGCTCGTGCCCACATTGCCCGCTTTCGTCGCGGGAAAGACCACGACATGGCATGACCGGCGCGCACCACGCGACCTGTGGGATCTCTGGGCGTTGAACAAAATCGGCGCGATCGACAGTGTCGCGGGACGGTTGTACCTAAGGCATGGTCCGACCAACCGCCTCCCAGCCCGGCAACTGTTCGATCGAGCGCCGGACGAGCGTGACTGGAACTCGCAGCTGGCCGGACAGACTCGACTACAGACAAGCGCCGAGACCGCACTGTCGTCAGTCCGGGATGCATGGGCACGCATCACGGATAGTCGACCTTGAAGCCTCAGGCTGTCCTCAGCAACGCGGCTTAGCGTGTGCTCCCGTGACTTTCACGCAGGGGAATTCCGAGACCGAGCGGCGCAGTCTGAGTGGGTGGGGACGCACCGCGCCGACCGTCGCCGAGGTATTGCGCACAGCTGATCTCGGCGTGATCGCCGAGCGGGTGCGCACGGCGGGCCCGCGCGGGGTGATCGCCCGCGGACTGGGCCGTAGTTACGGCGATCCGGCGCAGAACGGCGGCGGGCTGGTCGTCGACATGACCGCCCTGGACCGTATCCACAGCATCGATCCCGACAGCGGGATCGTCGACGTCGACGCCGGGGTCAGCCTCGACACCCTGATGCGGCGCGCGCTGCCGCACGGACTCTGGGTGCCGGTGCTGCCCGGCACCAGGCAGGTGACGGTCGGCGGGGCCATCGGGTCGGATATCCATGGCAAGAACCATCATTCGCAGGGCAGCTTCGGCAATCACGTGGTGTCGCTGGACCTGCTCACCGCCGACGGTTCGGTGCGGACGCTGACACCGACGGGTCCCGGGTCCGAGCTGTTCTGGGCCACCGTCGGCGGCATGGGGCTGACCGGCATCGTCACCGGGGCGCGAATCCGGTTGAAGCACACCGAGACCGCGTACTTCTTCGTCGACAACGACCGCACCCGCGATCTCGACGAGACGATGGCGCTGCTGACCGGCGGATCCGACGACGGCTACGACTATTCGATGTCGGTACCGGACACCATTTCCACCGGCGCGAAACTCGGCCGCGCCGGTTTCAGCCGTGGTTCGCTTGCGACGCTGGACCAGCTGCCGGTGAAACTCCGCAGCAAACCCCTGAATTTCGATGCACCGCAATTGTTCACCGTGCCCGATATCTTTCCGAACGGGATGGTCAACAGTGTCACGACGCGCATCGCGGCCGAGGCGGCGCATCGCATGTTCCCGCGGCGGGCGCGCGGCCGGATCCAGAATCTGACGCAGTTCTATCACCCGCTGGATCTGCTCGGCGAATGGAATCGCGCCTACGGCAGGCGCGGCTTCCTGCAGTACCAGTTCTCGATGCCGTTCGGCGCCGAGCAGCAGCTCGCCCGTGCGGTGCAGGCCATCGCCGAGTCGGGGCACCACTCGTTCCTCAACGTGTTCAAGCGGATGGGTCCGAGCAACCCGGCGCCGCTGTCCTGGCCGCACCCCGGATACATGCTGAGCTTGGACTTCCCCATCGCCGCCGGTCTCGACCGGTTCTGCCGCGAGCTCGACGAACGGGTGCTGGTCGCGGGCGGGCGGCTGTACTTCGCCAAGGACTCACGGACCGCGCCGGAGACGATCGCGGCGATGTATCCCCGCCTGGCCGAATGGCGGCGGGTGCGCGACCTGGCCGATCCCGAGCAGGTCTTCGCCTCCGATCTCTCGCGGCGGCTCCAGCTCGTTCCGGCGGCGGTGCAGCACGTCCGACAATGACGTGTTCCAGATCACGATGACAAATCCCGAATGAAAGTTCCACTCGGCAAACGGCATTCGTGGACGATGACGCAGATCACTGTCCGTTTTGGGTTCTTATGACATTTTAAGTTACATCTCAGCAACATTGAGTTGGACACTTGTTCATGGGTGCTCGATCGAGGGCCTGCGCTCCTCCGGGAGCATTGCCATTGAGGGAAAGACTGCATTCATGAAGATCCGCAAGGTTGCCGCAACCTCCGCACTTGTCATCGCCGCGCTCGGTATCGCCACCGGCACCTCGCACGCCGCGCCCGCCCCGGCGCCCGTCCCCGCCTTCCTCGACGGGGTGAGCCAGGGCGTGAACCAGGTGCTGCCCGGCATCAACTGGAAGACCGGCATCGAGGGCGACTCGGTCGTCGTCGAGACCGACGCGGGCTCGCTGGCCAGCGAGAACGGCCAGTTCCAGGTCCGCGACGAGCAGGGCAACGTCGTGGTCGGGTTCCCGCTCGCGTACACGCTCAACGACCTCGAGTACCCGATCGACGCCGCCATCGACGGCACCCGCGCCGTGCTCACCCCGCGCACCGAGGCCGCCTCCGCCCGGCCGTCGACCCTGCTCAAGGACGTCGTCCGGCAGGACGCCTTCGACGACGCCGTGAGTGCCGCCGCCACCCAGTTCGGCATCGTCACCGCCATCGGCACCCTGGTCGGCACCCTCGTCGGTGGCGTCGCGGGCTGCGCGCTCGGCGCCGCGGGCGGCGTGCTCCTCGGCATCCCGGTCCTCGCCCTCGGCGGCGCGACCGGTGTCGCCGGCTGCCTGGCCGGTGGCGCGGTCGGCATCCCGCTGGGCGCCGCCGCCGGTCTGGTGATCACCGGCGTGCCCGCCGCGATCGCGATCGGCATCGGCTTCCACAACCGGATCAACGCGCCGGAAAACCAGTAGTACCCGCGAAGGCCCCGTCCACCGGACGGGGCCTTCGTGCTGTCGTCAGTCCGTGAGCCGGATACGCAGCGTCTCGTAGGTGGGGATGAAGACCTTGCGCCGGTAGCGGCGCTCGACGATCTCCCACGGCCTGCCCGCCGCGGTGAGCGCCTCGAGCAACGCGGTCAGCTCGGAGTGGACGAGCTGGGCGCCCAGGCACAGATGGCGCCCGCCGCCGAACCAGAGCTGGCGGGTCTCGGGCACGTAGTCGCGGTGCACGCTGAAGTCGCCGACCGCGTTGTTGATGGTCCAGGTCAGGATCTTCACGTGCTCCCCGGCCCGCAAGTCACGGTCCGCGACCCGCACGTCGGCGGTGACCGAGCGCCCGACCAGATAGGCCGGACTGGTCACCCGCAGCGTCTCACGCACCGCGTCGGGCAGCCGCTCGGGCGCGGCGAGCAGGGCCCGGTGCTCGCCGGTGTCGTGCATGATCGCGACCATCCTGGTCATCGCGCTGGCCAGGGTGTCGGTGCCCGCCACGGCCATCAGGATGGCCAGCCCGGCCGCGTGCTCGACGTCGAGACCGAGTTCGCGGCAGCGCCCCAGCGTGGTGTCGGGGTCGGCGCGCGCGTAGGCGGAAGGGACATTGACAGCGAGCTGCCCGGCCAGCTCCTTCGCGCGGGCCACCGCGACGGGGTCGAGCGTGGTCGAGGCCATGGTGCCGAAACCGAGGTTGACCAGCTCCTCGACGTGGTGGAACAGCCGCAGGAACAGCGCGTCCAGGTCGTCGGTGGGGTCGCCGCCGATCGCCGCGGCGATGTCCTCCGGACGCATCCCGACCAGGTCGGACACACTGCGCCCGACCAGGATCTGGGCGCGCGCGGCGATGTCGACGGTCTCGCCCCCGGCCAGCCGATCGCGCAGATCCCGCAGGTCAGGACCGATGACGCGCTGCACGAGCGCATCGGTGTGGGTGAGGGTGAACAGGTCGCGCACCTTGGTCCGCAGCTCGGTGTGGCCTGGCCCTTCGAACAGGTCCTCGACCCAGTCGCCGATGACCTGCGCCCACCAGTGCCCGGCGGCGCCCTCGGAGACGATGCTGAAGTGCGTGCTGTCGTTGTAGATCTGGCGCGCGACCAGCGGATCGGCAACGAACCAGCCGAGTTTGGGGACCTTGCGGATCGGGCGCGCGATCCGGCCCAGCAGCAGCACGCCGGGCAACCAGGGCTGACCTGCGGCGAGTAGGGTGAGTTCATGGCGTCGGGCAGCACTCCACACCCCGGCACAATCTAGTTGAGCGTGACCGAATAGTGAAGGTCTGTGACTAGGATCGGCGAGATGCGTTGATGGAGGACGATGCATCGCGCGATATTCGGAAGTGAACAAGCACATGGTGAAATCCACAATCGAGGCCGTCGGCGCGTATCTGCCCGCCCGCGAGGTGACCACGGCCGAGCTGATGAGCAAGCTGGCCATCGACGCGCCGCTGGATCTGGAGAAGGTCAGCGGGGTGGCGGCGCGGCGGGTGCGCGGCGTCGACGCCGAGGGCAGGCCGGAGGATTCGTTCAGCATCGCCCTCGCCGCCGCGCGCGAGGCACTGGCGAATTCCCGGTACGCGGCCGCCGAGCTGGATGTGATCATCTCCTGCTCGATCACCCGCACCCGCGGCGAGGACTTCTGCCTCGAGCCGTCCTTCGCGCTGATGCTGCGCTCCGAGCTCGGCGCGCACCGGGCGATCCACTTCGACGTGTCCAACGCGTGCGCGGGGATGATGACCGGAGTCCTGTTGCTGGACCGGATGATTCGCTCCGGTGCGGTCCGCAGGGGCCTGGTGGTCTCCGGCGAGTGCATCACCCCGATCTCCGACACCGCGGTGCGCGAGATCGCGCAGAAGTACGACCCGCAGTTCGCCTCGCTCACCGTCGGCGACGCGGGCGCGGCCGTGGTCCTCGACGCCACCGACGGCCCCGGCCTGGACTACGTGGAGCTCAACACCAGCGCCGCCTTCGCGAAACTGTGTCTCGGCATGCCGAGCGACCAGGGTCCCGGCGTCGCGCTCTACACCGACAATCGCGCGATGCACAACGAGTCCAGGTACCTGCTGTGGACCTCGCGGCAGCGCGAATTCCTCGCCGCCCGTGGCTCCGACTTCGCCGCCGAGGGCTACGACTACCTGATCCATCACCAATTCAGCGGTCCCGCGGTGGAATTGATCGACAAGATCGCCGAGCGCGAGTTCGACTCCCCGATGCCGCCGAAGCTGGCCGTGCTGGACCGCTACGGCAACACCGCGTCGACCTCGCACTTCGTGGTGCTGCACGACGCGCTGCGGCAGGGCCTGATCGCCCCGGGGTCCAAGGTGCTGCTGGTGCCCGCCGCGTCCGGGGTGGTCGCCGGGTTCTTGTCGGTGACAATCGGCGATCTGCGGGTATAGGACAGTATGGGAATCATCATTTCTTCGGCCGTCACACAGACCGGTGGCGTCAGCTCGGTGGGTCAGGCGGCCGCCGCCGCGGGGGCCGCGCTGACCGCGGCCGGGTGTCCGCCGGAACAGGTCGACGCGCTGATCAATGTCGGGGTCTACCGCGACGCGAACCTCGTCGAACCGGCAGTGGCCGCGCTCATCCAGCAGGCGGCCGGCATCGGCCTGGAGTACCGGCCCGGTGACGTGCCCTGCCTGTCGTTCGACCTGATGAACGGCGCGTGCGGCCTGGTCAACGCTGTCGGCGTGGCCACCTCGCTGCTGGCCGACCTGCCCACCGGACACGTGGTCGTCGTCTCCGGTGACGCGCATCCGTCGATGCGAGCGGACGCGGACTTCCCGTTCGAGCCGGTCGGCGCGGCGCTCGTGCTCGAGAACTCTTCCGCCGCTGTCGGTTTCGGCGGTGTGCACGTGAGCGCCGGTGACGCGCTGCCCGATCCGCAGGGCTACGTGACGCTGTCGGCGATGGGCGCGACCGGGCGTTCGGCCCTGACCGTCGAACTCGGCACCGGCACCGCCGAACTCGTCGAGCACGCGGCGATCGCGGCGCGGGAAGCCCTGGCGGCCGACGATCTCGACGCCGCGCGGGTGGTCCTGGTGTGCGGCAGGCCGACCCCCGAGTTCGCCGCCGAGCTGGCCGCCGAACTCGGCATCGGCACCGTGATCACCGACGACTTCGCCGGTGACGCGCACACCTCCGCGCTCACCGCCGCCTACGTGGCGGCGCGGGACGCCGGGCTCGTCGACCGGCCGCTGCTGTTCGTCGCCGCCGACGGCGGGCCGACCGCCGCGGCCGTGACCTACCGTGGGCCCGGGGTGCGGTGATGACCACGCACGCCGTGTCGACAGCGAACGGAAACAAGGAGAGGTGGACGGTGACCGCACCGCAGCAGACTCAGGCGCGCCATCGCGCGACGACGGCGCAGGCCCCGAGCAAGGCGACCGTGTTCGCCCTGCGGACGGTCCCGGTGCTCGGCTGGGCCTACGTGGTCCTCGGGATCGTGCGGCCGTTCCGGTCCCGGCTGGCGAAGCTGGCGTTCTGGATCGACCTGGCGCTCAGCGTCGGCGCGCACCTCGCCCAGATCCCGGCCGCGCGCAAGGTGGCGGCCGAGCACGGAATCGGGCCGGGCCGGGCCGCCGCGATGACGATGCTGCTCGGTGCGACCTGGTGGAAGACGCTGGGCGAGGCCACTCGGTGAGCCCGGCGTGGACAGCGGCGAACGACCACCGGGACCGGTGCGTCCCGGCGGGCCCGCCGCGTCCGCGCCGTAGGGTGACGCGATGACTGTGCTGGTGACGGGGGCGAGCGGGTTCGTCGGCGGGGCGATCGTGCGCGCGCTGCTGGCGCGTGGCGTGCCGGTCAGGGCGATGGTGCGCGAGCCGTCGAGCGCCCCGGCGGGCGCCGAGGTGGCGGTGGCCGATCTCGCGGACACGGCGGCACTGGCCCGCGCGGTCACCGGGGTGCGGGCCGTCGTGCACGCCGCGGCCCTGCTCGGCGAGTTCGGACGCCCGGCGGAGTTCTTCGCGGTGAATGTCGCCGGGACGGACCGGCTGATGCAGGAGGCCGCCGCCGCGGGTGCCGAACGGTTCGTCTTCATCGGCAGTCCCAGCGCGCTGATGGCGCCCGACGGCGGCGATCAGCTGGGGATCGACGAGACGACCCCGTATCCGGCCCGCTTCCTGAACAGCTACTGCGAGACCAAGGCGGTGGCCGAACAGCTGGTGCTGGCGGCCGATACACCGACGTTCACGACGTGCTCGCTGCGGCCACGGGCCGTCTGGGGGCCGGGCGACCGCCGCGGTCCGATCGTGCAGATCCTGGCGAAGTTGCGGGCGGGCCGCCTGCCCGACCTGTCCGGCGGCCGCGAGGTGCGCGCGTCGCTGTGCTACATCGACCATCTGGTGCGGGCCGTGGAGCTGGCGCTCGAGGCCGAGAAGATCGGCGGGCGTGCCTATTTCGTCGCCGATGCCGAGCCGGTGGCGGTGTGGCCGACGATGGCCGCGGTGGCGCGGCGATTCGGGCTGACCCCGCCGAGTGTCGTCGTGCCGGCGCCGGTACTCGGTGGGGCGCTCGCGGCGATCGAGACGGTGTGGCGGATTCCGGCGGTCGCGCAGCGGTGGACGCCGCCGCTGTCGCGCTACGCGGTCGCGCTGGTCACCCGGTCGGCGACCTACGACCTCACCCGCGCCGAACGCGAACTCGGTTACCGGCCCACCGTGCCGTTCGCGGAGGGGCTGGATCGCTTCCACGCGTGGGTCACCGAGATCGGCGGGCTCGACCGGCTGGTGGCCGACCGGTGAGCGGCGGCCTGTGGGTGGTGATCCCCGCTTTCGACGAGGCGCGCGGGATCGGCGCGACCCTGAACGCCATTGCCGCGCAACGCGATACCGATTTCCGGGTGGTCGTGGTCGACAACGATTCCAGCGACGGCACCGCCGGCATCGTGCGGACCTTCGCCGCCGCGCATCCGGTGCCCGTCATCGAGGTGATCAGCGAAGCGCAGAAGGGCACCGGGGCCGCCGCCGATACCGGCATGCGGTACGCGATCGCCCAGGGCGCGACGCGGCTGGCCCGGACCGACGCCGACTGCCTGCCCGCGCCGGACTGGATCGAGCGGATCAACGCCGGGTTCGACGCGGGGTTGCGGCTGATCAGCGGGCAGCTGATCCCCCGGACCGACGAAGGAGTCTCCTGGCGCGACCGCACGATCATCCGGGTCGCGCTGGAGGTGGCCTCGGCCTTCGGCAAGGTGCGCTCGGGCAATCGCGATCCGAAATATCTCGGCCCGTACGTGATGACGCCCGGGTGCAATATGGCGATCACCGCCGAGTTGTACACGGCCGCAGGAGGATTCCCGCGCACCGCGATCGAGGACCTGCACGAGGACCGGGCCCTGGTCAACGCGGTGCGCACGATCACCACCGACTACGGCCTGCGCCGTGATGTCCGGGTGTACGGCTCGAACCGGCGGGTGCGGGCGTGGGGTATCCGCAAGACGCTGGCCTGGTACGCCGATCACCGCTACCGGCCCGAGATCGTCGATATCCGATGACCGCCGATTTCCTCGCCCACCTGGCGATGCAGGCCGATCGCATTCCCGACGCCTCGGCGCTGGGCACGGTCGGGCAGCGCGCGCTGACCTATCGCGAGCTCGTCGACACCATCGACCGGGTCGCGGCCAATCTGGGGGCCGCCGGGTTCGCGCCCGGCGATCGGATGCTGTTCTCGATCCGCCCGAGCGTGGCCTCGGTGACCTTGATCTTCGGGGTGATCGCGGCGGGTGGCACGATCGTGTTCGTCGACCCCGGCATCGGTCCCGACCTGTTCGCCCAGCGGGTGGCGCTGGTCGAACCCACCTGGGCGGCCACCGAATCGCTGCTGTACGCGGTGAGCGGGCCACTCGCGGGATTCGGGCGCAAGCGCGGGCTGAGCCTGCCGCGCTTCGGCGCGCTGGAGGTGCGGCACATCCACAGTGGCGCGTGGCTGCCCGGCGTGCCCGCGGGCTCGATTCCCCTGCGCCGCTTCACCGGTAAGGCGGCCGGGTCGTCGACGGTACCCGCCGATCCCGACGCGGCGGCCTTGATCGTGTTCACCTCCGGGACCACCGACGACCCGAAAGCCGTTGTGCACACCCGTGCTTCGCTCGGTGCGGGGCTGGCCGCGATGGGCGGCCGGACCAGCCTGGCCCCCGGCGCGTTCCTGCACACCGAGCAGCTGATGATGGGGCTGCCCGCGCTGATGGCGGGCGCGCGCTGGGCGATGCCGCCGTATCCGCGGTTCGGCACCCACATCGATCCGGTGCGCTTCACCCACGGCTTGCGCAGCGCCACGCACGCCTTCTACACCCCCGCCGACCTGGCCGCCGCGCTCGACGCGCTCGAGGCCGGTGCGATCACCGCGCCCACGTACCTGCGCCAGGTCGCCCTCGGTGGGGCGCCCGTCACCTCGGCGCTGCTGCGGCGGGCGCGGAAGTCGTTGCCCAGCACCGAGTTCCTGGCGATCTACGGTATGACCGAGATCCTGCCGGTCGCCGTCACCAACGATGTGGCCAAGCTCGCGCACGAGGGCGACCTGCTCGGCGCGCCCGTCCCCGGGGTGCGGGCGCGCATCGCCGCGGACGGCGAACTCGTCCTGGCCGGACCGAACCTGTGCCGCGGCTACCTCGGCGCCGAGCCGCTGACCGAGGTCCCCACCGGTGATCTGGCCCGCTGGGACGGCGAGCAGCTCGTGCTCACCGGCCGCAAGAAGGACATGATGATCCGCGGCAAGACCAATATCTACCCCGGCCTGTACGAACCGGTGATCACCGCGATCGCCGGGGTACGCGAGGCGATCATGGTCGGCCTGCCCGACGAGATCGGCGACGAACGCATCGTCCTCGCCGTCGTCCCCGACCCCGGCGCCGGCGACATCGCGACCCTGCTCCGCACCCGCCTCCCCCACCTCATCGACACCACCGCCGTCCCCGACGACATCGTCATCGTCGACAAGATCCCGGTCAGCGGCCGCACCAACAAACCCGACCGCGCCACCCTCCGCGACCAGCTGCGCGCCCACCTGGGCTAGCTCAGCGGGTCAGGGCGGTGTGGGTGGCGTCGGCGAGGGATTCGATGGTGGGGCGTGGGAGCAGGGTGTCGACGTAGCAGAAGGTGATCGACATCGTGGTGTCCAGGGTGGCGACGGCGACGGTGAGGGCGCTGGCGCAGGAGTTGGTGCCCGCGACGGTGAGGGCCGTGATCGGGAGGGGCTCGGGGGTTTCGGGGGTGGTGAGGCGGCCGAGGTTGCTCAGGGTGACGTTCCAGGGGGCGCGGCGGTCGACGAGTTCGACCGCGCGCCTGCCGGATTCGAGGGAGCGCGGGCAGCCGTAGCGGATGGCGGCCAGGGCGCCGAGGTCGGCGTGCCGGTCGAGGCGGTGGGTCAGTTGGGATCCGGCGGCCCGCGCGGCGTCCCAGAGGGAGTCGGCCGGGCCGAAGGGCACGAACGTGGGGACCACGGCGGTGAACATGCCCGGCTCGTCGTCGGCGGGTGGTGGCGCCAGGCGGGAGCGCAGGTCGACCGGGATGCCGATCGCGGCGATGCCGGAGCCACGGGGACGGTTCAGTGCGCCCAGCGCCTGGGCGAGGGCGGCGGCCAGCGCGGCGTTGACGGTGACGCCCGCGCGCTGGCAGCGGGTGCGGAGCGCGGCGAGCTCGTCGCCCTCGACGGTGCGGAGCACGGTGCGGGTGCGGCGGGCGGGCAACGGCGGCGGGGTGCCGGGGATGCCGACGGCGCGCCGGAAGGTCGCGGTGAGCTGGCCGGCGAGGTTGGTGCGCAGGCACCGGAGCAGGCCGGTGTGCGCGGGCGGGATCAGGTCGTCGGCGGCCGGGATCGGGGTCCGGACGGTGTCGGGCGCGGCGGCGCCGAAGGCGACGGCGAGCAGGCGCGAACCGAGGGCGGCCATCGAACGGCCGTCGATCAGCACGTGCGAGAAGACCAGGATCAGGTCGTGCAGTTCGTCGGAAGTGCCGGGGCGCCACGCCAGATCGATGAGTCTGCCCGGCGCGGTCGCGAGGTCGACCGGGGTGACGAGCTGCTCGTCGAAGACGGCGTGCCACTCGTCCGGATCGTCGACGATGCGGTGCAGGACCGGCAGATGTGGGTCGGCGGCGGGCACGAACCGAGGTCCCGGCGCGACAACCACCCGCAGCAGCGGGTATTCGGCGACCACCGCGGTCGCCGCCTCCTCCAGGCGATACGCGCCGATCGGCCCACGCACCCGCAGCCGGACCACGCAATTGGCCGGGGACAGCTGATCGACCAGCCAGAACCAGCGCTCCGACGGCGACAGCGGACGATCGATCTCGCCGTCGCGCACCCTCACGCCGTCCTCCTCCACACCTCACCCGGACCCGTGTGCGCCACGTTCCACACGCACTCGTTCGAGAGTACGGCCGCAGCTCGGCCGGGGCGCGAATCACGCGATTCCCGGTGTGCCGGAGAGCCCGGCCCGCGATCGACCCCGCTGCCACCGGCTGCTTACGCGGAGCGACGGCTGCCCTGCGATCTCGTTGCGCAACAGTTCGACTGGGCCGCCACACAACGCGGCTGCGACCACCGCGGCCCCCATGGTGTGACCAGGCCCTGCCGAGCTGGCACCGCAAACGCAAGCAGGTGCGGCAGCCGAGCCGATGGCGGTCGAGCGATGCACGGTCGGGCGTCGTGTGCCGTTCACCGGGCAGGCGCGATCACTGACCGCTGTCCCGATCTCGGCGTTCGTTCAGGCCGATGCGGGTTGCAGGACTCGCTCGGTCCAGGTGGCGTCGGTGAGCAGTGCGCTGTCCGCACCGGCGGGCTTGGACAGCAGCGCGGCACGGCCGGGGCGCCCGAGTGCGGTGGGCAGGCTGATCCCGCAGGTGCCGAGGTAGCTGAGCAGCATCGTGGTGCGCAGGAGCGCCGCGTTGGCGGTGTCGTAGGTGTCCTGGTCGGCGAGCAGGTCGGGGATCCGTGGCGGCAGGTGGCGGATCGGCGGGCAGAGCAGCGTCGCACCGCCCAGCTCGGCGGCGAACTCGGCGCGCAGGCCGGGCAGCGCGGCGTACACCGGGGCGATCGTGGTCGCCGTGCCGGTATTGCCTTCGAGACGGCGGCGGGTCGCGGGCTCGATCGGCATCGTCGAGCGCAGCCGGTGGCTGTGCAGGCGATAGGCCTCGGCGCCGACGATCGTGCCGTGGTCGTCCAGCAGTCGCTGGGCCGCGCCGAGGGAAGAAAATCCGCGCACCATCACGGTCGCACCCGCCGCGCGCAACCGGGCGACGGTGCGGGCGAAGTCGTCGGCGATCGGTGGCGCGAAGTCCTCGGTCCATTCGCCGGTCGGCACGACGAATCGTGGCGGCAGCGAGCGCGCGGCGTCGACCCCGCCGGTCGTGCCGAGCCCGCCGACCGGCTGTCCGGCGCACCGCGCCGGGTCCGGCGTCCGGCCCTCGAACCACTGCCCGCCGGGTGATGCCGCCCCAGCGTGCGACACCGGCCCGGCCAACTGCGCGGGCCCGGCGGATGCCGTAATACCAAGCGGAAGCAGTAGTTCGTCGAGGGCCGCGATGTCGGTGACGGTGGTGGCGAAGAGGCCGATGCTGTCGAGAGTCGGCGACAGCGGGGCGAAGTCGTGCGGGCCGTATCGTCCTGGGCTGGCGCGGAATCCGACGATGCCGCAGAGGGCGGCGGGAATGCGGACGGAGCCGGAGGTGTCGGTGCCGACCGCGAGGGGAACCAGTCCGCGCGCGACGGCGACGGCTGATCCGGCGGACGATCCGCCGGGGATCATGTCGGGGGCCAGGGGGTTGGCGGGGGTACCGAACCGGGTGTTGATGCCGAGGCCGGAGAAGGCGAACTCGCTCAGGGTGGTCTTGCCGACGGTGATCAGGCCGCGGTCGTGCGCCCGGCGTACGAGCAGGCTGTCGACGGCGGCGGGTTCGTCGTGCTGGTGGCTGGCCGAACCGCACGTCGTGACGGTGCCCTGGACGTCGAACAGGTCCTTCCACACGATCGGCACACCGTCGAGAGCACTGCGCCGGAGCCCACGCGCGGCCCGGCGATCACTCGCTGCGGCCTGGAGGCGGGCGCGCTCACCGGTGACCGTCACCAGGATCGCGGCCGAATCAGGCTGGCGCACACGATCGATCGCGGCTTCGGTCACGGCTGTCGCGGTGGTTTCGCCGGTGGCGACGGCACGGGCCGTGACGAGAGCGGTGGCCATGGGCGCGGTACTCCTCGGCATCGATGGAACGGACCACCGCACGCTATCGCGACCGCAACCACCCAGGGCATGGCGAAACATCCATTCGAATCGCAAGACAGTGGTGATATCTCTATAGCACCCGGGGTCCGCCCACCGGTTGACTGAACGGCATGACAACGACGAGCTACCCCGAGCCGGTGCTGGTGCCGGCCAGGCAGGCCAGGTCGGTACTGCTGCGGACCGGCGACCGCCTGAGGATCACCGATGTCGCCGGTGGCCAGGTCGGTGACGTCTTCGCCTACCACGCCGACGACCTCACCGAGCAGCACAGCGCCGCGCACACCCGCACCCACACCAGCCGCCTGTTCCCGGCGCTGGGCGAGGCGTTCGTGACCAACCGGCGCCGCCCGATCCTCACCTACCTCGCCGACACCTCCCCCGGCGACCACGACATGCTGATCGCCGCCTGCGACCCGGAACGCTATGCGGCATACGGCGATCCGGGCCACGCCAGCTGTGCGGAGAACCTGATCCGGGCGCTGGCCGAGCGGGGACATCCGGCGCCGTCGCACATCCCGCAGCCGATCAACGTGTTCATGCGGATCCCCGTCGCCGCCGACGGCGCGCTGTCCTGGCTGGCCGCCCCGACCCGGCCCGGCGACGCGATCACCCTGCGCGCCGAGATGCCGTGTCTCGTCGTCGTCTCGTCCTGCCCGCAGGACCACAACGTCATCAACGGGGCTGGCCCGAGCCCGCTGTCCCTGACCGTCCTGACCACCGAGGAGAAGAACCGATGACCACCACCGACCTCGCCCATCCCGCCCTCGCCCCGTTCGATCTCGGCGCCCTGCGCCTGCGCAACCGCTTCACCGTGGCCCCGATGACCCGGATCTCGGCGACCCCCGACGGCACCCCGACCGCCCGGATGGCCGGGTACTACCGCGAATTCGCCGCGGGCGGCTTCGGTCTGATCACCACCGAGGGCATCTACCCCGACGCCACGTACAGCCAGGGCTACCACGGTCAGCCCGGCCTGGTCACCGACGCGCACGTCGCCGGGTGGCGGACGGTGGTGGACGCGGTGCACGCCGAGGGCGTGCCGATCGTCGCCCAGCTGATGCACGCCGGTGCCATCTCCCAGGGCAACTCCTACGGCAACGGGACGATCGGGCCGTCGGCGGTCGCGCCGCCGGGACGGATGATGGCCGACTACGGCGGTGTCGGCGGCCCGTGGAGCGCGCCGAGGGAGATGACCGCCCGCGATATCGACGAGGTGATCGCCGGTTTCGCCGCCGCGGCCGCGAACGCGAAGGCCGCCGGGTTCGACGGCGTCGAGATCCACGGGGCCAACGGCTACCTGCTCGACCAATTCCTCACCGGCTACACCAATCTGCGCACCGACGAGTACGGCGGCCCGGTGCGCGACCGGGTCCGGCTGCACGTGCGCGTGCTGGACGCGGTCCGCGCGGCGGTGGGCGAACTGCCGGTCGGCGTGCGGCTGTCGCAGACGAAGGTCAACGACTTCACCTACCGCTGGCCCGGCGGCGCGGACGACGCGCGGGTGATCTTCGGCGCGCTGGCCGAGGCGAGCTACCTGCACATCGCCAGCGAGGGCCGGAATTTCCTGGAGACCGCGCGCCTGGCCGACGGCTCGACGATCACCCAGCTCGCCCGCGAGGTGACCGGTAAACCGGTGATCGCCAACGGCGGCATGCACGCGCTGCCCCAGGCCGCCGACGTCCTCACCGGCGGGCACGCCGATCTGCTCTCGCTCGGCACGGGCGCGCTCGCCAACCCCGACCTGCCGCGCCGGGTCGAGACCGGGCGTCCGCTCGACCCCTTCGACCGTGAGATGCTGCACCCCATGGCGAACCTGGACACCGCGGCGGCCTGGCGCGCACGCCGATGACGTCGTGGACCCGTGGCGCGGCCGCCGTCGCGACCCTGACCTTCGACGTCGACGCGGAAACGCCGATCCTCGCCGAGGGCGGGCGCTACGCCGAGCACCCGATGGTGATGTCGCACCAGTCCTACGGACCCGATGTCGGCGTGCCACGGATCCTCGACCTGCTCGACGAGCTGGCCGTGCCGGCGACGTTCTTCGTGCCCGGCTGGGTGGCGGAGCGGCGTCCTGGACTGGCCGCCGCGATCGTCGATCGCGGCCACGAGGTCGCCCACCACTCCTACAGCCATCGGGCGCCCACCTCGCTGCCGCCGGGCGCCGAGCGCGCGGATTTCGTTCGGGCACTGGAGGTCTTCGCGGCCCAGGGCATCGAGATCACCGGGCATCGCGCGGCGATGTGGAGCGCCAGCCGCGAAACCCTCACGCTGGTGGCCGAATACGGGCTGACCTACGACTCCTCGCTGATGGGTGACGACCGGCCGTACCTGGTGCCGGGCGCGCCCGCGCCGGTGGTGGAACTGCCGGTGCACTGGTCGCTCGACGACTGGGAGCAGTACGCGTATCTGCCGGAGCCGCGGATCGGGTCGGTCATCGAGTCGCCGGACAAGGTCGAGCGGATGTGGCGGGCCGAACTGGACGGGATGCGGCACTACCGATGCCTGTTCAACGTGTGCATGCACCCCTTCCTCACCGGGCGGCCGGGCCGGATGCTGGCCCTGCGCACCCTGATCCGCTACGCGCAGGACTGCGGGGACGTGACGTTCGCGCGCTGCCGGGACGTGGCGGCCTGGGCCAGCGCCGACGCCGCGACGCCGGTACGGCCGCTGCCCACCTACGACGTGGATCCGGCGGTCTATCCCGGCTGAGGGTCGGCCGCGAACGCCAGGAACAGGTCGACGGTGTCGGCGAGCCGGTGCACATCGCGGCCGGTCAGCTCCGTGATCCTGGCCATCCGGTTGCGCAGGGTGTTGACGTGCACGTGCAGCGCCGCCGCCGTCACGCCCCACTGGCCGTCGTTGACGAGGAAGACGCGCAGGGTGTGCTCCAGTTCGGTGCGCGCGCGGGCGTCGTGCGCGCGCAGTGCGCCGAGAACCTGACCGGCGAAGCGCTCCAGCACCCGGGCATCGAGCAGGCCGAGCAGCATCCGGTGGGTGGCGATGTCGGCGAAGGTCGCGGTGTCCGGACCGGTCTGCGCGCGCAGCACCTGGCAGACCTCCCGCGCCCGGACCAGCGGCTCGCGCAGCCCCGCCGCGGTGGCGGCGATGTCGCCGACGCCGATGACGACGCGGGCGGCCGCCGCGCGACGGGCGACCTCGCCGGAGAGCTCGGCGGCGAAGCGGGCCGGCTCGTCGGCGGCGCCCGGCCACGGGCACACCGCCACCACATCGCGGCTGCCCGCGGCGGTGAACACCGGGATGCCGTGCGTGGCGAACACGGTGCCCGCCGCGTCGGCGATGTCGTCGAGCGACACGTCCTCACCGGCCAGCGCGAAGACCGCCAGCGGTCCGTCCGACGGCACGCCGTAGGCCCGCAATCGCCTGCGCACCTCGTCGTCGCGACCGGGGCCGGACAGGATCATCTCGAGCAGCTCGGCGGCGAAGCGGGCTTCGATCGCTTGCACCGCTTGCTGTTTGGCGACCTCGAGGCTCAGGAACCGCGCCGCCTGGTCGAGGGCCTCCCGATCGGCGGCGGTCAGCGTCGCCGCCGGTTCCAGGCAGTAGAGCCCGGCGTCGATCTCGCCCATCGCGCCCTCGACGAGGTAGAGCGCCGACGGTCCCGATCCGAGCAGGTTCACCTCGAGTGGCGGCGGCGTGCGGGTGAGCGCGGCGGCGGCCGCGCGGATCTGCTCTGCGGTCGGCTCACAGCCGATGGCGGCCAGGCAGCGGCCCCGCCGATCGACCACCAGCAGCGGCAATTCCGTCTCGCCACGCAGGATTTCGAGGACGCCCGCCGCACCGCTGCCCCGCGACAGGGCGGTGGCCAGCGCGTCGCCCCGGCGCACCGTGGCGGTCAGCTCGGCCTGCAGGACTTCGTTCTGGATGCCTGCGGCGGCGCGGGTGAGCGCAGCGAACGGCACCCCGATACACAGCTCGATCAGGGGCAGGTCGCGCTCGCGGCACAGGTCGACGAGCTCCGCGGGCAGCACCGAAGTCTGCGCGGTCAGCCCGAAGACCAGACCGGCCGCACCCGCCCCGGCCAGCGCGTCGACGAAGCGCGCCGCGGGCACGTGCGGCTGCCACAGCCCGTTGGTCAGCACCAGCTCGCCGGGGCGCACGTAGGGCGACGGGTCGGGCAGCTCGGTGGTGTGCAGCCAGCGGATCTCGGCGGCCAGGCGATCGGTGAGTTCCGGCGTCACGATCCGCAGGCCGAGCGCGGGATCGGCGACCAGTCGGCTGATGGTCAACACCCAGCGAATCTACCCACCGATCGGGCCGGGATGCTCAGTGCTTTCACAGGCTGTTACTACGTGCGTATTATGGACCTATGGGTTTCGAGTGGCCTGATTGGGCGATCGCTCACCTGATCGGCGTCGAACCCAGCGAGGTTCGGCAGGTCCTCGCAGCGTCACGACGGTGGCCACGCCCGGCCTTCGACGGCCAGGTGTCCGTCCTGACGGTGTGGGGGCGCACCACGGCCGGACGTCCGCTGATCGTGGTCACACGACAGCGCGACGACTGGACGTGGGTGATCATCGGCGCACGCGCGATGCGCGCCGAGGAGCTGGCGCAGTTCGAGCAGTGGGAAAGTGGGACCGAGTCATGAGCGATCAGGACTATCCATCGAGCAAGGAAGAGCTCGCCGACTTCATGGATCGGCTGAGCTTCTCCGACGCGGCCGCCGAAGCGCCACCCCGCCTGCCCGCCAACGAGGACATCATGGTGACCACCTCCATCCGGTTGCCGCTGGGCCTGCACTCCCGGCTGAAAACCCTGGCCGACGAGCGTCGCGTCGGCGTGTCGACATTGCTGCGGGAGTGGGCCGAGGCCGCCGTCGCCGAGATCGACGACGAGGATCAGCTGATCTCGCTCGCCGAGGCCAAACGGGCGCTGTCGCGGGTCCACCCCATCCATCGGGCCAGCTGATTCACGTTCGTGACCGGACGGTTCCCGCGCGAGAAGCGCAGGGTGTAAATACTTCTCATGATGTTCTGGCGGCGCCGGCCGAAAGGCGATCTGCACGCGGTGCCCAGGTGGCCCACCGACCCGGACGCGCGGACGGTTCTCGCGCACTATCTCGCCCAGCTCCCCGCCGACCCGGCCGCGCCGCGCACCACCGAGATGCTGTTCAACGGGTGGGGCCTCGACCTCGCAGGCAGTGATCTGTCGGGGCTCGATCTCGGTGGCGCCGAGCTCGGCGAGGCGAGGCTGACCGGCGCCCGGCTGGTCGACACCGACCTCTACGGTGCCTGGATGCTCGCCACCGACCTGTCCGGGGCCGACCTCACCGGCGCCGACCTCGGCACCGCGCAGGCCCGCGACTGCGTGCTGCGCGCGGCCCGGCTCACCGGCGCGCGCCTGATGAAGGCCGATTTCGCCGCCTCCGATTTCCGCGACGCCGACCTCGACGGCGCCGATCTGCGCCGGGCGAGCTTCGGCGACAGCGATTTCCGTGGGGCGAGTCTGCGGGGCTGCCGGCTCGACCGCGCGAACTTCGATCGGGCCCGGCTGGCCGGCGCCGATCTCACCGGCGCGAGCGGCGCGGTCGACGGCGCGATCGATATCGGCGCCGAGGCGCCCCTGCTGGTGCACGGCGCGGAACTCGCGGAGTGGTTCGACCGGCAGGGTGCGGCGATCGGTGTCGCTGTGTGCCGCTGATCTTTCGTTCGGCTGAGCAAGGGTGGCCACGCCCGGGCGCGGGACACGTGACCGTGAATTTCCTTGCACGAGTGGGTATTCCACGCGCATTCTGACGCCGTGCAGAAGCTGGTGGCGGTAGTGCTCGCGGTCGTGGTCGGGTTCGGGATCGTCGGGTGCAAGGGCGACGAGGCGACCGAGACGGCCAAAGAAGTCGTGTGCGAGATGGTGGTTCCGGTCGTCGAGGTGGTCGCGCTGAAGCTCAGGGCCGGCGTGACGGTGACAGCGGCCCTCGTCGTCGCGGCCACCGGCATCGCGCTCTCCCAGGCGTGCACCCTTCTGCTCGACCGGTTCGGCGAGAACCCCGACGAGGAGATCCCGGTGATCCTGGACAACGGAAAGGGCACCGAGACAACGAAAGTCAGCGCCAACACCTTCACCAGCGTCACCCAGAACTGGTGCGACAAGACCGGCGGCTGCACCGGCTACGACCGCTGCCCCACCGGCTACCTGTGCCTGTTCACCGGCAGCGAGGGCACCGGCAAGATGTCGCTGTTCAAGATCGGCTCCCCCGACCTGGCCGGCCAGCACATCGACAGCGCCGCCCTCTCGGTCTACAACCGCGCCGGCAAGACCGCCACCCTCTTCGCCGCCCGAGACAACAAGGGCGACGCCTACACCGTCGCCACCTCCGCCAAGGGCGACCTCCCCGCCGACTGGCGAGCCAGGGCCCGCTCCCTCACCGTCGGCCCGATCCCCACCGGGATCGCCTCCGGCACCGACTCCCCGACCGCCACCGGCACCGGCTCCCCCACCGGTACTGGCACCGGCACGAAGACACCCGGCCCGACCGCCCCGAAGAGCGGAACCGGCTCGGCCATACCCTCGGTCACCAAACCGAGCACCCCCGGCACAGCTGGATCCTCCGCCCCAACCGGCTGAGACCCACCGGGCACCGACGGCGCCATCGTCGAACCGGGTTGTGACAGGCCTGCGCTACCGGTGACTCAGCCTCGCAGGACGCGCACCGCGCAGGTGATGCCCGGCGCGTTCGCCAACCGGGCGTCCGTCGTGAGCAAGTCACATCCATAGGCTTCCGCCGCCGCGACATAGGCGGCGTCGTAGGCGGTCAGGTTGTCGCGGAGATCCCAGATTCTGGGTACGAAGACCCGCGTAACGGGAACCTCGGGATCCAGTCTGCCGACGGCCTCGACCGCGCGGGCGGCCTGGTCCGCGGTGATGGTGCCCGCACGGGTGAATCGCCGGATCACCGACAGGACCTCGACGGTCCAGTGCTGCGGGGCGATCCAGCGGTTGTCGGCTTCCAGCGCGGCACGGCAGACATCACCCAGCGGGTCGGGGTTGAGCAGCGCGTGGACGAAGACCGAGGCGTCGACCACGATCACCCGCCGAAATCCGCATCATCGAAGGCCGAATCCCGTTCGGCGCGTTCGGCATCCAGCGCTACGACGACATCACCCGCGGTGAACGCGACATCCATCGCCGCGGGACTGAACTGCTTGAGCACCGCGATGTTGTCCTGACGCCGAGCCTCGTCGCGCACCAGGTCGAACAGGAACGCCTGCAGCGACTGCCCACGTTGCCGCGCCAGCGCGACCAGCTGGTCGCGCAACGGCTCCGGAACGTCGCGAATCTGCAAGGCAACCATGCATGCAATTATACATGCACGATCGGCAGGGGAAACGGCCGAGGCCCCCGCGGTGTGCGGGGGCCTCGGTCGTCTCGATCAGTGGTGCGTCAGCGGCGGCGCTTGCCCTTGGTTTCGGCGCGGGCGGCTTCGCGGCGCTCGCGGCGGGTGCCGGGCTGCTGGCCGCCGTATTCCTGGGCGTCGGAATGGGATTCGGCGCGGCCGTCTTCGGCGGGGCCCGAGTAGTTCAGGCCGCGGGGGGCCTGATCGGTGATGCCCTTGGCGCGCAGGGCGGGCGGGGCCTGGGTTTCGGTGGGGGCGTCCTGGGGGCGGGCGCCGACCGGGGAACGCAGACCGGCGCCGACCGAGACGCCTTCGGGCTGGGGCTGCTGGACCTCGACCTGGAGGTTGAACAGGAAGCCGACCGACTCCTCCTTCAGACCGTCCAGCATCGCGGCGAACATGTCGAAGCCCTCGCGCTGGTACTCGACCAGCGGGTCGCGCTGGGCCATCGCGCGCAGGCCGATGCCCTCCTTGAGGTAGTCCATCTCGTAGAGGTGCTCGCGCCACTTGCGGTCCAGGACCGAGAGCAGGACCTGGCGCTCCAGGTTGCGCATCGCGCCCTCGCCGGCGAGGCCGTCGATCTCCTGCTCGCGCTTCTCGTAGGCGGTGTGCGCGTCGTCGAGCAGGGCCTCGCGCAGCTCGTCGCGGGTGAGTTCGCCCGCGTCGCCGGTGCTGGTCTCGCCCGCCAGTTCCTTGTGGTCGAGGGTGACCGGGTAGAGCGTCTTGAGGGCGCCCCACAGCTTGTCCAGATCCCAGTCCTCGATGTAGCCCTCGGCGGTGGCGCCGTCGACATAGGCGGTGGTCACGTCGGTGATCATGTTCTGCACCTGACCCTCCATGTCCTCGCCACGCAGGATCCGGTTGCGCTCGCCGTAGATGACGGTGCGCTGCTGGTTCATCACCTCGTCGTACTTCAAGACGTTCTTGCGGATCTCGAAGTTCTGCTGCTCGACCTGGGTCTGGGCGCTCTTGATGGCCTTGGAGACCATCTTCGCCTCGATCGGCACGTCGTCGGGCAGGTTCAGCCTGGTCATGATGGCCTCGAGCGCGGCACCGTTGAAGCGGCGCATCAGCTCGTCACCCAGCGACAGGTAGAAGCGGGACTCGCCCGGGTCGCCCTGACGGCCGGAGCGGCCGCGCAGCTGGTTGTCGATGCGACGCGACTCGTGGCGCTCGGTGCCGAGCACGTACAGACCACCGGCGTCGCGGACGGCCTCGGCGTCGGCCGCGGTCTGCTCCTTGACCTGATCGAGCGCGGAGTGCCAGGCGGCCTCGTACTCGTCGGGGGTGTGCACCGGGTCGAGGCCCTGCTTGCGCAGCAGGATGTCGGCGATGATGTCGGCGTTGCCGCCGAGCACGATATCGGTACCACGACCGGCCATGTTGGTGGCGACGGTGACCGCGCCGGGCCGACCGGCCTCGGCGATGATCTGCGCTTCCTGCTCGTGGAACTTCGCGTTCAGCACCGAGTGCGCCACACCGCGCTTGGTGAACTGCTTGGACAGGTACTCCGAGCGCTCGACGCTGGTGGTACCGATCAGGACCGGCTGGCCCTTCTCGTGCCGCTCCACCACGTCGTCGACGACGGCGGCGAACTTGGCCTCCTCCGACTTGTAGATCAGGTCGGCCTGGTCCTTGCGGACCATCGGCTTGTTCGTGGGGATCGGGACCACGCCGAGGCTGTAGATCGAGTGCAGCTCGGCGGCCTCGGTCTCGGCGGTACCGGTCATGCCGGACAGCTTGTTGTAGAGGCGGAAGTAGTTCTGCAGGGTGATCGTGGCCAGCGTCTGGTTCTCCGGCTGGATCTCGACCTTCTCCTTGGCCTCGATCGCCTGGTGCATGCCCTCGTTGTAGCGGCGGCCGACCAGGATGCGGCCGGTGAACTCGTCGACGATGATCACTTCGCCGTCGCGGACGATGTAGTCCTTGTCGCGGGTGTAGAGCTCCTTGGCCTTGATGGCGTTGTTCAGGTAGCTCACCAGCGGGGAGTTCGCGGCCTCGTAGAGGTTGTCGATGCCGAGCTGGTCCTCGACGAACTCCACGCCGGCCTCGTGCACACCGATGGTGCGCTTCTTGATGTCCACCTCGTAGTGGACGTCCTTCTTCAGCAGCGGCGCGATGCGCGCGAACTCGGCGTACCACTTGGACGACGCGTCGGCCGGGCCCGAGATGATCAGCGGGGTACGGGCCTCGTCGATGAGGATGGAGTCGACCTCGTCGACCACGGCGAAGTTGTGGCCGCGCTGGACGAGATCGTCCAGCGAGTGGGTCATGTTGTCGCGCAGGTAGTCGAAGCCGAACTCGTTGTTGGTGCCGTAGGTGACGTCGGCGTTGTAGGCGACGCGGCGCTCGGCCGGGGTCATGCCGCCGAGGATCACGCCCACCTCGAGTCCGAGGAAGCGGTGCACGCGGCCCATCCACTCGGCGTCACGCTTGGCGAGGTAGTCGTTGACGGTGACGACGTGCACGCCCTCGCCGGAGATCGCGTTCAGGTACGCGGGGAGCACACAGGTCAGGGTCTTGCCCTCACCGGTCTTCATCTCCGAGATGTTGCCCAGGTGCAGCGAGGCGCCGCCCATGATCTGCACCTTGTAGTGCTTCTGGTTCAGCACTCGCCAGGAGGCCTCCCGAGCCACCGCGAACGCCTCGAGCAGCAGGTCGTCGAGGGTCTCGCCCTCGGCGAAGCGCTGCTTGAACTCGGCGGTCTTGGCGCGCAGCTCGTCGTCGGTCAGCTGCTCGATCTCCTCGCCGTACGCGATGACCTCGTCGGCGAGGTTCGACAGGCGCTTGACCATGCGACCTTCACCAATCCGTAGCAACCTCGTCAGTGTCAGCGCAGGCACGGGTCTCGTCAGTCCTCTGGTCGGAGTGTGTTCGGCTAGTGAGCCACGGTGTTATGGGCCATCGTAGTCCGCAGACCACCGTACCCGGCCGGGAGTACCCGTGCCCGGTGTACCGGGCGATGCCATCGGCCCAGGTCACACCTGCCGATGAGGCTCGTTGCCCGGCACCGCGATTCACCTACGGTGACGTAGGATGAGGCACGTGCCAGATCTGCGCGATACGGCACCGGAAGGAGTATCGGAGCGCGTGATCACGAGACTGACGCCGCAGGACGCGTCGTTCTACCGGCTCGAGTCGAGCAGCAACCCGATCCACATCGGCTCCCTCGCGATCCTCCAGAACACCGAACCCGGCGCCACCGGCCAGGTCCTCGACTACGACGGCCTCATCGACCTGGTCGAATCCCGGCTGCCCCTGGTGCCGCGCTACCGCCGCAAGGTCCGCGAGATCCCGCTCGCCCTCGGCAGGCCGGTGTGGGTGGAGGACAGCCGCTTCGACATCAGCTATCACATCCGCCGCTCCGCGCTACCCGGTCCTGGCAGCGACGAACAGCTCTACGACCTGGTCGCCCGGCTCGCCTCGCGGCCGCTGGATCAGGGACGGCCGCTGTGGGAGATGTATCTCATCGAGGGCCTGGCCGACGGGCGCAGCGCGGTGTTCACCAAATCGCATTCGGCGCTCGTCGACGGTGACACCGCGCTCGAGATCGGGCACGTGATCCTCGACAACAGCCCGCTGCCGCGCGACCTGGCCGACGACGCGTGGCGGGCCCCGCGCGAACCCACCGACGTGGAGCTGCTGGCTGGCGCGCTGTCCCAGCTGGCCGCGCAGCCGCGCGAGGCCTACGAGGTGGCCCGCGACGCCGGATCGAACGCGTTCGGGCTGGTCCGTGGCACCCGGATGGCGGTGAAGGCGGCGGCCAACGCGGTGCGCACGGCGACCTCGGGGGTCGCCGACAGCCCGCTCAACGCCAGGACCTCGCGCAGCAGGCGCTTCGACGTGGTGCGCACCGATCTGGAGGACTACCGGACCATCCGGCGCCACTTCGACTGTTCGATCAACGACACGGTGCTGGCCGTGGTCACCGGCGCGCTGCGCAACTGGCTGCTCTCGCGCAACGAGGCACTGGTCGAGTCGACCAATCTGCGCGCGGTGGTGCCGATGTCGGTCTACGTCGACGGCGGCGACCAGCCGACCCCGGCCAGCGAGGTCTCCTCGTTCCTGATCGATCTGCCGGTGGGCGAGCCGAATCCGGTGATGCGCCTGTCGCACATCTCGCACGCCACCGAAGCCACCGGCAGGCAGCGGCGCGGTGTGCGCGCCCGCACGCTGGTACACCTGGCCGGGTTCGCTCCGGCCAGCCTGCACGCGATGAGCGTGCGCGCGGCGAGTACCTTCGCCGACAACACGTTCAACCTGGTGATCACCAACGCGCCGGGACCACAGACCGCGATGTACATCGGCGGGGCGCGCATGCTGGAGATGTATCCGGTATCGCCGCTGCTGCGCAATCAGACGTTGAGTTTCGGGCTCACCTCGTACGACGGTCAGGTCTTCTACGGACTCAACGCCGACCGCGACGCCATGGCCGACATCGACGTCCTGGCCGCGTCGGTGCACGAATCGATGGAGGAGTTGCTCGGTGCCTGTATCTGAGAACGGCAAGCTGCGCGTCTACATCCCGGCGACGATCCCGATGCTGCGCAGGCTCGTCGACGAGCGCGAGGTGTTCCCGCTCGGCGCGACCGCGTTCGCGGTGACCCCCGCGCTGCGCGAGGCCTACGCCGCGGGCGACGACGACGAGCTGGCCGAGGTCGCGATGCAGGAGGCGGCGAGGGCGTCGCTGCGGCTGCTCGCCGGTGAGCGCGACGGCCTCGACGACGCGGGCGAGGACGCCACCCCCGCGGACGAGGCGACCGCCCCGGGCAGCCCGGTCTACCGGCGCGCGGTGATCGCGGCCGACGTCACCGGCGCGAAGCTGCGGCCGGACCTGGACGACGCCGTGGTGAAGCTGGCCGGGCCGATCACCTACGACCAGGTGGCGTCGGTGCACGTCGACCTGGCCGAGGCCGAACCGCAGGTCGCAAAGGCCGTCGACGTCATCGACGCCGCCGACCTGGGCGATACCGACGCCGAGTTCGTCCTCGGTGACGCCGAGGACCATCAGCTCGCCTGGTACGCCACCCAGGAACTGCCGTTCCTGCTCGATCTGCTGTGACATCTCCCTGATCAGCGCCGTGACCGCCGCTGCCACTGCCGCCGAACCTACGATGCCGTAACCTGGCTGCGAGCGAGCTGCCCCACCGCGGCTCGACGGCAGGACAGGGAGACAACGGCAAGCATGGTCATGAACAAGTTCCGGGAATGGCTCGAAGCACCGGCCGCGCAGGTCGGCGACCGCGGCGGCAAGCTCAACGTGCTGCGTGGCGCGGTGGCCCGGGTGACCACTCCCCTGCTCCCCGACGACTACCTGCACCTGGCCAACCCGCTGTGGTCGGCCAGGGAGCTGCGCGGGCGGATCGTCGAGGTGCAGAAGGAGACCGCCGACTCGGCGACCCTGGTGATCAAGCCGGGCTGGGGCTTCGACTTCAAGTACCAGCCCGGTCAGTACATCGGCATCGGCATCCTGATCGACGGCCGCTGGAACTGGCGGTCCTACTCGCTGACCTGCCCGCCGGACTGGACCGGCGAGGGCGGCAAGCGGCTCATCTCCATCGCGGTGAAGGCGATGCCGGAGGGCAAGCTGTCCAGCCACCTGGTCAACGGGGTGGCCGCGGGCACGATCGTGCGCCTGGCCGCGCCGCAGGGCGGGTTCGTGCTGCCGGAGCCGCCGCCGGCGAAGGTGCTCTTCCTCACCGCGGGCAGCGGCATCACCCCGGTGATGTCGATGCTGCGGACGATGGACCGGCGCGACGGTGTGACCGATGTGGTGCACGTGCACTCGGCGCCGACCGACGCCGATGTGATGTTCGGCGCCGAGCTGCGGGCGCTGCACGACAAGCACCCGAGCTTCGTCTCGCACCTGCAGCTGACCGACGCGCAGGGCCTGTTCTCGCTGGCGAGCCTGGACGAGCTCTACCCGGATTGGCGCGAGCGCGAGACCTGGGCGTGCGGCCCGGCCCCGATGCTCGACGCGATCGAACACCATTGGAAGGCAGCGGGAATCCCGGAGAAGCTGCACGTCGAGCGCTTCGAGGTGGAGCGGTCGGCGATCGGCGAGGGTGGCACCGTGACCTTCGGCACCACCGGCCGCACCATCACCGCCGACGGCGCGACCAGCCTGCTCGAGGCGGGCGAGTCGATCGGCGTGCAGCTGCCGTTCGGCTGCCGCATGGGCATCTGCCAGACCTGCGTGGTCACGCTGTCCGCCGGACACGCCCGCGACCTGCGCAACGGTGACGAACGTCAGCCCGGCGACAAGGTGCAGACCTGCATCTCCGCCGCGGCGGGTGACTGCACGCTCGACATCTGAGCGTCCCGCGCACTTCGGACAGCAGGTACCCTCGGAGTCATGCGTCGGCCATATGAATGGCCGACAGCGGCTGGTCTCGGCCTACCTCGCGCCGACCGGCGCAACCCCGGGGCCGGGAACGCGGCACAGCCGCCGTTCTCGGCCCGCCTCCATATCTGAGCGACCAGCCGCCAACCGACAGAGAGGACCCCGGTGGCCATCACCGATATCCAGGCCTTCGCCCATCTCACGGCGGCCGACATCGAAACCCTGGGGAAAGAACTCGATTCGATCCGCCGTTCGGTGGAGACCTCCCGCGGCGAGCGCGACGCGAAGTACATCCGTCGCACCATCGCCGCCCAGCGCGCGCTCGAGGTGGCCGGCCGCGCGGTGCTGTTCGGCAGCCGCAACCGCTGGGCCTGGCTCGGCGGCACGGCCTTGCTGTCGGTGGCCAAGATCATCGAGAACATGGAGCTCGGGCACAACGTCAGCCACGGGCAGTGGGACTGGATGAACGATCCGGAGATCCACTCCACCAGCTGGGAGTGGGACATGACCGGGACCTCGGCGCAGTGGCGCCGGGCGCACAACTACTCCCACCACACCTACACCAACGTCCTGGGCAAGGACGAGGACCTCGGCTTCGGCATCCTGCGGATGACCCGCGACGAGGCCTGGCACCCCAAGCATCTGGTGCAGCCCGCGGCGAATCTGCTGCTGGCCGCCACCTTCGAGTGGGGCATCGCGCTGCACGACCTCGGCATCGAGAAGGAGCTGGCGGGCATTCCGGCCAAGCAAGTGCTCTCCGAGCCGAACAAGGACTTCGCCCGCAAGGCGGGCCGTCAGGTCGTCAAGGACTTCGTGCTGTACCCGGCGCTGACCGGCCCGGCCTGGAAGTCGACGCTGAAGGCCAACACCACCGCCAACCTGGTCCGCAATCTGTGGGCCTACGCGGTGATCTTCTGCGGGCACTTCCCCGACGGCGCGGAGAAGTTCACCATCGAGCAACTCGACGGTGAGACCCAGGGCGAGTGGTACCTGCGGCAGATGCTGGGCAGCGCCAACTTCAAGGCCGGTCCGGTGATGGCCTTCATGAGCGGCAACCTCTGCTACCAGATCGAGCACCACCTGTTCCCCGACCTGCCGAGCAACCGGTACCCCGAGGTCGCGGTGCGGGTGCGCGAGCTGTGCGACAAGTACGACCTGCCCTACACCACCGGCTCGCTGGGCAAGCAGTACCTGCTGGCCTTCCGCACCATCCACAAGCTGGCCCTGCCGGACCGCTTCCTGAAGCGCACGGCCGACGACGCCCCCGAGACGTCCTCGGAGCGCAAGTTCACCGGCATCTCGCTGCCCGACGCGCTGCGGGTCGATCCGGAGACCGGCAAGCGCTTCGGCCTGCGCTCGGCGCTGCACGACGCGAAGGTCTCGCTGGAGATCAAGGCGCGGCACGAGAAGGAAGTCCTGCGCGAGGCCAAGGCCACGCTGAAGGCGCGGGCGCGGCAGGAGAAGCTGGCGCTGCGGGAGGCCAAGCGCGCGCTCGGCGAGCGGGCCAAGCACGAGCGGGGCGCGCTGCGCGACCGCGCGGCCAAGCGCAAGGCGCGCCGCGGCTGAGATAACATCTCAGTTTCGATTTCGCAATAGGACGTTTCACACAATCAGGGCCCGAAATCGCCAACCTACGCTCTCGTAACCTACGGTAGTGTAACCGGCATGGCGATCTCGGATGTCAAGGAATACGCGCACCTCACCGCCGCGGATGTCGAAGCTCTCGGTGCTGAGTTCGACGCGATCCGCCGCGAAATCGAATCTTCGCGGGGGGCTGCCGACGCGCGCTACATCCGCAACGTCATCCGCCTACAGCGGGCACTGGAGATCAGCGGTCGTACCGTGCTGTTCGCCAGCTTCCTGCCCCCGGCCTGGCTGGCCGGCGTCGCCCTGCTCGGCACCGCCAAGATCATCGAGAACATGGAGATCGGGCACAACGTCATGCACGGGCAGTGGGACTGGATGAACGATCCGGAAGTCCACTCCACCTCGTGGGAATGGGACAACGCGGGCCCGTCGGCGCACTGGAAGATCACCCACAACTTCCTGCACCACAAGTACACCAACGTCCTGGGCATGGACGACGACATCGGCTACGGCCTGCTGCGCGTCACCCGCGATCAGCGCTGGATGCCGTTCTACCTGGGCAACCCGATCTACAACCTGCTGCTGCAGATGCTGTTCGAGTACGGCGTCGCGATCCAGCACCTGGAACTGGGCAAGGTCGCCAAGAAGAAGTGGGCCAAGGACTCGCCCGAGTGGCAGCAGTTCGACGCCGACCGCAAGCTGGTGCTCAAGAAGATCGGCAAGCAGGCCGCCAAGGACTACCTGATCTTCCCGCTGCTCACCGGCCCGTCGTTCTTCAGCACGCTGACCGCCAACATGGCGGCCAACGTGGTGCGCAATGTGTGGACCAACGCGGTGATCTTCTGCGGTCACTTCCCCGACGGCGCGGAGAAGTTCACCAAGGCCGACATCGAGAACGAGACGCAGGGCGAGTGGTACCTGCGCCAGATGCTGGGCAGCGCCAATATCTCCGGCGGCAAGGTCATGCACTTCATGACCGGCAACCTCAGCCACCAGATCGAGCACCACCTGTTCCCCGACCTGCCGAGCAACCACTACGCCGCCATCGCCGTGCGGGTGCGCGAGCTGGCCGAGAAGTACGACCTGCCCTACACCACCGGCTCGCTGCCGGTGCAGTACTTCAAGTCGTGGCGCACGATCCTCAAGCTCTCGCTGCCCAACAAGTACCTGCGCCACACCACCGACGACGCGCCGGAAACCAAGTCGGAGAAGCTGTTCGGCGGCAATGCCGTCACCACCGTCGACCCGGTGACCGGCCGTCGCCGTGGCCTGCGCACCGCGCTGGCCGCCGGGCGCAAGCTGGCCCGCCGCTCGGTGGCCTGACCGGCTGCGGTTGACTGGTCGGCGTGTGTGCCGACCAGTTGAGCGTCTACGACGCGATCCGCCTGCGCCGTGATGTGCGCGCCGAGTTCACCGGCGAGCTCGTCGACGACGACACCCTGTGGCGGATCCTGGACGCCGCCCATCGCGCGCCCAGCGTCGGCAATTCCCAGCCGTGGGACTTCGTCGTGGTCCGCAAGCCCGACACGTTGCGCCGCTTCGCCGACCACGTCGCGGACAAACGGGTCGAGTTCCGTGACGCGCTGCCCGCCGAGCGGGCCGAGGTCTTCGAGCCGATCAAGATCGACGGGATCGTCGAGAGCGGCACCGGCATCGTGGTCACCCACGACGACCGGCGGGGTGGACCGCAGATCCTGGGCCGGGCGACGGTGCCGGAGACCGGCGTGTACTCGACGGTGCTGGCGATCCAGAACCTGTGGCTGGCGGCGACCGCGGAGCGGGTCGGCGTGGGCTGGGTGTCGTTCTACGATCCGGAGGTCCTGCGCGAGCTGGTGGAGCTGCCCGCCGGGATCAAGCCGGTGGCCTGGTTGTGCGTCGGGCCGGTGCGCGAGTTCCAGCGGGTCCCCGACCTGGAACGGTTCGGGTGGCGGTCGGGTCGCGCGCTCGCCGAGGCCGTGCACCACGAAACCTTCGGTGGCTGAACACGATCCGGGCACCCGCTGCGGCGGGTGCCCGGATCGGCGTTGGTGTCAGGCCAGTCGGATCAGGCCGTAATCGAAGGCGTGTCTGCGGTAGACGACCGAAGGTCGGTCGGTCTCGCGATCGTGGAACAGGAAGAAGTCGTGCCCGACCAGTTCCATCTGGTAGAGCGCGTCGTCCACCGACATCGGCGTGGCGGTGTGCACCTTGGTGCGCACGATGTGGCCGGGGCCTTCCTCATGCTCGGGTTCCTCGGCATGGGCGTGCGCGGCGGCGCCGTTCGGCGCGGCGAACAGGGATTCGTCCACCAGCGTGGCGGTGGCCTGCGCGACCGAGACCGGCGTCTTGTCGCCGTAGTGCACCACGCGCCGCTTGTCTTTGGTGCGGCGCAGTCGGCTCTCGATCTTCTGGGTGGCCGATTCCAGCGCGGCGTAGAAGCTGTCTGCACAGGCTTCCGCGCGCACGATCGGACCACGGCCGCGCGCGGTGATCTCCACGCGCTGACAGGCCTTGCGTTGACGACGGTTGCGTTCGTGGAAAAGTTCCACATCGAAGAGGAATATCGACGGATCGAAGCGCTCGAGCCGAGCGAGCTTCTCCGCCACGTAGATTCGATAGTGGTCGGGGACTTCGACATTCCGACCGGAGACCACCACTTCGGCGTGCGGGCTCTCGGTCGAGTCGGCAGCACTGTCGGCCAGTGCCGTGGGGTCAGCGTCTCGCACTGATGCCCGTGAAGAAGTCGTCACGCGTACCTCCCGGATATGGCCGCACACGAGAAGCGAGTGCGGCGGGATTGAGCTGTGCCGATCGGGAATCGCTCGGCACCAGATGTCCGCGGCGCCACCTCCCAAACTTGTCGTTCGGTGTGTGTCCGCGACGCTAGTCCGCCACGGGCAAGTGCGCCACTGTTCACGCAAATTTCGCGGAGTCAAGCCGCGCAGGTCACCAAAACCGCGCACGGAAGTACGCCGATTCGACTAAGAACGCGTACCGATTCGGTGACAGTCGCCCCGGTGGTGAGAACGTCGTCGACCACGACTACCTCGGCATTCGCCGCGATGACGGCCGGGTCGGCGAGCTGGGTCACCGTCATGATCTTGTCGCGCAGATTGTGGGCACGCTCGCGTGTCGTCAACCCCACCGAGTCGCGCACGCCGCGCCGCATCCGCAGCAGCGGCACGCTCCGGCTATCGATCAGCCACCGCGTGGCGGCGGCCGTCGCCCGCGCCACCGGGTCGCCGCCGCGGCGCCGGGCGGCCGCCGAGCGGGTCGGCGCCGGGACGAGCACCAGCGGGCGATCGGGGGCCCGCAGGCGGTCGAGAGCGAGCGCCAGGGCCAGGCCCAGCGGCGCGGCCAGGTCGCGCCTGCCGTGCTCCTTGGCCGCCAGTACGGCGCGGCGTCCCGCACCGCGATAGGGGCCAAGCGCCCAGCACGGGACGCCGGGATCGGTGCGCGGACGGACCCGCACCGGGCCCCGGCTCAGCTCGGCCGCGCAGCCGGGGCACCAGGCGTCGCCCACCGTCGCGCAGCCACCGCAGTGGACGGGCAGCACCAGATCGAGCAGGGCTCTCATAGCGGGTGAGTATCACAGCACCCACCGACAACTCAGCCGGGCAGCACCGGGACGACGCGTTCGCCGGTCAGGCCGGGCACCTCGCGCCAGAAGCGGTCGTTGCGGGCCGGGTCGGCGGTCTGCAACTGCAGGACGGCGCGGGAGTCGGCGACGTACTGGGTGGCGGGCGCGGCCGTCACCACCCGCACGGGCGGGGTCAGGTTCTGCGAGGTCACCGCGGAGAACTGGGACCCGTCGATGGAGACGGTGAAGACCGGGTCGACATTGCCCTCGCGCGCCACCATGATCGTGTCGCCGGTGACCCAGCTCAGCGAGACCGCGCGACTGCTCAGGCCGAGCGCGAGCGGCACCGGTGAGGTGAGCGCGTACTTGCCGTCGGGCCTGCGTTCGATCACCGCGACGTAGACCCGGCCGTCGGCGATCAGGGCGGCCCGCACACCGGTGCGCGAGACCGCGACCTCGCTGATCGGCGGACGCGGCGATCCCGAGCCCTCGAACAGGGCCGTGGTGTCGACGTCCTGGACCGAGACGTTGCCGGTGGCGCGATCGGTGACCGCCCGGATGACGTGGTCGCCGTCGAGCACCGTCCAGGCGGCGCCGCCGTCGGAGGTCCACGACGGGCGCGCGATGGTGGCGCCCTCGGCGACGGCGAAGGCCTTGGCGCCGTAGTTGCCGATCAGCAGGGTGCGGCCGGGTTCGGGCGCGGGCCTGCCGGTGTCGGCGACGGCGGCGACGAACTGGCCGTCGGCGGAGATGCCGACCGACTGCAGATTGGTCGCCTCGCCGAAGGAACCACTCGGGGTGACGATGCCGTCCGGGGTCACCTGCACCAGCGTGCCGTCGCGCAGGGCGTGCAGGCCGATCCGGTTCTGACCGGGGGCCGACGCGCTGTACTGGTCGAGATCGGCGACGGACCAGCCGTTGGCGTACCGGTCGTCGAGCGGTTTGCCGTCGGCGAGCAGCACGTACGGGCCGAGAATGTCGGCGCCGGCCAGTGTCATCACCACCTGCGCGGCGAGCAGTTCGCGGTCCTTCGGCCCGAGCTGACCGATCCCGGCGAAATCGATGCGCACCCCGCCGATGCCGATGCCGACCTCGCCCGGCTCGTTGCTGGCCTTGGTGATCGGGCCGCGCACGGTCACCGGCTGCGCGAGCTGATTGCGCACGACCGGCGCGATCGCCGACTGCGGGCCGGCGCCGAGCATGCCGACCAGCCGCTCGGTCAGCTGGGCGCGCGGCACCGAGATCCAGCGCGGGTCGGGGACCAGCACGGAACTGCCCGGATCGACGTACTGCAGGACGTAGCGGCGATAGGACTTGTCGAACGCGGTGGAATCCATGACGACGCCGTCGGGCAGCTCGGTGATCCGCCACTCGCCGTCGATCTTGCTCATCTCGATCTTGTTCTCGAGCGTGCCCTCGACCGCCCGGTAGCTGCCGTCCCCGGCCAGCTCGCCGACCTTGCGGGCGCGGATCACGTAGCTGGCCTTGTCGCCGGATCGCGATTCGCGCAGGGTGTCGGGCCGGTCGACGATGGTGATGCCCGCCTCGTCGTTCCATTCGCCCGCGGTGTCGGCGGCCATGTACTGGCGGGCCGCGGCGTGCCGGTTGGCCGGGTCGGCGCTGGCCGCCAGGAAGTCACCGACCAGCAGGTCGGGGTCGCGGCCGGAGGTGGGCGGCGGCGGGCCCTCCGAGGTCGGCGCGCGGTTGATCGTGCCGAGGGCCTGCGGCGCCGAGGACTCCGGCAGGCTGGCGCACCCGCTCAGCACCAGCACGCCGGCCAGTACGGCCGCGACCAGCGCGGCGGCCCGCCGTCCCCAGCGCTCACCCCGCACGTTCGTCATGACTGTCGGTCTCCGGTCTCGGTGGACATCGGCTGGTCGTCGGCGCCGGCTAGCCCGTTCGACGCGGGCGGCGCGTCGGCGTCAACGGGTGCTGCCTTCGAGTCTGCCCCTCCGCCGGGCTCGGTGTGCATTCCCTCGGTGGCACCGGTCTCGCCCGGGTCGGCCGGACTCGCCGCCGAGCCGCTGGGCTCGGTCCGGATCGCGCCGGAGTCCGCCGGATCCTGCTGGATCGCGGGCGACCCCGCGGGTTCGGTCTGGATCGCGCTCGGACCCGTCGGCTCGGTCCGGAGGTCGCCCGGCTCGGTCGACTCGCCGTCGCCGGGTTCGGGCTCGACCGGTTCGGGCTCGGCCTCGGGGAGCGCGGGGACCTTGCGCAGCATCGGTTCCAGGGCCAGCGGGCTCGCGCCCAGTTTGCGGCCGCGCACCATCGGCAGCAGCAGCCGGAAGCTGGCGCCGACGCCGGGATCGCCCCACGCCTCCAGCCTGCCTTCGTGCAGATTGGCGTCCTCGACGCTGATCGACAGGCCGAGTCCGGTGCCGCCGGAGCGCCGCACCCGGGACGGGTCCGAGCGCCAGAACCGGTTGAAGACGAGCTTCTCCTCGCCCGGCCGCAGACCGACACCCTGATCGCGCACGACGGTCGCGACCGCGTTGGCCTCGCCGTCACCGCGCATCCGGATCAGCACCGGCTTGCCCTCGCTGTGGTCGATCGCGTTGGCGAGCAGGTTGCGCAGCACGCGCTCGACGCGGCGCGGGTCGACCTCGGCGACGACCGGCTCCTCGGGCAGATCGATGACGACCTCGACGCCGGCCTCCTTGGCCAGGTGCCGCACCGTGGAGATCGCCGCCCGCGCGCACATCCGCATGTCGAGCGATTCCACCTGCAGCTCGGCCACACCGGCGTCGTGCCGGGAGATCTCGAGCAGGTCGTTGAGCAGGCCCTCGAACCGGTCCAGCTCGTTGACCAGCAGCTCGGAACTGCGGGCCAGCGCCGGATCGAGATCGTCGCTGGAGCCGTGGATGAGGTCGGCGGCCATGCGCACCGTGGTCAGCGGGGTGCGCAGCTCGTGGCTGACGTCGGAGGTGAACCGGCGTTGCAGATTGCCGAATTCCTCCAGCTGGGTGATCTGGTTGGACAGGCTCTCGGCCATCTCGTTGAACGCCTGCGCGAGGCGGGCCATGTCGTCCTCGCCGCGCACCAGCATGCGCTCCTTGAGCCTGCCGTCGGCGAAGCGACCGGCGATCCGCGCCGCCGACCGGATCGGCAGCACCACCTGCCTGGTCACCAGCGCGGTGATCGCGGCGAGCAGCACCAGCAGCACCACGCCGCCGATGAGCATCGTGCCGCGCATCAGCGACAAGCTCGCTTCCTCGCTGGCCAGCGGGAAGATGAGGTAGATCTCCAGGGTCGCGACCTCGGCGCTCGGGCTGCCGATGATCAGCGCGCGCCCGCGATAGCCGTCCGGGTCGGCGACGGTGGTGAACTGGTAGGAGACCTGGTTGCGCTGGACGAAGCGGCGCAGCTCCTGCGGCACCTCCGAGATGGGGCCGGTGGTGAGTTCCTGCGGCGGCGTGCCGCCGACCATCGCCAGCGCCGAGTCGAAACTACCGGCGGCGCCGCTGGACTGGCCGGTGCCGCCACGGCTGGACAGCGCGGCGCGGGCGTCGGCGAGCTGTTGCTGCTGACTGTTCGCGTCGTGCACGCCGGAGAGCTTGCCCTCGATCGTGCTGCGGGCACGATCCATCTCCTCGACGGCGGCGTTGATCTTGGCCTCGAGCAGCCGGTCGGTGATCTGACCGGTGAGCACGACACCGAGGATCGTGATCACGATGAGCGAGAGGGTCAGCGTGGACACGATGACACGCAGCTGCAGCGACCGGCGCCAGAGATGGCCCAGCGCGGTCCCGACAGCCTGGAACCAGGCCATGACCGGGGCCGCCCATCGCCGCAACTGCGTGACGAAGGTGTGCGCACGTCCGTCGTGCGCTGGAGGCGCTGACGCTGTACCGGCAGGTCGACCGTCGGTCACAGCGGCGCCTCACAGGTACCGATCACGGCGGTCCGGCCTTGTAGCCGACTCCGCGGACGGTCAGCACGATCTCCGGGTTCTCCGGATCCTTCTCGACCTTGGCGCGTAGTCGCTGCACGTGCACGTTGACCAGGCGGGTATCGGCGGCGTGCCGGTAGCCCCAGACCTGTTCGAGCAGCACCTCACGGGTGAACACCTGGCGCGGCTTGCGCGCGAGCGCGACCAGCAGGTCGAACTCCAGCGGGGTGAGCGAGATCTGCGCGCCGCCGCGGGTCACCTTGTGCGCGGGCACATCGATGACGATGTCGGCGATCGAGAGCAGCTCGGCGGGCTCGTCCTCGGTACGGCGCAGCCGCGCGCGCACCCGGGCGACGAGTTCCTTCGGCTTGAACGGCTTGACGATGTAATCGTCGGCACCGGACTCCAGACCGAGCACCACGTCGACCGTGTCGGTCTTGGCGGTGAGCATCACGATCGGAACGCCGGAATCGGCCCGGAGCACACGGCATACGTCGATGCCGTTCATCCCGGGCAGCATCAGGTCCAGCAACACCAGGTCGGGGCGGATCTCCCGCACCGCCGACAGGGCCTGCGTGCCGTCGCCGACCACGTGCGGGTCGAACCCTTCCCCGCGCAAGACGATGGTCAGCATCTCAGCGAGTGCCATATCGTCGTCGACGACCAGAATCTTGGGCTTCATAGTCCTATGTTGTCATCTCCCAGGCCAGGATCGGGCTGCCACGCCATTAATGATGTGAACCCGTCGCGTATCCAACCTTATCCGGCAAAGATTTCCGAGCAGAGGGTGAGTAGGGCGGGCCTATCGTCATCGGATCGGTATGTCCACCAGCGACCGAACCAGTCGCGGTCGGCCAGCTCACGATAGACCTCCCCGGTGCGGTGCTGCAGGCCGCCGTCGCGCTCGTAGGCGTCCAGGGCGCGGGCGGTGTCGAGTTCACCACGGCGGCGGGCACGTTCGGCCGCGACCTCGGTGGGCAGGTCGATCAGCACGGTGAGGTCGGGCACCGGCAGCGCGAGCCTGCCGAACTCCAGATCGCCCACCCAGGACACGATTTCACCGTCGGCGTCCTGCCCGGCCCTGGCCGCGGAATAGGCGGCGTTGGAGGCCACCCAGCGGTCCAGGACGACGATGTCGTTGGCGTCCAACAGGTTCGACAGCTCCGCACTCGCGTCGGCGCGGTCGAGGGCGAACATGATCGCCATCGCGTTGATCGACCCGGCGAGGTCGCCGTGCCCGCCCCGCAGGGCCTCGGCGGCCAGATCGGCGTGGATCGATCGGCCGTATTGCGGAAAGGCCAGGCGGCCTGCCCGCAGCCCCTTTCCGGACAATTCGTCGATCAGCCCGTCGATCAGCGTCCGTTTACCGGCGCCGTCGAGGCCTTCCACCGCAATCAGCACGCCCATGAGCGGTGAGATTACCCGGCCGGGGGCGGCGAACCGCGCAGGCCCCACCCCGGAATCACCGGCGGCCGCCGCGGCGCGACGACCAGCCGGGCGACCGACCGCTGTGTCGTCCGACGCGCCGGGCCGATGGGGACCGGATTACCCGTTTCACCTCCCGACAACGGTCTGAAGTGGTCTCATTCCAGAGTCCTCGGCGGATCGGCTCCGTCCGGGCTACCGGGGCGCACGCCAACCCAGCGCCCGCGCCGGGCCGCTCGATCCAGGAGTCATCATGCTCAACCGAACCGTTCTCCGTGCCGCCGTGGCCGCCGCCGCGCTCGGCATCGCCCTCGCGGGCTCCGGCGTCGCGACCGCCGCGCCGGCGGCCGACCCCATCGGCCGCGGCGACCACGCGCGCAGCGGCTCGGCCGCCCTGCTCAGCGGCTCGGCCGAGGCGGGCTCCGCCGCGGCGGGCTCCGCCGCCGAACTCGCCGCCTGCGCCCTCCTGGAAGCCGTCATCCCGCTGCCGGTCTGCCTGCTGCTGGTCTGATCCCCCCGAACACGACGGTGGCCCGCCGACCATCAGGTCGACGGGCCACCGTTCGTTCAGCGGCTCAGTAGCGGTAGTGCTCCGGCTTGTACGGGCCCTCCACATCCACGCCGATGTACTCGGCCTGGTCCTTGGTGAGCTTGGTCAGCGTGCCGCCGAGTGCCTCGACGTGGATGCGCGCGACCTTCTCGTCCAGGTGCTTGGGCAGCCGGTAGACCTCGTTGTCGTACTCCTCCGGCTTGGTCCACAGCTCGATCTGCGCGATGACCTGGTTGGAGAAGCTGTTCGACATGACGAACGAGGGGTGGCCGGTGGCGTTGCCCAGGTTCAGCAGGCGACCCTCCGAGAGCACGATAATCGCCTTGCCCGAGTCGAAGGTCCACAGGTCGACCTGCGGCTTGATCTCGAGGCGGTGGGCGCCCGAGCGCTCCAGCGCGGCCATATCGATCTCGTTGTCGAAGTGACCGATGTTGCCGAGGATGGCCTGGTCCTTCATCGCCTTCATGTGCTCGAGGGTGATGATGTCCTTGTTGCCCGTCGAGGTGATGACGATGTCGGCCTGGCCGATCGCCTGCTCCACGGTGACCACGTCGTAGCCGTCCATCAGCGCCTGCAGGGCGTTGATCGGGTCGATCTCGGTGACCTGCACGCGCGCGCCCTGGCCCGCCAGCGACTCCGCGCAGCCCTTGCCGACGTCGCCGTAGCCGCAGATCAGCACCTTCTTGCCACCGATGAGTACATCGGTGCCACGGTTGATGCCGTCGATCAGCGAGTGGCGGGTGCCGTACTTGTTGTCGAACTTCGACTTGGTGACCGAGTCGTTGACGTTGATCGCCGGGAACACCAGCTCACCCGCGGCGGCGAACTGGTACAGCCGCAGCACGCCGGTGGTGGTCTCCTCGGTGACGCCCTTGACCGCGTCGGCGATGACACTCCACTTGGTCTTGTCGGCCTCGAGGCTCTCGCGCAGCAGGTTGAGGAACACCTTGTACTCGGCCGAGTGGTCGGCGTCCTCGGGCGGCACCACGCCGGCCTTCTCGAACTGCGCGCCGCGCAGCACGAGCATGGTCGCGTCGCCACCGTCGTCGAGGATCATGTTGGCCGGCTCGCCCGGCCAGGTGAGCATCTGCTCGGCGGCCCACCAGTACTCCTCCAGCGTCTCGCCCTTCCAGGCGAAGACGGGGGTGCCCTTGGGCTCGTCGACGGTGCCGTTGGGCCCGACGACGATGGCCGCGGCCGCGTGATCCTGGGTGGAGAAGATGTTGCACGAAGCCCAGCGCACCTGCGCGCCGAGAGCGACGAGGGTTTCGATCAGGACGGCGGTCTGCACCGTCATGTGCAGCGATCCGGAGATGCGCGCGCCCTTGAGCGGCTGCACATCGTGGTATTCGCGGCGCAGAGCCATCAGGCCGGGCATCTCGTGCTCGGCGAGGCGGATCTCCTTGCGGCCGAATTCGGCCAGCGAGAGATCTGCCACCTTGTAATCGATGCCGTTGCGAACGTCGGCGGTCAGCTCGGTGCGCGCGGGAAGTTCTGAGGTCGTCATCAGCCTCTCCTGGTAGTCAGTACCGAGGCAAGGCTACCGCGTGCGCGCCCGCCCGTTTCCCGGTCCTCGGCGGGCGGCGGTCAGGCCGCCGCGCGGTATCGGGCCAGCAAACGCCGCTCCTTGGGCGGCGCGACATTGGCCAGCGACAGATCGCCGCCGTAATGGGCGGCCACCTTGGGATCCATCACCGCGCGCCACAGCGGCGGCACCGCCGCCAGCAGCAGCATCGTGGCGTAGCCGGCGGGCAGCTGCGGCGATTCCTCGGTGGATCGCAGGGTCTGATAGCGGCGGCCGGGGTTGGCGTGATGGTCGCTGTGGCGCTGCAGATGGAACAGGAAGATGTTGGTGACCAGGCGGTCGCTGTTCCAGCTGTCGCGCGGGGAGCAGCGTTCCCAGCGGCCGTTGGGCTTGCGGGCGCGCAGCAGTCCGTAGTGCTCGACGTAGTTCACGGCCTCCAGCAGCCCGAAGCCGATGACGGCCTGCAGGACCAGCCAGGGCGCGATCGCGGGCCCGAACGCCAGCAGCAGCGAACCGAACAGCACCGCACTCATCGACCACGCCTGCAGGATGTTGTTCTTGGTGCTCCACCAGCCCCGGCCCTGCCTGGCCAGCCGGGCCCGCTCGAGCTGGATCGCGGAGCGGAAGCCGCCGATCACACTGCGCGGCAAGAACTCCCACAGCGACTCCCCCAGCCGGGCGCTGGCCGGATCCTCGGGGGTCGCGACCCGGGCGTGATGGCCGCGATTGTGCTCGACGAAGAAGTGCCCGTACCCGGACTGGGCGAGCGCGATCTTCGACAGCAATCTTTCAGCACTCTCGACCCGGTGCCCCAATTCGTGGGCGGCGTTGATGCCGATCCCGCTGACGAAGCCGACGGTGGCGGCCAGCCCGAGCTTGTCGACGACGTCCAGATCGTCGCCAGCCCACATCGCGCAGGCGATCACCAGACCGATCAGCTGCACGGGCAGGAACAGGTAGGTGCACCACCGGTAGTACCGGTCGGAAGAGAGCGCTTCGTAGTCCTCGTCGCGCGGATTGTTGCCGTCCTCGCCGACGATCCAGTCCAGCACCGGAATGGCGATGAGCACGATCACCGGCCCGATCCACCAGAGCACTTCGGCCTTCGTGTGGTACACGAGCTGGGAGGGCAACAGTGCCGACGCGGGAGCGATCAGCCCCAAGGCCCATAGATACCGTTTGGGATCACGAAATCCCCCCGGTTTGCCAACCGTTTGCACGCACGCTCCGCTGTAAAAAAACTAATCGCCGACCGATGTGAATACTGACAGACCGTAGGCGCGTTACACAGAGTCACGCCGCCAAACGTGGTGACGGTTACACGGTGGCGAATCAGAGCCGATCAGACACCGGAGTGATCGCCGTCACCGAGCGGTGCCCGGATGCCGCGTACCTGCACGATCGCTTCGACGTACGGACTCAGCAGCGCGCTCATCTCGGCGGGCGCGTCCCGCTCCGGCACCGGCGGGTTCGGGATGTAGCTCAGCGCGATCCGCACCAGGGCGTGCGCGAGCACATCGGCCTCCGCGTCGGTGGCGTCGACCCAGCTGCGCTGGAACACCACGCCCAACCGCGCGGTGGCGTGTTCGAGCAGGGGGCCCGCGTCGAGGGTGATCAGCCGCAGCAGGTCCGGCTTCATCTCCCCGGCCAGCAGCGAGCGCACCAGCGGGTCGGCCGCGGCCGACAGGAAGAACCCGGTCATGCCGACCCGGATGGCGGCGCGGGCGTCGCCGACATTGTCGTCGAGCGCCTCGCGCACATGGTCGACGAGTTCGTCGGCCAGCCGCAGCGCGTAGGCCTGCGACAGACCGGCGCGCGATCCGAACTCGTTGTAGAGCGTCTGCCTGCTGACGCCGGCGCGCGCCGCGACATCACCGAGCGTGATCTTGGACCAATCACGCTCGGTGAGCAGTTCGCGCATCCCGTCCAGGACGGAGGTGCGCAGCAATTCCCGCGCGGCCTCCTGATACGGGATGCGCGATCCGGTGCGCGGCGTGCCCGCGACGCTCACGAACGTTCGATCTCGACCATGAAGAAGTCGGACTTGGCCGCGCCGCAGTCGGGGCAGGTCCAGTTGTCCGGGATGTCCTCCCACTTGGTGCCGGGGGCGATGTTGTCATCGGGCCAGCCCTGCGCCTCGTCGTATTCGAACCCGCACTGCACACACTGGTAGAGCTTGTACTCGGTCACCGCGATACTCCTACCGCCTCGAAGTCGATCTTCTCCCGCACCCCGCAGTCCGGACAGCACCAGTCGTCGGGAACCGACGCCCAGGGCGTGCCGGCCGGAAATCCCTCTCGCGGGGCTCCTTTCGTTTCGTCGTAGACATAATCACAGACCGGGCAGCGGTACGCACTCATGCCGGATTCTCCTGTCCGTACCGGGCGAGCACCCGCCCGCGATGCTTCGGTTCGATATTGGCGCGGGTGACGTCACCCGCGTAGTGCGCGAGCACGCGCTTGTCCATCACCCTGCGCCAGATGGGCGGGAAGTAGGCGATCAGGATCATGCTCGCGTAGCCGCTGGGCAGGTTGGGCGCACCGTCCCAGCTGCGCAGCGTCTGATAGCGGCGGGTGGGGTACGCGTGGTGGTCGCTGTGCCGCTGCAGGTGGTAGAGGAAGATGTTGGTGACGATGTGGTCGCTGTTCCAGCTGTGCTCGGGCGCGGGCCGCTCGTAGCGCCCGGTCGCCGTCTTCTGCCGGACCAGGCCGTAGTGCTCGAGGTAGTTCACCGACTCGAGCAGGCTGAACCCGACGACGGCCTGCAGGATCAGATACGGCAGCACCTCGATGCCGAAGACCGCGATCAGGCCCAGCCACAGCACCACCGACATCGCCCAGGCGTTGAGCACGTCGTTGCGCAGGGTCCACGGGCTCTTGCCCAGCCGGTGCAGGCGCTCCTTCTCCAGATGCCAGGCCGAGCGGAAGCTGCCCCACACCGTGCGCGGCCAGAACGACCAGAACGTCTCGCCGATGCGGGCGCTGGCCGGATCCTCGGGGGTGGCGACGCGGACGTGGTGCCCACGGTTGTGCTCGATGTAGAAGTGCCCGTAGAACGATTGCGCCAGCGCGATGCGCGCGAGCCAGCGCTCCAGATCGACCTTCTTGTGGCCGAGTTCGTGCGCGGTGTTGATGCCGATGCCGCCGATCATGCCGACGCTGATCGCGATGCCGATCTTGTCCACCACGTTGGCCCCGCCGGGGAAGCCGAGCCAGTGCAGATTCGGCGCGGTGATGATGTAGCAGGCGAAGATCAGCGAGGCGTACTGGAACGGCAGGTACAGGTAGGTCAGGTAGCGGTAGTACTTGTCGTTCTCCAGGTACTCCATCACCTCGTCCGGCGGATTGTTGCCGTCGGGCCCGAAGAACAGGTCCGCGATCGGGATCACGATGTACACCAGCACCGGCCCGAGCCAGAACGGCACTTCGGCCAGGCGGTGCCAGCCGAGCTGGTTGAGTCCCCAGATCAGGGGGATCGCGATCGTGAACAACCCGGTCGGGGCGAACAGGCCCCACAACCAGAGATAGCGCTTGGAATCGCGCCACTGCGGGGGCGCCACCCGCTGTTCGGACGCGTTGGCATCTGTCGACATCGTCGTCTCCATCCTGCGACACACCTCACACCTGTGATGTGCGTAACTCTCTGTCACAGACGATAGGTCCCGATTTGTCCGGCGTCTAGACAAATTCGCAGATTTGTAAAGCTGCAACAGTCGGATAACGGAACAGCGACCGTGCCCACCTGGGCACGATCGCTGTCATCGCAGGTCGGAGACCTATTCAGGGTCCTATACGCCCGCCAGCAGGACATCGGCACCGGCCGGTAGCCCGGCCACCGGCCACCACCGCAGATCCGTCGACTCGGCGCTGCGAACGGGCACCGCGCCCGGCGGCGCGACGATCTCGAACAGCAGGTCAAGGTGCCGCGTCGGCACCCCGAGCGAGCAGGTGATCGGGTGCGCCTGCGCGCCGTACAGACCCGGCGTCAGACGCAGGTCCGCGATGCCCGACTCCTCCACCGCCTCGCGCAGCGCGGCGTCGGCGACCGTCTCGTCCCCCGGCTCGCAGTGCCCGCCGAGCTGGATCCAGCGGCCCACCCGCGGATGCAGGGTCAGCAGGATCTCGCTGCGGTCGTGCGAGAGCACGATCGCCGAGGCGGTGATGTGCCCCGGCGCGTGCTCGCGCAGGCACCCACGCGGCGCCGAACCGAGAAACGCCAGCATCGCCTCACGCAGCGACCGGTCCTGGCCGGACTCCGGCTGCCAGTCGGTGAGCAGCTCGGTGGCCGAGGCGTGCAGCGACTCCGCGCTCACAGTTCGACCAGGCCCGCGCCCGGCGAGCCGACCGTCCGTGGCGCGGGTTCGTCGAGCGGCACACCGATCGCGATGGCGCCCAACGGCATCCAGTCCTCGTCCAGGCCCAGGGTCTCGCGGACCAGCTCGGGGGCGAAGATCGTCGACCCGATCCAGCAGCTGCCGAGGCCGTCGGCGGCCAGCGCCACCAGCAGGCCCTGCACCGCGGCGCCGACCGCGACCGTGAACATGGTCTGCTCGGCGGCCTGGCGACGGGCGTCGGGATAGTCGTGCGCGCCGTCGGGCACGCAGAACGGGATGATCACCTCGGGGGCGTCGAACAGGATGCGCCCGCGCGCGACCCGGCGCTCCACCCGCTCGGGGTCGAGCCCGTCGGCGGCCAGATCGGCGCGCCACTGCTCGGCCATCGCCTCGAGCAGCTGGGCGCGCAGCTTCGGCTTGCGCAGCCAGACGAAGCGCACCGGGCGGGTGTGATGCGGTGCGGGCGCCGTCAGCCCGACCGCGACGGCGGCCCTGATCCGTTCCGGGTCGACCGGCTCGTCGGCGAAGGCGCGGACCGAACGCCGCAGCGGCACAGCCTCTTTGCGGCCCATCTCGATCGCCTCGGCGGTGCCGAGCCAGAACAGGTCGTCGATGCCGCCGCGCAGCAGCGCAGCCGCGCTCGATCCGTCGTCGTCGGTCGCCAGGCCGCGCACCACCGCGACCGGGACGCCGCCGAGCTTGCCCTTGACCAGGTCGGCGGCGGCGGCGAGTTCGTCGGCGACGGCCACCTGGGTGACGTGCAGTTCGTTGCCCTGGCCGTCGACCGCGCCCGCGTAGTCGTGCAGCACGCGCAGCCCGGCCGCGCCGATCGCGGCGTCGATCTGGCCGTTGCGCCAGGCCCGGCCCATGGTGTCGGTGATGACCACGGCCACGTTCACCCCGAGCCGCTGGGCCAGCGCGGCCCGCAGCGACTTGGCGCTGGCGTCGGGATCGGTCGGCAGCAGCACCAGTTCGCCCTCGGCCACGTTCGAACCGTCGACGCCGGACGCGGCCTGCACGATGCCGAGCCGGTTCTCGGTGATGAGGGTGCGGCCCTTGCGGGCGAGCACCCGCACCGCCTCGTCGTCGACCAGCTTGCGGCGGGCGGTGTCGCGCTCCTCCGGATCGGTCGGCGCGGCGACGATGCGGCCCTCGGCCTTGGAGACGATCTTGCTGGTGACCACGACGACGTCGCCGTCGGCCAGCCACGGCGCCTGTGCGGCAAGGTGTTCGGCGACGTCGTCGCCGGGCCGGAACTCCGGCAGGCCGGTCACCGGCAGGATGCGCAGCTCGTCGGCCGCGTGGTCGGGCAGTACGCTCACGGCTTCACTCCCGCCAATTCCAGTGCGGCACGGGCCATCTCGGCCGTGGCTTCGGGGTCGGTCATCAGCAGCGGCACGCTGCGCACCTCGACGCCGGGCACGTCGGCGGTGTCGGTGGAGTGCACCAGCCAGCCGTCGAGGATGCCGGTGGCCGAGCGGGCGCCGTAGTGCCGCCCGATCGCCTCGGCGGTGGATTCCACGCCGATCACCGACAGGCACTCATCGGCCATGCCGCGCAACGGCTTTCCGTCGATCACCGGCGACAGGCCGATGACCTTCGCCTCGGTGGTGCGCAACGCGCCCCTGATCCCGGGCACGGCGAGGATCGCGCCGATGCTCACGACGGGGTTAGACGGGGCCAGCAACACCGCGTCGGCGGACGCTATGATTTCGGTCACATCCGGGGCCGGGGCGGCCTGTTCGGCACCGATCGAGGCGAATCCGTGCGTCGGGAGCGCCGCGCGGTACCGCACCCACCATTCCTGGAAGTGGATCGCGCGACGTTCGCCGGCGTTGTCGGGATCGCTGACGACGACGTGGGTTTCACAGCGATCGTCGGTAGCCGGAATCAGGCGCACGCCCGGTTGCCACCGATTGCACAGCGCCTCGGTGACCGCGGACAGCGGATATCCGGCGCGCAGCATCTCGGTGCGGATGAGATGGGTGGCGATATCGCGATCGCCGAGGCCGAACCAATCGGGCTGGGCGTTGTACTTGGCCAGCTCCTCTTTCGCGTGCCAGGTCTCGTTCGCGTGGCCCCACCCGCGCTCGGGGTCGATGCCGCCACCGAGGGTGTACATGCAGGTGTCGAGGTCGGGACAGATGCGAAGCCCGTGCATCCAGACGTCGTCGCCGACGTTGACGATGGCGGAGATGTCGGCATCGGGCAGCAGCTGCCTGACGCCTTGCAGGAACCGTGCACCGCCGACGCCGCCGACCAGAACGGCGATCTTGGGCTCGCGCACCGCGTGTTGTGCAGTCACAGGGTCACAGCCTAAGCGGTGGGGGTAGCCGATTGATTTCGCGGCGAATTCCGGCAAAGTTGCTGGTCATTTGCCACAGCACATAACAAGATCAAAACGAAAGGCGGGTGCGGAGTGTAACGGAAGGGTGACGGCGGGTTGACCACCGGCGAGTGCGGCGTGTCTAATCACAGACATGTCATTCCGGTCACCGCGATAGGGCATAGCGCGGGGGCGTTTGCGAGAGGGTGTTGGCTCGCCGGAAGACAGGTTCGGGGAAGCCCGCGAGACTACATCGCGGTGTTCGGCCGTCGGGGTCCGCGTTGGCCCGGCGGAAAGAATCTTTCTGCGCTAACACATAGTGAGGAGGCGGAACGATGACCGAAGACATGGTCTCGCCGACCGATTCCACAGCAGGCGCAGCTCACGCTGTCTGCGCCGACACGAGCTGGCCGGAACCGGACGTGGTAAGCGAAGTCGCGGCCCCCCGGCTGAGTCTGGTCGTGACGGGCTTCGACGAGATGTTCGAGTCCATCGAAGAGCAGTGGCAGGAGCGCGCTCTGTGCGCTCAGACAGACCCCGAGGCGTTCTTCCCCGAGAAGGGCGGCTCGACCCGTGAGGCCAAGCGCATCTGCCTGGGCTGCGAGGTGCGCGATCAGTGCCTGGAATACGCACTGGCGCACGACGAACGTTTCGGTATCTGGGGCGGTCTCTCGGAACGAGAGCGTCGCAGGCTGAAGCGCGGAATCGGCTGAGAGAATGTTCGAAAGTAGACTCTGAGGCTCCAGCCCGGAGCACGCAGGCGCAGTACGTCGGTGCTTCGGGCGCACGCCCAGTAGTCGCGCCGTCCCCAGGCTCGACGGGCACGACCAGGTGCACGCGAGAAAGGTGGACGACTCCCATGGCACGTTCCCGGCGTCATACCCCGGCGCCCACCGCCCGCTCGGTGACCCGCCGCGGCCGTGGTGTCCGTGGACCCATGCTCCCGCCCACCGTTCCCGCGTGGCGCACGAGGGGGCAGAAATTCGACCGGCTGGTGCTCGAGGCCTTCGCCCCGCTGGACACCCGCTGGCACGATCGCCTCACCAAGCTCGACATCGCCGTCGACGACGTACCGAAAATCCGTCCGCTGCACCCTGATTCGGTCACCTGGCCGGACGAGGTGGTGGCCGACGGGCCGGTGCCGCTGTCGCGGTTGATCCCCGCGGGCGTCGACCGGCACGGCGCGGCCACCCGCGCCAGGGTGGTGCTGTTCCGCAAGCCGCTGGAGCTGCGCGCCGCCGATCCGGACGATCTCGTCGAACTGCTGCGCGAGGTCCTCGTCCAGCAGATCGCCACCTATCTCGGCGTCGACCCGGACCTGATCGATCCCGAGCCCGAATAACGACCCGCCGATAACGGGACGTATCACCGCGTGTCCGTATCCACTTTTGCGGGCCGGAGGGCTAATCTCGACGTCGTGATCCCCATGCGTCGTTGCTGCCGACCCGGCTGCAAGAACCCGGCTGTAGCGACGCTGACGTATGTGTACTCCGACTCGACCGCCGTCGTCGGACCACTGGCCACCGTCGCCGAACCGCACTCCTGGGATCTGTGCGAGACCCACGCCTGCCGCATCACCGCCCCCAAGGGCTGGGAACTGGTGCGCCACGAAGGCGGATTCTCCTCGAGCACACCCGACGACGACGATCTGACCGCCCTGGCCGAGGCCGTGCGCGAAGCGGGCCTGCGCCGCCGCCCCGCCGACGCCGATCAGCCCGGCTACCGCGACAGCTCGACCCCGCCGCCGCGCACCACGCGGACCGGCCGCCGCGGCCATCTGCGCGTCCTCCCCGACCCGTAGGCCGTCCGCTCCTCGCGAAACCGGACCGGAAATCCGCTGGTCACCGTCCCCGCGCCCAGGTACATGCGAAACCACCGGGCGCGCACCACTAGGGTGAGAGCCATGACGACTGTCGCGCGCTCCGGCGAACTCGTGAACGCCGTGATCAAGGCTTATGACGTCCGCGGAGTGGTGGGCGAACAGATCGACGCGGAATTCGTCGGGGATGTCGGCGCCTCCTTCGCCCGGCTGATGCGCGCCGAAGGCGCGACCCGGGTCGTGATCGGCCACGACATGCGCGAGTCCTCCCCCGACCTGTCGGCGGCCTTCGCCGCGGGCGTGCGGGCCCAGGGCCTTGACGTGGTGCACATCGGCCTGGCCTCGACCGACCAGCTCTACTTCGCCTCGGGCAAGCTCGGCTGCCCCGGCGCCATGTTCACCGCCAGCCACAATCCGGCCCGCTACAACGGCATCAAGCTGTGTCGCGCGAACGCGCTGCCGGTCGGCCAGGACACCGGGCTGGCCACCATCTCGGCCGAGATCGTCGCCGGCGTGCCCGCCTTCGACGGCACGCCAGGCACCGAGACGAGCACCGACCTGCTGGCCGACTACGCGAGCTTCCTGCGCGAGCTGGTCGACCTCGACGACATCCGCCCGCTGACCATCGCGGTCGACGCGGGCAACGGCATGGGCGGCCACACCGTGCCCGCCGTCCTCGGCACGCTCGGCCCGGTCACCATCGTGCCGCTGTACTTCGAACTCGACGGCTCGTTCCCCAACCACGAGGCCAACCCGCTCGACCCGAAGAACCTGGTCGACCTGCAGGAGCTGGTGCGCCGCAGCGGCGCCGACATCGGCCTGGCCTTCGACGGCGACGCCGACCGCTGCTTCGTCGTCGACGAGCGCGGCGAGCCGGTCTCCCCGTCCGCGATCACCGCGCTGGTGGCCCAGCGCGAGCTCGCCAAGGAGCCGGGCGCGACGATCATCCACAACCTGATCACCTCGCGCGCGGTGCCCGAGCTGGTGGAGGAGCTGGGCGGCAAGCCGGTGCGCACTCGCGTCGGTCACTCGTTCATCAAGCAGGAGATGGCGTCGGAGGGCGCGGTCTTCGGCGGCGAGCACTCCGCGCACTACTACTTCCGCGATTTCTGGGGTGCCGATTCGGGCATGCTGGCCGCGCTGCACGTGCTGGCCGCCCTCGGTGAGGGTCCGCGTCCGGTCTCGGAGCTGATGGCCGCCTACGACGTCTACGCCGCCTCCGGCGAGATCAACTCGACCGTGGCCGACGCCGCCGAGCGCACCGCCGCGGTGCTCGCCGCGTTCGCCGACCGGACCGTCTCGGTGGACCGCCTCGACGGCGTCACCGTCGACCTCGGCGACCACGCCTGGTTCAATCTGCGCGCCTCGAATACCGAACCGCTGCTTCGACTCAACGTCGAAGCCGGATCGCAGGCCGAAGTAAACGCACTCGTGACCGAGATTCTGAGCATCGTCCGCGCCTGACTGGGAAAATGAAACCAGTACCGGTGCCGACTGGAATAGTGGAATCACAGACCTGGTATTCGCCGACGGCTCGCCGGCAGACGACACAGCGCGATGAGGGGAGGTGGGATCGGCGATGATCGCTGGCACACCCGTATTCGACCTCGACGATGCCGCGTCGCTGGAGGCGGCCGATACCGGCGGCGCCTTGCGTTCGGCGGCTTCGGGCGGTGCGCAGGTCCGCGCCACGGCCGCGGCGGTGGCCGAAACCTCGCTCACCGAACGCCTCGCCGAGCTGCGTCCGCGCAGCCTGGTCCTCGTCTCCGGTTCGGGCCGGGCGGCCCGCGCCGCCGGCCTGCTGGTCGCCACCCTCGGCGACCGGGCCGGGCTACCGATCGTGCCCGTCACCGCGCTGCCGCCGTGGGTCGGTCCGCTCGACGTGGTGCTGGTGGCAGGCGACGACGCGGGCGACCCGCGCCTGATCGATGCCGTCGACCGCGCGCTGCGCCGCAGTGCCGAGGTCATCGTCGCCGCGCCCAACGAGGGTCCGCTGCGCGCGGTGGCCGCCGGTCGCGCGACCGTGCTCGAACCGCGCGTGCCCGTCCTCGACCACAACCGGCTGCTGCGCTTCCTCGCCGTCGGCATCGCGGTGCTGCGCGGGGTCGACGCCCAGCGCAGCGTGCCCGCCACCCCCGACCTGACCGAACTGGCCGACATGCTCGACGCCGAGGCGCTGCGCGACGGCCCGCACAACGAGGTCTTCCACAATCCGGCCAAGACGCTGGCCGCGCGGATGCACGGGGTCGGCGTCGTCCTCGCCGGGGATTCCCCCGCCGCGGTCGAGCTGGCCGGGCACGGCGCCGAGGTGCTGCTGCAGTCGGCGGGCAGGCTCGCCGCGGCCGCCGATCTGGCCGACACGGTCGCCGCCGTCGGGCGGCTGGCCGAGGCGGCCGGTGGCGCCGCACCGGGTTTCGATCCGCTCTTCCACGACGAGGAACTCGACGGTCCGGCCCCGGTCGACCGGGTGCGGGTGCTCGCGCTGAGCGTGCATCCCGATCAGGCCGCCGCCCGGCGCAAGCTCGCGGTGTTCGACGGTGTCGGCGGCGGGCTCGTCGACGCCGATCTGGTGCACGCCGACGTCGACGTGCTGCAGACCCAGCTGGCCGAGCCGGGGTCGGCCCCGACCACGGACAGCGCCGCCGCCACCTCCGCCGCAGGGGGCGGACACGGCAGCGAGATCGAGCAGCTGGCGGTGCTGGCCTTGCGCCTGGACATGGCGGCTGCCTATCTCCGGCTGACGGGGGCGCGCGGCCCGGCCGCGCCCGGCCCGGACCCATACCACGACGGGGGACGCTACTAGTGCAGGAACTCGTTGGTGCGCTGCGTTCCTACGCCTGGGGATCGCGCACCGCGCTCGCTCAGTTGTGCGGTCGGCCGGTGCCGTCGGCGCATCCGGAAGCCGAACTGTGGTTCGGCGCCCATCCCGCCGACCCGGCCCACGTGAAGGTCGCCGACGGCACCCGCTCGTTGCTCGAGGTCGTCGCCGCCGACCCGGCGCGAGAACTGGGCGCCGTCGCCGACACCTTCGGCACCCGGCTGCCGTTCCTGCTGAAGATCCTCGCCGCCGAGGAACCGCTGTCGCTGCAGGCCCACCCCAGCTCGGCGCAGGCGCGAGCCGGCTTCGAACGGGAGAACCGCACCGGGGTGCCGCTGGACTCGCCCATGCGCAACTACCGCGACGACAGCCACAAGCCCGAACTCGTGGTGGCGCTGGGCCGGTTCGAGGCGCTGGCCGGATTCCGCGACCCGCACCGCACCGTCGACCTGCTGCGTGCCCTGGACGTGCCCGGCCTCAACATCTACGGCGAACTGCTTGCCGCCCAGCCCGATTCGGCCGGGCTGCGCACACTGTTCACCACCTGGATCACGCTGCCCGCGGCGGCGCTGTCGGCGCTGCTGCCCGCGGTGCTCGAGGGCTGCGTGCGCTACCTGTCCGGCAAGGGCGATCGCGCCTTCACCGCCGAGGTGCGCACCGCGCTGGAGCTGGCCGAGGCCTACCCCGGCGACGCGGGCGTGCTGGCCGCGCTGCTGCTGAACCGGCTGACGCTGGAGCCGGGCCAGGCCCTCTACCTCGACGCGGGCAACCTGCACGCCTACCTGCGTGGCGTCGGCGTGGAGATCATGGCCAACTCCGACAACGTGTTGCGCGGCGGCCTCACCCCCAAGCACGTCGACGTGCCGGAACTGCTGCGGGTGCTCGACTTCGAGCCGATCGACCTGCCGGTGATCGAACCGGAGCTCGGTGCCGACGGTGGCGTCCGGTATCGCACGCCCGCACCGGAGTTCGCGCTGTGCCGGTTCGATCTGTCCGCCGACGCCGAGCCGGTGGCGCTGGCCGACGCCGGGCCCGGCATCGTGCTGTGCACCGAGGGCACCGTCGAGCTGTCCCAGAACGGGCGCGCGCTCACCATCGCTTGCGGCAGCGCGGCGTGGATCTCCGCGGCCGACACCGAGATCAAGGCCCGCGCGATCGGCGGGGCCGCGCAGCTGTTCAGCGCCTGCGTCGGCGCCGGGAACTGACGCCGAAGCGCACTTTTCACTCCCCTCCCTCTAGGCTGTTGCGGGCACAAGCGTGTACAGCGGAGAGAAGGGCGGGCCGGGTATGTCGGCTGGTGGTGGCAAGAAGGCGATCATCGCCGCGTTGACGGCCAACGCGGGAATCGCGGTGTCGAAGTTCGTCGGCGCCGCGATCACCGGATCGGCGTCGATGATGGCGGAGGCGGTGCACTCGGTCGCCGACACGGCCAACCAGGGTCTGCTGCTCTACGGTCAGCGCGCGGCGGCCAAGGACGCCGACGAGCTGCATCAGTTCGGGTACGGGCGCAACCGCTACTTCTACTCCTTCGTCGTCGCCCTGGTGCTGTTCACCCTCGGCTCGGTGTACGCGATCTACGAGGGCATCCACAAGGTCCAGCATCCCGAGGAACTGAGTCAGCCGATCGTCGCGATCGTCATCCTCGGCATCGCGATCGGCTTGGAGACCTTCAGTTTCATCACCGCGGTCCGCGAGTCCAGGCCGCTCAAGGGCGACGCCAGCTGGTGGCGGTTCATCCGCAACTCGCGCAGCCCCGAGCTGCCGGTGGTGCTGCTCGAGGACACCGGCGCGCTCATCGGTCTGGTGATCGCGTTCGGCGCGGTCGGCCTGACCATGATCACCGATGATCCGATCTTCGACGGCATCGGCACCCTGGCCATCGGTGTGCTGCTCGGCGTCATCGCGGTCGTGCTGATCGTGGAGATGAAGAGCCTGCTGATCGGCGAGGGCGCGACCCCGGAGCAGGACGACGCCATCCGCGCCAACCTGGTCGACGGCGCGAAGATCACCTCGGTGATCCACCTCAAGACCGAGTACCTGGGCCCGGAGGAGATGCTGGTCGCCGCCAAGGTCGCGATCGCGCCGGACCTCGACATCGCCGAGATCGCCGAGGCCATCGACTCCGCCGAGGTGCGGGTGCGCGCCGCGGTGCCCACCGCGCGGCTGATCTACCTGGAGCCCGATCTGTACCGGACCCAGTCCGTCTGATCCGTCCGGCGCACCGAATCGCCGTCGTCCCACCCGGGACGGCGGCGATTCGCGTCGGTCGACACGTCCTCGCGCCGGGGTGGTCCGGCGCGGTCGAGCGGGTACGGTTCGGTGCCATGGCCGGTGCGGGTGGAGAGAGCAAGATCGCGATCGTCGCCGCGCTGGCGGCGAACGCGGGCATCATGACCGCGAAGTTCATCGGCGCGTTCATCACCGGCTCGTCGTCGATGCTCGCCGAGGCCGTGCACTCGGTGGCCGACACCGCCAACGAGGCGCTGCTGCTGGTCGGGCAGCATCGGGCGGGCCGGGACCCGGACACGCTGCACCCGTTCGGGTATTCGCGCAACCGGTACTTCTATTCGTTCGTCGTCGCGCTGGTGCTGTTCACCATGGGCTCGCTGTTCGCGGTGAACGAGGCGATCCACAAGATCATGTCGCCGCACGGGATCGAGTCGCCGTCGGTCGCGATCGTGATCCTGCTGGTGTCGATGGTGCTCGAGGGCTTCAGTTTCCGCACCGCGCGCAAGCAGTCCGCGCCGTTGAAGGGCGAGCGCGGCTGGTGGCATTTCATCCGCACCACCCGCAATCCCGAGCTGCCGGTGGTGCTGCTCGAGGACCTGGGCGCGCTGATCGGCCTGGTATTCGCGCTGGCCGGGGTGAGCCTGACGATGCTCACCGGCAACGGGGTGTGGGACGGCATCGGCACCCTGTTGATCGGCCTGCTGCTCGGCGTGAACGCGATCGTGCTGATCGTCGAGACCAAGAGCCTGCTCATCGGCGAGGGCGCCACGGCCAAGGAGGACACCGCGATTCGCGGCGCCCTGCTCGCCGATCCCCGCATCGTGCGGGTCGTCCGGATCCAGACCCAGTACCTCGGCCCGGAGGATCTGCTGGTGAACGCCAAGATCGCGATGCGCCCCGGGCTCGACATCAGCGAGGTGGGCGCCGCCATCGACGACGCCGACCACCGCATCCGGGTGGCAGCGCCACACGTCTGCACCGTCTACCTGGAACCCGACGTCTTCCGGCCCGAATCGGCCCGCGCGACACCCTGATTCAGTGGTAGGCGGGGGCCGCGCCGCGCAGGAGGTCCAGCGGGTCGGTGACGATGCCGAAGCGGGTGCGCAGCAGGTGGCGGGCGGCGTGCAGGCCGGGCATGCCGTGCACGCCGGGGCCGGGTGGGGTCGACGACGAGCACAGGTAGGTGCCGGGGATCGGGGTGGCGTAGGGGTTCCAGCGGGCCAGCGGGCGGAAGGCGGTCTGGCGCAGGGTCATCGCGCCCGCGGAGATGTCGCCGCCGACATAGTTGGCGTTGTGCGCGGGCATGAAGGCCGCCGGGGTCACGTGTTTCGCCAGGATCAGCTCGCGGAAGCCGGGGGCGAACCGCTCGACCTGGGCGATCACGGTCTCACTGATATCGCGGTCGGAGCCGTTGGGGACGTGGGCGTAGGTGTAGAAGGTGTGCTTTCCAGCGGGGGCCCGGGTGGGGTCGACGACACCGGGCTGGATCGCCAGCACATACGGTCGCTCCGCGAATTCGCCCGCGGCGACACGGCGTTCGGCCCGCATCGCCTCGGCGCGGGTGCCGACCAGGTGCAGGGTGCCCGCCAGCTCGCAGCCGGGCGCGGTCCACGGCACCGGACCCGACAGCGCGAAGTCGACCTTGCAGGCGGCCCCGCCGTAGCGGAACCGGCCGAGGCGCTCGCGATACCGCGAGGGCAGGCGATCCCCGGCGATGCGCAGGAGTTCGGCGGGCGAGGTGTCGAACAGCACGGCGCGCGCCCGCGCGAGTTCCGCGAAGTCGTCGACCCGGTGTCCGGTGACGATCTCGCCGCCGAGCCGTTCCAGCTCGGCGATCAGCGCGTTCGGGATCGCCTGGCTGCCGCCGCGCGGAATCACCCAGCCGCCCGCGTGGGCCAGGGTGCCGAGCAGCAGGGCGGCACCGACCGCGGGCAGCGCGCGCGGCGGGGTGATCGCATGGGCGGCGACGCCGGTCAGCAGCGCGGGCGCGACCTCGTCGTGGAAGCGGTTGTTCCACAGGGGCGAACCCTGTTCGAGCAGGCGCAGGCCGAAGCGGACGGCGGTGGGAATCCGGGTCGGCGGATGCCGCAGATCCGACATGGCCAGGTCGACCACGTCGGGCCAGTGCTCGACCAGCGGACCGAACAGCGCACGCCAGGCCGGACCGTCGCGCCCCAGGTCGGCGATCGTGGATTCGAGGTTGCGCCACGCCAACCCGGCGCTGCCGCCGTCGAGCGGGTGCGCGTAGGAGATGGTGGGGGTCAGCAGGTCGACGCCGTGCGCCGGGAGGTCGAACGCGCGAAAGAAGGGCGAGGCCAACGCCATCGGATGGGCGCCGGCGCAGATGTCGTGGTGGAAGCCCGGCAGGGTGAGCTCGGCGGTCCGTGACCCGCCGCCCGGCTGTTCCTGAGCCTCGAGCACCCGCACCGAGAGCCCGGCGCGCGCCGCGATCACCGCCGCGGCCAAGCCGTTGGGCCCCGACCCGACTACCACGACCTCAGCCATCCGCTGTCCCTTCGCCCTCGGCCGCCGCGGGCGACCTGCGCCGTCGACTCCAACCTACGCGGCGCGCGGACCGCGGCCGACGAGTCGTCGGTCACCTCAGGCGAACGCGGCCCAGCTCTCGACCAGCAGGGCGATCCGCCGCTCGCGCAGCTCGGGGCGCAGCCTGCCGCTGCGTTCCAGCGTGGCGATGCCGTGCATGGAAGCCCAGGCCACCTCGGTGCGCGCGCCGAGTTCGTCGCCCTCGGCGCCCGAGCTGAACATCGCCTCGAGGCCGGCGAAGGCGTCGCGCAGCGGCTGCGGGGCGTCCAGGCCGAAGGTGAGATCGGTGGTGAGCACGAAGATCGCGTCGTAGCGGGCCGGGTTGGCGGCGGCGAAGTCGAGGTAGGCGCGGGCGACCTTGTCGAACATCTCGGTGCGGTCGGTCGCGCTCTCCCTGGCCAGGCGCACCTGCTCGGCCAGTTCCACGCAGCCCTGCAGAGCGACGGCGCCGACGATGGCGGCCTTGTTGGCGAAGTGGCTGTAGAGCACCGGCTGGCTGTACTCGATGCGGTCGGCCAGTTTGCGGATGGTGACCGCGTCCCAGCCCTCCGCCTCGGCCAGCTCCCTGGCCGTGTCGATGATCTGCTGATGTCGCTGGGCGCGTTCGCGTTCCCTACGGGTTTGCGTGCTCATGCTCGAAATTCTAGCAACGCTAGACAAGAGAGCGGGGCGCACGCTATCGTTCTCTCATCACCTAGCAACGCTAGATTTCAGAGCAGAGCAATACAGACCAGGAGCACACCATGACCGTCTCGCGCACCGCCACCGCCCTCTCCGCACTCGGCGCGGCGTTCATCCTCTACATCGGCCTGAGCTACCTGATCACCCCGGAAACCATCGCCACTGGCTTCGGCCTGCCCACCTGGCCCCAGGGCGACGCGGTGGCCTTCCTGAATCTCAAGGGCGTGCGCGATACCGTCAGCGGCCTCCTGATCATCGCGCTGCTGGCCGCCCGCCAGCGCTTCGCGCTCGGCATCACGATGCTGGTGCTGGCCCTGATCCCGGCCGGCGACATGCTCACGGTGCTGAGCTGGGACGGCTCCCCCGCCGCCGCCTTCGGCATCCACGGCTTCACGGCCGTGCTCGTCGCCCTGGCCGGCGGACTGCTGCTCCGCGAGCACCGCACCGGCACCAACACCACCGTCGACCAGCGGGTCGCCGTCGCGGCGTGACGCCGGTCACTATGCGATGAATACCGCGCCGCCCCACCGTCTTCACCGACAACGAGCAACCACCGAGGAGGAACCACCATGGCGAACGCACCGCACGGCCCCGCGTCCTACTTCCCCACCATCGAGGCCAAGTACGGCCGCACCGTCGACGAGTGGCTGACCCTCCTCGGCGCGGCCACGGAGACCAAGCACGCGGCGCTGGTGACCTGGCTCAAGACCGAGCACGGTCTCGGCCACGGGCACGCGACCGCCCTGGTGCAGTACCACCTGAACCCGGACAAGTGGGCGCGCGCCTGATCCCGCGCCCACCGGAAGGCCCCGCGAGCACCGCGGGGCCTTTCGCGTCGGTCACGACACCGGAACGGGTTTCGGCTCCGGTTCCGCGACGTCGACCGGATGGTCGTCGACCATCGTCTCCTCGTCGAAGGGCAGTTCGCGATCGAGGACCCGGCGGGCGCGATCGGCGTCGACGGTCTTGGTCCAGGTGCCGATGAGCAGGGTGGCGACCGCGTTGCCCGAGAAGTTCGTCAGCGCACGGGCTTCGGACATGAAGCGGTCGATGCCGACGATCAGGCCGACACCGTCGAGCAGTTCCGGACGGTGACTCTGCAGGCCACCGGCGAGCGTGGCCAGGCCCGCGCCGGTGACCCCCGCGGCGCCCTTGGACGCGATGATCATGAACAGCAGCAGGCCGATCTGCTCCCCCAGGCTCAGCGGCTTGCCCATCGCGTCGGCGATGAAGATCGAGGCCATGGTCAGGTAGATCGCGGTGCCGTCGAGATTGAACGAATATCCCGTCGGCACAACGACACCCACCGTCGTGCGCTCCACGCCCGCGTGCTCCATCTTCGCCACCAGCCGGGGCAGCGCCGACTCCGAGGACGAGGTCGCCACGATCAGCAGGTACTCGCGCGCCAGATACCGGCACAGCTTCAGGATCGACATCCCCGAGACCAGGCGCAGCACCACCCCGAGCACGCCGAAGACGAACACCAGGCAGGTCAGGTAGAACGCGATCATCAGCGTCGCCAGCTGCACGACCGCCGACCAGCCGGTGCGGCCCACAACGTTGGCGATCGCGCCGAACGCGCCGATCGGGGCCAGCCACAGGATCATCGACAGGATCCGGAACACCAGCTTCTGCCCGAGCGCGACCGCCCGCAGGATCGGCGCGCCCGCCTCCCCCATCGCCTGCACCGCGAACCCGACCAGCAGCGCGACGAACAGCGCCTGCAGCACGCTGCCCGCGGTCAGCGACGACACCAGCGTCGTCGGCACGATGGCCTGGATGAAGTCCCAGGTGCCGCCCGCGCCGTGCGCCTGCTCGGCGTACTTCGCGCCAGCGCCCGCGGTGCCGGCGCCCAGTCCGGTGCCCGGCTCGATCAGGTTCCCGACGACGAGCCCGATGCCGAGCGCGACCGTCGACATCGCCAGGAAATAGGCGATGGCCAGGCCACCGACCTTGCCGACGGTGGCGGCCGCGCGCACCGATCCGATGCCCAGGACGATCGTGCAGAAGATGACGGGTGCGATCATCATCTTGATCAGGTTCACGAACAGGGTGCCCAGCGGCGCCAGCGACTGACCGAATTCCGGCGCCAGCCGGCCGACCAGGATGCCCGCAAGGACCGCGAAGATCACCGCGATGTACAGCCAATGGGTATGGTCGCGTTTCCGCGATGGTGCGGCGGTTGTGCTCATGGCGCACAATCATCCGGAACCACTGTGACTCCCATCACATTTGGTGCATAACGTTCAAGACGAGGTCGGAGGGCAAGATGCGACGAGTGCGGCTGTCGCTCGCCGGGCAGGCCTTCGTCTGGCAGCTGGTGGTGCTGGCCCTGATGATCGGGACCGGGACCATCCTGGCGGTCCTCGACGCCCGCCACGACCACGACGTGGCCACCGAACTGCAGGTCCGCGACGTGGCGGTGACCGTGGCGCGCGCACCGTCGACGCTGGCCGCGGTCAACTCGCCCTACCCCAGCGGACTGCTGCAACCCACCACCGAGCGCATCCGCGTCGACACCGGCATGGACTTCATCGTGGTGATGGCGCCGGATCGCACCCGCTACACCCACACCAATCCCGACATGATCGGCAAACCGTTCACCGGCAGCATCGACGCGGCCCTGGCCGGGCAGACGCTCACCGAGACCTTCACCGGTTCGCTCGGACCGTCGATCCGCGCGGTCACCCCGGTCTACGACAGCGGCCGGGTGGTCGCGCTGGTCTCGGCCGGGGTCACCAGGGCCAGGATCGGCACCCAGGTGGCCTCGCAGGTGCCGGTGATCCTCGGCGTCTCCGCGGCCGGGCTCGCGCTGGCCGCGTGCTCGTCGTTTCTGATCAGCCGCAGACTGCGCCGCCAGACCCACGGCCTGGCCCCCGACGAGCTGCGCGCGCTCTACGAGCACCACGACGCGGTCCTGCACTCGGTGCACGAGGGCCTGGTGGTGTTCGGGACCGCGCCGGGGCCCGCCGAGGTGGTCAACGATCAGGCGCGCACCCTGCTCGACCTGCCCGACGGCCCGGTGCACCGCACCGACCTGCCGACCTCGCTGCAGCAGATGCGCTGGGGCGTGGTGCGCGACGAGACGCACGTGACCACCGACCGGGTGCTGCTGGTCAACCAGGACGTGGTCAGCTGGGAGGGCCGCCCGATCGGCACCGTGCTGACCATCCGCGATCAGACCGAACTGCGCGCGGTGCTCGGCGAGCTCGACTCGGTGCGCGGGTTCGCCGAGTCGCTGCGGGCGCAGGCGCACGAGGCGGCCAACAAGCTGCACACCGTCGTCACCATGGTCGAGCTGGGCCGCCCGGAGGAGGCCGTCGCCTTCGCCACCGCGGAGTTGCGGCTCTCGCAGGTCCTGATCGACCGGCTGCTGTCCGCCGTCGGGGACGCGGCGCTGGCCGCGCTGCTGCTGGGCAAGGTCGACCAGGCCGCCGAGCGCGGGGTGAGCCTGGCGATCAGCGAGGACACCGCGCTGGACTCCACCGATCCGCTCTCGGCGCAGGAGACGGTGACGCTGGTCGGCAACCTGGTCGACAACGCGATCGACGCCGCGGCGGGCACCGTCGACAAGCGGGTCGAGGTGTCGGTGTTCCACTGTGACGGCGAGCTGGTGGTCCGGGTCGCCGACAGCGGACCCGGCATGTCGGCGCAGATGTTCTCGCGGGCCGCCGAACGCGGCTACACCACCAAGACCGACCACGCCGGACTCGGCCTGGCACTCGTGCACCGCCTCGTCGATCGGCACGGCGGCGCCATCACCACCACGGCCGCACCACACAGCGCGGTCAACGTTCGCATTCCGCTGAGGGAGAAGACATGATCCGGGTCCTGATCGTCGAGGACGAGCCGTTGATCGCCCAGGCCCACCGGGCCTATCTCGAGCGGCTCGACGGGTTCGTCACCGGCGGCGTCGCGCACACCGGTCGCGACGCGCTCACCCTGGCCGCCGAGGCGATCGCGGACAGCAACCCGTTCCACCTGGTGCTGATGGACATCGGTCTGCCCGACATCAGCGGACTCGAGGTGGCCGCCGCGCTCAACGGTCTCGAACCGCGGCCGGACGTCATCGCGATCACCTCCGCCCGCGAGCTGACCATGGTGCGCAATGCCGTGGCACACGGCGTGGTGCTGTATCTGCTCAAGCCGTTCACCTTCGCCGCGTTCCGCGAGAAGCTGGAGCGCTACCGCGATTTCGACACCGCGCTCCCCGCGGGCGAGGCCGCCCTGTCGCAGTACGACATCGACCGCGCTCTCGGCGCCCTGCGCACCGCGGACCAGCGGGCCGGCGCGCCGAAAGGCGTGGTGCAGCACACGCTCGAGGAGGTCTCGCGGGCCGTGCGCTCGGCCGAGTCCGGCATCACCGCGACCGATGCCGCCGCGGCCGTCGGCGTCTCCCGTATCACCGCGTGGCGCTACCTGGAGAAGCTCGCCGACGACGGATTGGCCGAGCGCCGAGCCGATTACGGCCGCGCCGGCCGCCCCAAGACCCGCTACCGCTGGCGCGCCGGCGCGTAGACCGCCGGGCACGGGGAGCCGTTTCACGCGGTCGGGTGTCGACGGCCGACGCAGCTCGAGCACCTGCCCGCAGCGGTCATCCGGCCCGCACCGGATCAAGACAGGTGCGCGGCGCCTGCCAAATCGTCCGGTGCCGGGGTCCGCGCGACCGGACCGAGGTCGACCGGCATGTGCTCGAAACCGTGCAGGGTGAACAGGTTTCGCCGTACCGGCGCCTCGCGCAGCCGCAGGTTCGGGTAGCGGGTGTAGAGCGCGCGCAACGCATGCACGGCTTCCATCCTGGCCAGGCTGGCGCCGAGGCAGGCGTGGATGCCGCTGCTGAAGGCGACGTGTTCGCGCAGGTTCGGGCGATCGATGTCGAAGCGGTGCGGGTCGGCGAAGACGGCGGGGTCGCGGTTGGCACCCGCCAGCGACAGGATGACCGTGTGGCCCTCCCGCACCGTGACGCCGTCGATCTCGACGTCCTCGAGCGCCTGGCGCGCGGTGGTCTGCACCGGCGGGTCGAAGCGCAGGGTCTCCTCCACCACGTCGGACCAGCGGTCGGGATCGGCCTGGGCGAGCGCGAGCTGATCGGGGTTGGCCGACAGCGCCGCGATGGCGTTGCCGATCAGGTTGACGGTGGTCTCGAAACCGGCGCCCATCAGCAGGCTCGCGCCCGCCTGGAGTTCGCGCAGGTCCAGGTCGCCGGAGCGGACCAGGGTCGAGAGGATGTCCTCGCCGGGGTCGCGGCGCAGCTGGGCGATGTGGGCGGCCAGGTAGTCGTCCATCGATTCGATCGCGACCATCGCGCCCCGGTAGGTGCGCCACGCGGTGCCGATGTCGAGCAGCGGTGTCACCCGGTCGCCCCAGCGCAGGAACAGGTCGCGGTCGGCGGCGGGGAAGCCGAGCATGTCGGCGATGATCGCGATCGGCACCCTGGCGGCGAAATCGGTGATCAGGTCGACCGATCCGTGCGCAGGCATCGCGTCGAGCAGTTCGGCGGTGACCACCTCCACCCGATCCCGCAGCCGGGCGATGGCGCGCGGGGTGAACGCCGAGGCCACCGGCTTGCGCATCCTCGTGTGCTCGGGCGGATCGAGGACCAGCATCGACGGCGGCTCGACCGGGTTGGGCGGCAGCGTGACCAGCGCGGCCAGCTTGCGCCACGGTCCCGGCAGATCGCCGCCGAGTGCCTGCCGCACGCCGAATCGGGTGTCGCGCAGGATGGCCCGCACCTGGCCGTGGTCGAAGGCCGCGTAGGACAGCGGGGTCCGCAGCAGTCCGCCGGGCGCGCGGAGTTCGTCGATCAGCGGGTAGGGGTCGTGCAGGCCGCGCTGTCCACTGAGCAGGATGGCGAACGGGTCACCCTTGCGCACCTGCCAGCGCAGGACCGCCCGTGGCGCTCCGTGCTCGGCCGACCATCGCAACCAGTACTGCGCGTTCATCGCCACCCCTGCCGCTCTGCCGAATGGATGCCTCCACCGTACGGCTACCGGCACGCCGGCGGAACGTGTTCCAGTCGGAGATCGACCTATACCTGGGTAGGAGACGCGGCCCGGGTCAGCGCCGGACGGTGACCCGCTCGGTGGTGGCCCGATGCTCCACGGCGGCCGGGTCGGGATTGACGACCTGGACCAGCGAGGCACCGGCGTACAGCACCGCGATGTAGCCGTCGATCAGCTCGGTCACGGTCTCCCACGGCGCGCTCGACAGCACCCGGTCACCGGCGGAGATCCCCTGGAGCGCCGCCGACTTCCTGGCCTCGGCGAGCACCTCGCCCACCGAGAGCCCGTCGAGCGCGGCCCGGAAGCCACCGGGCAGGAACTGGTCGCCGTGCACGCGGACCGCGGTCGCGAAATCGGTGACGCCGACCGGGACATCGCGCACCGGCGTGCCCATCGCGTCCAGCGACAGCACCGCCACCTCGTCGACGCCGTCGGCGTCGTCGAGCCGGTCGGGGGTGACCAGGGCGAGGTCGGCGTCGGGATCGGGGGTGAGCACCACCTCGGTGCCCGCCCACCAGCAGCCGAGCAGCACGGCCGCGGTCTGCCAGTGCGCCGGCAGCAGCACGGCGACCCTGGCGCCGGGACTGAGCGCGAACTCGTCGCGCAGCAGATTGGCGGTCTTGGCGGCCCAGTTGGCCAGCGTCAGGCCCGACAGCTCGATGCGGGCGCCGGTGGCGTCGTCGTACCAGGTGACGCGCGGACCGGCCGGGTCGCGTTCGAGGATCGGGTCGAGGAGGACGTCGGTGAGGGTCGAGTTCGGCTCACGCATGGGTCAGTTCACGCATTTCGGTCCGTTCTGGCCTGCGTCGATCGGCGGGGCTGGCGGTACTGGCGTCGCGGTCGCCGAGGATGTTCCGTCGAAATCGAACATGCCTGCCGCGGCCGAGCCCGGACCAGAATAGTCGCTCGCCAGCACCACGCTCACGGTATCCGCCGACAGTGACGGATCCGCGACCACGGTGAGACCGCCCAGTGCCTCGGCCACCGCCGCGGCCTTCGGATCCCCGGCGTCCGCGGCGAGCACCCGGCTCGAACTCACGCTGCCTCCGGAGTAATTGCCCACCAGGCCCTCGCGGAAACCCTTGCCGGTCAACGCGCTCGACACCTTGGCGGCCAGCCCGGCCTTGCCGCCCGCGTTGAACACGCTCACCGTCACCGTCGACGGGTCGAGCTTCGGCGCGTCGCCGCCGCCCTTCTTCTCCTCGCCGACGAGCCCGGCGACGTAGTCCTGCACCGCCTTCGGCTCGACCCGGACCACCGATTCGCCCGCCGAGGTCATGCTGTTGAGGTCGGCGACCGGGATGGTCTCGAATTCCACCTTGCCGCCGGACAGATCCTTGAGCTGCTGCAGGAAGGCCAGCACGTCCCAGTCCTCGTCGAGCACCACCGTGCGCCCGACCGCCTCGCTGATCTCGCCGAGCTTGCCCGGATTCGCCAGGATCTTGGCATTGAGCAACTGGCCGACCAGCTGGGCCATGAACACCTGCTGACGCACGATGCGATCGATGTCACCGCGCGGCAGCCCGTGCCGCTGGCGCACGAAACTCAGCGCCTGCTGACCGTCCAGACGCTGCTGCCCGGCCGGGAAGTCCGCGCCCGACATCCATTCGTCCACCGCGTTGTTCAGGCACACCTCGACCCCGCCGACGGCATCGGTGAGCAGCACGAAGCCGAGCAGACTGACCTCGGCGTAATGGTCGACGGTGATGCCGGTGAGCGAGGCCACGGACTTGATCAGCGCCTGCCTGCCCGACTTGGTCGACTCGCGTTCGGCGTCGGCCTCGGAGCTGCCCTTGGCCAGCAGCTTGGCGCGTTCGGCCTCCTTGGTGGAGCCGTAGGCGGAGTTGATCTTGGCCTTGCCCTGGCCGGGCACGTCGACGTAGGAGTCGCGCGGGATCGAGATCGCGGTGGCCGAGCGGCCGTCGTTGGGCACCCGGACCAGCACGATGGTGTCGGTATTGGTGCCCACCTCGTCGCCCGCGTGCAGCATCGCGCGCTCGGCCGAGGTCAGCGGGTTGCCGTGCGCGTCGGTGCGGCTGTCGACGCCGACGAGCAGGATGTCGACCGCGCCGTCGCGACCGCCGCCGAGCCCGAGACCACCGATGCGATCGATATTGGCGATCAGATTGTCGACACTGCGCCACGCGAATCCGGTGAGGGCGAGCACCAGCACCGCCGCGATCGCCACCATCACCTGCACCGGACCGGCACCGGTCTGGGTGGCGACCGTGGGTGGTCGTGTCGACTCTCGCACTCGTGATCCTCTCGACGAACTCCGCGCTCGGCTCCGAATCCCCGGCAAACCCCACCATCTCGTGTGCCTGGGCTCGTCCACCGAAACCGGCCATCACAGGCTAACCAACAGTTACCACAGTCACGCCGAACCGCAGGTGTTCCGGCGTGCCAGACTGGCCGCGTGAACCCCGATTTCCCCGTCCCCTCCCGGCTGATCGTAACCGGAGCGCGTGGCCTGCTGGGGCGAGAGATCCTGCGGCTCGCGCCCGCGGCGTCGGGCTACGGCAGGGCCGAGCTCGATATCACCGATCGCGCGGCCGTCGACGCCGTCCTGCGCCCGGGCGCGGTGGTGCTCAACTGCGCCGCCTACACCGCGGTCGACGCCGCCGAATCCGATCGCGACGCCGCCTTCGCCGCCAATGCCACCGGCCCCGCCGTGCTGGCCGCCGCCTGCGCCGCGGCGGGGGCCCGGCTGATCCACGTGTCCACCGACTACGTCTTCCCCGGCACCGCGAGCACGCCCTACGAACCGGACGACCCCACCGGACCGGCGACGGTCTACGGCCAGTCGAAGCTGGCCGGCGAGCGGGCGGTGCTGGAGCTGAGCCCCGACGCGCAGGTCGTGCGCACCGCCTGGGTGTACTCCGGTGTCGAGGGGGATTTCGTCGCGACCATGCGCAGGCTGGAACGCGAACGCGAGACCGTCACCGTGGTCGACGACCAGCTCGGCTCCCCCACCAGCGCCGCCGATCTCGCGGCCGCGCTGCTCGAGCTGAGCACCCGGCCCGCCGCGCCTCGGGTGCTGCACGCCACCAATTCCGGCACCGCCACCTGGTTCGATCTGGCCGTCGCCGTCTTCACCGAGATCGGGGCGGATCCGGCGCGGGTGCTGCCGTGCGATTCGAGCGCCTTTCCCAGACCCGCACCGCGACCGTCCTATTCGGTGCTGTCCCCCGCGGCGTGGGACGCGGCCGGTCTCACCCCGTTGCGGCCTTGGCGTTCCGCACTAGCCGACGCACTCCGGCGTCTGTCCGACTAGGCTGCCCAGTCGTGAACGCAGCCGATTCCGCGGCCCCTGCGGGCCTTGCCGTCGTCACGGTGACTTATTCACCGGGCGAGCACCTCGAGCACTTCATCACCACCCTGGCCGACGCCACCAGCGAGAAGCCGCAGGTGATCCTGGCCGACAACGGCTCGACCGACGGCGTGCCCGAGCTCGTCGCCGAGGCCAACTCGCACGTGCGGCTGCTGCGGACCGGCGGCAACATCGGCTACGGCGGCGCCATCAACCGGGCCGTCGCCGAGATCGACCCGTCGATCGAGTTCGTGATCCTGGCCAACCCGGACATCCGGTGGGGCGTCGATTCCATCGACAAGATGCTCGCGGCCGCCCAGCGCTGGCCCCGGGCCGGCGCGTTCGGGCCGATGGTGCGTGAGCCCGACGGCAGCGTCTACCCGTCCGCGCGCCGGGTCCCCGGCCTCGCCGACGGCGCGGGCCACGCCATCCTGGGCACGATCTGGCCGAAGAACCCCTGGTCGGTGCGCTACCGGCAGGAGAACGAGGAGATCTCCGAGCGGGTGGTCGGCTGGCTGTCCGGCTCCTGCCTGCTGGTCCGCCGGGCCGCCTTCGACACCATCGACGGCTTCGACTCGCGCTACTTCATGTACATGGAGGACGTCGACTTCGGTGACCGCATGGGCAAGGCGGGCTGGCACAATGTGTTCGTCCCCGACGCCGAGGTGACCCACGCCAAGGGCCACGCCGCGGGCAAGCATCCCGAACTGATGCTGCCCGCCCACCACGCCAGCGCCTACCGCTTCCAGGCCGACCGGCATCCGCACTGGTGGCAGGCGCCGTTGCGGGGCGCACTGCGCGCCGGACTTGCGGTTCGCTCCCGGATTGCGGTTCGATCGGCGCTGCGCGAGAAAGCGCGCACCGGCGCCTGACGTGGGCGCCGTCACTGTGAACAGGGGAAACTCGATGGCAGGCAACTCAGGCACCGACGCGGTCATCCTCGTCGGCGGACAGGGCACGCGGCTGCGTCCGCTCACCCTCTCGGCGCCCAAGCCGATGCTGCCGACGGCCGGGCTGCCGTTCCTGACCCACCTGCTGGCCCGCATCGCCGAGGCCGGGATCACCCACGTGGTGCTGGGTACCTCGTTCAAGGCCGAGGTGTTCGAAGAGCACTTCGGTGACGGCTCCGAACTCGGGCTCGAGCTCGAGTACGTCACCGAGACCGAGCCGCTGGGCACCGGCGGCGGTATCCGCAACGTGCTGCCCAAGCTGCGCGCGGACAACGTCATGGTGTTCAACGGCGACGTCCTCGGCGGCACCGATCTGGGCGCGATCCTCGACACCCACGAGTCGACCAACGCCGACGTCACCCTGCACCTGGTCCGGGTCAGCGACCCGCGCGCCTTCGGCTGCGTGCCGACCGACGCCGACGGCCGGGTCACCGCGTTCCTGGAGAAGACCCAGGATCCGCCGACCGACCAGATCAACGCGGGCTGCTACGTGTTCCGCCGCGAGTACATCGAGAAGATCCCGACCGGTCGCCCGGTCTCGGTCGAGCGCGAGGTCTTCCCCGCGCTGCTGGCCGAGGGCGCGCGGGTGCAGGGCCACGTCGACGCCTCCTACTGGCGCGACATGGGCACCCCGGAGGACTTCGTGCGCGGCTCGGCCGACCTGGTCCGCGGCATCGCCCCCTCGCCCGCGCTGCCGGGCCAGCGGGGTGAGTCGCTGGTGCATCCCGGTGCGGGCGTCGCTCCTGGCGCGCTGCTCATCGGCGGCACCGTGGTCGGCCGCGGCGCCGAGATCGGTGCCGGTGCCCGCCTGGACGGCGCGGTCATCTTCGACGGCGCGATCGTCGAAGCGGGCGCGACCGTCGAACGCTCCATCGTCGGCTTCGGCGCCCGGATCGGTCCGCGCGCGCTGGTCCGCGACGGCGTGATCGGCGACGGCGCGAATATCGGCGCCCGCTGTGAACTGCTGCGCGGTGCCAGGGTGTGGCCGGGTGTGGAGATCCCCGACGGCGGCATCCGCTTCTCCACCGACGTCTGATCCGTTCCACCGCGGTAGCCGCCGACTGTCGGTCGGTGGCCACCGCGGTGTTGGTTTCCGCGACAAAATCACCTGGTCGGAGCCCCGATACAGGTAGTGAAGTACTCAGGCGTGGCGGTTCTCGACCCTGCGAACATTCGCGGTATGGAGAGGCTCGTCATCCTCCACCCGCAGGAACTGGCGGGTACTGTTCTGCCGCTCACCGCTGGTCGGCAGCTGATCGGCCGCGGCGCGCGGGCGGACCTGCGCCTCGACGACCGCTATCTCAGCGCCGCGCACGCGGCCATCGATCTCACCGCCGGTCGCGCCACCGTGGAGGACCTCGGTTCCGCCAACGGCACCAGGGTCGACGGTGAGCTGATCGCGGGTCTGCGCCCGCTGCGCGACGGCGACATCCTCACCTTCGGCAATGTCGACGCGCGCTTCGAGCAGGGGCCACCCACCGTGACGATGCCGAGTTCGGCCGTACGCAGGCCACCGCCGGACCCGGTCACCTTCACGGTGGAGCGGCAGACCGGGCACCAGATCAACAATGTCGGGCGCGATCAGATCAACAGCTACATCGAGCAGCGCGAGAGTTTCCTGCGCGCGGTCGCGGCATCCAGGACCAAGGCACGCTGGGTGTTCTGGATCGGCCTGTTCATGCTGGTCGGCGGCGGAATCGGCTACGCGTACTTCCTGATCGACGGGATCAGCGAGCTGAACGACACGTTCGGCGATGCGAGCGCAGGGCCGCCCGACGGGATGCTGTTCTTCGGCCCCGACACGAGCCTCGGCATGCCCGCCGGGTTGATCTGCTTCGCGGTGGCCTTCGTCGGTCAGTTCCTGCTGATCATCGGCCTGATCATGTGGATCGTCGCGGCCGCCCGCGTCCGCAAGGTCGACCGGGACCCACGGCACGCGTGGAACTCACCGTTCGTCAGATAAGGGGAAAATCTCGTGGTCTTCAATATCGGCTCGCAGCAGGGCAATATCAACAACGTCGCCGGCGACCAAACCATCCACGGCGGTCAGCACGGCACCTTCACCGCCACCCAGACCGTCGACTTCGCCGTAGAACTCGAGGCCACCCTGCGGCGGCTCGGCATGGACCGCGCCGCCGACGACGCGGCCGAGGTCCGGCGCGAACTCGCCCGGCCACAGCCCGACCGCGAGCAGATCTCCGCGCGGCTGACCCGGATCGCCCAGGCCGCCACGGTGGTCGCGGGCGCGGCGACCGCCGTGGCCGGCCCGCTCACCGCCCTCGCGCACTGGCTGGGCGCGCTCGGCGCGCCGATCCTGGGGCTGCTCGCCTAGCTGAAGCCGACCGCCTGGTCGCCCCAGGCGGTGTGCAGGTCGGCGTCGGGGTTGTCGACGACGCGGTCGATGGTGTCGATGAGCAGCGTGGTGCGGGCGGACGGGCGGTAGTGGGGCCAGTGCTTGGAACCGTCGATGGCCGCGGGGACACCGTGTTCGGCGAAGGCCAGCCAGCGGCGCTGCATCCGGCCCGAGACCGCGACCGAGGCCTTGCGACCGCCGAGCCAGAAGGTCGGATCGTGGTTCAGAGTGCCGAAATTGCCGAAGACGTACGGCAATTCGGTGGCGTGCCCGGCGCCGACCCGGGCCGCCTTCAGCATCGGGGTCGCGTAGTCGAAGCGGTACATCCAGGTCGGCGAGTGCTGGGCGTGCCCCTCGGCGACCCAGGCGGCGGGCATCCGGAAGGCCGCATCGGTCGACATGGCCAGCGCCCCGCGGGTCTTCGTCAGATCCGGGTAGGCGGAGGTGATCTCGGCGATCCGCTCGGGCGACATCTCCGGATGCGAGGCCGCGACATCGCGCAGCATCGCGTTCACCGCGTCGGGTGTCACCGGCATGATCGGCGAGCGCAGTACCCGGAACAGCGAGGCCTCGTCCCGGTTGGTCCCGATCAGCAGCGGTACCCGATGCGAACGCCCCTGCTGGAAGAGGTCGATCGGGTAGCCGGGCAACAGATCACCGTCGACGACGGGCGCCGCCGCGAGCCTGCCCGGTTCGTTGATCGGCACCTCGTCGAGCAGCACCGCGCCCACCTCGACGAGCCGATCGATCGGCAGGTCCAGCAGCCGATCCGTCTCGCCGGGGCCGAGTTCGAGCAGTTCCAGGTAGCGCTGCGCGACGACGGCCGCGCGTTCCTGCCCGAAGACCGTGGTGGCGGGCGGACTCTGGGCGATCGCCTTGTGGAACAGCCCGGCCGCCGACGGCGAGGTGAGCAGCGCCGTGACGCAGCCCGCGCCCGAGGACTCACCGAAGACCGTGACATTGTCCGGATCGCCGCCGAACGCCGCGATGTTGTCGCGCACCCAGGCCAGCGCCGCCAGCTGATCGCGCAGGCCGAGATTCGGGGTGAACGGCGTGCCGAACGAGGACAGGTCGAGGAAGCCGAGCACGCCGATCCGGTAGTTCACCGACACGACGACAACGTCACCGGCCTCGGCCAGTTTGCGCCCGTCGTAGATGGTCTGCGCCGCGGTGCCGAGGCAGTAGGCGCCGCCGTGCAGCCACACCATCACCGGGCGCGGCGCGTCGTCGCTCGGCTCGGGGCGCGGCGACCAGACGTTGACCCAGAGACAGTCCTCGCCCATCGCCAGATCGGAGTCGACGGGCACCATCGCGCCCATCGCCTGCGGGGCGATGTCACCGAAGACGACGCAATCGCGCACGCCGTCCCAGGCGCGCGGCGGCCGCGGCGGCGAGAAGCGGTCAGGTCCGGCCGGTGCGGCGGCGTAGGGGACGCTGCGCCAGACCGCGATCGGCCCGTCCCAGGCGCCGCTGACCGTTCCGTACTCCGTGCGAGCCAGCGGTTCGGCCTCGTGCGTCCGCACGTCGGGGCCGAGATCGGACTGAATGCTCATCGCACACCTCCTAGCCGGCGCGACCCGACGGGTGCCTGTGTATTTGCTCCCGCAGGCCGCAGCACCTGGTGACTCCTTACGAGAGTACGTGCGTCCGCCCCGGTCAGCCTCCCAACGCACCATTCCGACAGGTAACAGTTACCCCGCGGAACACGCCGAATCCGCTTCTCAGCGGGCCGCCCGGCGGTCACGATGTGGATTCGGCCACGTCCGCCGTCCGCTCCGGCCCCGGACACGGCGATATCTGCCGCTGCCCGAAGATCCCCGTCCGGGCGACTGCCGACATCACAGCTAGTTAGCTGAAAATAAGCTGCGCTTCGTCGCCGTGCCGTCGACGAGAACCGCGTCGCGCGGCAGGTCGCCGATGCGATCGACGCCGAACACCTGATGTCATACCGTGCCGGGCGAAGGCTTCGGCGCACGGTGATCGCAAGCGCCCGCCTACACTGTGCCGATGCCGAACTACAGCTTCCGGTGCCGCTCCTGCGGCGACACGTTCGAGGTGAACCGGCCGATGGCGCAGGCCGCGGACCCGGCCGCCTGCCCGGCGGGCCACGACGACACGGTCAAACTGCTCACCACCTTCGGCACCGTCGGCCGCGGGTCCGCCCCCGCGCCGGTGGCCGCGCCGCGCCCCGCCGGTGGCGGGTGCTGTGGTGGCGGCGGTTGCTGCTGACCTGCGGGGCCGTCCGCTGATCGCCGCGGGTTCGTAGAATCGAGGGGGACCGATCCCCTCGCGGAAGAAGACGCGTCATGACCGTCGCGCGTACCGCGGTCGCCCTGGTGCTGGCCGCCCTGCTCGTCTACTCCGCCCGCGCGAAACTGTCCGGCAGGCCCGAGGTCGTCGAGGCCTACGCCAGGGTCGGCGTCGAACGCCGACGGCTGCCGATCCTCGCGGCCGTGCTGCTGGCCGCCGCGCTCGGGCTGGTCGTCGGCCTGTGGTGGACGCCGCTGGGCCTGGCGACGGCGCTCGGGCTGGTGGCGTACTTCGCGCTGGCGCTCCTCGCGCACGCCACCCACCACGATCTGAACCATGCCGGGCCGCCCGCGGTGATCTTCGGGCTCGCGATCGCGGCCGCGGTGCTGTTCGCCTGATTCAGTCGCGGCGGTCCACGTGGCCGAGGTCGCGGTCGGGATCGATGCGGTCGCGCACGCGCTGCTTGAGGACGGCGATGTCGGGGAAGCCGCCGTCGACCTTGCGCTCCCACAGCTGTTCACCGTCGAGGGTGATCCGGAAGATGCCACCCTGACCGGGCACCAGGGCGACCTCACCGAGATCGGTGGCGAAGGTGGTCAGCAGTTCCTGGGCCATCCAGCTCGCGCGCAGCAGCCAGCGGCATTGGGTGCAGTACTCGATCGCGATCCTGGGCACGGGGCCAGTATCCACCAGGGGTGACTCAGGCGCTGAACGTGCCGTCGAGGTAGACCCACGCGCCGTCGACCCGGACGAAGGTGCTGTTCTCGTGCATCGCGTCGCGGACGCCGTCCGCCTTGTAGTGGGCGATGAACTCGACGGTGCCGTTGTCGTCGAACGGCCCGCCGCGCTGCGTGCCGACGATCTCCAGGAACAGCCACCGCTGCGCCGGGTCGAGCTCGAGCTCGGCGGGCCGGGTGTTCGGATGCCAGGAACGCAGCAGGTAGTCGACGTCACCGACGACATAGGCGGTGTAGCGCGAGCGCATGAGGGTCTCGGCGGTGGGTGCGGGCCGGGTGCCCGCCAGGATCGGTCCGCAGCAGTCGTCGAACGGTTCGCCGCGGCGGCACGGACACGGTTTCGCTTCACCCATGCCGGTCATCCTGCCGGGTGGGGACCGGCGGCGCCCACGCGGGATCAGCCGAACGGCTGGTGCGCGAGCGGGACCAGTTCCAGCGTCCGCGCGAGGTCACCGGTCTGATCGCGCCAGCGCCGCAGGTCGGTCACGCTGGGCGCCATCTCGTAGTCGAGGTGATGGGCCGCCCGGGACAGCGCGGCCCACAGCGCGCCGACCTGCCCCGCCGTCTCCGGCCCCGCGTACACACGCAGGGCGAGGAGCTGGGCCCGCATCGGGCAGCGCATGAGTTCGGGGGCGATCTGCGCCCACAGTTCGTCGACGGCCTGCTCGAGCGCGAGCCGCAGAATCCACGCGACCGCCCGCGACCACACCCCGCCCGCGTCGGAGACGTCGCCGGACAGCAGGTTCTCGGCCGCCTCCAGGCGCTCGGCCACCGAGGGACGCGGGGTGTACCTGGGCCGTCGCGGCCTGCTCCGCCGGTTCACCGGAGCACCACCGCGGCACCGCCGCCCCGGCGGGACCGCGAGCGCCGACCACCTGTATCGCGGCTCATGAGCGGACCGCGGCGGGCTCGTGGGCGCGCAGCCAGGCGATGAATCGTTCGGTGTCGCTGATCAATTCCCGCATCGGCCGATCGATCGGCACATGCGCGCCCGCGGTGGCGTCGCGCAGCACGCCGACCAGCCAGCGGCCGCCGACCGCGCTCAGGTGCTTGTTCAGGTCGTCGACGCGGGCGCCGGGGCCCATGATCGCCAGGGTGATCATCGCGCGGGTGGTGTGGGCGTTGCGCACCCGCCGTTCCACCTCGGCGTGATCGAGGCCGGTGGCGAGCAGTTCCTGGCGGGCCTTCGCCAGCCCCGCCGCCTCGATCGCGGAGCGGCAGCAGGTGGCGACGAGTTCGTCGGCGATGGCGGACGGCAGCTGCGGGGTGCGCAGCAGCGAGCGGGCGTCGTCGAGGTAGCGGCGCACCGGGTCGCCGGTCACCCGCACCTCCACCACGGAACGTTCCCGGCGCTGCACCTCGAGCACCGTGGCGTCGAGCTGCATCCGGCGCACCGCCTCGGCCAAGCGCTCGTCGTGGGTGAACACCACCACCTGCCGGGTGGTCGCCACCTCGGCGAGCACCCTGGCCAGGCCGTCGACCTTCGCCGGGTCCATCGCCTGCACCGGATCGTCGATCATCACGAAGCGGAACGGACTGTGCGACATCGTCGCTCGCGGCAGGAACAGCGACAGCCCGAGCGCGTGCAGCTCGCCCTGGCTCATCACGCCGAGCGCGGCGCCGTCCACCTCGTCGACGGTCACATCCAGCAGCACCCGCCGCGCGGTGCCCGCGCTGCCCTGCAACCGGATCGCGCCGAGTTCCACATTGCTCTGCTGCCGCAGCGTGCTCCACACCCACCGCGCGGTGCTCTCCAGCGGGCGCATCCGCTCGCCGCGAATCGTCGCGGTGGCCGATTTGAGCCAGTCCGCGGCCTTCTTCACCATCCGCAGTTCGGCCGCGTCCGCCGACACCGCGCGAGCGGGGTCGAGCCAGGCGAGGATGCGCGGGACGAGCGGGGACCACACGGAGTCGAGGCGATCGAGCTCGGTGCTCGTATCACGTTGCAGAGCAGAGAGTTCGGCGCTCAACTCGGCGTAGGTGTCACCCAGACGCCGCGAAAACTCGTCATCGTGTTCCGCCTCGCCGAGCCCGGCCCACACCGTCCAGAGTGCGTGCACCGCCGACAGTTGCCGCCTGATCAGACCCGCCCCACCGCTCGCCTGCCCGACGCTCGACGCAGTCCCACCACCGACCACGGCGGCACCGCCCAGCGCGGTCCCACCTCCAGGCGTGGCCACACCTTCCGACGGCACAGCGCCGCTGCCCGATGTGGTTTCGCCGCCGCCGATCGACGCGGGAGCGACCGGTGTCGGCTGCGCGGCGCCGAGCTCGAGGGGTACACGCGACGTGAGCGCGCGAGCGGCGGCCAACGCGGCATCGAACTCCGCGCGGGCCGAGCGCAGTGCGGCGAGTTGCGTTTCGCGCTGGTCGATTTCGGCGTCGGCGGCGGCCAGCCAGGCGGTGTCGAGGTCGCCGCGGCCGCAGAGCGGGCAGGGGCAGGTGCCACCGGCGGTGACGTGTTCGCGGGCGCGGGTGAGCAGTTCGAGGACGCGCAGGTCGGACTCGGCGTCGGTGGTGGCGTGGCGCGACAACGCGGCCGAAGCGTCGGCGAGGCGATCGACCGCCGCGGCCACCTGTGCCGGGTCGGGCAGCGTGAGGCGCAGGATGGCCCGCAGTCCGTCGGGTCCGTCGGGCCCGAGCACCGAACCGGCGACTGCGGCGGCCACCGCGTCGAGATCGGGGTCCGGGACGCGGAGCAGGTCGGCGACGTGGCGGGCGCGCGCGTCGTCGACGTCGGCGAGTTCGGCGAGCAGATCGGTGCGGGACTGCCGCGAATCCTTGACGGCGCGCTCGAGTTCCAGCTTGCGCAGGCGGATGTGTTCGGCGGCGGCGGCCAGTTCGTCCAGGCCGAGCAGGCGGTGCAGCGCGTCGAACAGGTCGCTGGGCTTGCCGTCGACGAGAGCGCCGAGCTCGCTGTAGGACAGGAAGGGCCGATACAGGTCCAGCCGACCGCGCCTGCTGCGCGGGTCGATGGCCACGGTCCGGTCCGTGCCGCGACGCTCGGTCCACTGCGCCTCGCCCAGCTCGCTGCCGGGCGCCCAGTGCGTGGCGACCGTGAGCTCGGCCTCCTCGCCCGCCGTGAGCAGGTCGACCTCGATCCGGGCGAGATCGGGTTCGTGCAGGTTGCGCCAGCCTTCGCGCCACGCGGTCGAGCGGCCGTCCCAGCGCCGGTTGCCGCCCGTGAGCGCGAATTCGGCGGCCTCGGCGAAGCTGGACTTGCCGCTGCCGTTGCGCCCGACGACCAAGGTCAGCCCCGGTCCGGGGTTCAGGCGCAGCGTAGCCGTCGGCCCGATGCCGCGGAAGCCGTGCACGGTGATCGAGCGCAGGAAGACCCCGGTATCACCGGAATCGGGTGCGGCTCGATCACCGTCGGCCTCGGCGAGGGCTGCCAGCACGCACTCGGCGACCCGCCCCTCCACGGCGGGGTCGGCGGCGAGCTCACGCGCGACCACCTCGGCGATGCGATCCGAGCACACTTCTGCGACATCCCCCTTCGCGGCCGCACGCACCGCGGCGGCCGATCTGCCCGGCCCACGTGATCCTCCTCGGCAAACGCTACCTGATCGCGGAGCGTTCGCCCAGGGGATGCGCAGTGCCCCAGCGAATCTGCCCGCGGGAGTGGAATGGCCATCGTGGTGCCACGGCGGGCCCCTCGATGTCCACCCCTCGCCCACCCCGGCGGGCAGCTCGATGAGGTGTTCACACCCGCGCTACGCTGCGATGAGCGACGTGGGCGGTCCGGGCGAGCCGAACAGGTCAGAATGCCAGATTTTTCCGCAGGCAGCAAGTCCAACCGCACGAATCTGCCGGAGCGGCAGCGTCTTCCGCCGAGATTCGCCGACGTGAACGGCAGTTGTCGGTCCCCTGCGGTAGATATTTCGGCGAGGAGAGAACGGGGGAAGGCGATGACCGACCAACAGGCGCCGTGGACCGAGGACCAGGTCCGCGCACTCGCGCCGGACGCGAGCTCACTGGCTGCCGCGCGCAAGCTGGCCGGTCGCTGGCGCGCGACCGGTAGCGCGGGCAGTGCGGTGTGGGGTCTGTGCCAGGGCAGCGGGTCCAAGCCCTATCAGACGATCGTCGACCTGGCCGGGCCCGCGTACAAGTGCTCGTGCCCGAGCCGCAAGTTTCCGTGCAAGCACGCGCTGTCGCTGCTGCTGAGCTGGTCCGGTGGCGCGGTGCCTGCGCAGGACGCGCCCGCGGAGTTCGCCGCGGAGTGGCTGGCGGGCCGGGCGGCCAAGGCGGCGGCACCGCCCAAAGCCAAGGCGGCCGCCACACCGTCGCCGGCGACCGTCGAGCAACGGCGGGCCAGGGTCTCGGCGGGCCTGACCGAGCTGGAGGTGTGGCTCACCGACCAGATCCGGACCGGGCTGGCCCAGGCCGACCGCTCGTTCGCCGCGTACGAGGCGATCGCCGCCCGCATGGTCGACGCCCAGGCGCCCGGCGTCGCTGCGACGCTGCGCCGCCTGCCCGCCGCCGTGGTGACCACCGAGCACTGGCCCGAGCTGCTGCTGCGCGAGTACGCCCGGCTGCATCTGCTGGTGCTGGCCCATCGCACCATCGATGCCGTCCCGGAGCCGCTGCGGGCGGGCATCCGCACCCATGTCGGCTATCCGACCCAGGCCGAGACCGTGCTGGCCGAGCCGGCGGTGCGGGACCGCTGGCTGGTCCTCGGCATGCGGGTCAGCGAGGAGGAGCGCCTGCACACCCGGCGCACCTGGCTGCGCGGCCGCGGCAGCGGGCGCTGGGCGGTCCTGATCGAACATTCCTTCGGCACACCGAATTTCACCGGCGAGGTCCCCGCGCCCGGCCACGAGGTCGACGCCGATCTGCACTACTACCCCGGCGCCGCGCCGTTGCGCGTGCAGTGGGGCGCCCGGCACGGCGTCCCCGCGCCGTTCACCACCGTGCCCGCGATCGGCGGTGTCACCATCGGCGACGCGCTCGACGCCTACGCCTCGGCCCTGGGCGAGGACCCGTGGCTGCGGGCCTGGCCCGCCCTGCTGGCCGACGTGGTGCCGGTGCTCGACGAGCACGGCTGGCACCTCGTCGACGCCGAGGGCGCCGCGCTGCCGCTGCCCGCCGGGGTGCGGCCGTGGCGGTTGTTCGCGGTGGCGGGCGGTCATCCGGTGACGGTCACCGGTGAGTGGCGCGCCGACGGGTTCGATCCGGTCTCGGTGTTCAGCGCGGGCGAGGTCACCGATCTGGAGACCGAGTTCCCCACCCGGTCGGCACCGACTCCCGAACTGGCCGAACTGGTTTCGGTCGCGCTGCTCGGCACGGCCCGACGCAGTGCCGACGGCGTCCAGCTGGCCGACGCCGTGACGGCGGTGGTGCCGCAGCGCTCCGGCGAACCGGCGGTCCGGCTGCTCGACGCGGCCGCCCTCCAGGACCTCTACCTGCGCGGCGGCCGGATGCCGGGCACCGCGCCGAAGCCGGACCCCGCGCCCGACGACGCGCGCCCGCTGCTGCCCCGGCAGGCCGCCGATCGGCTCAGCCGCCTGCTCGCCGAGAAGTCCGCGTTCCTGCCCGAATGGTTCACCGCCGCGGCGCCGTTCGACTACCGGCTGCCGGATGTGCTGTGCGTGCAGGCACTCACCGCGGCCGCCGATGTCCAGCTGCGCGGGTCGCTGCTGCGGCTGGCCGGTCGGCGTGGCCGGTGGCTGGCGGCGCGGAACCCGGCGTGGTCGACGCTGCTCGACTCGTTCCCGGTCGATCGGGTCGAGCTGGCCGCGCCCGAGGAGGTCACCGGAACACCCGGGGCGCAGGATGTCTGGCTGTTCGGCGCCCCCGGCGAGCGCAAGGATTGGCTGGCGCGCCTGCGCCACACCGATCCCGCCGCCGCGCTCGAGGTGCTGAGTACCGCGTGGGCCAAGGAATCGGGCCCGATCAAGGCCGAGTTGCTCGCGCTCCTCGTCGACGGGTCGAGTCTCGCCGACGAGCCGCTGCTCGAGCGCGCACTCGACGATCGCCGCGGCGACGTCCGGCGCACCGCGGCAGGCCTGCTGGCCCGGCTGCCCGGGTCGGCGCTCGGGCAGCGGATGGCGGCGCTGGTGTCGGCGTGGCTGCGCGTCGACACCGACGGCACCGTCGAGGTCACGGTGCCCGCTGCGGTCGACGCGCAGGCCAGGCGCGACGGCATCACCGACGGCACCGACCAGGCCACCCTGCGCTGGGACACCCCCGACTCCACGCTGAAGACCCTGCACCAGGCGATCGCGGCCACCCCGTTGACCGCGTGGGAACCGCTCGTCGGCGCCACCGGAGCGGCCACCGCGACCGCCGCGCTGACCCTCACCCTGCCGCCGCGCTACGCCAAGGCGATCGTCGACGGCTGGGTCGACGCCGCCCTCGCCCAGCGCGACACCACCTGGGCCCGTGCGCTGTTCGCCAACGCCACCCCGACCGAACAGGCCGTACTGCGCCGCCGCGAACTGTTCACCCTGCTCGACGCCACCGACCGGATCGAGCACGTCCTCGATCTCGACGCCCACCAGCTCACCGAACTGCACGCGATCCTGCCCGGCCTCGACCATCCCTGGCCGCGCCCGGTCGCCGACCACGTCGTGCGCCTGCTCGGCGAACGCGCCCGCACGACCTCCCGCCAGGCCAACGCGAACGCCGGCGTCTACGCCGACCGGGCCCTGATCACCGCGGCGGGCGTGCACCTGCCCGTCGACCTGGCCGAGCGCGTCACCGCGCTCGCCGACAGCACCGACGACCCCGCCTGGCAACAGGCCTTCCACCGACTCGCCCACCACCTCACCGACCGCGCGACCATGCTCGAGGAGCTGCGATGACCACCACCGAACCGGCAACCACCCTGCTGCGTCCGCATGCCGAACAGGCCTTCGCCGAGGAGCTGTCCGCGCTGGCTCGCGTCGACGATCGGCCGCGGCCGCCGTCCTGGCGGCTCTCGCCGTGGGCGGTCGTCACCTATGTCCTCGGTGGCACGCTCGACGACGGCACCGTCATCACGCCCAAGTACGTCGGGCCGCGGCGGCTGATGGAGGTGGCCGTGGCGACCCTGGCCACCGATCGCGCCCTGCTGCTGCTCGGGGTGCCCGGCACCGCGAAAACCTGGGTGTCGGAACATCTCTCGGCCGCCATCAGCGGGGAGTCGACACTGCTGGTGCAGGGCACCTCGGGGACCGCCGAGGAGGCGATCCGGTACGGCTGGAACTACGCCAGGCTGCTGGCCGAGGGGCCAAGTGACGCCGCGCTGGTCGCCTCGCCGGTGATGACGGCCATGCGGACCGGGGCCATCGCCCGCATCGAAGAGCTGACCCGCATCCCGTCCGACGTGCAGGACGCGCTGATCACGATCCTGTCCGAGAAGACCCTGCCGGTGCCAGAGCTGGGCGCGGAAGTGCAGGCGGCCAAGGGTTTCAACGTGATCGCCACGGCCAACGACCGCGACCGCGGCGTGAACGACCTGTCCTCGGCGCTGCGCCGCCGCTTCAACACCGTGGTGCTGCCGCTGCCCGCCGACGAGGATTCCGAGGTCGCCATCGTCAGCAGGCGGGTCGAACAGCTCGGCGCCGCACTGGAACTGCCGACCGTCCCCGCCGCGGCCGAGGAGGTCCGCCGGGTGGTGCGGGTGTTCCGCGAACTGCGCTCCGGGATCACCGCCGACGGCCGCACCAAGCTCAAGTCCCCCTCGGGCACCCTGTCCACCGCCGAGGCCATCTCGGTGATCACCAACGGGCTCGCCCTGTCCGCGCACTTCGGTGACGGCGTGCTGCGGGCCTCCGATATCGCGGGTGCCGTCCTCGGTTCGGTGATCAAGGACCCGGTCGCCGACTCGGTGATCTGGACCGAATACCTCGAGGCCGTGGTGCGCGAACGTCCGGACTGGGCCGACTTCTACCGCGCCTGCCGCGAGATCTCGCACTGACGCCGGGCCGACGGGGAGGACGGAACAGACCGCACACATGGGGTTTTCGATGAATCGACAGACCGACGACACGAGCGTCTCGGCCACCGAAGCCGACCGGACAGCCGCTGAACCCGCCGACCACGAGTCGGCGGAGACCGGCGCGCCCGCTGCCCCGACCGGTCCGGCTGACACGGCGCCCGACCCCGGCACGGGCCGACGGCCACCCACCGGCGCGGATGAAGCCGCGGTGACGCGGGTCTTCGGCATCCGCCACCACGGGCCGGGTTCGGCCAGATCGCTGCGCCAGGCGCTCGAGGAATTCGGCCCCGACGCCATCCTCATCGAAGGCCCCGCCGACGCCGACCCGCTCGTCGGATTCGTCGCCGCCGACACCATGACCCCGCCGGTCGCCCTGCTGGCCTACGTCCCGGATTCGCCTGCCCGCGCGGCCTTCTGGCCGTTCGCGGTGTTCTCCCCGGAGTGGCAGGCCATGCGCTACGGCGCCGACCACGCCGTGTCGGTGCGCTTCTGCGATCTCCCCGCCGCGAACGTCCTCGCCGCCGACGACGACGCTCGTGGCGACCGCAGCGACCCCTTGGCCGCCCTGGCCTCGGCAGCGGGCTACGACGACGCCGAACGCTGGTGGGACGCCGTTGTCGAATCCGTCCCGGACAGTGCGGCTTTCGACGCGATCACGGAGGCGATGTCCGCCCTGCGCGAAGACGCGATCCAGACGCCACACGACGATTCGCCGCTCCCCACCGGCCTGCCCACCGCTTCCACAGCGGATCCGGACGACGCCGCACCTGCACCGGGATCGGGCGCCCCGCTACCGGTGGACCCCACGATCGCACCGCTGGTCGTCGATCAGCACACCCTGCGGCGCGAGGCGTACATGCGACAGGTGATGCGGCAGACCCTCAAGGACGGGGCGAAGCGACTGGCCGTGGTGTGCGGCGCCTGGCACGCGCCCGCGCTGACCGGAGCGTTGGGCCCGGCCGCACCGGACGCGCGGCTGCTCAAGGGCTTGCCGAAGATCAAGACCGCGCTGACCTGGGTGCCGTGGACGCATTCGCGGCTGGCGGCGGGCTCGGGGTACGGGGCCGGGGTCACCTCGCCGGGCTGGTATCACCATCTGTTCACCGAGACCGAGCGACCGGTGGCGCGGTGGCTGACGAAGGTCGCCGGCGTGCTGCGGGCGCACGATCTGCCGGTGTCGAGCGCGCACATCATCGAGTCGGTGCGCCTGGCCGACACGCTGGCCGCGCTGCGCGGGCGCCCGCTGGCCGGATTGTCCGAGGTGACCGAGGCCGTGCGCTCGGTGATGTGCGGTGGCGACGAGACCATGCTGCGGCTGGTGATCGACGAACTCGTCGTCGGCGAGACCCTCGGCGGCGTCCCCGAGGACACCCCGACCGTGCCGCTGGCGGCGGATCTGCGGGCGCGGAGCAAGACATTGCGGCTCAAGCAGGAAGCCCTCGCCCGCACGGTCGATCTGGACCTGCGCAAGGAGCGCGATGTCGAGCGCTCGCACCTGCTGCACCGGCTGCGGCTGCTCGGCGTCGACTGGGGCACACCGACCGTCGGCGAGGTCCGCAACACCGGCACCTTCCGGGAGACCTGGACCCTGCGCTGGGAACCGGAATTCGAGGTCCGCATCGTCGAAGCCGCGGTCTGGGGCACCACGCTGCGCACCGCCGCCGAGGCGAAGATCCTCGACACCGCGAGCCGCGACGGGGTCACCGTCGCCGAACTCGCCGACGCGCTGGAGACCGCGCTGCTAGCCGATCTGGGCGGCGCCACCGACGGTCTGATCACCCGGCTGGAAGCGGCCGCCGCCCTCGACCACGACGTCACCCATCTGCTGGGCGCGCTGCCCGGCCTGACCAGGACCCTGCGCTACGGCGACGTCCGCGGCACCGACACCAAGGCGCTGGCCCATGTCGCCGACGGCCTGCTGGTGCGGATCTGCGCCGGGCTGCCCGGCGCGGTCACCGGCCTCGACACCGACGCGGCCGAGGCGCTGCGCGCCCAGATCGATGCCGCGCACACCGCGATCAGCACCCGCGACGACGATCACACCACCACCGAATGGCTGGCCACGCTCCAGCGCATCGCCGACCGCGACGACGTGCACGGCGCGATCAGCGGCCGCGCGGTCCGCCTGCTGTGCGACGCCGAACGCATCGACGACGCCGACTCGGCCCGCCGCCTGGCCGCCGCCCTGTCCGTCGGCAACACCCCCGCCGCCAAGGCCGCCTGGATCGACGGCTTCCTCGGCGGGCGCGGCCTGCTGCTCGTGCACGATCGGGAGTTGTTGCGCCGCATCGACGAGTGGCTCCGCGAACTCACCGAGGACCAGTTCGTCGCCACCCTGCCGCTGCTGCGCCGCACCTTCGGTTCCTTCGAATCCGGGGAGCGCCGCGCCATCGGCCAGGCCCTGCGCGATACCGGTTCCGCACCGGCCGCGGCTACCGGCGCGACCCCCATCGACCCGGCCCGAGGGCAGGCGGCCCTGCGCGCCGCCGCCGCGATCCTGGGCGCCGCCGGATGACCGCGCCACCGGCCCACGGTGCGGTCCTCGCCGCCGCCCGCCGAATCCGGTGCAGCACACCGCCGGAGATCCGAGCTGCGGCCCGGGTATCACCGGCATCCCGACGAATTCCGCTCGAACACCTGGAGCTGCTGCCGTGACCGGTAACGACGAAACCCATTCGCGCCGTTGGCGACTCGTCCTCGGCCAGGCCGCGGAGGAACAGCTCGGCGGCTTGTCCTCGGGCCCTGACCAGGCCATGGACCAGGCCCTCGGCGCCCTCTACAACACCGGTGAGGCAGGCGGATCGACGAAGAGGTCCGGCGGACTCGGTGGTTCGGCACCGCGTGTGGCGCGCTGGCTCGGCGACATCCGCACCTATTTCCCCGCGACCGTGGTCGAGGTGATGCAGCGCGACGCCGTGCAGCGGCTGAACCTCACCCAGCTGCTGCTCGAACCCGAACTGCTGGAATCGGTGGAGCCCGACGTACATCTGGTGGGCACGCTGATGGGGTTGAACCGGGTGATGCCGGAGACCACCAAGGCCACCGCCCGGATGGTGGTCGAGAAGGTGGTGCGCGAGATCGAGCAGCGCATCGCCGCCAAGACCGTCGCCGCGGTCACCGGCGCGATCAATCGCTCGGCCCGCACCCACCGCCCGAAACTGCGCGATATCGACTTCGACCGGACCATCCGCAAGAACCTCGCCAACTATCTGCCCGAGCACCGCACGGTGGTGCCGGAGCGGCTGGTCGGCTACGGGCGCAAGGCGCAGTCGATTCAGCGCGATGTGGTGCTGGCCATCGACCAATCCGGCTCGATGGCGGCCAGCGTCGTCTATGCCTCGGTGTTCGGGGCGGTGCTGGCCTCGATGCGCTCGCTGAAGACCTCGCTGGTGGTGTTCGACACCGAGGTCGTCGACCTCACCGACCAGCTCAGCGACCCGGTCGACGTCCTGTTCGGCACCCAGCTCGGCGGCGGCACCGACATCAACCGCGCCATCGCCTACGCGCAGACGCTGATCACCCGGCCCACCGACAGCCTGTTCGTGCTCATCTCCGATCTGTACGAGGGCGGCGTGCGCGAGGAGATGCTGCGCCGGTGCAACGCGATGAAGGAGGCCGGCGTCCAGGTGGTGGTCCTGCTGGCACTGTCGGACGAGGGCGCGCCCGCCTACGACCACGACAACGCCGCCGCGCTGGCCGCGCTCGGCATCCCCGCCTTCGCCTGCACGCCGGACAAATTCCCCGATCTGCTGGCGGTCGCCCTGGACCGCGGCGACCTCACGCACTGGGCCGACACCAACACTCCCGCCGTGTAGCACCGCGAGTTTCGCTAGGCTGCGAAGCGATCGGGTTCGGTGAACGGGGTGAGGCGATGTTGCGGCGCGGGGAGGTGTTCGCGGGGTTCGTCATCGAGCGGGAGCTGGGGCGCGGGGGCATGGGCGCGGTGTACGCGGCCCGGGACCGGCGGCTGCCCCGGCTGACCGCGCTCAAGCTCATGCACCGTGACCTGTTCACCGACTTCGAGATCCGGACCAGGTTCGAGCGGGAAGCGGACCTGGTCGCGCAGCTGGACCATCCGAACATCATCACCGTCTACGACCGCGGCATGGACGAGGACCGGCTGTGGATCGCCATGCAGTTCGTCGACGGTGTCGACGCGGCGGCGGTTCCGGTGCCGCAGTTCGGGAGCGAGCGGATCGCCCAGGTCGTCACCCAGACCGCGAGCGCACTGGACTACGCGCACCGCCAGGGCGTGCTGCACCGGGACGTGAAACCGGCCAACATCCTGCTCTCCCGCACCGCCGGGGTCGGCGCGGGCTTCGACGAACGCGTCCTGCTCACCGATTTCGGCATCGCGAAGCTCCTCGACGACACCGGCGGCCTCACCCGCACCGGCCAGTTCACCGCCACCATCGCCTACGCCTCCCCCGAACAACTCAGCAGCGCGCCCTTGGACGGCCGCGGCGACCAGTACTCCCTGGCGTGCACCGTCTTCCGGTTGCTCACCGGCAGCGGCCCCTACGACGCCCCCAACCCGGCGACCGTCATGCTCGGCCATCTCAACGCGGTGCCCCCGCGGGCCAGCACCCGGCGGTCCACCTTGTCGCCCGCGGTCGACGCGGTCCTGGCCAAGGCGATGGCCAAGGACCCGGCGCGGCGCTTCCCCACCTGCGCCGATTTCGCGTCCGCCCTCACCGAATCCCTCACGCGCCGAGGGTCTGCCGCGCCGGGCGGGTCCTCGGCCACGCCCCGGACCGCCCTGTCCACGGGTCACGCGCCGGACCACCGATCGGGCACCGACTTCCGTGGCCGTGGCGCCGGACCGGCGACCCACACCGATGCGCCGCAGGCCCGGCGGAACGCCGCAGCGGAGGCGGCCCGCCGGTCCGAGCCGACCGCACGCGGCGCGACATCCGCGGACGGCAGGCCGCGGATCGACATCCGGCACCCGGCGCGACACCCCGGCGCTACCTCGCGCACACCGGGTCCCGGTCGGCACGACCCCGAACAGCAGGCGCCCCGACGCGAACACACGCACCGCAGCAGCGACGCCGTGGCGAGCGCGGGATCGGTGTGGCTGAACGCGGTGCACGGTTGCCTGATCGGCGGTGCGGTCGGGGACGCGCTCGGGGCCCCGATCGAGACCAGAACCCTGCGCCAGATCCGGGACCAGTACGGTCCGGACGGCCTCACCGACACCGATCCACTGCGGATCTCCGAGGAGACGCAGCTGACCGCGTTCACCGTGGAGGCATTGATCCGCGGCTCGGTGCGGGCCAGGGCCAAGGGCATCGGCGGGGCCACCATGGGCCTGCTCCAGCAGGGCATGCTCGTCTGGCTGCGCGGCCAGGTGGTCGACCTGCCCGACCAGCCGTTCGCGCTGCACAGTTCACTCAGCGGCCATCCCGAACTGATCGAGCAACGAGGCGTGGCGAATTCGGTGTACACGGCATTGCGGCAGGCCGCGGCGCGCCGCGCGCCGACCGCCCCGCTCGGCACCCGCAGGCAGCCGATCAACCAGTCCAAGGGCAGCGGTGCGGTGATGCGCGCGGCACCGTGCGGATTCGGGTACGCCGCAGATCGTTCCGGCGCGGCCACCGGGGCGATCTTCGAATTGGGTTGTGACGCGGCCGCACTGACACACGGCCATCCCAGCGGCTGGCTGCCGGCGGGCACCCTCTCGGCGCTGGTCTATCAGCTCGCCCGGGGAAACGACACCACGACGGCGCTCGCCCGCGCCCGGGCCGAACTGGCGACCTATCCCGAGCACGAGGAAACCTCGGCCGCCCTGGACGCCGCGGTCGCGCTGGCCGAGGCGACCGCGCGCACCGGCCGCGGACCGACCCCCGAGGAGGTCGAATCCCTCGGCCAGGGCTGGGTCGGCCCCGAGGCACTGGCCATCGCCGTATTCGCCGTGCTCGCCGCGGAATTCCGGGGCGGCGCCGCGCACGACATCGTCCGCGCCGGACTCCTGCTGTCGGTCAACCACTCCGGCGACAGCGACGCCACCGGCTCGATCACGGGCAGCCTCCTCGGCGCCCGCTACGGCCGCACCGCCCTCCCCCACCGCTGGTCCGACACCGTCGACGCCCGCGCCGCCCTGGACCGCCTCGCCACCGACTACTGCACCGAATTCGGCCTCACCCCACCGCAGGACGACCACGGCCAGCCCACCCCGGACTGGTTCGACCGCTACCCGGCCTAGCCCATCAGCCGCCACCCACGACGACGCCGATTCGGCCCGCCCACTCGCGGCCCGAGCCGGTCCCCAGGAACGCCATCGGCCCCCGGTGGAACGAATCCGCCGGGGGCCGAAGCGACTACGACTCCTACAGGTCCGCGATGGCGGCCAGTGGGGGTGTGCGGGCCGCGCGGACACCGGGCCAGACGGCGGCCAGGACGCCGACGACGCCGGAGGCGATCAGGACGGTGACCAGTTGCGACCACGGGATGGTGATCTGGTCGATGCCCAGGTCGCGCAGGGTGCGCAGGAAGCCGACGCCGAGGGCGATGCCGAGGACCAGGCCGACGATGGCGCCGAAGATGGCGATCAGCATGGATTCCAGGTAGATCGTGCGACGGACCTGGGAACGCTGGGTGCCGACGGCGCGCAGCATGCCGATCTCGCGACGGCGTTCGACCACCGACAGCGCGAGCGTGTTGATGATGCCGAGCACCGCGATCACCACGGCCAGGGCGAGCAGGCCGTAGAGGATGGCGAGCAGGGTGTTGATCTGCTGGCCCTGGGCGCCCTTGAACTGCTCGGCATCCTGCACCTGCACGACGACGAACGGTTCGGTGGCCTTCTCCAGATTCGCCCGCATGGCGGTGAGATCGGTGCCGGGCGCCGCCTTCACCAGCACGTAGATGTTGGTGCGCAGGCTCTGCGGCATCAGCTGTTCGTAGACGCCGGGGTCGACGACCATCGGGCCGAGCAGCGGCGAGTTGGCGAAGATGCCGCCGACGGTCAGCTCGAGCTGCTTGTTGTCCAGGCTGGTGATGCCGACCTTGTCGCCGACCTTCCAGCCGCGATCGGTGGCTTCCTTCTCATCGACGAGCAGCCCGTTCGGGGCGATGGTGGTGGAGCCGCTGAGCACGTCGATGTTCATCACCGGGTCGATCGGGCCGTCCGGGGAGGTGGCGCCGATCTGTTCCTTGCCGACCTTGAAGGCGACCACCCGGATGCCGGTGACATCGCTGACACCGGGCACCTCGGCGCGCACGGCGTCGACCGCGCCGATCGGCACACCGATCATCTGCGGACCGGCGAGCACGTATTCGGCCTCGACGCCCTTGTCGATCAGCACGCTGACGCTGGTCTTCGCGGAGGCGCCGAGGATGCCGATCGCCGAGACCAGCATCAGGCCCAGCGTCAGCGCGAACGCGGTGGCGGCGGTGCGGCGCGGGTTGCGCACGGCGTTGTTGCGGGCCATCTGGCCGATCGCGCCGAACGGGCGGGTGAGCACGCCGAGCACGAGCACCATCGGCCGCGACAGCGCGGGCGCGGCGAGCAGGACGGCCAGGATCAGGCCGAGCGCGCCGATGCCGACGGTCACCGCGGCGCTCTTGCCGGTGCCCTGGGCACCGACGTACACGAGCACGCCACCGGCGACGGCCATGACCGCGCCGATCACCGTGCGAATGCGCAGCGAGTCACCGGCACTGGCGAATTCGGACCGCATCGCCTCCACCGGCGGCACCTTCGCGGCCCGCCGGGCGGGCGCGTAGGCACTGGCGACGGTGACGATGAGGCCCACCAGCAGCGCCACGATCGCGGTGCGCGGCAGCACCGTCAGCGATCCGGTGGGCAGGCCCAGGTCGAAGGCGTTGAGCAGGGCGGACAGACCGAACGCGAGCCCGATGCCCGCGATCAGGCCGAGCACGCTGCCGATCACACCGATCACCACGGCCTCGACGACCACCGAGCGGCCCACCTGCTGACGGCTCGCGCCGATCGCCCGCAGCAGCGCCAGCTCACGCAGGCGCTGGGCGACGATCATCGAGAAGGTGTTGTAGATGATGAACGTGCCGACGATCAGCGCGATCGCGCCGAAGGCGAGCAGGAAGTAGTTGATGAAGGTGAGTGCCTCGGAGACCTGCTTCTTCATGTCCTCGCGGACCTCGTCGGCGTTCTGCACCTTGTAGTTGGGCAGGCCGGCGGCGAGCTTGTCGCGCAGGTCGTCGGCCGAGACGCCCGGCGACGCCGCGATATCGGCGTAGGCGACGTGTGAGCCGTCGGTGAACAGCTTTCGGCCCTGCGGCTCGGTGAACATCACCGCGACCACCCCGCCGCCCTCGGTGCCGGGCATCTCGTAGATGCCGGTCAGCGTCACCTCGAACGGGTCGCCCTTGGACGGGACGAGCACCTTGGTCTTGTCGCCGACCTTCAGCCCGGCCTTCTCGGCACCGCTGGTGTTGAGCGCGATCTCGCCCGACTGGGTGGGCGGCCCACCGGCGACGAAGGTGTTGGGCTCCTCGACCGACTGCTCCGGCGGCAGGTAGGACAGGCCGAAACTCGGCGCGCCACCGGTCTGCACGGCCTTCTTGCCGTCGGGTTCGAGCAGCACCACCGGGCCGTTGACGGCCGGGGCGACCCGGTCGACACCCTCGGTCTTGGCCAGCGCGTCGACGATATTGGTCGGCAGGCCCAGCGACTGCTGGTCCTTGGGGCCGACGCGCACGTCGACGCCCTGGGCCTGGCCCTCGAAGATGCCGTCGAAGGTGCGCTGCAGGGTGTCGGTGAAGACGAACGACCCGGAGATGAAGGCGGTGCCGAGCACCACCGACAGCAGGGTCAGGGCCAGGCGCACCTTGTGCGCGGCGAGATTGCGCAAGGCGACCTTGCGCATGGGGTTCGTGCTCACTTGGTCTCCAGCGCCTTCATCCGGTCGAGGATGGAATCCTGGGTCGGATCGCGCAGTTCGTCGACGATCCGGCCGTCGGCGAGGAACACGACGCGATCGGCGTAGGCGGCCGCGCGCGGATCGTGGGTGACGATCACGACGGTCTGGCCGAACTCGTCGACCGAGGCGCGCAGGATCGAGAGCACCTCACCGGAGGAGTGCGAGTCCAGGTTGCCGGTCGGTTCGTCGCCGAAGATGATCTCCGGCTTGCCGACCAGGGCGCGCGCGCACGCGACGCGCTGCTGCTGACCGCCCGACAGCTCCGAGGGCCGGTGGTCGAGCCGGTCGCCGAGGCCGAGGCGCTTGACGACGGTGTCGAGCCACTCCTGGTCGGCCTTGCGGCCCGCGATGTCGAGCGGCAGGGTGATGTTCTCCAGCGCCGTCAGCGTGGGCACCAGGTTGAACGCCTGGAACACGAAACCGATGCGGTCGCGGCGCAGCGCGGTCATCTGCTTGTCCGACAGCCCGGTCAGCGCGGTGTCACCGATGCGGACCTGGCCCGCGCTGGCGCTGTCGAGCCCGGCCAGGCAGTGCATGAGCGTGGACTTGCCCGAACCGGAGGGCCCCATGATCGCGGTGAACTCACCCTTGGCGAAGTTCGCCGACACTCCATCCAGGGCTGTGACCTGGGTGTCTCCCGATCCGTACAGCTTGACCAGGTCTTGTGCGGCGGCCGCGATCTCGGTGTCGGCCGCCGCGTCGACGGCCTCGGTGCCCATGGCGTGCGAAGTCATGGTGTCCAGTCTGTCTGTCCGCCGGAAACCGCGCCATCCGGGATCCCCCCGATACCTACCGGATGACCCACTCGAACGCCGCCGCCTCCGACCGCGCGCCCTCGGCGGCGCGGGAGCGATTCGGTTCGCCGAGGTCGGCGAGCAGCTCCTCGGTGAGGCCGACCAGGCTCGCCAGCGACGCCGGGGTGAACCAGTCCGGCCTGGTGGCGAACAGGATGTCCTCGGAGGCGGTGTTGCCGCTCGCGCCGGGCGCGAACGGGCACCCGCCGAGACCACCGAGCGCGCCGTCGACCATGGTGGCGCCCGCCGCGACGGCGGCGAGGGTGTTGGCCACGCCCATGCCCCAGGTGTCGTGGCCGTGGAAGACGATGCGGCGCGCCGGGGTGGTGTCGCGGACGGCCGTCACCAGCGCGCTCACCTGGCCGGGGTGCGCCTGGCCGAGGGTGTCGGCCAGGACGATGTCGGCGGCGCCCTCGGTGCGCGGGTCGCGGGCGATGCCGAGCACCCGTTCGGGATCGACGGGACCATCGAACGGGCAGGTGAAGCTGGTGGCCAGGCACAGCTGGATCTCGCCGCCCGCCTCGCGCGTCAGCCGGATCGCGTCGGGCATCGCGGCCACCGACGCCTCGGTGTCGCGGCCGATATTGGCCCGGTTGTGCGCGTCCGACGCCGAGAAGCAGTACTGGAAATTGCGGGCGCCCGCCGCGGCCGCCTTCTCGATGTGCCGCGGCGTGGCCACCCAGACCCAGCATTTCGCCAGCTCGTCAGGGGTGAGCGCGGCGATCAGCTCGAGCGAGTTGGCCATCGGCGGCACCAGATCCGGCCGGGCCATCGAGCCGATCTCCAGCGCGGGCACGCCCGCGGCCAGCAGCCGCCGGACGACGTCGATCTTCTGCTCGGTCGGCAGCACCTTGCCGGTCAGCTGCAATCCGTCGCGCAGGGTGACATCACGCAGCAGCGGCGCGGTCATCGCCGCTGGTCCGGTTCCTGGGCGGGCACGCACATGACCCCGCCGCACGGCTTGTCACCGACGCTGGCCGGCGTCGGATGCACGGTCGGGCGCACGTGACCGGGGCCACGCTGTTCCCACTTGCTGCGCACCGGTGGGCGGCGTCTGCCGTGTACTCGCCTGCTCACGATGCCTCCAGCGCGTCGATCTCGTCTTGCGTCATCCCGAGCAGCTCGCCGAGCACCTGGGCGGTGTGTTCGCCGAGGTCGGGGCCGACATTGCGAATCGGCAGCGACTGTCCCCCGATCACCGGGACGATGCCGGGGAACCCCACCTGCTTGGGTTCGGGCTCGCCCACGTCGACGGGGAACGACTGGATCATATTGCGTGCGCGGTACTGCTCGTCGGCCACGATGTCGGCGGCGGTGTAGATCGGGCCGCACGGGATGGCCGCCTCGTCGAGGATCTTCAGCGCCTCGTCGCGGGTGTGCTCGACCGTCCACTCCGCGATCGAGGCGTCCAGGCGTTCCCGATTGCGCCAGCGACCCGCGTTGTCGGCCAGCTCGGGATCGGCCGCCAGGTCGGGACGCCCGATGACCTGCATGTAGCGCTGGAAGATGGCATCGCCGTTGCCGCCGATGATGATGCTGTAGCCGTCACTGGTCGGATAGGCGTTGCTGGGCGCGATGCCCTCCATCCGGCCGCCGACCCGCTCCCGGTTGATGCCGTAGGCGAGGTGGTCGGGGACCAGCGATTCCATCACCGACAGGATCGACTCGTTGAGCGCGACGTCGATGATCCGCTCGGGCTGCGGCACCGGGCCACTGACCCGCTCACGCTGGAACAGCGCCATCACGGTGCCGAAGGCGGCGTAGATGCCCGCGATCGAGTCGCCGATCGACACCCCCACCCGCACCGGCGGGCGGTCGGGGTCGCCGACGAGTTCGCGCAGGCCGCCCACGGCCTCGGCGACGGCGGCGAACCCGGGACGCGCGGCCATCGGGCCGGTCTGGCCGTAGGCGGAGATCCGGGTGATGACCAGCTTCGGGTTCACCTCCTCGAGCACCTCGGGCCCCAGGCCCCATTTCTCCAGCATGCCGGGCCGGAAGTTCTCCAGCAGCACGTCGCAGTGCCGCAGCAGGTCGAGCACGATCGCCCGGCCCGCCTCGGTGCGCAGGTCGAGCACGATCGACTTCTTGTTGCGGTTGACCGTGCGATACAGCATGGAGGTGTCGCCGCCGTAGAGCCGCCAGTTGCGTAACTCGTCGCCCGTTCCCGGGCGCTCCACCTTGATCACCTCGGCGCCGAAGTCGCCCAGAATGCGACCGGCGGTGGGAGCGGCGACATAGTTGCCGAGTTCCAGGACGCGCACTCCATCCAACGGCCGAATATTCTCATCCGCCACCCCGCGACCTTAGCGTGTCGTCCGGGAGCTCGGCAGTTGGTGGTCGGGCTCGCGTCGTGTGCGCCACGGCGGGGAGGTGGTCGGGGAGTTACCCATGTCCTCGCGGGATCACCCGGTCACCTCCCGCCCCGTGGTCAGCTGGCGAGGAGTTCCGGTTCCTCGACGATGGAGTAGTGCTCGGCGTTGCCTTCGAGGACGGTGCTCGGCTTGCCGTCGACGCCGATCGGGATGTCGCCGGCGAGGGTGATGCGGGTCAGGCGGCGGGGCTGGTTGTCGTAGTCGTCGATGGCGTAGTGCTGGGTGGCGCGGTTGTCCCAGATGGCGACGTCGCCGTCGGACCAGGTCCAGCGGGTGGTGTTCTCCAGGCGGGTGACGCGGTCCTGGAACAGGCGGAACAGCGCCTGCGACTCGCTGGTGGACAGGCCGACGAAGTTCTTCACGAAGTGGCCGAGCAGCAGCGCGCGCTCGCCGGTCTCCGGGTGCACGCGCACCACCGGGTGCTCGGTCTCGTAGTAGGTGGACTGGAACTCCGCGCGGTACTCCGCGGTCTTCGGGCGCAGCGGCTCGACATTGCGGGCGGCGTAGTCGTAGACGTTGGTGTGCACGGCGCGCAGGTTCTCGGCGAGCGCCTTCAGCGGTTCGGGCAGCGAGTCGTAGGCCGCGACGGTGGAGGCCCAGGTGGTCGAGCCGCCGTAGGTCGGTAGGTACTCCGCGCGCAGGATGGACGCCTTCGGGATGCGGTCGACGAAGGTGACATCGGTGTGCCAGGAGTTGGCGCGGCCGGTCTCGGAATCGATGGCCAGGCTCTTGACGCCGTGCGAGGTCACCGTGGGGTGCGGCGTCGTCGGGCTGCCGAGCAGCTGCGCGAACTCGTGCTGGCCGTCCTCGGTGAGGTGCTGCTGACCGCGGAAGAAGATGACCTTGTGCTCGTTGAGCGCGCGCCGGATCGTCGCGACGGTCGCCGCGTCCAGGTCACCCCCCAGACGGACGCCGTCCACCTGGGCGCCGATGTGGGCGCCGAGCTTGGTCACCGTCAGGGCGGCGGGGATGGCGTGGTCGACCGTCATGGGAGATCACCTCTGTCGTTGTGGAACGGTTGGTATGCCTCCAGCACACCGCGAATTCCGTTCGGCAGACAGGTTTTCCCTCCGGGTGATCGGAACCGTCAGCCCAGGTTCTCCCGCAGGTAGGCGAGGTCCTCGGCGACTCCCTCGGCCGGGGTCTCCAGGATGACCGGGGCGCCCGCCGTGCGGCAGACCTCGGCCAGCAGCTGCGGGTCGATGGTGCCGTCGGCGAAGTTGGCGTGCCGGTCGGCGCCGGAGTCGAACTCGTCACGCGAGGAGTTCAGGTGGACCAGGTCGATGCGGCCGGTGATGGCCTTGATCCGCTCGACGACGCCGACCAGTTCCTCACCGCCCGCCCAGGCGTGGCAGGTGTCGAGGCAGAAGCCGGCGCCGTAGTCGCCGACCGCGTCCCAGAGCCGGGCGATCGAGTCGAAGTGCCTGGCCATCGCGTGATTGCCGCCCGCGGTGTTCTCGATCAGGATCGGCACCGCGAAGCCGCCCTTGTCCTGCTGGCGTTCGAACAGCTTGCGCCAGTTGTCGATTCCGGTATCGAGCTCGGCGTCGGAGCGCACGTGTCCGCCGTGCACGACCAGGCCGAACGCGCCGAGCTCGGCGGCGGCCTTCGCCTGCTGGGCCACCGCGTTGCGCGAGGGCATCCGCAGCCGGTTGTTCAGGCTGGCCACATTGATCTGATAGGACGAGTGCACGACCACATCGATCGGGCTGGCCAGGATCTCGGCGGCCTTCGGGTGCGGCTGCGGTTTGTCCCAGCTCTGCGGATCGACCACGAACAGCTGGATGACCTCGGCGCCGAGCTTCTCGCCGAAGCCGATCGGATCGCTCTCGTCGCGAACGTGTGCTCCAATGCGCATGACGTCACCCTAAACCGCGGCACCGACAGCATCGGCGGATGTTGCGAAGCGGGGGCGTCGGGAGATACATCGGTAGAATTTCGACGGGTGCTCTGCCCTGGAGGGGGTGACTTCGCGGTGTTGCGCAAAGGCGACGTGTTCGCCGGGTACACGATCCGGCGCGTGCTCGGCTACGGCGGGATGGGCGTGGTCTACCTGGCCCGGCACCCCCGCCTGCCCCGGCTCACCGCGCTCAAGCTGCTCAGCCGCGACCTGTCCGCCGACGACGAGATCCGCCACCGTTTCGAACGCGAGGCCGACCTGGTCGCCCAGCTCGAGCACCCGAACATCGTCAACGTCTACGACCGCGGCAACGACGACGACCAGCTGTGGATCTCCATGCAGTTCGTGGCTGGCACCGACGTGGCGACCGCCGACGTCAACGTGCTGACGCCCGGCCGCGCGGTGCAGATCGCCGCCGAGACCGCGACCGCGCTGGATTTCGCGCACGCGAGCGGGGTCCTGCACCGGGATGTGAAACCGGCCAACATCCTGCTCGCCAAGCCGCCGATCGGACGCCCGGAACGAGTGGTGCTCACCGATTTCGGCATCGCGGCCGTGCGCGACAGCGAGACGACGCTGTCCTCGGCGGGCAGCATCACCGCCACCCTGGCCTACGCGGCGCCCGAGCATCTCGCGGGCGCGCCGCTGGATCACCGCGCCGACCAGTACTCGCTGGCCTGCACCCTGTTCTGGATGCTGACCGGCTCGGTGCCGTTCCCCGGCCCGAATCCGGCCGCGGTGATCCAGGCGCACATGAGCAAGCCGGTGCCGCCGCTGCGCAGCCTGCGCCCCGACCTGCCGTCGACCCTGGACACCGTGCTGGCCAGGGCCACCGCCAAGCAGCCGCGGGCGCGCTACGACAGCTGCGCGGAGTTCGCCGGGGCGGCCAAGGCCGCGCTGTTCGCGGTGCCAGGCCCGTGGCAGCACCAGCAGCACCAGCAGACGGCGACCGGGGTGGTGCTGCGCGCCCGCGAACCGTATCCGCAGCAGCCCTATTCGCGCCCGGCCACGCCGCCGCAGCCCTATCGTCAGGCGCCGACCACGCCGGCCCAGCCGCACACGCAGGTGCCGCGACCGGCGACACCCGCGCAGCCACATCCGCACGCACCGCGCCCGACGACCGGCAACACCGCCATCCCACCGCGGCGCGGCACCCAGCGGCCGGGCACCATCGATTTCCCCGGTGGCCGTAACCATCCCGGCTACATCGTGCCGCCACAACCACGGCGACCACCGTGATCGGGGCGTCCTGGTCGGTCGCTTCGCTGCCCACCGTCCGCGCGGTCACCGACTGCTAAGGTTTCGTTGAATTTTCCCGTGGCGGGCCACCCGGCCGCGGCTTTCTTGCTGTACGCGCGTGCGCTGGTGGGTCCCGGCGCACGGCGGGAAGTGGAGCAGACATGCTGGCCAACGGAGATGTCTTCGCCGGCTACGTCATCGAACGGCAGCTCGGCCGGGGTGGCATGGGTTCGGTCTATCTGGCCAAGCACCCGCGCCTGCCGCGGATGACGGCACTGAAGTTGCTCAATCGCGAGATGTTCTTCGATCAGGAGGTGCGGGCGCGGTTCGAACGGGAGGCGGACCTGGTCTCGCGCCTGGATCACCCGAACATCGTCACCGTCTACGACCGCGGTCTCGACGACGAGCAGTTGTGGATCTCGATGCAGTTCATCGACGGCATCGACGCCGCCTCGGTGGACCCGCAGACGCTGCCGCCCGCCCGCGCGCTGCAGATCGTCAAGGAGACCGCCGACGCGCTGGACTACGCGCACGGCATGGGCGTGCTGCACCGCGACGTGAAACCGGCCAACATCCTGCTCGCCCGCTCGGGCGCGGGCCGCGGCGAACGGGTCTACCTCACCGACTTCGGCATCGCCCGGCTGCGCGACGACACCGGTCATCTCACCCAGACCGGCACCTTCACCGCGACCCTGGCCTACGCCTCGCCCGAGCAACTGACCGGCGCCGCGCTGGACCACCGCTCCGACCAGTACTCGCTGGCCTGCACGCTGTTCTGGCTGTTCACCGGGTCGGGTCCGTTCACCGCCACCAATCCGGCCGCGGTCATCCAGGGCCACCTGCAGCAACCGCCGCCGCCGCTGAGCAGCGTGCGGCCCGGTCTGTCCTACGCCCTCGACAGCGTGCTGGCCAAGGCCATGGCCAAGCGACCAGACGACCGTTTCGACTCCTGTTCGGACTTCGCGAACGCGGCGATCACCGCGCTCAACAACCCGAGCGCGCCCGCGCTGCCGATCGTCGGCCCGCGCCCGACCACGGGCGGCGCGATCCCGGTGACCGGCGGTCCGCGCCCGACCACCGGCGGCGCGATCCCGCAGACCGGATCGCCGTATCCGCTTGCCGGGCAGGGCCCGATGACCGGCGGACCGATGGGCACGGCCGCGCCGGGCCCGATGACCGGCGGCCCGATGACGGCCGGTCCGATGACCGCGGGTCCGATGACGGCCGGTCCGATGGCCAACCAGTCGCCCGCACCGCTGACCGGTGGCGCCGCGACACAGCACCCGTACACCCAGCAGTCCCGGCCGCAGTATCCAACGCCGCCCGGACCGCCGCGTCCGCCGGCGAACAACTTCGCGCAGTACCCGCAGGGTCCGCGACCGCCGTCGAAGTCGAACACCGGCCTGATCGTCGGCATCGTCGTCGCCGTGGTCGTGGTGCTCGCGCTGCTGGTCGGCATCGGTATCGCGGTCAGCGGCGACGATTCGGGCGGCGGCTCCACCACGACGACCAGCGCGTCGGCGGGCAAGCACGTCACCCCGAACGCCGACGCGATCAGCGCCGAGTTCGGCCGGATGGTGCCCGCGAACGTCGACGGCGACACCGGCTACAACGGGGCCTCCTGCTGGGAGACCGATTCCAGCTACACGCCGTCGCCCAACGACGGTGACCCCGATTTCGGCTCCTGGGCCTGGCAGTGGCGCTGCTACGACGGCGGCGGCAGCGGCGGCAACGATCCGTTCTACCGGATCTACGTCTACAACTCGGCTGCCGATGTGCAGGCGGTGATCAGCGGCCTGCCGACCAACACCAAGTCGGTGGATACCAACGGCGGCAAGCAGTACACCAACTACAAGTACACCGACAACGGGAACAAGATCATCACCCAGTTCACCGGTGACCCCGATCGCGCGCAGTTCCTGATGTTCACCGACGGCTACGGCAAGGCCGACGAGGTGCTGCGCTGGTGGCGTTCGGCCCCGCTCAACTGATGTCGATGCTCGACCGGGACGACGTCTTCGCCGGATACACCATCGAGCGGTTGCTCGGCCGCGGCGGCATGGGCTCGGTGTATCTGGCGCGGCATCCGCGCCTGCCCCGGCGCACCGCGATGAAGCTGCTGAACCGGGAACTGTTCGACGACACCGAGATCCGGGCCAGGTTCGAACGCGAGGCCGACCTGGTCGCGCAGCTGGAGCATCCGAACATCGTCACCGTCTACGACCGTGGCGTCGAGAACAACCAGCTGTGGATCTCGATGCGCTACATCGACGGCGCCGACGCGGCCTCGCTGCCCGCCCCGGTCGATCCGGCGCGGGCGGTGCGCATCGTCGCCGAGACCGCGGCGGCGCTGGACTTCGCGCACAGCCGCAGCGTGCTGCACCGCGACGTGAAACCGGCGAACATCCTGATCGAACCGGTCGACGACACCGAACGCGTCTACCTCACCGACTTCGGCATCGCGCGCCTGCACGACGACAACGCCGCCAAGCTCACCCAGACCGGCACCTTCACCGCCACCCTGGCTTTCGCCTCGCCCGAACAGCTCTCCGGCATCGCCCTGGACGGCCGCGCCGACCAGTACTCGCTGGCCTGCACCCTGTACCGGCTGCTCACCGGGACAACGCCGTTCGACGCGAGCAACCCGGTCACGGTGATCCAGGGCCACCTGCAACAGCCGCCGCCCCGCGCCAGCGCGCTGCGCGCCGAGCTGCCCGCGGCACTGGACGCGGTGATCGCCCGCGGCATGGCCAAGCGGCCGGACGAGCGTTTCGCCACCTGCGCCGAGTTCGCCGCGGCCGCCGGGCAGGCGCTGGCCGGTCCCGGTACGGGACAGCGGTTCCCGGCCTCGGCCCAGACCAGGACGTATCCGCCGAACTCGCCGTTCACCCCGGCGCCGGGGTTGCCGATCGCCGGGAACGGGACGGTCGGACCGAACTCGGCTGTCGGCGTGGGCAATCCGTCGTGGCCGGGCGGCGGGCAGCCGTCCTCGCCTGGCATCCCACAGCCGACCTGGCCTGAGGCACAACAGTCCTCCTCCCCGGGGATTCCGCAGGCAGGGTGGCCCGGCGCGCAGCAGCCGTCCTCGCCCGGCCTTCAGCAACCTTCGTGGCCCGGGGCGCAGCAGCCGGTATGGGCGAGTGAGCAACCATCGCCTGTTGCGGGGATGCCGCAGGGTTCGTGGCAGGGTGGCGCGCCGAGCAGGACGGCCGAGCGGCCGCGGGACGGCGGGTCGCCGCGGGCCGCGGGGGCTCGGTCGAAGGTGGCCGACGACTATCTCGGCCGGAAGCGGGATTCCCGCTGGCAGGCGTCACCGGTGGGGTGGGTCGCGCTGATCGTCCTGCTCGGGCTGGTGATCTGGATGATCGTGGGCGTCCTGCGGAGTCCCGAGGACACGACGTCGGGCGCGCCGCCCGTCGAGTCGACCGAGCCGACCGAGCCGACCACGGTCGCGCCCACCACCGTCGTCACCCAGCGCCCGTCGAGCACCGCGCCGACGACCAGCGATCGCAGGGTGATCGGCGCGAACGCCGCGCAGCTCAGCGACCAGTTCCCGCGCATGCTCCCGCAGACCAGCGCGAGCAACCTGGTGCATGCAGGTTCCGGGCTGGGCAACGCGGGCTGCTTCGCCTACGACCGCACCACCGCCAGCCGCGACAGCGACGACGCCGACATGGGCGACTGGGTGGTCATGTGGCACTGCTTCGGCGGCGGCAACAAGGCGACCTACGAGTTCTTCCTCTACCCCTCCGCCGACCAGGCGAAGCAGGCGATCGCGGCGCTGCCCGCCAACGACGCCCGGGCCGCGACGCACACCGGGCACAGCTACACGAACTTCGTCCTCCAGGGCAGCCAGGCGCGGTCCCCGCGCATGGTCACCCGGTTCGACGCCGACCCGGCCCGCGCCGCGATGCTCATGTACAGCCGGGGGTTCATCGCCGACGAGGCGCAGATGCTGGAGTGGTGGCACACCGCGCCACTGACCTGAGCCGTCACCGACACGTTCGCGGGCGTTGGGGCGTGGGCACAGGTTTCGCCGGAAGCGCGGCCGGTGCAGGCCCTCGCCCGCCGAGGTGAGTGTCAGGCGCTCGCCCACCGGGGCGAGTGTCAGGCCCTAGCCCGCCGGGGCGAGTGTCAGGCCCTAGCCCGCTGGAGTCAGCGTGTAGTGCACGAAGTCGCGCACCGGTTCGTAGCCGATCGCCTGGTAGATCTTGTTCGACGTCGGGTTGGCCAGATCAGTGAACAGGCAGACGTCCGTGCCCTCGGCGCGAACCACCTGGGAGACAGTGGCGGTCAGCGCGCTGGCGAAGCCGTTGCCGCGCAGTTGCGGAGGCGTGTAGACCGGCCCGATCCGCGCCCAGCCGAGGGTTTCGCTCTGCCGGGCGACGAACGCGGCGGGCACCCCCTCGTGCTCCCACAGCCACCAGAATCCGGCGTCGATCCGGCGCCGCGCGGCCTCCTCGTCGAAGGGCCGCGGCTCACCGATCTCGACGCAGAAGGCATCGATGAAGTCCCGGCAGATCGGGAGATCGTCCACGGTGGCCAGGCGCGGCTTGCCCGCCGCCTCGGGCACGATCAACGTTCCGAGACGGAACAGGCGGGCCGAGTACGACTCCGCGCTCGAGCCACCGGTTCGGGCCGCCCACTCGCGCCCGAAGGTCTCCGCGTCGGCGCGCACACCTTCGACGCTGGTCGGCGGCGGTCCTGCCGCGAGAAAGGCGTCGGCCACGGCCGCAACGCTGTGCGCGGGCAACTCGCCCAGGTAGATCCGGCCACCGAAGGCACTCGTGGCGACACCGGCGACCCGACCCGTGTCCTCACGCACGGTCAGGAATCGCGTCGCCGCGGCACCGGCCCGGCCGCCGAGTTCGTTGGCGACGGCGGTGGCGATCACCGTATGCCGCAAGGGGTCTTGACGAAGAAAACTCTCCGCGTCGGCCAGAAAGTGGGCGGCGTCGCCGGTGATGTCGATACGCACCCTGCCGACGGTAGGCCGTGGCGGGGTCGATCGCAGCTGAATTATTCCGCTACTCAGTCCTTTTCGCGCGCGTCCCGATCGGTGCGCAGCTTCAGCAGGATGAGACCCGCGGTGCAGGCCAGGATCAGGCCCGCGACAGTGATCTCCACGTGCAGGCCGGCGATGCCGAGCCCGGCGCCGACGAGGCCGCCGACGAAGAACAACCAGCCCAAGACCCGGGCGACGACCGCGAGAGCGCGATTGCCCGGTGGGTTCGACAGTGCGTGCTGAACATTTGCCACTGCGGCCGAATCATCGTTCGCCGCCGCGGTTTCCAGCCGGGGTGTCGAGTAAGCTCCCATCAGATTCTCCTCGATGACGCCGATCAGATTCTTGCTTCGCGCAGACCTCGCGCGTCGGGGTTCGTTCCGGGCGTCTCATGCGTAACTTTGCTCACACACGCTACGACTCGGCGACGCCGATCGCGCGCGACACGTCCCCGCGACACGCTGAAGAAATCAATCCGATATCTGAATCAATAGTGTTTAAGATAGGCTGTTTGCCCCGACCTGCACTACTGTGAGGCGACTCGAAGCCGACGAGGAGTGCACGCGATGGATGACAGCAGGACCAAGCTCGTAGGTCCGGCAATCGCTGTCGGCGCGGTATCGCTCGGACTGATCATCATCGGTGCCTGCGGTGTCGGACAGCAGGATGTCTACGTTCCGCCGCCGCCGCTGAACGCCGATCTGGCCGCCGCGCCGGCCAGGATCGCCGAGGAGACCACGTCCACGACGACCCGGATCTCGATTCCGCCCTCCCCCAGCTGGCGCATCGCCCCCTACATGTCGCCGCGGAAACCGTTCAGCCTCAGTTCCACCGAGACCTCGCCGTCGGAGACCCCCGCCGAGGGCGAGCCGACCAGCGAGTCCAGGCCGGCGGATCCGACGACCGAATCCCGCCCGCCCGCGACCACCGCCGAGGATCACACGACCACGCCGCGCAGTACCACCACCCGGCCGATCCCGACCCTCACCACCCCACCGCGGATCCGGCCGACGGTCGACGACGAGGAAGCCGCCGAGACGGACTACCCGACGACGCATTCCCACGACAACACCACCACCGCGCCGATCACCCCGGCCACCCCCACACCGGCGGCCACCTCCGAGGCCGAGACGACCACCGTCGCCCCGACCACGACCGACGACGAGCGCTGACACGGCGACGGTGCGCACCCCACCGGGGCACGCACCGTCGGCAACCTCGCGCTACAGCTCCGGCAGGTCGTAGCTGCCGACCCGGTCGGCCAGAATCCGCCGGTGTTCCAGCGCCCCGCCGAGCGTCTGCCCGATCGCGGTGAGCCGGGCGACGTAGTGGCTCACCGGATATTCCGCGGTGACGCCGATGCCGCCGTGCATCTGGATCGCCTCCTGCCCGATGTGCTCGGCCGACTTGCCGACCTGTAACCGCGCCCGCGACGCCACCACCGGATCGTTGCCGCCGTCGGCCAGCGCCGCCGTCGCGAACAGGCTCATGCTGCGCGCCAGCTCGAGGGAGACGTAGCAGTCCGCGGCCCGCTGGGTCAGCGTCTGGAACTTCGACAGCGTGACGCCGAACTGCTTGCGGGTCTTGAGGTAATCGGTGGTCAGGGCCAGCGCGATCTCCATCGCCCCGACCGACTCCGCGCACAGCGCCGCCTGCGCGTACCCCTGCACCAGCGCGATCTGCTCGGCCGCGTCGACGGTGTCGCCCAGCAGTTCCCCGGCGGCGCCGTCGAAGTCGAACTGGGCGCCGCGCCTGCCGTCGAAGGTCCGGTAGGCGCGCTTGGTCACCCCGGCCCCGGCCGGGTCGACCAGGAGCAGGCCGGTGCCGCCGCCGGGCAGCACCGCGCTGACGATCAGCTCGTCGGCGACATCGCCGCGCAGCACCGGGTTCTTGACGCCGGTCAGCGTGTACCCGTCGCCCTGCGCGGTGGCGGCCGTGGTGATCTCGGTCGACGGCCAGCGCTGCCCGGGCTCGGCGTGCGCGAAGGCCAGCAGTTTCTCGCCCGCGGCCAGCGCGGGCAACAGCCGGGCGCGCTGCTCGGCGCTGCCGGTCAGCTTCAGCAGCTCGGCCGGGATCACCACCGCGTCGAGCACCGGCTCCGGGGCGAGCGCGCGACCGAGCTCCTCCTGCACCAGCATCGCCTCGACGGGGGTGGCGCCGACGCCACCGTCGTCCTCGTCGATGGTCAGGCCGAGCACGCCCAGATCGGCGAGCTGCTTCCACACCGTGCGGTTCCAGCCGGGGTCGGTCTCGCCCGCCTTGGCCAGCGCTTCCCCGTCGTAGAACCGGTGCAGCAGCTCGCGCACGGTGTCGCGCAGCATCGTCTGTTCTTCGGTGAGTTCGAGATCCATGTCAGCGCCTCACAATCCGAGGATCGTGGAGGACACGATCGAGCGCTGGACCTCGCTCGAGCCTCCGTAGATGGTGACCTTGCGGTAGTTCAGATAGCCGGGCCCGGTGTGCTGAGCCCAGGCGGGCGAGGCGATGCCCTCGGCGTCGACCGGCAGCGCGTCGGCGCCGGCGATGTCGAGCAGCAGTTCGGTGGCCGCCTGCTGGAGCTCGGAACCGCGCAGCTTCAGCACCGAGGAGGCCGGGTTCGGCTTGCCGTCGGCGGAATTGGACACCACCCGCAGCTGGGTGAGCTCCAGGGCGAGCAGCTCGTTCTCCAGCTCGGCGACGCGGGCCGCGAACACCGGGTCCTCCAGCAGCGTGCCGTGGCCGGTCCTGGTCTGGCGCGCATAGTCTTTCGCGAGCCCGATCTTGACCTTGGTCTTGCCGACGCCGGTGATCGAGGTGCGCTCGTTGCCGAGCAGGAACTTGGCGTAGGTCCAGCCCTGGTTCTCCTCGCCGACCAGCTGATCGGCGGGCACCCGGACGTTCTCGAAGAAGACCTCGTTCACCTCGTAGCTGCCGTCGATCAGCTTGATCGGGCGCATGGTGACACCGGGCGACTTCACGTCGAAGAGCAGGAAGGAGATGCCCGCCTGCTTCTTGGGCGCGTTCGGGTCGGTGCGCACCAGGCAGAAGATCCAGTCGGCGTACTGACCGAGCGTGGTCCAGATCTTCTGGCCGTTGACGATGTAGGAATCGCCGTCGCGGACCGCGGTGGTGCGCAGCGAGGCCAGGTCGGATCCGGCGTCGGGTTCGGAGAAGCCCTGGCACCACCAGATGTCGAGCGCGGCGGTCGGCGGCAGGAAGCGCTGCTTGAGTTCCTCGGAGCCGAACTGGGCGATCACCGGGCCGACCATCGAGGCGTTGAAGGTGAGCGGCTCGGGCACCGAGGCCAGCTGCATCTCGTCGAGCCACAGGTGGCGCTGCATCGGCGTCCAGTCCTTGCCGCCCCAGGCCACCGGCCAGTTCGGCACGGCCAGACCGTGGTCGTTGAGGATCTTGTTGGCGGTGACGATGTCGTCGCGGGACAGCTCGTGGCCGTATTTGACGCGGTCACGGATCTCGACCGGAATCTCGGTCTTGTAGAAATGCCGGAGCTCGTCGCGGAAGGCGACCTCGTCAGAGGAAAGGGCTAACTTCATCCGGGTCTCCCAGCGTGGTTGGTAGCCGTCGAGAAAAACTTACCCCCGAGTAAACGCCAGTGTCGACTACATCACACCCACCCGTGCTCAGCCCCCGTGGCGCCGCGCCCGCCGGTGGCTCGGCGACCCCACCGCCGACCTGGTACGTTGCCAGACGAGCCGGGGAACCGGACTCGAGCATCCCAAGGAGTCACGGGTGAACGGCAGAACCATCGCAGGCAGGGCAGCGGCGGTCACCGCGGCGAGCATCGGCGCGCTGGCACTGCTGGCCACACCCGCGAGTGCGAACCCCACTCCGCTCGACGAAGGCATCAGCCACCTGTCCGAGATCGCCGGGACGGACGACTCCGCCAAGGCGGGCGTCGGCGCGCTGGACAGCTTCACCAAGATCGTCGGCGCCGACCGGCTGCGCGACATCTCGGCCCAGTTCATCCCCTTCACCTATGCGGCGCCGACCTTCGGCTGCGGCAGCAACGGCCCGATCACCACGATCATCGCCGCCGCCACCTTCGAGGGCCCCGGCCCCCGCACCGAGACCAGCATGGCCCCCGGCGACATCCGGTTCAGCGCCAGCCCGCGGCACACCGGCTTCGCGCTGGCCTCGGGTCTGAGCGTGGCCTGGGTGAACGTGAACACCGGCCAGAGCGGCATCGTCCCGCTCGACGATCTCACCGAGTTCCAGCTGCCGTCGCTGTCGAAGACGGTGCACAGCGGCGCGGGCACCGTGATCGCGTCCATGTGGGGCACCATCGACTACCCGGGCGCGCGCTGCGTGATGACGCCGACCGTCGGCACGTTCGTCGTCCCGGATCTGCCGGTCCAGGCCACCGAGGCGCCCGCCGCGCCGCCCGCTCCCGAACCGCAGGCCACCAGCCCCGGCTCGGGTGAATCCTCGGGCGCGCCGCGCTCGCAGGCTCCCGCCCCGCAGACCCCCGCTCCCGCACCGGCTCCCGCGCCCGCGGAGGCACCGCCGACCACACCGGCCCCCGCGCCGCAGAACCCGCCGTCGGCGCTCACTGTCGGCGGCTGATCGCTCGGCTGTTTTCCAGCGGGCAGTTACACGCTGGCACCGACCCCGCCGCCTACCTCCCGTTCGACGAGCAGGCCGCTGGGAACGTCCCGGTGAGGGCGGGGCGATCCGGCTCGTTGCCGCGGTGAACTTCCGCGCGACGAACCCGCAGCGACACCTCGGGCGCCGGAGGCTGTCGCCTAGCCGATCGGGCGGATGCGCAGCACAGTGCCTTCCTCGGAGCCGGCCAGCAGTGCGGTCGAATCGGCGGGGTCGGCGACGACCGCGGTGAGCGGTTGCGTCGCGACGACGGTGCAGGAGGCACCCGTCTTGGGGTCGACGCGGACGAGGTGACCGGCCAGCGTGGTGACGTAGAGGGCGCCATCGCGCACGACCAGGTCGTCGACGAAATCGGGCAGGGTGCCGAAGGAGGTCAGGTCGGCGACGGTGACGCTGTCGGCGGGATTCGAGCGCGACAGCCGCAGCACCCGGCCGACCGGCGTGCCACCGGTGGCGACGAAGTTGGCGGTGACGTAGACCGAATCACCGGCGACGACAATGCCGTTGGGCCCGTCGACCTTGACCGCGGACCACCAGTCCATGTCCTCGCTGCCGTCGCGGCGCAGGCGGTGCACGCCGTTGCCCGCGGTGACGTAGAGATTGCCGTCGGTGTCGAAGGCGGCGCCGTTGGGCTGGGTGAAGCCGGTGGCGAAGGTGGCGGGCACCGGCGCGGTGGCCGCGGGATCGAAGCGGACGATCCCGCCGGTGCCGGACAGCGGCGAGTTCCCGGTGACGACGTAGAGCAGCCCGTCGGGGCCGAGCCGGACCGCGCCGGGCGCAGGCACCGCGACGGTGGCGGTCAGTCGGCCCTCGCGGTCGTAGCGCTGCACCTCGCCGCGCATGACCCGGGCGACCCACAGGTTTCCGTCGCCATCGAGCCCGAAGTTCTCCGACCAGTCCAGCAGCGGCACGCTCGAGCGGATCGCGACGTCCTGGCTGGCCCGGCCGCACTCGGCGATCGGCGCCGCGCCCGCGGTGCCAGTGCCGAGCGAGGCGGTGGTCACGACGGCGGCGCCGACGACGACGTGGGCGACGCAACGACGGAACGACATGGCAGACCTCGACTCTGTGGACGCAGTTCGACGCGCGAAAGTCTAACGGCTACCAACGGGTAGTGGGGTGTCCACACCGCACCGATACCACGCATCGTGCGCAACGCGGGCCGGAACGCACTGATCCTGTCGCGCACGACAATTCGCGCGGCGGTCATAATCGGTCGATGCCCTACTTCGACAGCGCCCGTGGCCGCCTGCATTACCGGCGGTGGCCGGTGCCGGGTGTCGCCGCGACGCTGGTGCTGCTACCGGGCACCGGCCAGCACAGCGGGCACTACCACCGCTTCGCCGATCTGCTGCGCCCCACCGGGATCGAGCTGTGGACGCTGGACACCGCCGGTCAGGGCCTGAGCGAAGGCGATCCGGCCGCGCCTGGCACCGTCGCCGAGCTGGCCGCCGACGCCGGTGGGCTGCTCGCCGAGGTCGCCGCGGCGGGCGGCGCGGCGCCGGTGCTGATGGGCCATTCGCTGGGGGCGATCACCGCGCTCACCGTCGCCGCCGAGCGTCCCGGTGAACTGGCCGGGCTGGTCGTCTGCGGGACGCCGCGCCGGGCCACCGAGATCGCGCCGGACTCGCGCCTGCGGGTGCTGGCGGTGCACGGCGCCGACGACCGGCGGGCGCCGATCGATGCGATCCGGCTATGGACAGGGCGGCACGGATCGGTAGATTTGCGCGAGTACGCCGACGCGGGACACGACCTGTTGCACGAACCGGTGCAGCAGCGCGTGGCGGCCGATATCGCGCAGTGGGTACTCGCCACGGCGCGATGAACGACGAAGGGGGAACAGTGCAACCGATTCGAACAGGGCTGCCGGATACGGCGGCGCTCGGCCAGGCCGTGGACGAGGGCGGACTGTGGATCGACGGCCTGCTGGTCGCCGACGGCGCGCCGGAACGCTGCGCCCAGCGCTACGAGCGCCTCGCCGACGCGGTGGACGCCCAGCTGCTCGTCCTCGGTGGGGCCGAGGTGATCCCCGGTTTCGGCGGGCTGGCCTCGGGCGCCGCGCTGCGCACGGGCTTCGAGGGCAAGGCGGTCGACGCGCTCGCCCAGCTGCGGGCCTACGCGAGCACCGCGCGGGCGCTGGCGGCCGTCTTCCGTGCCGCGGGCACGGCCTATCAGGACAGTGATCAGGCGCTGGCCGCGTCCATCGCGAAGCAGGAGACCGAGCATGCGTAGCATCTCCGGCCGCGTGCCCGGCACCGATCCCGACTACGCCGCCGTCGTCGAGGTGTTCGACAACCTCTCGCACGCCGAGATCCACCAGGCCGTCCGGCAACTCGATCCGGCGGCGCTGTCCGCCGCGGGCGAGCTGTTCCTGACCACCTCGACCGCGCTCGGTGACGAGGTCGAGAACGCGCACGGCGAGATCGGCGCCGCCATCGCCGACGGCTGGCGCGGCAGCGCAGCGCAGCGGGCGATCGACGCGGTGCGCGACTTCGAGCAGGCGGGCAGGCGGATCGCCGATGTGCTGACCGCGGTGGGCGTCCGGCTCGGTCAGGCGGGCGACGCCGCCGAATCGGTGCGCGCCGCCGTCACCGAACCCGATGGCGTCCAGCCGGATCCGGCGGCGGCGCTGCTGGATTCGCAGCAGGCCACCGACAATGCCGCGATCGTGCGACGGGCCGAGAACGCCCGGCTCGACGCGGTGCGGGCGATGGAGACGATCTACGGGGGTGCCTTCGTGCCGACCGGGTCGGGCGTGCCGTCCTTCCCCGAGATCACCACGGAGCCGGGGGCCGCCGATCCCGCTGTCGCGTCGAACGGTGTCGCCGGTGTGCCGTCCGCCGCCGTGCCCGTCGTCCCGGCCGGCGCGGCCACGACCGACCCGGCCGTGGCCGAGGCGACGACCGCCGGTGCGGGCGGCGGGAACGGGACGACCACGGCCTTCGTGCACACGGGTGGCGGCAGCGGCGCGCAGACGGTCGCGGCCGGAACGACCACGACGACAACCACCGCGGCGGGCGCCCAGGGCGCGTCGGGCGCACCGGCGACCGTCGGCGCCGCGAACACCGTGCCGGGCGGCCCGTCGTCCGCCGCGCCGGTGACACCGGCCGGATACCTGCCCTCGGCCGACCCGCGTGTCCGGCGCAGGCCCGCCGGTCGGCCCGACGAGACGTCCACCGCGGCAACGCACGACGGCCCGACGCCGGACGAGGACGCCACGCTCGCCGCGAGCACCGACACCGCCTCGGCGTCGACCGAGAGCCGCCAGGACGCCGTCGCGGCGAGCGGCGACGCGACGGCGGGCATGACCGCGGGCGCCATGGGCGGCCTGCTCGGCGGCGCCATGGTCGCCTCCGACACGACCCGGCCGCCGAACGGTCAGCGGCCACCGGTGCCGCAGGCCGACGACGAGGAGGACGACGACGAGTTCCTGCGGTTCCTCGACGAGGAACCGACCTACCTCGAGCCCGCCGACGAAGTGAACGCGCTGATCGGCAAGATGGAGCCGACCAGTCCCGCCGTGCTCGGTGAGTGGACCGAGCGGGGGTGAACTGGCACCTCACGCCGGATCAGTTCGCGCTGGCCTGGGCGCGCACCGACGGCGACCGGATCCCCTATCCGCTCGCCGTGCGCGCCTCGGCCCGCGACACCGCCGAACGCGACGCCGCCCAGCCCGCCCTCGACGCCTGGTGCGCGCGCACCCTCGACGCCGATCTGTCGGCGGCGCTGCGGGTGCTGGCCGAGCCGGAGATCCGCGTCGAGGTGTGCGGCCGGGCCGTCGCGCCGGTCCGGATGCTCGGGGCCGTCACCCACGACGTGGCGGTATTGGCCGTGCAGGAACCAGGTCGCACGGAGGACCGGGGCGGCTCGGTCCACGTCCAGGTCGGCAGCACGCGGCGGTTCGCCGCCCAGGTGTTCGCGCGGATGCCCGTCGGCAAGACCGGCACCGGCCCGCCGCTGTCGGCCCTCACCGCCCGCGTGGTCGAGGACAGCCGCGACCTGGTCACCGCCCCCGTCGCCGGTCCCTCCGACGCGGCCCGCGTCCGCAGACTGCTGCAACGCCCCCGCGAGGGCATCGGGCAGATCCTGGTGGCCGCGGGCGGCGATCGCACCCCGTCGGGCGTGCTGTCCTGGATCGATGTCACCGGCGACGGCCGCTACCTGGTGCACACCGCGCACCGGGTCGACATCGCCCCCGCCACCCCGGAACTCGCCGCCGACTGGCTGCGCCGGCTGCTGCGCAACGCGTAGATCGGTCGCCGCGGGCGACCGCGCGCGGATCGGCCGGTCGCGCCGCGCTCAGTCCAGACGGAGGAATTCGGCGAGCGCCGTCAGCTCTTCCTGGCTGTCGGGGAGGTACTCGGTGAGCAGTGGGGAGCGGATGACGATGGCTTTCCACATCGCGCGGCACAGCGTCGCGTGGATCACGGTGCGCGACAGCAGCGCTCGCATGCCGAAGGGGGCGTCGGCGGGGGTGGAGGTGGTCATCGAGAGCAGGACGACGGCGGCTTCCCGGCCACGGAACCGGTCGGGGGTGCCGACCAGGACGTCCTCGATCTTGGCGCGCGCCAGCAGGGTTCGGATGCGGGCCACCTGCGCCGCGTAGGGCGCGACGACGAACACGTCGTGCGGATGCAGCTTGCGGGCGCGCCCGCCCGAGGTCCAGGTCTCGCCGAGCAGGGCCCGCACCCGGCGAACCACCTCGCGCGCCTCGGCGTCGGATTCGGTGGCGCTGCCGCGATGGTCGACGAGCACGGTGCTCACGCCCGGCGCGATGCCAGCCAGATCCCGGGCCAGGGTGATGGTCTCGCTGGCCCGCAGCCTGCCCGCGTAGCAGCTCGCCGACACCGGCTCGCACACCGCGGGATGCATCCGCCAGGTGCGGTCGAGGAAGTAGCCGCGCTCGGCGGGCAGGGTGGCCGCGCCCTCGCACAGCCAGTCCAGCGCCGAGACCTGCACCGGTTCCGGATGCGCGGCCAGCGCCCGCGCCGGCACCGGATCGCCGATCAGCAGCAGATTGCGCGCGCTCACCGCCACGGCGACGGTGTCGGCCAGCGAACTCGCGCCCGCGTCGGCGATCACCAGCAGATCGAGGGCGCCGGGAGCGATCAGCGTCTCGTCGACGAAATCGGCGGTGGTGCCGCCGATCACGCACCCGTTGACCGCGTTGTCGAGGAAGCGCGGATACCGCTCGGCATCGATCGCCGACCATTCCGGGCCGACCGAGGCGACATCCTTCTTGGCCACCAGCTCGGGGAGCAGCCCGGCCTCGACGACGGCGTCGAAGATCCGCTCGATCACCGCGTGCGACTGCGCGACCACCCCGATCCGCCACCGGTGCCGGGTGACCAGCCGTTCGATCGCGCGACCGGTGATGCCGGTCTTGCCGGTGCCGGGCGGGCCGTGCACGGCCAGATAGGAGGCGTCCAGCGCGCCGACCGCGCTCGCCAGGGCGGCGGCGATATCGCCGTGCACCTGCGGCAGGTCCAGCCCGTCACGCAGGCGGGGCGCGCGGCGCAGCAGCAGGTCGTAGACGGCGTTCTCGGGCACCTCGGGCAGGGTCACGAGCAGGTCCTGGGCCGTGAGTTCCAGGGCCGCTTCGATTTCGGCCTCGCCGTCGGGCGGGCCGGGGGCGATGGCCGCGGGCAGGTCGTCGTAGGGCGGGCAGCCCTCGGGTAGCAGTTCCTCGAGTCGGACGGTGTCGTCGAAGTTCGCGTCGACGGCGCAGCCGAGGACGGTGGCGGTGGCGGTGGCGCGGCGGCCGAGGGTCTGGGTCATGCCCGCAGCGGCGGCGCCGTCGTAGATGGTGACCATCTGGGTGCCGGGGGTGAGCGTCGCGCCGGTGCCGAGCCTGCCGGTGAGGGTCAGGTAGCGCCGCATCGTCGGAAGCAGCGGGGTGCGATGCCATTTGGTGTCGACGGTGCCCCACTCCGCGACGAGCACGCCCGGCGCGTCGGCCCATTCGCCTACGGGGTGGCCGAGCCGGTCGATGTGGGCCCACCAGCGCGGCTGACGTTCCCGACGGTGGTAGCCGAGGATCGCGGCGGTCAGCGCCGCCGCGCGGGCGGCGTCACCGTCGGCGGCCGCCGCGAATTCGGTGAGCGCCGCCTCGAGCGAACCCGGCCGCAGCGACGGCGGGACGTCGGCCTCCGCGACCGCGAAACGGGTCCCCGGCACCGCTACCCCGGCGTCGTCGGCGCGGGCCAGCAGCCAATCCCGCAGGGCGAGCACGGTCGTGGCCCGGCTCTCCACGGCCGGGAACAGCCCGGCCAGACCCGCGATGTCATAGGACTGTTCGCCGATCAGCAGGGCGGTGCGCACGATGGGCGCGAGGTCGAACAGCGCGCCGTCGGCCAGCAGCTCGTCGAGCAGGTCGGCGCCGGTGCCGAGGCGACCGGCCAAGTCCAGCAGCGCGGTCCGGACGGCCGAACCGTAGTGGTACACGCGCACATCGGGGTCGACCGCGCGGTGCTCGCCGATGATGTCGAGCAGTTCGTCGAGGACGTCGGCGGCCGGGGCGCCGGTGGCGGTGGGAGCGTGCCCGGCGGGTGCTGCATCGGCACGGTCACCGATCAGGCGGTGCGCTGCGGACAGACCGCTAACCGCGTGACGGGCACCGGAGTTCGGGTCGGCCACGTCGGTCGCGGACCCGGGCCGAGCGGTCGGTGTGGCGCCGCTGGCTTGCCCTGCGCTGGTCACCTCGGCGCGCTCCACCGTCGGGCGATGCGGTGCGGACAGGTCGGTAGCGGTGTGGCCGGGACCGCCGCTCGTCTCGGACGGGTCGCCAGAGAACCCGGGCCCAGCGGTCAGCGGGGCGCCGGAGCGCTCGGCAGTCGGGTAGTCACCGGATGCTGTGCCGGAGATTCCGCGTGCGATGGCCGGTGCGGCGGGTACACATCGGCCGAACGCCGCGGGTGGGTCGGTGACCGCGCTGCGGTAGACGACGGAGCGCGCGTCGGACAGTTCTACGGCGGTGACGGTGCCGTGCTGGTCCAGGTCGACGATCAGTGCGAGATCGCCGTGGCCGGGGGCGGGGAGGGCGCCCAGGGCGGCGACGTCGCGGAGGGCGAAGGTGGGTTCGCCGGTGCGCTCACGCTCCAGCTGGATCTCGGCCTGGCGGCGCAGGGCGGTCACCGTGCGCGGGGCGAGACCGGTGACCGGGGTGGTCGTGGTGGCGAGGCGATCGATCGTGAGCACACCCGCCTCGCGGAGCCGGGCGCGCTGGGTGGGGCGGATTCCCGCCACCAGCAACAGGTCCCGGGCGGTGGACGCGGCGACCCGGCAGGTCGCGCAGCGTCCGCACGCGAGGTAGCGGGGGTCGCCCCACTGCACCGGCAGCAGTTCGGTCAGCTTCTCCTCGACGATCCGCTCCACCCGCGCCCGCCGAGCCGGATACACCCGCGCCAGCTCGTCGGTCCGCATCCGCTGGGCGCCCGCCTCGGTCCACAGGTACGCCGACGGGTCCACGCCGACACCCGCCTCGGCGAGCGCGGCACCGCACGCCGCGAACGCGAGCCGCGCCCGCAACGCCGCCCGCGCGCCGTCGACCTCGGCCGTCCCGACCGACGCCGTCGCCCGTTCGAAGGGCGTACGCCCCGCGGCCAACTCGCGCCGCAACGCACGGAAGTCCTCCGCGGGCAAGGAGACCGGCGCGGCAGCGCCCACCGTCGCCCCGGAATCCACCGACGCGCCGTCGAGCTCGGCCGACGCCTCGTGATCGACAACGACCGGTCCGGTCTCCGATGCCACCTCGCCGTATTCAGCCGACTCCGCAAGGCCGACAGGGACACCCGGCGTCACCGGGCCCCCACTACTCGCCGCGAACTCGCCCGGCTCCGGTCCCACGAACCCACCCGTGGCGCGATCACCGGACTCGACGACAACGCCCGGCCCCCGACCGAACTCCAACGATGCGGGCAGATCGACCGCTCCGGACCTCGACGATGCGGGCAGGCCCACCGCTGCGGACCCGAACGACGCGGGCAAGCCCACCGCTCCGGACCCCGGCGACGCGGGCAAGCCCACCGCCGCGGACCCGACAGCGATGTGTTGCGTGTACTGCCCGGTGCCGGGATCGCGGACCAACAGGTCGGCGCCGCAGGCGAAGCGGCCGTCGAAGAAGACCGCGCCGAGGATGGCGGCGGCGCCGTCGCGCAGGGCCGCCGCGGTCTGCTCGGCGGCGGCGGTGAGTGCGGCGATCCGGGCGGCGGGAGTGGCGCCGGGGAGTTCGGGCGACGGGACGCGGATCAGGGCGTCGCCGAAGTGCCGCAGCAACTCCGGCGCCACCTCGGCGGCACGCACGACGGGGACCGCGGCGTCCGGCGCGCCGGGGAGGTTGCCGATGGCCGCGTCGAGGGCGCGAAGCAGCGCGAACTCACAGTCCGCCGCGCGCACGAGATCGCCGACGGCACCGATCACCCGATCACCGGACACGAACAACCGCGGCCCTCCTGTGTTCACGCACACCCGACGGCAAACACCTTAACCAGCGCCGCGGGCGACCAGGGCGCTACCCGCGGACATGTCGAGCAGTTGCGACGGGTGTGGCCTCGCCGGATCCGGCGAGCGCCCCCGGCGTCAGAACCGCGGCTTGCGCCGTTCGGTCCGCGGCCGCGCGTCGCGATCGCGGCGCGGGCCCCGCGAGGCCAGCCGCTGCGCGGGCGGGCCCTGATCGGGCTGCAGCTGGATCAGCACGCCGCTGATCCTGGTGCGGCGCAAGGCTTCCAGCGTCTCGTGCGGCAGGTTGGCAGGCAGCTCTACGAGGCTGTAATCGGGCCGGATGCTGATGTGCCCGAAGTCGCTGCGGCGCAGGCCGCCCTCGTTGGCGATGGCGCCGACGATCGCGCCCGGCACCACGCGGTGCCGCTTGCCGACGCTGATCCGGTAGGTCGCCAGCTCCTGGCCGGTCTCGCGGGAGAACGACGGGCCGCGGCTGCCCCGGTCCTCGTCATCGAAGCGGCGCGGGGCGCGCTCCCGATCACGGTCCCGGTCGCGCTGCGGGCGCGGCGCGGGCTCCGGCTCGGGCTCCATGAAGAAGTTGTCGCCGTCGAATCCGCCGACGGCCAGCGCCGCCGCGATGTCGACCAGCGGCGTGTTGTGCTCGGCCTCGTAGTCCTCGATCAGCTTGCGGAACAGCGCCACATTGTCCGAGGACAGGTTCTCGGTGATCATGTCGCCGAACTTGGACACGCGGGTCGCGTTGACGTCGTCGACGCTGGGCAGCTGCATCTCGATCAGCGGGTGCCGGGTGGCGCGCTCGATCGACTTGAGCAGATGCCGCTCACGCGGCGCGACGAACAGCAGCGCCTGACCCGAACGGCCCGCGCGACCGGTGCGGCCGATGCGGTGCACGTAGGACTCGGTGTCGTGCGGGATGTCGTAGTTCACCACGTGCGAGATGCGCTCCACGTCGAGACCGCGGGCGGCCACGTCGGTGGCGACCAGGATGTCGAGCGCGCCCGACTTCAGCTGGCCGATGGTGCGCTCACGCTGGTTCTGCGCGATGTCACCGTTGATCGCCGCGGCGGAGAAACCACGCGAGCGCAGCTTCTCGGCCAGCTCCTCGGTGGCCTGCTTGGTGCGGACGAAGATGATCATCGCCTCGAAGTCCTCGACCTCGAGCACGCGGGTGAGGGCGTCGAGCTTGCGCTGGTGCGAGACCTGCACGTAGCGCTGGGTGATGTTGGTGTTGGTCTGGGTCTTGGACTTGACCGTGATCTCGACCGGGTCGTTCAGGTACTGCTTGGAGATCTTGCGGATCGCGCCCGGCATGGTCGCCGAGAACAGCGCGACCTGCTTGTCGTTGGGCGTATCGCGCAGGATGCGCTCCACGTCTTCCTGGAAGCCCATCTTGAGCATCTCGTCGGCCTCGTCGAGCACCAGGTAGCGCAGCTGCGACAGGTCGAGCGTGCCCTTCTCCAGGTGATCGATCACGCGGCCGGGCGTGCCGACGACCACGTGCGCGCCGCGGCGCAGACCCGACAGCTGCACACCGTAGCTCTGGCCGCCGTAGATGGGCAGCACGTGCAGCCCGGGGATGTGCGCGGAGTACTTGCCGAAGGCCTCGGCGACCTGGATGGCGAGCTCACGCGTCGGCGCGAGCACCAGCGCGCTCGGCTTCTTCTGCGCGGTGTCCAGACCCATCAGGATCGGGATCGCGAAGGCCGCGGTCTTGCCGGTACCGGTCTGCGCGAGGCCGACCACGTCCGCGCCCTGGAGCAGCGGAGGGATGGTCGCCGCCTGGATCGGGGACGGCGACTCGTAGCCCACATCGGCGATGGCCGCGAGGACGCGGTCATCGATCCCGAGATCGGCGAAGGTCGGGCCGTCTTCGTGCCTGTCGTCGTCGGCAGGAACGCTGTCGACCTCATTGGTACTCATTGACCAGGAGTTTACTGCCTGACGGTAGCTGTCCCGGCCACCGGGTGAATACGGTGAGACCTATGCAACTGCAGAACGGGTCAGCGCATCAGGAACCGGCACCGGACGCGGTGCCGATCGCGGTCGTCCAATTCGCTCCCCAGACCGACCCGGCCGCCAACCTCGCGGCCCTGCGCGAGCACCTGCGCACGGCCGCCGCGGCGGGCGCGAAGGTGGTCCTCGCCCCCGAATACTCGATGTTTGCGGTGACCCGGCTGGACGAGCGGGTGGTGGCGATCGCCGAGCCGCTCGACGGCCCGTTCACCACCGGACTGAGCGCGCTCGCAGCCGAATTCGGGGTGTATCTGGTCGCCGGTGTGGTCGAGCGGACGGCGCCGGAAGCGACCCGGATCAGCAATACCCTCGTCGCCCACGGACCCGACGGCGCGCGCGTCGCGGTGTACCGGAAGGTGCATCTCTACGACGCGTTCGGGCATCTGGAATCCGACGTGGTCGAGGCCGGTCCGCTCGTCGCGCCGGCCACCTTCACCGTCGACGGTGTGATGTTCGGCATGCAGACCTGTTTCGATCTGCGTTTCCCGGAGGGATGTCGGCGTGTCGCGGCGGCGGGCGCCCAGGTGTTGCTGCTGCCCGCGCAGTGGATTCCCGGCCCGGCGAAGGTCGACCAGTGGACCACGCTGCTGCGCGCCCGCGCGATCGAGAACACCATCTACGTGGCGGCCGCCGACCAGTGTCTGCCGCGCGGGGCCGGCGCGTCGATGATCGTCGACCCGGCGGGCGTGGTGCTGGCCGAACTGGGCGACGAACCCGGCGTGCTCACCGCCGCGATCGACCCGGCGCATCTGGCCCGGGTGCGCACGGCCAATCCGAGCCTGTCGCTGCGCCGGTTCGCCATCACCGAGCGCGTATCGCCGGAGCCCGCCGCGGAGTAGCGTTTACAGACGTGGTCTACCCCGATCGGGCAGCGGCGGGCCGCGTCCTCGGCAAGGCCCTGGAGCACCTGCGGGCCCCGCGCCCACTGGTGCTCGGGCTGCCGCGCGGTGGTGTTCCGGTGGCGGCCGGGGTCTGCGCGATCGTCGGCGGTGAACTCGACATCCTGCTGGTCCGCAAGCTGGGCCTGCCCTGGCAGCCGGAGCTGGCGATGGGCGCGCTCGGCGAGGGTGGCGTGCTGGTGGTCAATCGCGATGTCGTCGAACGCAGCGGGGTGACGCAGGAGGCCTTCGACGAAGTCGAGCGGGCCGAGCGGATCGAACTGGCGCGCAGGCAGCGCGAGCTGCGCACCGGCGACCCGGTCCCGCTGGCCGGGCGGGTGGTGATGATCGTCGACGACGGCATGGCGACCGGCGCGACCGTGGTGGCCGCGTGCCGGGTGGCCAGGGCCCGGCATCCGGACCGGATCGTCGTCGCGATGCCGGTGTCCTCGCCCGAGGCCGCGCGGCGGGTGCGCCGCGAGTGCGACGAGCTGGTCTGCCTGTGGACGCCCGCCGACCTGGGCGGGGTCGGGATGGCCTATCGCGACTTCCACCAGCTCGCCGACGACGAGGTCCGCGCGCTGCTCACCGATCAGCCGAAGCACTGACCTTCGCCGCGGTAGGTCGGCACGGTGGTGCGCGCACCAGCCTCGTCGACCAGGTGGATCCGGTCGAAGCGCTCGCACAGCTCGCCCGCCTTGGCGTGCCGGAACCAGACGCGATCGCCGATCTCGAGCTCGGCGCCACCGGCCAGCGGGGTCTGCACCTCGCCCGCGCCCTCGGCGCCGAGCAGCTTCAGGCCCGCGGGCCACACCGGCAGCGGCACCCGGCTCGGGCCGGCGGGACCGGAGGCGATGTAGCCGCCGGCGAAGACGGTGGCGATCCTCGGGGTGGGCTTGCGCAGCACCGGGGTCGCGAAGAACAGCGCGGGGCGGGGGGTGAACGAGCGGTAGTGGTCGAACAGCGTCGGCACGTACAGCCCGGACCCCGCGGTCACCTCGGTGACCTCCGGGTCGGTGATCGAGACCTCGATCGAGCCGGTGCCGCCGCTGTTCACGATCTCCAGCGGACCGGTGACCATGCGCACCGCGTCGAGCACCCGGGAGCGCCTGCGGCCGATCTCGGCGGCGGACAACCGCTTGACCACCCGCACCGCGGGGTTGGTGTCGGGCAGGCCGGCGATCTGGGCCTCGTAGGTCATCACGCCGACCACGTCGAAGCCGCGCCTGCGCGCCTCGGCGGCCAGCTCGGCGGCCTGCTCGGGGCTGCGCACCGGGGAGCGCCGGGTGCCCAGGTGCAGCGGGCCGATCCGCAGGGCGGCGTCGACGTCGAGGCAGATCCGGGGATGGACCAGGTCGGTGCCGAGGGCGGCGCGGGTGAGTTCGAGCTGGGCGACGTCGTCGATCATCAGGGTGATCGCGGCCAGCAGCTCGGGGGACGCGGCGAGCTCGGCCAGCGCGGCCCGGTCGGCCACCGGGTAGCCGAGCAGGACGTCGCGGGCGCCGAGGCGGACCAGCCAGATGGCCTCCCGCAGCGAATAGGCCATGATGCCGGCGAAGCCGCCCTGCGCGGTGAGGCCGTCGCCGAGCACGCGTTCGAGCACGGCGCGGCAGCGCACGGATTTGCTGGCGACCCGGACCGCGACGCCGTTCGCGCGGCGGACCAGATCGGCGGCGTTGGCGTCGAGCGCGGCGAGGTCGACCGCGGCCAGCGGCGGATCGAGCTCGGCGGTCGCCGCGTGCAGATGGTGCAGCGATGTCGTCTGGGTCACTCGACTACTGAACCACCTATTTGGTCAGTCGTCCAGTATCAGCGGGGTCAGACTTCGACGGCCTTGAGCGTCAGGCAGCCGACCAGGTCGTCGATGACCACCAGGGTGGTCTCGTCGTTGCCGTCGGCGAGCCAGCGCAGCACCGCGCCGTAGAGCACCGAGACGATGTAGGTGGCGACCGAGTCGAGCGGCTCCAGCCACTGGGTGCCCGAGAGCCGGGCGCACAGCCCGAGGAAGGCGATGGCCTCGTCGTCCATCTGCCGGAACAGCGCGGTCGCGGTCGGGTCGCCGATGGCGTCACCGGTGTCCGACCACCGGTGCCGCAGAGTCTGCAACGCGGCGTCGTAGGCGGCGATCTGACGATCGGGCTCGGCCTTCACCAGCGGCCAGTAGGCACTCATGCCCGCGTGCAGCAACATGCGCAGCGCCCGCACGCCGGTGGCGTCCGAATTCGCGGCGGCATGCTCCACGGCCTCACAGACGGCAGGCCGGAGCAATGTCTCGGTTAGTTCACGACTGGCGCTCAACGACAACTCCTCGGCAACAAATTTCGCTGCCCGCGGCGATGCGAGCGAGTGGAGAGACCGACCGGGTACCGATCAACCTATCCAGCGAGCTCGATCTTAGAAGGTTTTCTGGATTCACGAACTGGTTCAGCCGTCCTTTTCAGACTGAAAGATTGTTTTGTTATCCGAATGCGACCTTTTGTAAAACCGACCATACGGCTTGAATAGTTCACATTCACCGCAGACGCCACCCCAACGCCATCATCCGCGCACTGGTCGAGTGTACAAGTCATCGCAGGTAGGCCCCGGTGCGTGTGGGCGACGGCACAGTGGCACCCGGCGAAACGGACACAACACAGTGCGTGTCGGATCCGCGAACTCCATCGCGGGTCCGGCGGAACCGTCGATAACCTGGACGGGTGACTCTTTCGCCTCCTGCCGATCAGTTCGCCCTCAGCGGCACCTTCAATTTCCGCGATGTGGGCGGGCTGCGCACCACCGACGGTTCGACGATCCGGCCCGGTGTGCTGCTGCGCTCGGCCCAGTTGAGCGGTCTCGACGCGAAAGGGCACGACACCCTGCGCGGACTGCGCGTCACCGACGTGCACGATCTGCGCGGCCTGGCCGAGATCGACCACATCGGCCACGACATCCTGCCCGCGGGCGTCCGGCTGCACGTCACCCCGTTCGACTCGCGGATGGGCGAGGCACCGCCGCACGAGGCCGAGACCGTCTCGGCGCGCACCCACATGCTCGAGGTCTACCGGCAGTTCCCGGTGATGCCGGAGGCACACGCCGCGATCACCCGGCTGGCCACCTCCGTCGCCGAGGGCGACGGCGCGGCGCTGGTGCACTGCGCGGCGGGCAAGGACCGCACCGGCTGGGCGGTGGCCACGCTGCTGCGCGCGGTGGACGTCACCGAGGACGACGTCTACACCGACTACCTGGCCAGCAACGCCGCCGTCGAACCGCTACGGCGGCTGCTGGAGCCGAAGATCGCCGACGGCGCGGCCCTGTCGGCCGACCTGCTCGGTGTACAAGAGGACTACCTGCGCACCGCCGACCGCACCGTGCGCGAGACCTACGGCGACACCGAGGGCTACCTGAGCGCGATCGGCCTCACCGGCGAGCTGCGCGCGGCGCTGCGCACCCGGCTGCGCTGAGCTACAGCCCGCTGACGCGGCGCTGCCGCACCGGCAGCACCGCGCGGACCAGACCGTTGTCCTCGATGCTCACCAGATTGCCGGTGTGGAACCAGCTTCCGCTGAACCGGGCGACCGAGGCGTCGGGATCGTTCCAGTAGCGCCTGCTGACATTCGGGCCGCGGCACAGCAATTCGCCGCGGCCCGCGCTCGCCTGCGGCCCGGACAGGGCCAATTCCGTCCCGCCGAAAGCGAATCCGAGGGTGGACGCGGATTCGGCGAGGTCGGTGTCGTCGACCATCAGGCCGATGCCGCTGGTCTCCGTCGCGCCCCAGACCGACCACTGCCTGGCCGCCGGGAACAGGTCGCGCAGCGCCGCCGTCAGCGTGGCCGGGGCGGCCGCGGCGGCGCGTTCGGACCGATGACAGGCCTTGCTGATCCGCCGCACCCCCGCGCCCGCCCGGCGCGCGGCGAGTTCGGGGAGCAGGCCCGCGAAGATGCGCGGGGTGCCCGAGACGGTGTCGATGCGCTCGGTGTCGAGCACGTCGGCGAGGCTGGGCGCACCGGGCGCGAGCACCACCGTGCCGCCGACCGCGAAGGTGGGCAGCAGCTGGTCGACACACCCGCTGGCGTGCGCCAGCGGCAGCAGCACCAGGTTGCGCAGGCCCTCGGCGGGCAGGTCGAGCGCGCCGATCACCGAGGACACCGCCGAGAGCAGGTTCTCGTTGGTCAGCTCGACGCCGGTCGGCACCGGCCGCCGGGCGGCCGTGCCGGTGTAACAGAGCAGCGCCGGATCATCCAGTGCCGCACCGTCATCGATATAGGCGGCGCTGTCGGGCAGCGGGCCGTCGGGGCCGAGCACGAAGTCGGCGCTGCTGTCGGCGATCACCCGCTGCGCCACCGCGACCGGCAGCGAATCGGGGACGAGCACCGGGACCGCGCCGGAGAGCAGCGCGCCGAGGAACGCCTGCACCCAGCGGGCGCTCGTCGGCATGTGCACCGCGACGCGGTCGCCGTAGCCGATGCCCCGGTCCTGCAGCCCACCGGCGATCCGGGACGCGCTGTGCCACAGTTCGCGATAGGTCAGCCGCGGCCCGCCCACCTCGACGACCGCCTCCCGGCCGGTGAACGCGTGCACCCGCAGGTCGAGCAGCTCGGTGAGGGCCGGGCTGAGGTCGCCGTAGCGCAGGATCCCGTCGGACCCCCTGGTCAGCCGCCCGGCCGCACCGTTGGCAGGGAACTCGATGATGGTCGCGCCCTCGTGCTCGCTCTGACCCATCCGGACCTCCACGTACGTCGATGCAGCACCGCACCTGTGACTATATGACGTGGATCACACAGCTGTCAGGCACTCGGCGCGCTCATTCGCCGCGATAGGTCGCCTTACCCGGGCCGATCTCCAGGAAACTGCGCACCGCGCCGCGCAGGTCGGCGGTCGCGAACAGCTCGCCCGAGATATCCGGCGTCACCGAATCCGCGTGTGCCACACCGCCGGAACGCCACGCCTCGATGATCTGCTTGGTCGCCGCGTGCGCGCGGGTCGGGCCTGCGGCCAGGCGCGCGACCAGCGCCGCGGCGGCGGCCTCGACATCGTCGTGCACCGCGTTGACCACGCCCCACTCGGCCATCGTGGCGGCGTCGTAGAGGTCACCGGTCATCACGAACTCGCGGGCGCGGCCTGAGCCCGCGCGTTCGGCCAGCCGCTGCGGGCCGCCCATCGACGGCGTCAGCCCGACGACCGTCTCGACCAGCCCGAACTTGGCCTTGGGCGCGGCCAGGATGAAGTCGCAGGCCAGCGCGATCTCGAAGGCGGCGGTGAGGGTGAGGCCGTGCGCGGCGAAGACCACCGGGCACGGCAGGGCCTCGATCGGGTGGATGATCTGGGCGAACAGGTCGTTCCAGAGGCGGGCGCCCTCCTCGACGGTGAGCCCGTCGAAGATGTTCACGTCGACGCCGCCCGAGACGACCTTGCCCTCGGCGCGGATCAGCACGGCGCGCGGCGGCTGCTTGCCCACGGCGGCGATATCGGCGATCAGCGAGTCGATGAGCCGGCGGTCGAACAGGTTCAACGGCGGGTGGGCGATGGTGATCGTCGCGATCTCGGCACCGTCTGCGGTGAAGTCGCGGATCAAACGGGTCGGCTGCGTTGCGCTCATCCGGTCAGACTAGAACCAGCTCCCGCGCGAGGACCAGCACGGAGATCGCGCCCACATCATGGAACCGGCGGGGTGTCGGCGCTCGTTGGCATGATGAGCTGTCGGGGACCGCGGTGCCCTACAGTTCGTTTCGTCAGGCGATGAGGAGGACAACGCCGTGTTCAACAAAGCGATCGAGAAGGCCGTGGTCGATGTGCTCGACACGGGGTCCAAGCTGCAGGCACCCGCGGTGCGCAAATACGTCGCCTTTCTCCGCGAGCGTCATCCCGGTGAGAGCCCGGCCCAGCTCGTGGAGCGGCTGGAGAAGCAGTATCTGCTAGCCGTCACCGGCAGCGGCGCGGCGGTCGGCGCGACCGCGGCGGTGCCCGGCGTCGGCACGCTGGCCGCCCTCGGCGCGATCAGCGCGGAGACCGCGTTCTTCATGGAGGCCTCCGCCCTGTTCACCTTGGCCAGGGCCTATGTCCACGGCATCGAGCCGGAGGACAAGGAGGCCCGCCGGGCGCTGGTGCTCGCCGTCGTCCTCGGCGACGCGGGCATGGCGATCGTGCAGAAGGGGCTCGGCACGTCGTCCAAGAACTGGGCGGGCACGCTGGCGAACAAGGTGCCGGGGATCGCCTCGATCAACAACCGGCTGCTGCAGCAGTTCATCAAGCGCTTCATCACCAAGCGCGCCGCGCTCATGGCGGGCAAGATCCTGCCCGCCGGCATCGGCGCCGCCATCGGTGGCGCGGGTAACCGTGCGCTGGGCAAGGTGACGATCGACAACGCGCGCAAGGCTTTCGGGCCTGCGCCCGCGTTCTGGCCGTCCCCGCTGCATCCGGTCATCGAGGCCGATCCGCTGCCCGCGATCGACGCCCCCATAGCGAAGAACCAGTGAGCGCGCGCCGCGGCGACGCTGTGCGACTGCGCGGTGTCGGCAAGCAGTTCGAGCTGGTCAGCGCCGTGCACGAGGTCGGCTTCGCGGTGCCCGCCGGGTCGGTCACCGCGCTCGTCGGTCCCACCGGGGCTGGCAAGTCGACGGTGCTGCGGATGGTGGTCGGCTTGCAGAAGCCGACCACCGGCACCGTCGAGATCGACGTGCCGGGCACCGGTCCGGGCGCCGTCGGCGCGGTGCTGAGTCCGCGCGGCCTGCATCCGGCGCGCACGGTGCACGATCATCTGCGCTGCTACGCGCCGGTCGCGGGGGCATCCCGGCGGCGGGTCGCGGCTGTCCTCGCCGAAACCGGGCTGGCCACGGTCGCCGATACCCCGATCGCGCGGTTGCAGCCCGGTCAGCAGACCCGGCTGGCACTGGGCACCGCGCTGCTGGCCGATCCCCCGCTGCTGGTGCTCGACGACCCGTTCACCGGCGCCGACGGCAGGGAACGCGGCTGGCTGCACGAACTGCTGCGCGGGCACACCGCCCGCGGCGGCACGGCGCTGGTCAGCGCCGACAAGCTGGCCGATGTGGTGGCGACGGCCGATCAGCTCGTCGTGCTGAGCGAGGGCGCGGTCGTCTGGCAGGGCACCCCGGCCAAGCTGCGCCGCGGCCATCCGGACCGGCTCGTCGTCGCCGCCTCACCCTCGATCGCGCTGGCCACCGCGCTGGCCGCGCGGGGCTACACCGACGCGGTGATGCGGCCCGACGGCAGGCTGGCCGTCGCCGAGGCGAGCGAGGCCACCCTCCGCGAGGTCGCCGAGGCCGCGCAGGTGCGGATCGGCAGCATCGTCGCCGATCCGATCCATCCCGACCGGGTCCTCGCCTCGCTGACCAAACCCCGCGGCCACCGGCACACCGTGCCGGCGCCGCACGCGAATCCCGCCGCGTTCGCCCCGGCGCCGACCTCGTATGGGATGCCACGATGACCGCAGTGCTGCCCGCCGATCTCCTGCCCGGCATCGAGTCCGAGGCGCGCAAGGTCGTCGCCGTGCGCCCGGCGCGGCTGTTGCTCGCCGCGCCCGTGGCGCTCGCGCTCGTCGGTACGCTGATCACCGCGCTGATGTCCGGGCCCGCCGATCCGAAGGGTCAGCCCGCCACCGGCGCCGCGACCATCGGGCTGTATCTCGGGCTGGCCGCGGTGTTCGTGGTGGCGGCCCTGCTCGGCATCGCCGCCACCGGCGGGGAGTACCGGCGCAAGACCATGGCGCTGACCGTGCTGTTCGCGCCCGACCGGACCCGCCTGGTCGTCGCCAAGTTCGCCGCCACCGCGGCGTTCGCCTTCGCCGTAGCGCTGGCCGCCGAGGTGGTGAGCCTGCTGGCCCTGCTGGTGGCCGGACGCGGCAAGTTCGACTTCGGCTGGCAGCTGACGGAGGTGCTCGGCGCCGGTCTGCTGGTCGCCCTGTGCTGGGCGGTGATCGGCGCGGGCCTCGGCCTGCTGCTGCGGACGGTCAGCGGCGCGGTCTGGCTGGTGCTGGGGTGGGCCTTCATTCTCGAACCGCTGATCTGGGTGGTGGTCAAGGGCTTCGGCGCGGGCGGCTTCGCCACCCTGCTGCCGGTCTCCGCCACGGTCGCGGGCGTCAGCGCGGGCTCGTTCGCCGAGGCCGAGGTCTTCGCGCCGACGCCCGCCGCCCTCGTGGTCCTGTTGCTGTGGACGGCCGCGATCGGCGCCGCGGGCTGGTGGGACCTGCGCACCCGCGACCTGTAGGCCCGGTGGCAGCCACCGAACCGGGCTGGATCCGCAGGCTCTGGCGCCTGAGCCTGGAGCATCCCCGGCTGCTCACGGGCATCACCGCCGCGGTGCTGGCCGGTGCGGTCGTCTCGATCGCCGCGCCGCTGGCGACCAAACGCGCCGTCGACGCGGCGGTCGCGGGCGATACCTCGGTCATCGGCAGTGCCGCGGCGCTGCTGGCCCTGCTCGCGGTCGGCCGGTTCGTCGCCACCTTCGCGCGCAGGCTCTGGGCGGGCAAGCTGTCGCTCGAGGTGCAGCACAGCCTGCGGGTGTCGCTGCTGGCCGCGCTGCAACGGCTCGACGGCGCGGGTCAGGACGCGATCCGCACCGGCCAGGTGGTGTCGCGCTCGATCACCGATCTCCAGCTGGTGCAGGGCCTGCTGGCAATGGTCCCGTGGTCGGGTCTCGCGGTCTTGCAGTTCGTGCTCTCGGCCGTGGTGATGGTGTGGCTGAGCCCCCCGCTGGCCCTGGCCGCGCTGCTGGTCGCGCCCGCGATGGCGGTGATCGTGCTGCGGGTGCGGCCCCGGCTGTACGCGGCGACCTGGTCGGCCCAGCAGCGCGCCGCCGACCTCGCCGAACACGTCGAGCAGACCGTCACCGGGGTGCGGGTGGTGAAGGGGTTCGGGCAGGAGGCCCGAATGGTCGACGTGCTCGAGGAGCACGGCCGCCGCCTGTTCGCCGAACGCCTGCGCGCCGCCCGGATCAATGCCGGGTTCGCGCCGGTGGTCTCGGCGCTGCCGCAGGCGGGACTGGTCGCGGTGATCATCGTCGGCGGCGTGCTGGCCAGGCACGGCGCGATCGGCGTGGGCACCTTCCTGGCGTTCACCGCCTACCTGGCCACCATGACGTCCTCGGCGCGCACGATCACCTCGGTGGTGATCATGGGCCAGCTCACCGAGGCCGCCGTCGACCGGGTCTTCCAGGTCATCGACGCCGCGCCGGTGCTGGTCGACCCCGACAAGCCGGTCACCCTGCCGCCCGGCCCGCTCGGCATCGAATTCGACGCGGTGAGCTTCGGCTTCGCGGCCGATCAACCGGTGCTCCACGAATTGGACCTCACCGTGCGGCCGGGCGAGACGGTCGCCGTCATCGGTCCGGCCGGATCGGGCAAGTCGACGCTGTCGCTGCTGCTGCCACGCTTCTACGCGCCCGACGCGGGCCGGATCAGCCTGGTCGGCGCCGACGGCACCCGGGTCGACCTGGCCGAGCTGCGCGCCGACGAACTGCGCGGCGCGCTCGGCGTGGTCTTCGACGATCCGTTCCTGTTCTCCGACACCATCGCCGCCAATATCGCGCTCGGCCGCCCCGAGGCCACCGACGCCGAGATCAGGGCCGCCGCGACGGCCGCCGCCGCCGACGAGTTCATCGCCGAACTCCCCGACGGCTACGACACCGTCATCGGCGAGCGCGGCCTCACCCTGTCCGGCGGGCAGCGCCAGCGCATCGCCCTGGCCAGGGCCCTGCTCACCCGGCCCCGCGTGCTGGTGCTCGACGACGCCACCTCCGCGGTCGACGCCGTCACCGAGGCGGAGATCTTCCGCAGGCTGCCCGATCCCGGCGGCCGGACGACGCTGATCCTGGCCCACCGCGAGTCCACGCTGGCCCAGGCCGACCGGGTCATCCGGCTGCCCGCGCCGCTGGGCGCCGCCCTGCCCACCGCGCCCTCCGCCACCACGAACCGCCCCGACGGCGGCCGCCCACGGTCGATGGCCGCGGCGGCCACGGACCTGAGCGAGACACCCGAACTGCGCGCCGCCGTCGACGCGCTGCCCCCGGCCACCGAGCACCCCGGCCTCCCCGGCGACCTGCGCGCACCGCAACCCGACTTCGGCTTGCGCGCGCTGCTGCGCCCGGTGCGCGGCCTGGTCTGCGCGGTGATGCTGCTGCTCACCGTCGACGCCCTGATCGGTGTCGCCTTCCCGCCGCTGGTCCGCTACGCCATCGACACCGGCGTCACCGCGGGCGACGGCACCGCGCTGGCGATCGCGGGCGTCGTCGGGATCGGGCTGGTGCTGACCGGGCTGATCGTCGGCGCCGCCGTCACCGTGCTCACCGCGCGCACCGGCGAACGCGTGCTGTTCGGCCTGCGGGTGCGCAGCTACGCGCACCTGCAGCGGCTCGGCCTCGACTACTACGAGCGCGAACTGTCCGGCCGGATCATGACCAGGATGACCACCGACGTCGACGCCCTCTCGACGTTCCTGCAGACCGGCGTCGCCACCGGCCTGGTCGGGCTGATCACCCTGGTCGGCGTCGCCGTCGGCCTGGTCTTCATCGACGCGGGGCTGGCGCTGATCGTGCTGGCCACGGTGCCGCCCATGCTGCTGGCCACGCTGGCGTTCCGCCGGGTGTCCTCCTCGGCCTACACGGTCTCCCGCGAGCGGGTGTCGGTGGTCAACGCCGATTTCCAGGAGAACATCGCGGGCCTGCGCGCGGTGCAGGCCGCGCGCAGCGAGCCCGGCGCCGCGCGCCGCTTCGCCGAGTACTCGCACCGCTACCGCGACGCCCGCGTCCGCGCCCAGCGCGCCATCGCCGCCTACTTCTCCTTCGGGCTGGCCTGGGCCGACCTCGCCCTGGCCGTCGTGGTGTACCTCGGCGCGAACGCGGTCGCCGATGGCCGGACCACGACCGGAACGCTGGTCGCCTTCGTGCTGTATCTGGGCCTGCTGTTCGGCCCGATCCAGGAGCTGTCGCAGGTATTCGACGGCTATCAGCAGGCCAGGGTCGGCCTGCGCCGGATCGGCGACCTGCTGCGCACCGAGTCCTCGATCGCGCCCGATCCGCCGGACGCGGTGCCCGTCGACCGGCTCGACGGCGCGATCGTCTTCGACGACGTGCGCTTCCGCTACCCCGGCGCCGCCGCCCCCGCGCTCGACGGTGTCTCCTTCACCGTCCCGGCGGGCTCGACGCTCGCGCTCGTCGGCGCGACCGGCGCGGGCAAATCGACGATCGTGAAGCTGCTGGCCCGGCTCTACGACCTCCCGGCCGACCCCGCGGCGGGCTCGATCCGTGTCGACGGGGTCGATTTACGTAAATTTGTGCTCACCGACTTCCGCGGCCGGCTGGGAATTGTGCCCCAGGAAGCTCACCTGTTCACCGGCGACGTCGCGAGCAACATTGCATTCGGGCAACCTTTCGCCACGGCAGTGGACATCGGCACCGCGGCCGCCACCGTCGGCGCGGCGCAGATGATCGACGGATTACCCCAGAAAATGAACCAACCGGTCGGTGAAAGAGGGCGCGGACTGTCCGCCGGACAGCGTCAGCTGATCGCCCTCGCGCGGGCCGAACTGGTCGATCCCGATCTGCTCCTGCTCGACGAGGCGACCTCCACCCTGGATCCGGCGACCGAGGCATCGGTGCTGGTAGCGAGCCGATCGCTGGCGCGCGGCCGGACCACCGTCGTGGTCGCGCACCGGCTGGCCACCGCGGCGCGGGCCGACCTCGTCGGCGTGGTCGAGCACGGCCGGGTCGTCGAATTCGGCACGCCGCAGGAACTGCTGGCCCGAGGCGGACGTTACGCGCGACTCTGGGCGGCGGGTGCCGAAGCCGAGGGAATACTGTCGGCGCGTGACCGGTAGCACCCGGGGAGATCGGGTCAGTCGCAACACGGGTATGCCGCTGGGCATATGCTCGGTGAGGGCGCATCGGCAGCCATCCGCTGATACCCCTGCCGGGCACGTCACAAACGTCGCAGCGCGAAGAACGAAATGAGGCGAACACCAGCTGTGAGCAGCTCAACTTCCCAGTTCGGACAGAACCAGTGGCTAGTCGACGAGATGTATCAGAAGTTCAAACAGGACCCATCCTCGGTCGACGCCAGTTGGCACGAGTTCCTCGCGGATTACACTCCGGAGGTCGGCACCGAATCAGGTAACAGCCAGGCTCCGGCTCCCGCCGCCGCTGCGACACCCCCGCCGGCCGCCGCTCCCGCCGCGGCTCCCGCGCCCGCCGCCGCCAAGCCCGCCGTGGCGCCCCCGCCGCCGGCTCCGGCACCGGCCCCCAAGCCCGCTCCCGCGACCGTGCGCGCACCGCAGACCACACCTGCCCCGGTGTCGAACGCACCGGCCACCGCCGCGCCCAAGGCCGCCGCCGTCGCCGACGAGACCAAGGTGCTGCGCGGCCCGGCCGCCGCCATCGCGAAGAACATGTCGGCCTCGCTGACGATCCCCACCGCGACCTCGGTGCGCGCGATCCCGGCCAAGCTGATGATCGACAACCGCCTGGTGATCAACAACCACCTGGCCCGCACCCGCGGCGGCAAGATCTCCTTCACCCACCTGCTCGGCTACGCGATCGTGCAGGCGGTCAAGGCCTTCCCGAACCTGAACCGGCACTTCGCCGAGATCGACGGGAAGCCGAACTCGGTCACCCCGGCGCACACCAACCTGGGCCTGGCGATTGACCTCGTCGGCAAGGACGGCAACCGCTCGCTGGCCGTCGCGGCCATCAAGGGCACCGAGGACATGAGCTTCGGCCAGTTCCACACCGCCTACGAGGACGTCGTCCGCCGCGCCCGCGAGGGCAAGCTCACCACCGACGACTTCGCCGGCGTCACCATCTCGCTGACCAACCCGGGCACCATCGGCACCGTGCACTCGGTGCCGCGCCTGATGCCGGGCCAGGGCGCGATCATCGGTGCCGGAGCGATGGAGTACCCGGCCGAGTTCCAGGGCATGAGCGACGAGCGGATCGCCGATATCGGCGTCGGCAAGCTGATGACGCTGACCTCGACCTACGACCACCGCATCATCCAGGGCGCCGAGTCCGGCGACTTCCTGCGCACCATCCACAACCTGCTGATCTCCGACGAGTTCTACGACGAGATCTTCCACGGCCTCGGCGTGCCGTACGAGCCGGTCCGCTGGCGCAAGGACATCAGCGAGCGCGGCGTCGACAAGAGCGCCCGCGTGCTCGAGATGATCGCGGCCTACCGCAACCGCGGTCACCTGATGGCCGACACCGACCCGCTGCGCCTGGTCAAGGACAAGTTCCGCAGCCACCCCGACCTCGATGTCACCGAGCACGGGCTCACGCTGTGGGACCTCGACCGCACCTTCAACGTCGCCGGCTTCCACGGCCAGGAGCGGATGAAGCTGCGCGACGTGCTGTCGATCCTGCGCGACGCCTACTGCCGCCACGTCGGTGTGGAATACACCCACATCCTCGAGACCGACCAGCTCAAGTGGATCCAGGAGCGGGTCGAGCAGAAGCACGTCAAGCCGACGGTCGCCCAGCAGAAGTACATCCTGAACCGCCTCAACGCCGCCGAGGCGTTCGAGACGTTCCTGCAGACCAAGTACGTCGGTCAGAAGCGCTTCTCGCTCGAGGGCGCCGAGGCCGTCATCCCGATGATGGACGCCACCATCGACCAGTGCGCCGAGCACGCGCTCGACGAGGTCGTCATCGGCATGCCGCACCGCGGCCGCCTCAACGTGCTGGCCAACATCGTCGGCAAGCCGTACTCGAAGATCTTCACCGAGTTCGAGGGCAACATGAACCCGGCGGCCACCCACGGCTCCGGCGACGTGAAGTACCACCTCGGCGCGCAGGGCCAGTACCTGCAGATGTTCGGCGACAACGAGATCGAGGTGTCGCTCACCGCGAACCCCTCGCACCTGGAGGCGGTCGACCCCGTCCTCGAGGGCCTCGTGCGCGCCAAGCAGGACCTGCTGAACAAGGGCGACGGTCCCGAGGGCTTCTCGGTCATGCCGCTGATGCTGCACGGTGACGCCGCGTTCGCCGGTCAGGGCGTGGTCGCCGAGACGCTGAACCTGGGTGGCCTGCGTGGCTACCGCGTCGGCGGCACCATCCACATCGTGGTGAACAACCAGATCGGCTTCACCACCGCGCCGGAGAACAGCCGCTCCACCGAGTACTCCACCGACATCGCGAAGTTCATCGGCGCGCCGATCTTCCACGTCAACGGTGACGACCCGGAGGCCTGCGACTGGGTCGCGCGCCTGGCGGTCGACTTCCGGCAGAAGTTCCGCAAGGACGTCGTCATCGACCTCGTCTGCTACCGCCGCCGCGGGCACAACGAGGGCGACGACCCCTCGATGACCCAGCCGGAGATGTACGACGTCATCGACACCAAGCGTTCGGTCCGCAAGGCCTACACCGAATCGCTGATCGGTCGCGGCGACATCTCCATGAAGGAGGCCGAGGACGCGCTGCGTGACTACCAGGGTCAGCTGGAGCGCGTGTTCAACGAGGTCCGCGAGCTGGAGAAGTACGTTCCGGAGCCGTCGGAGTCCGTCGAGGACGACCAGAAGGTTCCCGCCACCGTGCAGACCGCGGTCGACAAGTCGGTCCTGCAGCGCATCGGCGACGCGTTCAACACCCCGCCGGACGGCTTCAACGTGCACCCGCGCGTCAAGCCGGTGCTGGAGAAGCGCCGCGAGATGGCCTACGAGGGCAAGGTCGACTGGGCCTTCGCCGAGCTGCTGGCCTTCGGCACGCTGATCGACCAGGGCCACGACGTGCGCCTGACCGGTCAGGACTCGCGCCGCGGCACCTTCACCCAGCGGCACGCGGTCATCATCGACCGGCTCAACGCCGACGAGTACACCCCGCTGCACAACATCGGTTCGGACAAGCCGGGCTGGTTCGCGGTGCACGACTCGGCGCTGAGCGAATACGCCGCCGTCGGCTTCGAATACGGCTACTCGCTGGGCAACCCGAACGCCCTGGTGCTGTGGGAAGCCCAGTTCGGTGACTTCGTCAACGGCGCGCAGTCGATCATCGACGAGTTCATCTCGTCCGGTGAGGCCAAGTGGGGCCAGCTCTCCGACGTGGTGCTGCTGCTGCCGCACGGCCACGAGGGCCAGGGTCCCGACCACACCTCGGGCCGCATCGAGCGCTTCCTGCAGCTGTGCGCGGAGGGTTCGATGACCGTCGCGGTGCCGTCCACCCCGGCGAACTACTTCCACCTGCTGCGCCGCCACGCGCTCGACGGCATCCGTCGTCCGCTGATCGTCTTCACCCCGAAGTCGATGCTGCGCAACAAGGCCGTGGTCTCCGACATCAAGGACTTCACCGAGTCGAAGTTCCGCTCGGTGTTCGACGAGCCCACCTACGAGCAGGGCGTCGGCGACACCACCAAGGTCAAGCGCATCCTGCTGACCTCGGGCAAGCTCTACTACGAGCTGGCCGCCGAGAAGGCGAAGCAGAAGCGCGAGGACGTGGCCATCGTCCGGATCGAACAGCTGTACCCGATCCCGACGTACCGCCTCAACGAGGCACTGGCCAAGTACCCCAACGCGACCGACATCGTCTGGGTCCAGGAGGAGCCGGCCAACCAGGGCGCCTGGCCGTTCTTCGGCCTCAACCTCCCCGAGGTCCTCCCCGAGCGCCTCGGCAAGCTGCGCCGCATCTCGCGCCGCGCCATGTCGGCCCCGTCCTCGGGCTCGTCGAAGGTGCACGCCGTGGAACAGGCCGAGATCATCGCCGAGGCCTTCGAGCCGACCGCGTAGTTCCTCGCACACAACGGCCGACGCCGGGTGGATCCACACGATCCGCCCGGCGTCGGCCGTTTCCCATGCCGGTCCGGGTAGATCTCAGCTCTTCACGCGGCCCGGTAGTATGCCATCGACGAATCATCTTGGGGGGAGAGTTATTTCGTGATCCTCGATGCGAATCCCGCCTCCCGCCAGTGGGAGCTGCGGTGAACGACTTCTCGGTCCAATTGGGTAGCCTCGCCGGATTCCGGCTGGACCTGGAAGACCTCGGCACCAACTTCTCGTCGAATGCCTCGCGCCTGCTGTCGACCTTCTCGATCCCCGCCGATACCGCCGGACTGCTGTCCACCCTGGCGCCGTCGTTCGAGAAATTGCAGACCACCCTGTCGTCATCCCACGGACAGGATCTGTCGAGCCTGAGCACCTTCGGCTCCGCTCTCGCCACGGCCGGAACCCAGTACCTGACAACGGACACCACCTCGGCACAGGCGATTTCCGCGGTGCGTGCCGATGAGGCGGTGAGCGTCTCGGGCGACCCCGGGGCGGTGAACAGATTCGCCGGACTGCAACTGCCGACGCTCACGGCGACCGATGATGCCCAGTTCACGGTTCGGCAGCTGGTGAACAGCGGCATAGAGGTTCTCTCGCCCTATGACGACAAGCTGAGCGAGGCGATCGGTATCAAACCCGCTGCGGACTACTTGAACCCGCTGGCCGCGGACTGGGAGGTATTGCAGCCACTCGGCGATCGGATCTGCCAACTCGGCATCAACGACTTCGTGTCGTCACAGAACCTCTCCGGAGGACTCGGCTGGCTGCAGTCCACCTGGATCGGAACGGCGGCCGAGGCTTTCGCGTCGAGTGCGACCACCCTCGGGCAGGCGATCTCGACGCGCAGTGACGACCTGGACGCGACGTCGAAGATCGTCCGCAACGGCGGTGCCTACCTGGAGCGCCTGGTCTCCAACCAGGCGATAGGGCTCAGCAACGACCTCACACAGCCGATGACCTTTCTGGATATCACTCTCCCGCTATCGCATTGGGCCCTGATGATCAACGGACCGATGCGCGAATCGTTCCGAACGGACATCGTGGCCGCCGTCGACGCGATGAAGACATCGGCGAACGCGAGACGAGATGCGATAGCCACGGCGGTGGAGCGAATCTCCCAGGCGATGGACTACTCGCCGGGTCGGGCGAGGCCGACCTACGATGCGGCCGAGTTCGAGATCCCGGACAAAGTGGCCGCCGACGTCGGTGTGCGGCGATACGGACTCGACAACAACGTGTGGTGGGAGAACAGCATTGCATCCGCCTGAAGACCGGGAACTGCCGATCAACCGGGCGATCTACGGTTCGGACACCGGAGTCATGAGCAAGGTGGCAGCGACATTGGCACGAACCGATCTCACGGCCGTTCTGGTGGCCTGGGATTCGTTCGGCTACGACCTCGCGCCGAAGCTGCTGCGGATCTACATGCGTGACGAGGGTCCCGACCACAACTACCGATTCGACAGCGCCGAGATCCGCAAGATCGTCAAAACGAGCGCCGTGCAGCGGGCGGCGGCCGCCAGCCTGGATGAGGTGAAAGATCTGGCGCGGGCGGATCCCCGCATCGGAGTGACGAGGGAAATCACGCCCGCCGGTTGGATCGGCAACGTCGAGATCGGCGATGACGACGACCTGGCGAATGCCCTTGGGCACTTCGACGTCGCAGTGGGCACCGACACCACGGTCCACCAGGCCGACGACGGCAGCCTCCGGGCGGAGATGGACTACCGGATCTATGTCTACGACTACTACAACTTCGATCTCAAAGGTGATCACCTGATCAACATCAATCCCGCCAAGACCATCAACAACGAAGCGCGGCAGCTGGAAGAGGCTGGGTGGGCGCGCGCATTCAAATCCAGGGGTGAATCCGCCCTGCAACACTGGAGCGGAACGCTGTGAGCCCGGTCGTGCGTCAGCGCAGCTACTCGGGCGGCTTGGCCTGCCTGCTGGTCGGGCTGGTCGTCGGCTGTTCCAGCGGTGATTCCGATGACTTGAGAAGCCTGGCGTCCTGCGGAGAGTTCGTGTTCCCGGAGGACGCGAAAGTGGTCTGGTTCCACGAGAACGCGACCTTTGGTGACACGCTCCTGGATGCGGTTGTCGAGATATCCGGGAGCGAGGTCCCGGAATTCAAGCAGCGGTCGCAGTTGAACAAGTTCGAACCGGGAGTCCCCAAGTATTGGCGCCAAACCTGGAGCGACATCGGCCAGGCGCAACTGCTGGCGAATGACGCCGGGAACGAACACCTGGTGGAGCTGAACCAGAGCCCGACCAGATGGGTCGTGGTCCACGATTCCGGCCAGACGAGGCAGCTCTTCATCAGGGTCGGATGCTGAGCAGTCGGCCGGGCTCGATCCCGTAATCGATGCCGAAGGGGCGGATCCGGGTGGATCCGCCCCTGTCGGTGTTTCGGTTAGCCGTTCAGCGTGATCCAGGCCTTGCCCGAGAGCTGTTCCAGATCATGGTGATTGGGATAGGTGTCGGTGGTCGCCACGATGCTCGCTTCGACGCGGCCGACACCGGGGCCCATGCCCATGCCGGTGATCACGCCGTCCGGGGCGTGTTCGAGGACGCCGTTGCTGTCGACCTTGTGGGACTGGGCGTTCGCGACGCCGGTGTCGAGATTCTTCCACCGCACCGAGACGCGGTACACCTCGCAGTTCTGCCCGGTCTGGACGATTTTCACGCGGACGCCGAGCTGCCCGGCCTGCGGCTGCGGGACCGTCTCGGCGTTGACGATGGCCGCGCAGCCGTTCCCCGGAAGCCTGGCGAGGGTCGGGTTGAACTGGACGACCTGGTCCGACGGCAGGGCCGCCGCCGGACCACTGAACCCGACGAGCGCGGCAACGGCCGCTGCGGCGGCCACCCCGACCCGAACCGAAACCCGTTGACCTTGTGTGCTTTTCAGACTCATGCAACGGATTTCGCGACTCGCCCATAGTTCGTTACCCATCGTAATGGTCTCGATATGGCAACGGCGCCGATGCCGGTGGTCAGCCCACGTTGCGGGTGCAGACCACGTCGATGACCTGGGTGCCGCTGAGGTCCGAGGAGCCGAAGTTGGCCAGCCGGGCGATCGGGACACCGTCGGACAGGCGGTCGATGGCCTTGCGGATGGCCTCGCTGCGGTTGGGACCCGAGGCGGCCGCGACCCAGCCCTCTTCGTTCCACACCAGCGCGCCGCACCCGTTGGCCCAGGTGGTCATCACACCGCAGTCCTCACCGCCCGCGGCGACGCAACTGTCGATCACGGCGGCCCGGGCGCTCTCCGCGCTGTCCCAGTTCGCCGCGGACCAGCTCTCCCATTTCTGCGAGCTGAACCCGATCGCGCCGAACAGATCGCCCGCCGCGTTCGCCGAACCGGCAACCAGTACCGACCCGGCCGCAAGACCGAGCGCCGCGACGGCGACGCCGGCCTTACCCATGAAACTCATCGAAAGATCCCCTCGTGGAATGGATTCCGAAATTCGGAACCGCGTAGCTAAGCACGGAACCCCGCCGGTGGCCAATCCGGAGGCGCGCCGACCGGCGGCGGCCCACAGAGTTCTCTCAGTGGTACGCCAGTGCCGCATCACGTCGGCCGGGTAGTGTCCGCCGCGAAGGACTGGGACAGGAGAAGGCATGGCGAGCGGACGGAACGGATACCTGCTGGTCGGCGGGATCGCGTCGGTCGGGGCGGGAGCGGTGCACTTCCTGGCCGCCGGGATGCACACCGAGCACGCCACGCTGGCGCGGTTGATGGTGGTGCTGGCCGCGATCCAGTGCGCGACCGGCGTGGCGGTGCTGCTCAGCGCGCGCAAGCCCGTCGTGGCGGCGATGCTGGCGGTGAACGGCTTCGCGGCGGCGGTGTGGGCGTTCACGCGGTTCGCCGATATTCCGTGGATCACCGGGCTGACCGCGGAGGCGCCACAGGTGGCCGACACCGTGTGCGCCGCGCTGGGCGCGCTGGCCGTGCTCGCCGGCGCCGTCGGCCTGCTCCGCCCCACCGCCACCCTGCCCCCACTGAGGTCGGGGATCGCCGCGAGCGCGGTGGGTGTCCTCGCGCTCGCGGCGATGCTCAACGGTGTCGGCCACGTACACAGTCACGGCGACACCGGCGGCGAGCACACCCACGCCGCGGGCGAGGAGCACGGCGACCACGACACCGGCACCGCCTGGCCGCGCCCGTTCGACCCCACCCAGCCGATCGACCTGTCCGGCGTGCCCGGGGTGACCGCCGACCAGCAGCTGCGCGCCACCAACCTGATCCGCAGCACCCTCGACGGCCTGCCCGCCTTCGCCGACGTCACGACCGTCGGCGCGCTGGGCTACCGCTCGATCGGCGACTCCGCCACCGGCTACGAGCACTACATCAACACCGGCTACATCCGCGACGGCAACTTCCTCGACGCGGGCCACCCGGAGTCGCTGGTCTACCGGGTCGACGGCCAGAACCGCACCCTGGTCTCGGCCATGTACATCGCCAACGGCAAGAAGATCGACGACCCGGCGCTGACCGAGTTCGGCGGTTCGCTGATGCAGTGGCACGTGCACGACAACCTGTGCTGGAAGGCGGGCGACAACGGCCCCGTCGTCGCCGGTGTCACCGACGCGGCGGGCAACTGCCCGCCCAACTCGATCAATCCCGGTGCGGGCAACCCGATGGTGCACGTGTGGATCGCCCCGCACCAGTGCGGTCCGTTCGCCGCGCTCGAGGGCCACGGCGCGGGCCAGGCGAGCGCCACCGACGGCCGCCGGACCGACACCTGCGGCGGCCACGACCACGGCGGCGGCCACAAGTAGTACGCCCGCGACGACAGCTCGGCGCGCGTCACGGGCCGTCGTCGGCGCTCAGCTCGGCCGCACCCACCGACGCAACGCGTCGATCGTCGTCTCGGGAGACGTGTTGAAGCAGAACCGGATTCCCGGGGCGAGCTCGGCGGCGACATTGATCAGCCGTTCGAACAGCAGAGTGTGTTCGGGAGCCATCCGCACACCGGCGCCGATCATCGCCACGCCGAAGTCCCCGCCCGCCACGCATTCACGCAACACCGCCTCGGCGGCATCCGGGTCGGCGGGCACCTGGCAGCTCACGAGGTCGAATCCGGCGTCGCGCAACGCCGCTTCGCCCGCCGCGATCCGCGCGGTGAGCGTCGCTTGATCGAGCCCCGGGTAGCGGGTGTAGTCGACGGCGCCGGGATGCAGGCCGATCGACAGGACAGTTTCGGAATGGTGTTGCGCCACCGCGTTCTCCGTTCTCAGCAGATATCCGATGATGCCCAGCCCGGCGAGCACAGCCGCCAGCAGGGCACCGGTTCTCACCATGGCGTGGTGCCCGTCCGGTCGAAGAAACCGCCGGTGACGCCATCGCGGGGCACCGAGGCCAGTTCGACGACGGCGTCGGTGCCCTCGGTGAGGGTCTGGAACCCACTGTGCCCGTTGAGGTCGGTCGCGGTGTAGCCGGGGTTCACGGCATTGACGCGCATGCCGGTCAGGTCGGCGGCGTACATGGTGGTGATCATGTTCAGCGCGGCCTTGGTGGTCGGGTAGCCGAGCGCGGGCGGCAGCAGACCCGCCCACTGCGGGTCGGTGACGGTGGCGATCGAGCCGACCCCGCTGGAGACCATCACGATCCGCGGGTTCTCCGCGCGGCGCAGCAGCGGGAGAAAAGCATGGGTCACCCGGATCGGGCCGAACACATTGGTCTCGAACACTTCCCGCAGTTCGTCGGGACGGGTCTCGCCGGGCGCGGTGTGCGGACCGCCGATGCCCGCGTTGTTGATCAGGACGTCCAGCCGGCCCGCCTCGGCTTGCACCGTGTCCGCGGCGGCGGACACCGAGTCGTCGGAGGTCACGTCCAGTGCGACGAACCGGACGTCGAGCCCGGCCGCGACGAGTTCGGCCGCCGCCGCTTCGCCCTTGGCGGTGTCGCGCGCGGCCAGATATACCCGCCAGCCCGACCCGGCCAGTCTGCGGGCCGCTTCCCGGCCCAGTCCCTTGTTGGCCCCGGTGACCAGGGCGATCGTCTTCGTCATGCCCCCAGATTCGCGCGGCGACCGGCCGCGCTCCAGTGCCGGCGAGCCATAGGACGGGCGATACCAGGGCCTACGAGGCCAGGACCGGCGACCCGGATTCGGCGTGCGCACCGGCGACGCGGATGCCACGCAGCAGCAGGATCGCGGCGATCACCACCACCGGCCCCGGAGTCGGTTCGACGATGACGGCGCACACCACACCCCACCCGAGCACCGCCCACGCGAGGAAGGCGGGCGGCACGATGCCGCGCTGGTCCATCCACACGATGAGCAAGCCGACGAGCAGCAGCGGCCAGCCGAAGCCGGCGGGGTTGGCCCAGAAGCTGTTGGCCGCCGGGGTGTCCTCCCACCAGTGACCCCACAGCTCCAAGGACAGCCATTCGTCGAAGGAGGACGAGCTGAGCAGCAGTCCGATGGCGAGGTGCCCGCCGCCGATGATCGCGAGCACCACCCCCGCCCAGTTGATCATCCGAGTCACCCTCTGTCGCTCCATCACGAACCCCTCAAACCTATACGGAACCGTATAAAGCACAGCATATCGACAACTTATACGGAACCGTATAGATCTGGCGGTATGGCCTGCGGCACAGGCGACACCGGGTGGGATTCGCGGTACCACCCCGTGCTCGAGGACCTGCGGCACCATGGAGAACGTGGACAGAGCGGAATTGGCGGCAGTCCTGCGCAGCGCGCGATCCCGGCTCACCCCGGCCGACGCGGGCCTGCCCGCCGGATCGCGCAGGCAGGTGCCCGGGTTGCGGCGCGAGGAGGTCGCGAGCCTGGCCGGGGTCAGCGTCGACTACATCGTCCGGCTCGAACAGGGGCGCGGCCCCAAACCGTCCAGCCAGGTGCTCGGCGCGCTGACCAGAGCCCTTCGACTGCCCGACGCCGACCGCGATCTCGTCTTCCGGCTCGCCGGTTCCGAACCACCGCAGGCGGGCCGCATTCCGATGCTCATCCGCCCCAGCGTGCAACGCCTGCTCGACCGCCTCACCGATCTCCCGGTGATGGTGCTGTCCGCCAAATCCGATGTGCTGGCCTGGAACCCGCTGTCGGCCGCCCTGTTCGGCGACTTCTCCGCGTACCCGCCCGCGCAGCGCAATGTCTTGTGGCAGCGCTTCCTCGGGACGGCGCCGACGCGGATCGTCATGTCGCCCGACCGCGCCGAGGACACGGCCGCCGCCTGCGTCGGCTCGCTGCGCGCCACCAAGGCCGACTACCCCGACGACCCGGACCTCACCCGGCTGATCACCGAACTACGCACCGGCAGCAAGCATTTCGATCAGCTCTGGCGCACCGGGCGATCCGGCTCGCTCAATACCCTCACCAAGACCATCATCCACCCGGACCTGGGCACCCTCACCCTGGACTGCGACACCATGCTCGTCCCCGACTCCGGCCAGACCATTCTCATCTACTCCGCCGCCCCCGGCACCCCCACCGCGTCCGCCCTGGAACTCCTCCGCGTCACCGGCCTCGAATCCTTCACACCGACAGTCGAATAACCACTGGCCCGCGTTCCGCCCACCCGGCTACCGTGCGTTCCTCGACAAGGAGGAACGATGCGCACGACGACCCTGTGGCGGCCGACCGGTCCCGAGGAGCTGGCCCTGGTCGCCGCCTCCGGGTGGCTGGCCTGGCCGCCCCGGTTGCCCGATCAGCCGATCTTCTACCCGGTCCTCAGCGAGGATTACGCGATCCTGATCGCCCGTGACTGGAACGTCCCGGCCTCCGGCGCGGGCTACGTGACACGCTTCGACGTCCGCACCGACTACCTCGACAACTACGAGGTGCGGCAGGCGGGTGGGCGCGACATTCTCGAATACTGGATCCCGGCCGAGGATCTCGCGGAGTTCAACCACCAGATCGTCGGCACCATCGAGGTGGTCCGGCGGTTCCCCGACGACGCGCCGATCCCCGGCTGACGGCGCTCAGGCGGCTCCGGTGCGCTCGCTCGGGGCCGCCGCCCGGATCGCCGCGACCGCGGCGGCCGGGTCGTCGGCCCAGAAGCCGATGGCGCGCACCGTCACCTCGCCCTGCGGTGTCGAGAAGCGCTGCGGCGCGGTGAGTTCCACGCGGACATTCGTCGAGCTGCCGACCGGGAGAACGAGCAGGTCGGAACCGACGAGCTGCACCGTCTTCGAATCGTCGTGGGCGCGGAGATCGCGGCGGACCGCGGCGACGAGGTGCAGCGGAACGTCGAAGCCGGTGCGGCGCAGGTAGCGCACACGGAGCCGATCCGCGTCGAGCACATGCGGGTACATGTGGTGCGCGGCCAGCATGCCGAGCATCCAGAACAGTCCCCAGACACCGAGCGCCAGCGCGACGATCCGCACCGGCGCCCACGGGATGATCAGGTGCACCGCAGGCACCTCCACCGCACTGACCACGATGAACGCCCACAGCACGGCCGACATCGCCCCCGCGTAGCGAATCGGCGTGCCGCCCCCGAGGTCGGGCCTGCGCGCGACGGCCCGCGCGAGGCTCACCCAGATGTCGATTTCGAGCTGGACGAATCGGCGTCCCAGCCGGATGGCGAGATTCATGACGCCCCCTTTCGCAATACAACTGCATTGTAAAGAGCGCGGGGCCTCGATAGCAATACGACTGCATCGTGAAAAGATGGGCACATGCCGAAACGGGTGGACCACAGCTCGCGCCGGGCGACGATCAGCGACGCCGTCATGCGCCTGCTCGCGCGCGACGGGCTGGAGGCGATCAGCCTGCGCCACGTCGCCGCCGAGGCCGGCGTCTCACCGGGCCAGGTGCAGCACTATTTCCCCAGCAAAGACGCGATGATGGAATTCGCGGCAGGCACCATCGCCCAGCGAATCGCCGCCCGGATCGACACCGCGGGCCCCGACCCCGACCTGCGCCATCTCCTGACCGCCCTGCTCCCCACCGACCCCGACACCACCGCCGACGCCCGCACCCTGATCGGCTACCTGGCCTTCGCCTCGGTCCGCCCCCAGGTCGCCGACACCCTGGCCACCAACGGCCGCGCCTTCCGCGACCACATCGCCACCCTGCTCCCCGACCACCCCGACCCGACCACCGCCGCCGATACGCTGCTGGCCCTGCTCGACGGCCTGGCCCTGCACGCCACCCTCGGCCAGATCACCCCCGAGCACGCCCGCACGGTCCTGCACGCGGCGATCGACGCCGCCGTCGCCGCCCGCTGATCCGCCACGGTCGCGCGCGGCGAACGCTCAAACCGCGCTCTTCGGATCGGCGGCGCGGGTGAGATCCAGCTCGATCGCGAACGGCACGGAGACGCGCAGGCGGTCATGGTGGATTCCGGCGGTCGCCATCTTCGGGACGGTACGTCGGCCATCGGCACGCGCCGATCGATGATCAGCACGCCGGGTTCGAGCCACCTGCATGGACAGCGCCGGTCCGCCCTCGGCGCGGGCGCCGAGGGCGTTGCCTCAAACGGCCGCCCCTGCTTTCCGGGCGCGGAGTTCGGAGACGGCGGCCTCGGTCTCCGCCATCACCAGCTCAGCGTTGATCTGCGCGCCCGCCATGGCGCCCGCCGCCGCGGCCGCGCCGACCTGGGCGGACGGATCGGTGGCATTACCCGCGATCCAGACGCCCGGGACGGTGGTGCGGCCGACGGGGTCGGCGGGGATGTGGTCGCCGGCGCCCGACGGATGCGGTTGCGGAGTCAGGCCGAGGCCGGCGAGGAAGGTGGCGCGGGTGTTCATGCGCGGGCCGACGACCAGCGCGTCGCGGTCGAGCACGGTGCCGTCGGCCAGGCGGACGCCGGTGAGCGTGCCCGCGGCGGACAGCACCTCGGCGACCACACCGTCGACGATCCGGATGTCGCGCGCGGCAAGCTTTTCCGCGTCCTCATCGCTCAGCGGGGCAGCCGTGTGGGTCAGGAAGACGACGTCGTCACTGAGCTGACTGAACAGCAGCGCCTGGTGCACCGACATCGGCCCGCCCGCCAGGATGGCGATGCGCTGGTCACGCACCTCCCAGCCGTGGCAGTAGGGGCAGTGCAGGACACCGTGACCCCACTGTTCGCGCAGACCGGGGATATCGGGGAGTTCGTCGGCGAGGCCGGTCGCGACGAGGACGCGACGAGCGAGCACCGTGCGCCCGCCGTCCAGCGTGACCCGGAACGACTCCGGTCCGGCGCCGTCCGACCCGCCGTCGCGAGGCCCCGGCGGAACCGCGTCCGCGTCGACTCGCTCGACCGCGACGACCGCGCCGGGCACCACCTGCCCGCCGTATCCCCGCACCTCGGCCCGCCCGATCTCGAGCAGCTCGGCGGGCGGCATCCCGTCCCGCGCCAGCAAACCGTGCACCCCCTCGGCCGGGGCGTTGCGGGGCGACCCCGCGTCGATCACGACGACGGATCGCCGGGAGCGGGCCAGCATCAGCGCCCCGTTCAGTCCGGCGGCGCCACCACCGATCACCACCACGTCGTAGGTGTCGTTCAACTCTGTCATCTCGACCTCCTTCGCCGACCACAGTGCCGCCCAGGCCCAGATACTGGCAACGAAATTTGCCGCCGTGGCAAACTGGAGAGCATGGACGACCTCGAACAGACCCTCGATTCGGTCGGCCCCCGCCTGCGCGACCTGCGCAAACGGCGCCGGACCACCCTCGCCGACCTGTCGGCCGAAACCGGCATCTCGGTGAGCACCCTGTCGCGCCTGGAGTCGGGCGACCGCAAACCCACCCTGGAGCTGCTGCTCCCCCTGGCCAAAGCCCACGGCGTCACCCTCGACGAACTCGTCGACGCCCCACCCACCGGCGACCCGCGCATCCACCTGCGCCCGGTCACCCGCCACGGCATGACCATGCTCCCGCTCACCAAACGCGCGGGCGGCATCCAGGCCTTCAAGATGATCATCGCCCCCAACGCCCGCAACCGCCCCGAGGAACCCCAGGTCCACGAGGGCTACGAATGGCTCTACGTCCTCAACGGCCGCCTGCGCCTGATCCTCGGCGACAACGACATCGTCCTCACCCCCGGCGAAGCCGCCGAATTCGACACCCACATCCCCCACTGGTTCGGCGCCGCCGACAACCACCCCGTCGAATTCCTCAGCCTCTTCGGCAAACAGGGCGAACGAGCCCACTTCCGAGCCCGCCCCAAGACCTCCGACTGACCCCGAACGTCGGTTAGTATCCCCCCGAGTAGATCCATGGGGGTGGGCCGGTGTCATTGCTATACAACATAATTCAATCCCGCCTCTGCGGTCCGGCGACCGGTGGTAACACGTGCCACCGTGCCGGCCGAGACGCCTCGGAGGCACTGTGAACAACTTGGCGGTTGACGTATCCCGACTCCAGGGATTCAAGCTCGACCTGCAGGACATCGCGGCGAACGCATCATCGAACGCCGCCCGATTCAATTCCGCGATCGCGTTGCCAGCAGGCGCATCGGGACTCATCGCCAACCTCGCGACGCCACTGGAAAAGTTCCGATCCGCACACGCCGCGGCATTGCAATCCGATACCACCACGATGGACACCCTTGGCACGAACCTGTCGATAGCGGCGACTTCGTACCAATCCACCGACGACCAGACCGCGACTGAGCTGGCCGCGACGACAGATTCCACCGCCGGAAACTCTGGAACGACCGGCAACACCCGATTCGCGGGCCTCCAACTTCCCAGCCTCCCGGATGTTGCCGATGACCAATACACCTTGAAACAACTGGTGACCTCGACCATCGCCCAACTGTCGCCCTACGACGAGCCGTTGAGCGTTGCAATAGGCATCAAACCGACCGAGGAGTACCTCACCCCGCTGCTCGCGGATTGGGAGTCGGTCGAGACCATCGGCAGGCGGATCGCCATGCTCGGCATCAACGACTATGTCGCCTCCCAGAACGTCACCAACGGATCCAACTGGCTGACGTCGGAATGGACCGGCGATGCCGCGCAGTCGTTCACCACCACATCCAGCACCCTCGGACAAACGCTCGGCGTGCGCAGCACCGACCTGGAAAGCACTGCGAAGATCATCGAGAGCGCGGGCGTATGCCTTGAACGTCTCGTCTACAACCAGGCCATGGACCTCAGCAGCAGAGTTCTGCAGGCGGTTGCCTACAAGGAAGCTTCCTTCCCTCTCGGAGCATGGGCAGCACAGGTGAACGACCCTCTACCTGCTGACCTGAAGTCCCAGATCACCACGGGCACAGACGACTTGAAGGCCGCCGCCGAGGCGCGCAAGAACGCGATAACGACCATTATCGACAACACCTCGACCGCCCTCGACTACTCGCCCGGACGAGCCGCACCAGTCTACAACGCAGGCGATTTCGAGGTACCAGACAAAGTGGTTGCTGACCCAGGGAGCAGAAAGTACGGCATCGGGAACACAACTTGGTGGGAAGAAGGCACCGACGACCGCGTCTGACGCTCCGACCATCGGCATCCCACCATGCACCAGTACCCGCGAGACTATATGAAGGACCTCGATGGCACCACAGATCCCACCGATGCCAACCCCGCCCACACCCGATGCAGGTGCAGGCGCCCACGGCTCACAGCCGATCTATAGCCGAGCTGATGACCTCGCATTCTTTACCGTTGCGCTGCGTGCACAAGTTGTCGCAGATGTTGCGGGTTTGACCCACGCAGCGTCCGGCATGCGGCATTACCTCGGCAACTCGGGCGACGACTTCACAATCAGCCCCGACGAGGCTATGAGCGACGTGCCCCGGCTGAAGGCCTATGCCGACAAGGTGGTCACCGATGCCGTACGTCCCATCGCAACTGATCCAGCGAATCACAACAGGACCGTCACCTTCACATCGCCGGATTGGGACGACTTCTCGGTCGGCCAAGCGGAGAGCAATGACTGGTACCTTGCGATGGCATCAGTCGAGATCTGTGCGACGGGTGTAGTCACCACCAAGCCCGCGGAGGGCGGGGGCGATCCGCACATTGCGATGGACTATCAGATTCATTTGTTCGACAAGTACAACTGGGATGGGGGGAAACATGTATACATTCTCAATATCAAGCTCACCGACGAGCGTCTGGGCGCGTTACACACAGCGGGCTTGGCCAAGGAATTCTTGCAGTTCGGAACGTCGACCACGAAGCATTACGAGGGGACACTTCCCTCCGCGGGATCGCTCGATCTCCCGTCCACCGACGTGGGACGTGAGGGCTCTCGTACGGACCCGGGGCGGTGACTGCACCATGACACATGATCGAACCCGATTCCGCCGATGGCTGACAATCGCCGCCATAGGACTTTTCACATCCGGATGCTCTGGCGTGATCGCCGTCGGCGAAATGGAACCACCAGTCGAGTCGACGAACGCCGAGCTCATCACAGAAGCAACCACATTCGCGGCCTGGGTCTTGCCATCCGACGGAAAGGTGTTGCTCGTCAGGAGGGAAAGGCCGGATGGTCTGAAATACTCCGTTGCACTGGAGACCTCACCGGGCGGGTTGGCTCAGATGCTGAAGGACTCCGGCTTCACTACCCCACTTCACAATTGGATGGGTACCGCTTCGGCGGAGACGATCGCCGGACCGCCGCTGACAACGTCACCGCGCATGCAGCGAGGCCAAGACTTCTACCGCTCGCCGGACGGCGACTCGATGATACGCGACGTTCTGATCGACGAGCGGACCAGCGAACTCCGCTTCGTTCACCTGGAGTTTCGCGAGCAATAGGAAGCCGGTGCGGAATCGAGGTTTTGAGGCACTGCAGGCCGAGTTCAACCCTGCAGTGCCGCGATCAGGCCTGGGCTCAAGGCCAGCGGGCAGCGATTCGATCAGCAGATCCACCATGGGAAATGGCATGCGAAGCAAGATAACTCCGCTCGTTGTCGGGATCGGACTCTCGATCGCCGGATGCGCGGACATCGTCCCCACGATCAGCATCGACCCGCCCGTGGAATCGAACAGCCCCGAACTCATCGAGGAAGCAACGGCTTTCGGCGACTGGCAGCTACCGGCCGACGCCAGAGTCCTTCGTGTCAGAAGCGAGAACCTGCGAGACCCGAACTTCAGATTGGCGATCGAGACATCGCCGGACGGCCTGTCCTGGATGCTGGACAAGTCACGATATTCCGAACCGCTCGAGAAGGGGATGCCGGTGCACCCCGAGAAGATCATCGCGGGACCACCTCTGGCAACCTCGCCCAGCGTCAAGGTGTCACAGGATCTCTTCGTTTCACAGGAAGGCGACTCGATGATTCGTGCGGTCGTCGTCGACGAACGCACGCCCGAACTCCGCATCGTCCACCTGCAGTTCCGCGGGCAATAGGAATCGCGCGAAACATCTTCGGGAGTTTCAGAGCGAACTCAGCCCTGTAGTGCCGCGATCAGCGCGGGACTCAGGGCCAGGGCGGGGAGGGATTCGACGAGTAGGTCGACCAATTGTTCTCGGGTGATGGGCTTTTCGGTCATCCAGGTGAGGATTGTTTCCTCGACGAAGGCGATCCAGCCGCGGATGGCCAGGGTGAGGCGGGCGAGGTCGGGGTCGTCGGGGGGAAGTGGGAGTTCGCCGACGATGAGATCGGCGATGGCGCCGCGGGTTTCGTTGACGTAGTCGACCAGGTCGGGTGCGATGCTCGCGGGTCCGCGCAGCACGGAGCGGTAGGACGCGGAGTGCTCGGTGGCGTAGTCGACGAAGCGCTCGATCGAGTCGCGCAGCATGTCGAACAGCGAGAGCTCGCGGTTGGGCGTGACGGCCGCGAAGAACTCGGCGCTCACATGCCGGGCGATCGCCTCGTGGAACTCCTGCTTGGAGGCGAAGTAGTGGAACAGCAGCCCGCGTGAGATGCCCGCCTGCTTGGCGATGTCGTCGACCGAGATGTCCTCGAGCGATCGCTCGGCCAGCATCTCGGCACCGAGGGTGATCAGCTGCAGCCGCCGCTCCTCGGGGCTGAGACGAACCCGCTTGGCCGCTCCCGAACTCGTGATACTCACGTCAATCATCCTAACGCTACTGAATCTGATTCAATAGCTGTTGACTCCCGCTCAATAAGAACGTAGTCTGCATTACATGAGTCGCAAGGTTACAGACAAAGTTGTCGCCGACCGCGGCGCCCGCCACCTCAAGACGATCATCGTCGGCAGTGGGTTCGCGGGCCTCGGAATGGCCATCCGGCTGCGCCAGCAGGGCGCCGAGGATTTCCTCGTCCTGGAGCGCGGCAGCGATGTCGGCGGTACCTGGCGGGACAACACCTACCCCGGCGCCGCGTGCGACGTGCCGTCGCACCTGTACTCCTACTCGTTCGCGCTGAACCCCGACTGGTCGCGCTCGTTCTCCAAGCAGGGCGAGATCCAGGCCTACATCCGTGGCGTCGCCGAGAAGAACAACGTGCTGGACAAGCACCTGTTCGACTGCGATGTGCTCGGTATGCGCTGGAACGCCGAGACCGCCCGCTGGGAGATCACCACCAGTAGGGGCGACTTCACCGCCGACACCGTGGTCTCCGCGGTCGGCGCCCTGTGTGAGCCGTCGCTGCCCGACATCAAGGGCATCAACGAGTTCAAGGGCGAGATCTTCCACTCGGCCCGCTGGGACCACGATGTCGAGCTCGCGGGCAAGCGCGTCGCGGTGATCGGCACCGGCGCCTCGGCCATCCAGATCGTGCCCGCCATCGCGGGCAAGGTCGCCCACCTCGACCTCTACCAGCGCACCGCGCCGTGGCTGCTGCCGCGCATGGATCGCCCGTACTTCCTGCCGGAACGCCTGGCGTTCAAGTACATTCCCGGCGTGCAGCGACTGTCCCGCGCGGCCATCTACGCCGCCCGCGAGACCCAGGTCGTCGGCCTGGCCAAGTACCCCGCGCTGATGAAGATCTTCGAGACCATCTCGCGCGGCAAGCTGCTGGCCGAGGTCCGCGACCCGGTCAAGCGGGCCAAGGTCACCCCGAACTACCGCATCGGCTGCAAGCGCATGCTGATCTCCAACGAGTACTACCCGGCGATCGACCGCGACAACGTCGAGGTGATCACCGAGGGCATCACCGAGGTCAAGGCCGGCTCGATCGTCACCAAGGACGGCACCGAGCGCGAGATCGACGCGCTGATCGTGGCCACCGGCTTCCACGTCACCGACTCGCCCGCCTTCGAGACCATCACCGGCCGCACCGGGCAGACCCTGTCCGAGCAGTTCGACGAGGTCGGCCAGCGCGGCTACAAGGGCTCGACCATCGAGAACTTCCCGAACATGTTCTTCCTGCTCGGCCCGAACGTCGGCCTCGGCCACACCTCGATGGTGTTCATGATCGAGTCGCAGATCAACTACGTCGCCGACGCGCTGGCCACCATCGACAAGCAGGGCCTGCGCACCGTCGAGGTCCGCAAGGACGCGGTCCGCGAGTACAACGCCGAGTTGCAGGCGAAGATGGCCGACAGCGTCTGGATGAACGGCGGCTGCGCCAGCTGGTACCTGGACAAGCACGGCAACAACACCACGCTGTGGCCCGATTTCACCTTCCAGTTCCGTAGGCTGACCAAGAATTTCGATGTCGCTGCCTACGACACGACTTCTTCGACCGACTCCGACACCGAACTGAAAGTGGTGGCAGCACAGTGAGCAATGATGCTTACTTCACGAACAAAGTCTGTGTGATCACGGGCGCGGGCTCCGGCATCGGCCGGGCGCTGGCCGAGAACCTGGCCCGGCGCGGCGCCAAGCTGGCGCTGTCCGACATCGACGCCGAGGGCCTGGCCGAGACCGTGCGCATCGTCGAGGGACTGGGCGCGCAGGTCAAGGCCGACCGGCTCAATGTCGCCGAGCGCGAGGCGTTCCTGCTCTACGCCGACTCGGTGAAGGCGCACTTCGGCGTCGTGCACCAGATCTACAACAACGCGGGCATCGCCTACCACGGTGACGTGGTCAAGACCGACTTCAAAGACATCGAACGCATCATGGACGTCGATTTCTGGGGCGTCGTCAACGGCACCAAGGCGTTCCTGCCGATGCTGATCGAGTCCGGTGACGGCCACGTCGTCAACGTGTCGAGCCTGTTCGGCCTGGTCACCGTGCCCGGCCAGGCGGCCTACAACTCGGCCAAGTTCGCGGTGCGCGGCTTCACCGAGGCGCTGTACCAGGAGATGAAGATCGCCAAGGCGCCGGTCAAGGTCACCTGTGTGCATCCCGGCGGCATCAAGACCGCCGTGGCCCGCAACGCCACCTACGCCGAGGGCATCGACGGCGCCAACACCGCCTCGCTGTTCGACAAGTACCTGGCGATCCACAGCCCGGAGATGGCCGCGCAGACCATCACCGAGGGTGTGCGCAAGGGTCACTCGCGCGTGCTGATCGGCTGGGAGGCCAAGATGCTCGACGTGAGCGTGCGCTTCCTGGCTTCGGGGTACAACCGGATCTCGGCCGTCGTCAACGGCCGCTTCATGCCGCACTGACGCGACTAGGAAACGCCATGCGCGAGTTCACCATCCCGCTGCCGATCGCCCGTGCGGTGCTGGATCCGATCTTCCGGGTCACGCTCAACGCGCGGCTGCCGGTGGCGGTGCAGCGCACCCTGCTCGACGTGGCCTCCGTGCTGCAGCCGATGCCCGACGGTTCCGTCGTGCAGCATCTGCAGCTCGGCGGCCGCCCGGCCGAGCGGGTCATCGCCGAGACCGCCATCCCCGGTTCGCTGACCAGGGCGGTCCCGCCGGAGCGCGCCGCGGGCGCGATCCTGTACCTGCACGGCGGCGGATACGTCGTCGGGTCGCTGGCCACCCACCGCTCGCTGGTCGCGCGGCTGGCCAGGGACAGTTCCTGCGCGGTGTACTCGCTGGACTACCGGCTCGCCCCCGAGCATCCGCTGCCCGCCGGCCTCGACGACGCCGAAGCGGCGTTCCTCGACCTGGTGGAGAACGTCGGCTACCGGCCGGACCAGATCTGCCTCGCCGGTGACTCGGCGGGCGGCGGCCTGGCGCTCGCGCTGGCCCAGCGACTGCTCGAACGGCACCAGATGACGCCCGCCGCGCTGGGCCTCATCGCGCCCTGGGTCGACCCCACCCAGGTGCCGAGCCGCAGCCGCGACCTGGTGATCAACCGGGCGTGGTCGCAGGCGTGCGCCGCCTACTACCTCGGCGACGGCGCCGCAACCGATGCGGGCTACGCTCCGCTCACCGGAAACCTCATCGGACTGCCTCCCACCTACGTGCAGGCCGATGTGAGCGAACTGTTACACGATCAGTGCTGTCAGCTCGTCTCGGCCCTGCGTGGCGCGGGTGTGCACGTCCGCTTCACCGAAACCCGCGGCCTCTGGCATGTCGCGCAACTGCAGGCCGCGCTGGTCACCGAGGCAGCGCTGGCACTCAGCGAACTCGCAGAATTCCTGCGAGAAGCAATCCAGCCAGTTTCGATCGACGATTTACGATAAGTCCTGGTGACAGGATTTTCGGACGGCGATATCGCGGCCCGCCCGAACGTGTCGTAGATTACTGGCGAGTAGAACCCACTGGAAGGGCACTGATGCGAGAGTTCGAAGTTCCGGCTTCCTACACCATCCCGGACGATGCGAACAATTCCGACAACGTCTTCCGCTTCGCCGCGGAGACGCCGAACACGGTGTTGTTCAACGTCCCGAACGGCAGCGGCGGCTGGAACGACGTCACGGCGAAGCAGTTCGAGAAGGCCGTCACCGGCGTCGCCAAGGGCCTGATCGCCTCCGGCATCGAACTCGGCGACCGCGTCGCCATCATGGCAGCCACTCGCTACGAGTGGACCCTGCTGGACTTCGCGATCTGGGCCGCCGGTGGCGTCACCGTCGCGATCTACGACAGCTCGGCCGCCGAGCAGGCCAAGTGGATCCTGCAGGACTCCGAGACCAAGCTGCTGGTCGTCGAGAACGACAAGCACCGCGCCACGATCGACGAGATCGAAGCCGGTTCGCTGCCCGCGCTGGCCGAGACCCTGCAGATCGACAAGGGCGCGATCGAGCAGCTCACCGAGCGTGGCGCCGACCTCGACGACGCCGTCGTGCACGAGCGCCGCAAGCAGGTCGGCGCGGCCTCGCCCGCCACCCTGATCTACACCTCGGGCACCACGGGCAAGCCCAAGGGCGTCCAGCTGACCCACGCGAACCTGTACGCGGAGTCGCGCTCGGGCGGCATCGAGCTGGCCGCCTTCGTCTCCGAGGGCCAGAAGACCCTGCTGTTCCTGCCGCTGGCGCACGTGTTCGCCCGCGCGGTCGCGCTGATCGCCTTCGATTCCAAGGTGATCGTCCGGCACAGCTCGGACTGGACGACCCTGGTGGAGCAGTTCGGCGATTTCAAGCCGGACTTCATCCTCTCGGTGCCGCGCGTGTTCGAGAAGGTCTACAACTCGGCCAAGCAGAAGGCGCACGACGGCGGCAAGGGCAAGATCTTCGACGCCGCCGCCGACACCGCCATCGCCTACAGCGAGGCGCTCGAAAAGGGCGGCCCCGACCTGATCCTGAAGCTGAAGCACTTCGTCTTCGACAAGCTCGTCTACAGCAAGCTGCGCGCCGCGCTCGGTGGTCAGTGCCTGGCCGCCGTGTCCGGTGGCGGCCCGCTGGGCGCGCGCCTCGGCCACTTCTTCCGTGGCGTCGGCGTCACCATCTACGAGGGCTACGGCCTGACCGAGTCCACCGCCGCGTTCAGCGTGAACACCGCGCAGTTCATCCGGGTCGGTTCGGTGGGTCGTCCGATCCAGGGCCACGCGGCCAAGATCGCCGAGGACGGCGAGCTGCTGCTCAAGGGCTCGGTCGTGTTCGGCGGCTACTGGGGCAACCCGGAGGCCACCGCGGACTCGTTCGAGGACGGCTGGTTCAAGACCGGTGACCTCGGCGCCATCGACGCCGACGGCTTCATCACCATCACCGGCCGCAAGAAGGAAATCCTGGTCACCGCGGGCGGCAAGAACGTCTCCCCCGCCGTGCTCGAGGACTCCCTGCGCGCGCACCCGCTGATCAGCCAGGTCATGGTCGTCGGTGACGGCCAGCCCTTCATCGGCGCGCTCATCACCCTCGACCCGGAGGCACTGCCGGGCTGGAAGGAGCGCAACGGCGTCGCCGCCGACACCGCGATCGAGAGCCTGATCGAGAACCCGACGCTGGTCGCCGAGGTGCAGGCCGCGGTCGACGAGACCAACAAGAAGGTCTCCAAGGCCGAGGCGATCAAGAAGATCCGCATCCTCCCGGTCGACTGGACCCAGGAGGGTGGCGAGCTCACCCCGAAGATGTCGCTCAAGCGCGCCGTCGTCATGAAGCAGTACGCGGGCGAGGTCGACAAGATCTACTCGTAATCCCCGTCCGGAAGGCCGGTTGCGTTCGCGCAGCCGGCCTTTCGGCGTTTCAGGCGACGGCCGCGGACCGTTCGCGCAGGACGCGCAGTCCGGCCAGGCCCACCGCGAGATCGGCGGCGATCTCGAACAGAGCCGCGAACCAGGAGAACCCGGTGACGTTCGCGCTGACCGGCGCGTCGACGAAGCTGTCGCTGAGCGGGCCGAACCAATCCGGCAGCAGGTGCACGACGAAAAAGCCCGCCGCGCTGGCGAAGCCGACGACCACCGCGGCCAGCGGGGCCGCGGAGTGCCGCCGGAACACCAGGACGACGACAAGCAGGGCCGCCAGGAGTTGCAGGGTGCCGAGCGCGTTGACCAGGGCCGAGGTGGCGTCCATCCCCCGGCGGAGATGGTCGGCGCCGTGGACGACGAGGGCGACGGCGAACACGGCGGTGGCCGCGCGCAGGGTGGTCTCGGGTGCTGTGGTCTCGGGCATGGGAGCCTCCTGCCGAGGACGGATTCAGTTCTACTACGGAGTGTAGTTTTCACCGGCGGCCGAGGACAGCTGTTCCGTCGTCACAGATCGGTCTCGGCGACGTAGGCTCGCTGACATGGCGTTGTTGCGGGTAGCGGCCGGAATCGCGGCGGCCGCGCTGGTCCTCGGCGTGGCCGAGCTGGTCGCGGTGTTCACCGGTGCGGGCAGCGCGCCCGCGTACGCGCTCGGCGCGACCGTCGTCGACCACACGCCGGACGGCCTGCGCGAGTGGGCGATCCAGAGCTTCGGCCGCAACGACAAGGCCGTGCTGTTCGTGTGCATGGGCGTGGTGGCGGCGGTGGTCGCCGGTCTGGCCGGGTGGCTCGAGCGGGTCACCCGGCCGGTCGGATCGATCGTGTTCGCGGTCTTCGGGGTGGTCGCGGCGGTCATCGGGGCCGGGCGGATCGGCGGAATCAGCGGTGCCCTGCCCGCGCTGATCGGCACCGCGGCAGGGATTCTCGTGTTGCGGGGGCTCGCCCGACGCATCGATGCCATGCCATCACCGCCCGCATCGACGGGCGTGGAACCGGGAGTCGGCCGCGGTGTGGGGCCAGACGACGGCGCCAAGGCGCTCGGCGGCGAATCGCCGGACGGCGCGACCGACCGAGCGCCCGTCGCCGGCGGCGCGATCACAGCCGGTAGCTCGGGCGCGACAGCCACCGGCAGCAGCGCGACCACAGCGGATGCCTCGGGAGAGACAGCCATCGGCCGGGGCGCCACCACGGGCCGGGCTGCGATCGCGGCGGAGGAGTCGCGCGTGGCGGTGACCGCCGGGCGACGGCGGGTGCTGGGCGGGATCGCCGCGACCGGGGTGATGGCGATCGGTGCCGGGCTCGCAGGAAGGTTGCTCGGTGGTGCGCGGACCGATGTGACGGCCGAGCGGTCCACCGTCGAATTGCCCGGTCCCGCAACGCCGCTACCCGAGCTTCCCGCCGACGCGGACCTGCGCGTGCCAGGACTCACGTCGTATCTCACGCCCGCCGACGATTTCTACCGGATCGATACCGCGCTGATCCTTCCCCAGGTCTCCACCGCGGACTGGTCGCTGCGCATCCACGGCATGGTCGACCGCGAAATCCGGCTCACCTGGGACGATCTCGCGCGCCGCACGCCGGTGGAACACCTGGTGACGCTGGCCTGTGTGTCCAATCCGATCAACGGCGATCTGATCGGCAACGCCCGCTGGCTCGGCTACCGCCTCGACGAACTGCTCGCCGAGGCGGGCCCGCACCCCGACGCCGACATGGTGCTCTCGCACAGCAAGGACGGCTGGACGGCGGGCAGTCCGCTGGCCGCGCTCACCGACGGCCGCGACGCGCTGCTGGCGATCGGGATGAACGGCGCTCCACTGCCGGTCCAGCACGGCTACCCGGCGCGACTGGTGGTGCCCGGCCTCTACGGATACGTCTCGGCGACCAAGTGGGTCACCGAGCTCGAGGTGACGCGGTTCGACAGGGCCACCGCCTATTGGACGCGGCGCGGGTGGTCGGCGCAGGGCCCGATCAAGACCGGCACCCGGATCGACACCCCACGCGGGCGCGGCCGGATTCCGCAGGGCCGCACCACGATCGCGGGCGTCGCCTGGGCGCAGCACCGCGGCATCACCGGCGTCGAGGTGCAGATCGACAACGGTGAGTGGCGACCCGCCCGGCTCTCGACCGAGGTCTCGATCGACACGTGGCGCCAGTGGGTCTACGACTGGGACGCCACCACCGGGCCGCACACCATCCGCGCCCGCGCGATCGACAACACCGGGGTGCCGCAGACCGCGGTCGAGCAGGATGTCGTACCGGACGGGGCGACCGGGTACCCGACCGTCACCCTGCAGGTCGCCTGATCGAACGGTTCGTCCCGTCAGCCCTTCGGTCGTCGGCAATTCAGCCCGTCGGCGCTGACGCACCGACCTGACAGCCGGAAGGCCGGTCGCGCATCCGCGACCGGCCTTCCGCTACTCGTCGTTCAGAACCGCTGCGCCGCGAATTGCGCCGCGGTGAGGGTCATTCCGTTGACGCTGTAGAGGGTGTGCAGGGCATTGGGCTGGCCGAGCGGGGAACCGTCGCAGATGTTGTCGGCATCGATGCACAGGTCGATGGTCTTGCCCGCGTAGGGCGCGCCGATCACCACGGCGGGCGCGCCGGCATCGGCCAGGAACCGATCCGACGGTTTCCCGAACAGCGCGACCGCGGCGACGTGCTCGGCCACCTCGGGCGCCAGCGGCGCGGGCAGATGCGACTGGTACTCCAGCGGCACCCCCTCGGGCACCCCGGTGCCGGTGGCGAACCCGGCGACCGCCGCGCCCTGGGAGTACCCGCCCAGCACGATCCGCGTGCTCGGGCAGTTGGCGGCGATGTACTCGACCCGCCGCTGGGCGTCGTTGATGCCGCGCACCACGGTGCGGGCGAAGGCGAGCCGGTCGGCGAAGTCACTGCTCGCGGGATAGTCGACTCCGTAGGCGCCGACCGAGCGGCCACCGGAGTTCAGGCGGACCGCTTCGACAAACGACGCGCCGGTGAAACCGAGCTCACCACCGGGCTCGGCCGTGCCGCGCGCGAACACCACCTCGATGTCGGAACACGACGCCGCTGTCGCGGAGTGGATGGGCGATACCAGCGGAATCGCGGCTGCCATGAGTGCTGCAGACACGAATCGCGAAAGAGAACGTGCTGTCATTCCGGGCAGACTACCCACCTCGCCGCGTCGGCAACACCCCAGGTCACCGGCGCGGCGCCCGCGAAAGCGCTGGTGTCGGCACCGGCATCGTGCTGACCGGGCCGGGTTCGGCGCCGGAACGAGCGCTGCCCGTCTCGCGCACGGCGGGACGGGCAGCGGCGCGACGGGTCAGGCGCCCGCGTCGGCCTTGGCCAGTTCGGGCTTCGGGGTGGCGCCCGATTCGCCGTGGCCGACGAAGAGGGCCGAGGCGATCACGCCGATGATCAGGATGGCGGCGGGCAGCAGCATGGACTGGGCCAGTGAGGTGCTGAACTCGTCGAGGATCTGTGGCGGGAGCGGGCCGGTGGCCGCGCCCTCGCCGACCGGAGCGCCGCCGCCGAGGCCGTTGGCGGTCAGGCGGGCCGCGATCAACGCGCTGATCGCGGCGCTACCGAGCACCGAGCCGACCTGGCGGGTGGTGTTGTAGACACCGGCGCCCGCACCGGCCTGGGTGACCGGCAGGTTGTGCGTGGCCGTGGAGGCCAGCGGCGCCCAGATGCAGGCGTTGGCCAGACCGGCGACGGCCGCGGCGAGCAGGAACCAGATGATCTGCGAATCCGGCTTCATCAGCGCGGCGAAGGCGAACGTCGACCCGGCGAACAGGGTGAAGCCGATGGTCGGCACCAGCCGCGGCGGCAGCCGGTCGGAGAACTTGCCGACGAACGGCGCCGCGAAGCCGGTGACGATCGCCATCGGCGCGAACACCAGCGCCGAGACCGTCGGCGACATCTCGCGCACCGCCTGCAGGTAGAAGTACGAGGGCACCATCATCGACGTGACCGCGGCGCCCATCGCGGCGATGGCCAGGTTCGACAGCGAGAAGTTGCGGTCGCGGAACAGGCTCATCGGCACCAGCGGTTCGCCGCGGTTGCGGGCCTGGTTGATCACGAACGCGATCAGCATGAGCACGCCGAACCCGATCAGCAGCCAGATCCGCAGCGACCAGTCCTGCGTGTTGCCCTCCTGGATACCGAAGACCAGCGCCGTCATGCCGATACCGCTGAGCACCACGCCGACGAGGTCGAACCGGTGGTCGCTGGTCGGCAGCGCGGGCACCAGCCACACGGCCAGGCCGAAGGCGATGATGCCGACCGGGACGTTGACGAAGAAGATCCACTCCCAGCCCAGGTTGTCGACGAGCACGCCGCCCAGGATCGGGCCGACCAGCGTCGCGAGCCCGGCGACGCCGCCCCACAGGCCCATCGCGGCGCCGCGCTTGTCCGGCGGGAAGGTGCGGGTGATGACGGCCATGGTCTGCGGGGTCATCAGCGCGGCGCCGATGCCCTGCGCGGCGCGCGCGGCGATCAGCATGCCGATGGACCCGGACAGACCGCACCACAGCGACGCGGCGGTGAAGATCGCCAGGCCGATCAGGTAGATGTTCTTGGGGCCGAACTTGTCACCGAGCCGGCCGGTGACCAGCAGCGGCACCGCGTAGGTGAGCAGGTAGGCGCTGGTCACCCAGATGACGTTGGAGATGTCGGTGCTCAGGTCCTTCATGATCGCCGGGTTGGCGACCGCGACGATCGTCATGTCCAGCAGGATCATGAAGAACCCGACCACCAGCGCGAACAGCGCCAGCCACGGATTACGTTGGGTGGTCATCGAATTCGTTCCTATCGGAAGATGAGCTCGGGATATCAGTCGCGGGCGGCGCCGGCCGCCCACCTGGGTCGCGGCGCGGCATCGGGGTGGTCCCCCGGCGGCCATTCGTGGGTGGTGTCACCGCTGTCGGTGACGCGTTCGCCGGTGTCGGGATCGAAGATCTCCCACTCGATCTCACCGGCGTCGAGGTCGGCGGCGAACCGCTCGATCCAGGTCAGTTCCGCCTGGATCGTCGCCTGGATGTACTCGAGGACGAACCAGTACCGGCGCGGGATCCGGTGCGCTCTCGCCCACGCGATCATGGCGTCGACATCGGTCACCGCCTCGCCCAGCCGCCCGGCCCGCTCGCGGAGCAGGGCGACGACCTGCTCGGCGGGCAGGGTGTGCGCCTCGGCGAGGGCGACCCGGAAGATCGGATACTCCTGGACTGGGGCGCGGAGCAGTTCGGTGATGCGGCCGCGCAGCGCGTCGCGACCGGTGTCGGTGATCCGGTAGGTGGTCCGTTCGGGTCGATTGCCTTCGCGTTCGGTGCCTTCGGCGCGGACCAGCTCGTCGGCCGCCAGCCGGGCCACCGCGTGATACAGCGATCCCGGCCGCACCTTGACCAGCAGGTCTTCCCGGCGGGCCATCAGCACCTGATACATCTCGTACGGATGCATGGGCCGCTCGTCCAGCGACGCGAGAACCGCGATGGCCAACGGCGTCATCGCGTTGCGACCCGGCTGTCCCACAACGCTCACCTCCACTCCCGCGCGGTCGGCGCAGGTCCATGTTCCACACCAAATATTCCAGTAGGAATATACGGAGCGGAACAGTGACTGGCAAGCGAACTTTTCGGTACTTCGGTGTCCGATCGGGGCGATCGTGTTCGTAGTAGGGGTGAAGGAGCTTCATACCGACTGATCAGGAGCAGATGATGACCAAGGTTGTCGCACTCATGTCCATGTCCCTCGACGGCTTCGTCGCCGACCCGGACGACGGCGTCGCCGAGGTGTTCGACTGGTACTTCTCCTCGGGAGACGTCGAAGTCCCCACCGGTGGCGCCGATCCGATGACGTTCCGGGTCTCCGCGCCGAGCGCCGGGCACCTGCGGGCGCTCACCGCCGAACTCGGCGCCATGCTCACCGGACGGCGCACGTTCGAGGTCGCCCACGGCTGGGGCGGACGGCACGGGTGGGGACCCGCCTTCGTGCTCACCCATCGGGTCCCGGACGGGTGGCTGCGGCCGGATTCGACTGTCCACTTCGTCACCGACGGGCTCGAGAGCGCGGTGCGGCAGGCCGTCGCGGCCGCGGCGGGCAAGTCAGTCGGCGTCCACGGCGCCGACACCATCCAGCAGTGCCTGAACGCGGGGCTGATCGACGAGATCCACGTCGACATCGCGGCGGTGCTGCTCGGGTCGGGGGTGCGGCTGTTCGATCGGCTCGCCGGTGCGCCGGTGTGGCTCGGCGACCCGGCGGTGACCGCGGGCGTCGGGGTCACCCATCTGCGCTACCCGGTGCGCAAGGCTTGATCCCGAGTCCGGTGGGCAACTCTCGAACCGAAGGAGATGATGCGTGATGCAGTACCTGCTGTCCGTGATCCACGACCGGCCCACCCTGGCCACGCCCGCGGAGGAGGCCGCGATCGACGTGTTCAACGACAAGCTGATCGCCGAGGGCTACTGGGTCTTCGCCGGTGGCCTCGGCGAGCCCGGCACCGCCACGGTCGTGGACAACCGGGGTGACGAGCCGATCGTCACCGACGGGCCGTTCGTGGAGTCCAAGGAATTCCTGATCGGCTTCTGGGTCGTCGAGGCCGCCGATCTCGATGTGGCGCTCGCGCTCGCCACCGAGGGATCGAAGGCCTGCCATCGCAAGGTCGAGGTGCGGCCGTTTCTGTGAACGGCGTCGACGCGGCGATCACCCGGGCCCACCACGCGGAGTGGGCCCGGGTGGTCGCGGCGCTGGCCGCCCGGTTCGGCGATCTCGACATCGCCGAGGAGGCGGCGGCCGAGGCGTTCGCGATCGCCGTCGAGCGCTGGCCCGTCGACGGGGTGCCGCCCAACCCCGGCGGCTGGCTGACCACGACCGCCCAGCGCAAGGCCATCGACCGGATCCGCAGGGAGCACAAGCGCGACGACAAACACAGGGAGGCCCGGATGCTCGACGACCACGACGCCGAACCGCCCGGCGTCATCGCGGACGAGCGGCTGCGGCTGATCTTCACCTGCTGCCATCCGGCGCTGGCGATGGAAGCCCGGGTCGCGCTGACGCTGCGGATGGTCGGCGGGCTGACCGTGCCCGAGATCGCGCGGGCCTTCCTGGTGCAGGAGAGCGCCATGGGCAGGCGGATCACCCGCGCGAAGACCAAGATCAAGACGGCGGGCATTCCGTACCGGGTGCCGTCGGCGGCGGACCTGCCCGCCCGGGTCTCGGGGGTGCTCGCGGTGCTGTTCCTCGTGTTCAACGAGGGCTATCTGTCGACCGGGCCCGGCGCCGACCCCGTCCGGAGCGACCTGACCGCCGAGGCGATCCGGCTCACCCGGCTGATCCGTGAGCTGCTGCCCGGCGACGGCGAGGTGGCCGGACTCCTGGCGCTGATGCTGCTCACCGAGGCACGCCGCGGCGCCCGGCTGTCCTCGAGCGGCGAACTGGTCGCGCTCGACGACCAGGATCGGGGAGCGTGGGACCGGGCGCTGATCGCCGAGGGCCACCGGCTCGTCCGCGAGCGCCTCGCCACCCGGGTGCCGCCCGGCCGCTACCAGATCCTCGCGGCGATCAACGCCGTCCACACCTCGGCCCGCGATATCCGCGACACCGACTGGTCCCAGATCGTCGCTCTCTACGACCAACTCGTCCGCCTGGACCCCTCCCCCATCGTCGCCCTCAACCGCGCCATCGCGGTCGCCGAACCCGACGGCCCCGAGGTAGCCCTGGCCACCGTCGACCGCCTCACCGACACCCTGCACGGCTACCACGTCTTCCACGCCACCCGCGCCGACCTGCTCCGCAGACTCGGCCACAGCCGCGCATCCCGCGCCGCCTACGACACCGCCATCGACCTGGCCACCAACCCCGCCGAGATCACCCACCTGACCCGCCGCCGCGACCAGCTGGGCACGTGACGATCAGATATCGTTGTCTCTCAATAGATTTCGGCGAACGATTGCCGACCCGCTAGAGGCCGTGGGCGTCCAGCCAGGTGCGGGCGGCGGTGGCTGGGTCGGTGCCGGTGTCGACCTGGTGGATCAGGTCGGTGAGGCCCTCGGTGGTGAGTTCGCCTGCTACGTAGTTGAGTTTCTTCAGTTGGGTGCGGTCGAAGTGGCCGGAGCGGTAGAGGGCCAGGATGTTCTGGGCGCGGACGGCGTATTTCGGGTCGTCGAGGACGACCAGGTCGGCTGCGGTGCCGGCGGGTGGTCCGTTGACGATGCCCACCTGGATCTCGCCCTCCCGCAAAGCTTTCCGTAGCGCCGCCGGGTCCGGGTAGTGGGTGGTCGTGGCGAAGGCGCAGCCGGCGATCGTGACGGGAGACGGGGTGGTTGGTGCGAAACCGGGCAGCTCGGTGTAGCCGGCGGTGAGGTCGGCGCAGCGCGGGGTCAGGGCGGCCAGCGTGCGGATGCCGTCGCGGGCGGCGAACTCCTCGGTGACCAGGAAGCGGGAGCGCAGGTCGGTGCCGTCGGCGGCGTCGGAGGCCGACAGGCCCTGCGGGAGCGAGGCGTTGACGGCGGCCACCACGTCCTCGGGGGTGCGGGCGGGCGCGACCGGGTTCCAGCGGTCGAGCAGGGCGCCGTCGCGGGCGGGCAGGACCGCGATGCGGCCCGCGTCGAGGTCGGCCCGCGGGTTGTCCGAGCCGCGCACGACGGCGGTCGGGGTGCCGGTGCGGGCCAGCGCCTGGGCATAGATCTCCGCGAGCACAATCGCCTCGGCCGAGGAATCCGCGCCCACCGCGACCACCTCGCGCGGCTCGTCGCCGGCGCACGAAACAGTGGTGAAAGCCCAGGTGGCGACCAGTAGCGCAGCCAGCTTCCGGCGCACCCCGCGCGACACCATCCGGCGACACCAACTTCCTGTATTTGCGGTCAACCCACGCAATTCGGCGCGACGCGGGCAGTATGAACTACCAGAATGTACCTGCGGCCCCCGGGTCGCATGCACAGCGCACTGCCCGCCTTTGCCGGAAGGACACCAGTGAAAACCGCGTTCGCCTCCTCTTCGCACGGACAACGTCGACCGGCACGCCGCTTCGCGGTCCGGGCGGGCCGGGTGCTGGCAGCCGCGGTCGCGCTGGCCGCCGCCATGATCGTGTCCGCCTGCGGCAACTCCGACCCACTGGCCGCCAAGGGCGATTGCGCCAGCGACGCGCTGATCATCGGATCGGCCAATTTCCCCGAGTCCGAGACCGTGGCCAATATCTACACCGAGGTGCTGCGGATCAACGGGTTCAAGGTCGACACGAAGTTCAACATCGGCAGCCGCGAGGCCTACATTCCCGCCTTACGCCAGTGCGCGATCTCGCTGATCCCGGAATACACCGGCAACCTGCTGCAATATCTCGACAAGGACGCGACCGCCACCTCCGAGGCCGACGTGAACGCGGCGCTGACCACGGCGCTCGGTTCCGAGCTGGCCATCGCCACGCCCGCCCCCGGCCAGGATTCCGACGCCGTGGTCGTCACCCGCGCGACCGCCGACCGGTGGAACCTGCGCAGCATCGCCGACCTCGCGCCGCATTCGGCCGAGGTGAAGTTCGGCGCGCCCGCGGAATTCGCGCAGCGCCCCGGCGGACTGCCCGGACTGAAGAAGAACTACGGACTCGACATCAGCGACGCGAATTTCGTACCGATCGCCGACGGCGGCGGTCCGGCGACGGTGCGCGCGCTGGTCGACGGCCAGGTCACCGCGGCCGATATCTTCACCACCTCACCCGCGATCGCGCAGAACAACCTGGTCGTGCTGGCCGATCCGAAGAGCAATTTCGCCGCCCAGAACGTGGTGCCGCTGTTCAACTCCGCGAAGAAGACCGACAAGGCGGTGGCCGTCCTCGACGCGGTGTCGGCCAAACTCACCACCACCGAACTGATCTCGCTCAATACCGCGGTCTCGGGCGACGCCAAGATCGAACCGAAGGCCGCCGCGCTCGCCTGGATCACCGCGCAGGGACTCGACTCCCCGATCGGCTAGGCAAGCGCCCACTAGGAGAATCCGTGTCCGATATCGAATTCCGCGGCATCGCCAAGACCTATCCGGACGGGACGCGGGCGGTGCGCGACCTGAGTCTGCGGATCGACTCGGGCTCGTTCACCGTCTTCGTCGGTCCGTCCGGCTGCGGCAAGACGACCTCGATGCGGATGATCAACCGGATGGTGACGCCGAGCGCGGGCAGCATCCACATCGACGGCCGCGATATCGCGACGGTCGATCCGGTGAAACTGCGCCTCGGCATCGGGTACGTCATCCAGAGCGGCGGGCTGCTGCCCAACCGCAAGGTGATCGACAATGTGGCGACCGTGCCGATGCTGCTCGGCGCCTCCCGCAAGTCCGCGCGGTCCGCGGCGCTGGCGGTCCTGGACCGGGTCGGGCTGGATCGCGCGCTGGCCGACCGGTATCCGGCGCAGCTCTCCGGCGGTCAGCAGCAGCGCGTCGGGGTGGCGCGGGCGCTGGCGGCCGACCCGCCGGTGCTGCTGATGGACGAACCGTTCAGTGCCGTCGACCCGGTGGTGCGGGCGGAGTTGCAGGTCGAGATGCAGCGGCTGCAGGCCGAACTGCACAAGACGATCGTGTTCGTCACCCACGACATCGACGAGGCGATCACCCTCGGCGACAAGATCGCGGTCTTCGGGCGCGGCGGGGTGCTGCAGCAGTTCGACGCACCCGAGCGGGTCCTCGCCCAGCCCGCCACCGACTTCGTCGCCGGGTTCGTCGGCCGGGACCGCGGCTATCGCGCGCTGTCGTTCCGCACCGCCGACGCCGTGGCGCTGGCGCCGATCCGGACCGTCGAGGCCGACGGGGTCGCCGGGCTCCGGCTGGCGCGGGGCGAGTGGGCGCTGGTGGTCGACGCCGACGGCAAGCCCGGCGGCTGGGTGGACGTGACCGGGGTGGAAGCCGTCCGCGCCGGAAAACCGCTGTCCGCCGGCGTGTCCGCGGGTGGCTCCCTGTACCCGCCGGACGGTGACCTGCGCCAGGCGCTGGACGCGGCGATCTCCTCGCCGTCGGGCATCGGGGTGGCCGTCGACGACGCCGGCGCCGTGCGCGGCGGGCTGCTGGCCACCGACGTGCTCACCCAGCTCGCCGAGCAGCGTGGCCGCGAGGACGCCGAACGGAATCGGGAGTTCTTCGACCAGGACGCGCCGTGCGATACCTGATCGACAATTTCGCCGAGGTCATGGCGATCACCCGCACCCACCTGGTGCTCGCGCTGGTGCCGCTGCTACTCGGGCTGGTCATCGCGGTCCCGGTCGGCGCGGTGATCCGGGGCGCCGGGTGGGCCAGGCGGATCACCACGACGGTGTCGAGCCTGGCCTACACGATTCCCTCGCTGGCCCTGTTCGTGATCATTCCGCCGCTGGTCGGGATCTCGGCCATCGACCCGCTCAATGTGATCATCGCGCTCACCGTGTATTCCACGGCGCTGCTGCTGATCGCGGTGCCGACCGCGCTGGACACCGTGCCCGCCACGGTGATCGACGCCGCCGACGCGATCGGGTTCGGCCGGTTGCGCCGCACCCTCACCGTCGACCTGCCGCTGGCGCTGCCGGTGTTCGTCGCCACGCTGCGGGTCGTGGTGGTCACCAATATCGCGATGGTGTCGGTGGGCGCGCTGATCGGGGTCGGCGGACTCGGCAAGCTGTTCACCCAGGGCTATCAGCGCGACTATCCGGATCAGATCGTGGCGGGCATCATCGTCACCCTCGTGCTCGCGCTGATCTTCGACCGGCTGGTGTTCCTGCTCGGCCGCCTCGCCACCCCGTGGACCCGCGCCGACGCGCGCGGGCAGCGGACACCGCGAGAGGACCCGGCATGAATCTGTTCGTCGACGCCTGGCAGTACCTGAGCGACGGCGCGAACTGGGGCGGCCCGGCCGGGATCGACACCCGGCTGCTGCAACACCTCTGGTACAGCGTCCTGGCGGTCGCGCTGTCGGCGGTGATCGCGGTGCCGCTCGGGTTGGTCATCGGGCACACCCGGCGGGGCAGCGCGCTGCTGGTCGGCTTCGCCAACGCCATGCGCGCGCTGCCGACGCTGGGTCTGCTCACCTTCCTGGTGCTGCTGCTCGGGCTCGGCTTGATCCCGCCGCTGCTTGCCCTGATCACCGTCGGGGTCCCGCCGCTGCTGGCGGGCGCCTACGCGGGCATCGCGAACGTGCCCGCCGATGTCGTCGACGCCTCGCGCGCGATGGGGATGACCGAGCCGCAGATCCTGTTCCGGGCCGAACTGCCCAATGCCCTGCCGGTGATCCTCGGCGGATTGCGGGCCGCGACGCTGCAGGTGGTCGCCACCGCGACCATCGCCGCCTACGTCAACCTCGGCGGGCTCGGCCGCTACATCTTCGACGGGATCGGTCTCTATCGCTACGACCTGGTCCTGGTGGGCGCGCTCCTGGTGGCGGCGCTCGCCCTGGTGCTGGACGCGCTGCTGGCGGCGGCGGTCTGGGTGAGCGCGCCGGGCACCGGACGGCTGGCGCGCGGGACGATCGTCGACACCGACGCGTCGCTGGTCACGGAGTAGTCCAGGCCGGTCCGGGTCGTCGACCGTCGCCGGTGGCGAGGGTCAGTCGTCGCCGAGCAACGCGCGCAGGTGCGGATCGGCCGCCAGCACCTGCTGCATCCGGGCGCGCTCCTGGGCCCGATGGGCTCGCGACTGCAGCCACTCCTGCACGGCCGTCACCACGGCCGCGTTCATCGACAGGCCATCGGCCTCGGCGGCGGTGACGAGCTGAGCGTGCACCTCGTCGGGCAGCTGCACGGTGAGGGAGGTCATCACCCGATGATCCCAGACAACGCGAGAGCGCCCCGTTCCGGGGAACGGGGCGCTCTCGGTCGATCAGGGAACTACGCGACGCCCTCGGCGCGCGCGGCCTCGGCCACGGCCTCGGCGACCGCGGGCGCGACGCGCGGGTCCAGCGGGCTGGGGATGATCCGGTCGACGGCCAGCTCACCGGCGACGACACCGAAGATGGCGTCGGCGGCGGCGACCTTCATGCCCTCGGTGATCCGGCGGGCGCCGGCGTCCAGCGCACCCTTGAACACGCCGGGGAAGGCGAGCACGTTGTTGATCTGGTTCGGGAAGTCGCTGCGGCCCGTCGCCACGATCGCGGCGTACTTGGCGGCCACCTCGGGGTGGATCTCCGGGTCCGGGTTCGACATGGCGAACACGATCGACTCCGGCGCCATCGAGGCGATGAGCTCCTCGGGGATGGTGCCCGCGGACAGGCCGAGGAACACGTCGGCGCCGGCCAGGGCCTCGGCGGCACCACCGGTCAGGCCGCGCGGGTTGCTGCGGGCGGCCAGGTCGGCCTTCACGCCGTTGAGGCCGTCCCGACCGGTGCTGACGATGCCCTTGGAGTCGAGCACGACCACATCGGGCACGCCGGCGGCGAGCAGGATGTTGGCGCAGGCCACACCGGCCGCACCGGCACCGGACACCACGACCTTCAGCGCCGACATGTCGCGGCCCTGCTGCGCGGCAGCGCCCTTGAGGGCGGCCAGCACCACGATGGCGGTGCCGTGCTGGTCGTCGTGCATGACGGGGCAGTCCAGGGCCTCGATGACCCGCTGCTCGATCTCGAAGCAGCGCGGCGCCGAGATGTCCTCGAGGTTGACCGCGCCGAAGCTCGGGCGCAGGCGGATCAGGGTCTCGACGATCTCGTCCGGATCGGTGGTGTCGAGCACCAGCGGGATCGAGTTCAGGCCGGCGAACTTCTTGAACAGCGCGGCCTTGCCCTCCATCACGGGCAGCGAGGCGCGCGGGCCGATGTCACCCAGGCCGAGCACGGCGGTGCCGTCGCTGACCACGACCACGAGGCGGTCGGTCCAGGTGTAGGTCTTGGTGAGCGCCGCGTCCTCGGCGATCGCCCGGCTGACCTGGGCCACACCGGGGGTGTAGGCGATCGACAGATCACGCTGGGTCTCGAGCGGGGCGCTGAGCTCGACCGACAGCTTGCCGCCGAGGTGACCCGCGAAGATCTCGTCTTGGGTGATGGCAGCCAGGCTCGCTGCGTCATCGGCCTGGGGCGCCGCGGTGGCATTCGGTGCGTCAGTCACAGGTGACACGATTTCACTCCTGCTCGAGTCGGACTCAACCGGGGGACGGTTACCGCCGGGTATATCGGGATTACGGAATTGCATGACGCTCATAGGGTGCGCAGCCAGGGCGAATACCGGAGAAAACCGGTCGCGTGGCGCGACACTGATCCGCCGAGCGGAGCCGGACGGGTGGTCCGGTCGGACATACGGGTCGGCCCTCGGCCGCGACGGTGCGTCGCGGGGCGGAAGGTCGCCATGGTCCCCGAACCCGGCGGTGGCAAGGGCAGGGAATCCGCAACATTCTGCCAGCCCGGTCGACTCCTTGCCAAACCGGATCCGTGTGTCACCCGGCCGCGCGTCATGGATCGAGGGTATCCGCGGCGAATTGCCATGGCGTTAGAGAAAACTCGCAGTTGAGGGGGAACATCCGGTGAACAATCACACCGCGGCGGGTCGGCCTGCGGTGAGCTGATCGTCCACCGCGACGCGGCGCACCCACACCGCGTCCAGCCCACCACAGCGCTGGCGCACCTGCCACTCCGGCGCGGCCTGCGGGTGGTCGATCCGGCGGTGGATACCACGGGTCTCGGTGCGCACCAGCGCGCTGTAACCGGCCCAGCGCGCGACCGCGAGCAGCGCCGCCGCCTGCCTGGCCTTGACCTGTTCGGCCCCGAGACCGCCCAGCTCGAACTGCGCGCCCGGCCACATGGCATCCAGCTCGGCGATGCTGTCGGCCAGGCTACCCGCACTGCGCCGGTAGCTGCGCCGCAGCGGCAGGGTGTGCTCCTGCACCAGCCCGATCACCGAGCGCGGATCGATGTGCGCGTGCAGCCCGAGACCGGCGCCGGGGACCGGCCGCGCGCTGGTCGCGCGCTCGTTGGCCACCGCGAAGGCGGCGGCGCCCTCGCCCGCCCAGGTCCCCGAGGCCAGCGCCCAGGCACCGCTCAGGCCGCCGGTCGCGCCCGCGGCCCCCGTGACGACCTCACGCCCGGCGACGGCGCCCGCGACGTACAGCCCGCGCACGGTGGTCGCGCAGTCGGGTCCGGTCAGCGCCACCCCGCCCGCGCCGAGGACCGTGCCCTCGAGCACCGCGCGCACCGGCACCCGGCCCGCCGCGTCGACCGCGCCGTGCCTGCTCAGCCAGTGCCGGACGGTGTCGGGCACCTCGTGCAGCGCCGCGAAGACCCGCCCGCCGTCGGCGAGCGCGGCCAGGGCCGCCGGGTACCGGCCGGGCAGTTCCGCGCCCGCCTCGTCGTAGAGCGCGGCGAAGCGCACCGAGAGGCCGGGGGCGACAGCCGGATTCGGATGCACCCGCGACAGCACCGGGGCCAGGCCGTAGGCGCTGGAGAATTCCATCCCGGACAGCTCGGCGCCCGCCTCGACCGCCATCAGCAGGCCCTCGCCGGTGTTCACCTCGGTGCCCGCGCCGCCGGACAGGAACGCGCAGCCACCGGTGGCGACGACCACCGCACCCGCCCGGATCGTCCACGGCCGGAACCGGTTGTGCCGCTGGATGCCCGCCGCGCCGACCACCGTGCCCGCCGGGTCGACGAGCAGTTGCAGGGCCGGATGATGATCGAGGATGCGCACGCCCACCTCCAGCGCGCCCCGGCGCAGCCTGCGCAGGTAGCTCGCGCCGTCCAGGTGCACCACCGGCGGATCGCCGCCCGCGGTGTCGGGCGCCCGGTGCCGGGTGCCGGACCAGACCTGGAGGCGACGGTGGGTCTCGTCGACGACGCGGTGCAGCCAGTCCGCGTCACCGAGGCCGCCGCCACGGGCCAGCGCCGTGTCGACGACGTCGGCGCGGCTGTGACCGGGCGCGACGTCCCAGATCATGGTGCTGCCGTAGACCGTCGGGCCGCTGGACCCGCACCGGCTCTTGTCGACCAGGACGACCCGCGCGCCCGCGGCCGCCGAGACGGCGGCCCACAACCCGGCGGGTCCGCCGCCGAGGATCAGAACATCCGTCTCGATGTTGCTCACAAAGAGAAATATTCGGGGACAGTTCACCCGGGCGCAACCATTACGCGCTCGTCAACTCCACCATTGTGTCCAAAGCAGTGCACCGGTCGTGATCAACACGATCGCCGAGGCGGTGAACGCGGCGACGCCCCGGTTCCGATCGGCGTAGAGCTGGGCGGCGACGACGACCACCGCCGCGAGCACATGCCAGGTCAGCGACTCGGCCCCCGGGCCGGGGAAGTCCCGGCGCGAGCCCATCACCGCGGCCCCGATCACCACGCAGAGCAGGACGACCACCCCGCCCGCGACCAGTCCGCTGAACCCGCGCACCACCGTCACGGGGCGATCACCGGCACCCCGCTCGCCTTGCCGATCAGCGCCTCGAACTGTTCGGGATCGGTCCGGCACGCGCCGATCTCGATGGTCTTGTTGCTGCCGTGGTAGTCCGAGGACCCGGTGCGCAGCAGCCCGAGCTCGGCCGAGAGATCGGTCAGCACCGCGCGATCGGCGGCGCTGTGATCGGGATGGTCGATCTCGAGACCGCCGAGGCCGAGGGCGGCGAGGTCGCGGATCTCGTCGAGCGCGAGCAGCCTGCCGCGCTTACGGGCCCGCACATGCGCGAGCACGCTGACCCCGCCCGCGGCCGCGATCAGCCCGACGGCCCTGGTCAGCGGGGTGTCGGCCTTCTCGGCGTAGTAGGGGCCGTGCGGGGCGAGCAGTTCGTGGAACGCGGCGTCGACGCTCTCGACCACGCCGGCCTCGACCAGCGCCCGCGCCAGATGCGGACGCCCCGCGGCCGGGCCCGCGCCGGCGAGGACCGCGTCGGGATCGATGGGCAGCCCGTCGGCGACCATCTTGTCGGCCATCGCGCGCACCCTGGCCACCCGCTCGGCCCGCAGCCGCTCGCGTTCCTCCGCGAAGCCGGGGTCGGTGGGATCGAACAGGTAGGCCAGCAGATGCACCGGGACGGGCCAGCCGTCCTCGCCCATCCCCTGGCACGACATCTCCATGCCGCGCACCAGCGTCAGGCCCGCCGGGCGGGCGGCCTCGGCCTCGGCCCAGCCCGCGGTGGTGTCGTGATCGGTGATCGCGACGACGTCGAGGCCGGCCGCGGCGGCGTTCCGGACCAGCTCCGCCGGGCTGTCGGTGCCGTCGGAAGCCGTCGAATGGGTATGCAGATCGATGCGCACACCCTCAGTCTTACAGTGCCGTCTCGACCGGCGCGCAGTCCTCCACCGAGACGGCGCCGCCCGTAGCATCCACCTCGTGCCTTCACTACCGCAGATGCCGTCGTTCCGCGGGCCCGGCCGGGCCGGGCCGACGCGGCCACGGATTCCCGTGCCGACCGCGCGCGCCATCGTGGACTGCGGCGTCTACGTCGAGGGGAAACGGCTGCCCGGCCACTTCACCCCCGAGCAGGCGCTGAAGGCGGCGGCCAAGACCGATTCCGGTTTCGTCTGGCTCGGACTGCACGATCCCGACGAGGGCCAGATGACCGAGGTCGCCCAGATCTTCGGGCTGCACCCGCTCGCGGTGGAGGACGCGGTGCAGGGCCGCCAGCGCCCCAAGCTGGAGCGCTACGACAACACGCTGTTCCTGGTGATGCGCACCGTCAGCTACGTCGAACACGACATCCACGCGATCAGCGAGATCGTCGAGACCGGCGACATCATGGTCTTCACCGGACCGCATTTCGCGATCACCGTGCGCCACGGCGAGCACACCGGACTGGCCGGGGTGCGCCACGAACTCGAGGGCACCCCCGACCAGCTGCGGCTGGGCCCGTGCTCGGTCCTGCACGCCGTCGCCGACCACGTCGTCGACTCCTATGTCGAGGTCTCCGAATCGGTCGAGTCCGATATCGACGAGATGGAGGAGGCGGTGTTCACCCCCGCCTCCAAGATCGGCATCGGGGCGATCTACCAGCTCAAGCGGGAAGTGGTCGAATTACGCAGGGCCGTTTCGCCGTTGGGGCAACCGCTGCAGATGCTCGTGCACAACCCGGAGCTGCCGGTGCCCAAGGAGATCCGCCGCTACCTGCGCGACGTGGCCGATCACCACACCAGCGTCACCGAGCACATCACCTACTTCGACGAATCGCTGAGCGGCCTGGTGAACGCGGCGCTGGCCAAGATCAGCGTCCAGCAGAACACCGACATGCGCAAGATCGCCGCCTACGCCGCCATGGCCGCGGTGCCGACCATGATCGCCGGCGTCTACGGCATGAACTTCGACCACATGTGGGAACTGCACCAGCCCTGGGGCTATCCGGTGGTGCTGATCATCATGGCCGTCGTCTGCGGGGTCCTGTTCCGCAGCTTCCGCCGCAGCAAGTGGATCTAGAGGTTCACCGCGCCGCGCGCCGGGTCGCGGATATCGATGCCCGCCTCGGCCCAGGCGTCGCGCAGCGCCTGCGCGCCGCGGACGCGGACCCAGGCGGCCTCGGTCGCGGTGATCGGGACGACGCTGAGATACCGCACCGGCTCGGCGGGTTCGGGCAGCGCGATCTCGGCGATGTCGCTCTCGCCGAGCAGCACCGCGGTGAAGACGGCGTTGTGCCACAGCGGTTCCCCCAGGTCGAGCAGCGCGTCCGCCTGGAGCACAACGCCTTCCACCGAGGGGGTCGCGATGAGCACGCCGAGCGAACGGACGACGCCCGCCTGCGGGCCCGCGCTCAGCAGCAGCGTCAGCACCAGTTCGGCGCGCGGACCGCGGACCGGGTCGGCCAGCAGATCGGCGGGATCGCCCATCGGATGGCGTGATCCGCCCAGTGTCGCGTAGTGCACCGCGCCGTCGCCGGGGATGCGCAGGATCTCGATCGGTTCCAGCCCGAGGAAGGTCACCGAGGCCGAGTCGACCTGGGCGCGTTGCACGCCGAAGTGGTCCAGCACCGCGGTGCGGACCGTGTCCGTCACATCCATTGCGTCACAGGGCCAATCGGGCCAGCATGTCGCGGGCGCGCTCGGCGGTCTTCGGGTCGCACAGCACGTCGTAGCGGCCCGCCACCAGCTGCATGGTGGAGGCGAAGTCGCGCTGGCCCTTGGTGGCCGCGTACGGAATCGAGGTGGTGATCACGCCGAACACGATGCCACCGAGCAGACCGACGACCAGCGGGCCGAGGGCACCGCCGGTCGTGGTGAACAGGCTCAGTAACAGACCGAGGAACAGGCCGAGCCACGCGCCGGAGACCACGCCGCCGCCGATGACCTTGCCCCAGGTCAGCCGGTACAGCACCCGCTCGACCTGCATGAGGTCGACGCCGACGATGGTCACGTCCTGCACCGGGAACTGCCCGTCGGCCAGGTAGTCGACCGCGCGCTGCGCCTCGGCGTAGGTCGGATACGAGCCGACCGGCCAGCCCGACGGCGGCGTCGGCAACGCCTGCCGTCCGCGATTCGGGTTGCCCAAGGGATTCGTCATAGTCCCATTCTGCTAGTTCTGGACCGGCTGTGGCGGAGTGAAACGCGTTGTGCGCGTCATTCCCGCAGCTCGCCCCTTCTCCGCTATGACCTGCGCCATCTTCGCGCTGGCCTCATCGATCATCTCATCGCCCAGCATGACGGCGCCACGAGCGCCGCCCGCGGCGGAGGTGTGGAAGGCGTAGGCCTCCAGGATCAGTTCGGCGCGGTCGTAGTCGGCCTGGCGCGGGCTGAAGATCTCGTTGCAGGCGTCGATCTGGTCGGGATGCAGCACCCACTTGCCGTCGAAACCGAGCGCGGCGGTGCGCCCGGCCGCCCGGCGGAACCCGTCGACGTCGCGGACCTGCAGGTAGGGGCCGTCGATCGCCTGCAGACCGTGCGCGCGGGCGGCGAGCAGGATGGTCATCAGGATGTGGTGGTAGGCGTCGCCGACGTCGTAGCCCACCGGCTGCTCGCCGACCACCAGCGTGCGCATATTGATACTGGCCATGAAGTCGGCCGGGCCGAACACCAGCGCCTGCACCCGCGGGCTCGCGGTGGCGATCGCGTCGATATTGCGCAGGCCGATGGCGTTCTCCAGCTGCGGTTCGATGCCGATCCGGCCGACCTCGAGGCCGCTCGCCTTCTCCAGCTGGGTGAGCAGCAGGTCCAGCGCGTGCACCTGGCCCGCGTCGGTCACCTTGGGCAGCAGGATCGCGTCGATCGCCGCGCCGGCGCCCTCGACGACGGTGATCACGTCGGCGTAGGTCCACTCGGTCGACCAGTCGTTGACCCGGACCACCCGCAGCTGGGAGCCCCAGCCCGGTTCGTTCAGCGCGGCGACGATATTCGCCCTGGCCGCGGTCTTCGCGCCCGGCGCGACGGCGTCCTCGAGATCGAGGAACACCTCGTCCACCGGCAGGCCCTTGGCCTTGGCGATCATCTTGGGGTTGCTGCCGGGTACGGCCAGCACAGATCGGCGGGGCTTCATGGGCCCTCCTCCTTTGTTCGTCACACCGGCCGTGGCGTGTCGTGACCGGCCGTTGTGGACCGCCTAGCCTGAGGGTCATGGCAACCACCAGGGTGTACGTCGCCCGGCTCGCCGGCCTGACGGTGCTGGGTCCGGACGGGGAGTCTATCGGCCGGGTCCGCGACGTCGTCGTGGCCGTCCGGCACGGGCGGCAGCAACCACGGGTGCACGGCCTGGTCGTCGAATTGGTCACCCGGCGGCGGATTTTCGTCCCGATGCTGCGCGTCACCGCGATCGAGCCGGGCATCGTCACGCTCAACACCGGCACCGTCAGCCTGCGGCGATTCGCCCAGCGACCCGGCGAGATGCTGGCGCTGGCGCAGATCGTGGACTCACAGGTGCGCGTCGACGATCCCGGTCTGCCGGACCTGGACGGCGTCGACGTCTACGTGGCCGACCTGGGCATCGAGCAGAGCCGGACCAGGGACTGGGTGATCGGGCGGGTCGCGGTGCGCGGGCACCGGCGGATCGGGCGCAGGCGCACCGTGCACGTGGTGGACTGGTCGCAGGTCCACGGGCTGACCCCGGCCGAGGTTGGCAGGCCGGGCCAGGACGTCACCTCCCTGCTCGAGGAGTACGAGGGCCTGCGCGCCGCCGACGTGGCGCACCGGTTGCGCGAGCTGCCGGAGAAGCGCCGCATCGAGGTGGCGATCGCGCTCGACGACGAACGGCTCGCCGACGTCGTCCAGGAACTGCCCGACGACGACCAGGTGGACCTGCTCGGTCATCTCGAGGTGCGCCGCGCGGCCGACGTGCTCGAGGCGATGGACCCCGACGACGCCGCCGACCTGCTCGGCGAGCTGCCCGAGAGCGAAGCCGAATCCCTGCTGGCCCTGATGGACCCGGAGGAATCCGAGCCGGTCCGCAGGCTGCTCGCGCACTCCCCCGACACCGCGGGCGGTCTGATGACGCCCAAACCGATCGTGCTCAGCCCGTCGACCACCGTCGCCGAGGCACTGGCCCGGGTCCGCGATCCCGACCTGACCCCGGCGCTGGCCTCGATGGTCTTCGTCGTTCGCCCGCCGACCGCCACCCCCACCGGCCGCTACCTCGGCTGCGTGCACATCCAGCAGTTGCTGCGGGAACCGCCCGCGCACCTGGTCGGCGGGATCGTCGACACCGATCTGATGCCGCTGGCGCCGGAACTGCCGCTCTCGGCGGTCACCCGATACTTCGCCACCTACAACCTCGTCTGCGGTCCGGTGGTCGACGCGGAGAATCATCTGCTCGGCGCGGTGACCGTCGACGACGTCCTCGATCATCTGCTGCCCGAGGACTGGCGCGAAGAAGAAGAGCAGCCGTTCGCCCATGTCGAAAGGGCCCAGCGTGAGTGAGAAGAACCCGGCCCGCCAGCGACTGGAGACCCCGGTCGGCTCGCGATTCACCCTCGACTGGGACTCCGAGGCGTTCGCGCGCAGCAGTGAGCGCGTGGCGCGATTCCTCGGGACCGGGCGGTATCTGGCGATCCAGACGATCATCGTCATCGTCTGGATCGTGCTCAACGTGTTCGTGGTCGCGCTGCGCTGGGACCCGTATCCGTTCATCCTGCTCAATCTGGCCTTCTCCACCCAGGCCGCCTACGCGGCGCCGCTGATCCTGCTGGCGCAGAACCGCCAGGACAATCGGGACAAGGTCTCGCTCGAGGAGGACCGCAGCCGGGCCGCGCAGACCAAGGCCGACACCGAGTTCCTCGCCCGCGAGCTGGCCGCGCTGCGGCTGGCCGTCGGCGATGTCGCCACCCGCGACTACCTGCGCCGCGAGCTCGAGGAGATCAAGGACGTGCTGGACCGGATCGACGCGGTCACCGCGCCCGACGGCGCGCCGAAGCCGGAGAAGAAGCGAAAAGCCGCACGCAAGAAAACCTCCGGTCAAACGCCCTCTCCTGCCCCGGTTTCGCCAGGTGGTTCAGACGAGTAACCGGAAATGCTCTACAACTTCCTGACCGGTAGGTAACCTGGATCACGTTGTTCCGGGCGGGCCGGAGGGGGACTCTGCGGTGCCGCTGCTTCGACGTAAAGGGTTGGTGTGGCCGTGCGAATCTCTGCTCCGATAACGATGTCGGCCCTTGTCGTCGCTGGACTGGTCGCCTCCGGGTCGGCCGCGCAGACCGCGACCCCGAGCACCGCCCCCACCGCACCCGAGGCACTCCTGGCCGCGACCGCGAGCACCGCAGAGGACACTCCGGAGACCGATCCCTCCGAGATCGTCGGGCTGCTGCCGATCGCCCAGGAGGCGCCGCGCAAGCTGCGCGCGCTCTCCCCGTCCGCGAACAGCCTGGCGCCCTTCGCCGGAACGGTTCCGCTGCAGAGCATCTCGCTGCCCACCGGCAGCGGTGCGCTCGGCATCCCCGAGATCGTGCTCGCGGCCTACCGCAACGCGGAGCTGGCGATGGAGACCGCCCAGCCCGGCTGCGGGCTCACCTGGAACCTGCTGGCCGGCATCGGGCGCATCGAGTCCGGGCACGCCAGCAGCGGCCGCACCGACGCCGCAGGCACCTCGACCACCCCGATCTTCGGTCCCGCGCTCGACGGCACGCTGCCGGGCAACGAGATCATCAAGGAGGCCGACGGCGGGTTCGTCCGGGCCGTCGGCCCGATGCAGTTCCTGCCCAGCACCTGGGCGCTCTACTCCGCCGACGGCAACGGCGACGGCACCGCCGATCCGCACAACGTCTTCGACGCGGCGCTGGGCGCGGGCAAGTACCTGTGCTCGGGCGGGCTGAACCTGCGCGACGCGTCGCAGGAACTGCGCGCGGTGCTGCGCTACAACAACTCGATGTCCTACGCGGCCAACGTGCTCAGCTGGTCGGCGGCCTACCGCACCGGCGGCGCGCCGAGCTCGGTCGCCATCTCCCCCGGCATCGTGCCGCCGGGCAGCGCGCCGATGGTCTCGCCCAACGTGCTGGCCGCCTCGACGAACGGGTCCGTCACGGCGGCGCCGCCGTCGACGACCAACCAGCTGCCGCCGAACACGCCGAAGGTGACCACGCCGACCCAGGTGATGATCACCCTGCCCGGCCTGCCGCCGATCCCGTGCGGCATCTTCTGCCCCGCGCCGGTCGCGCCCGCCCCCGAGGTCTGCGTCAGCGACCCGGCGCCCGCCCAGATGCCGAACCCGCTCGAACCGGCCAAGCCCGTCGAGCAGACCTACGGCGCTGCGGCGCCGAAGGATCCGGCACAACCCGAGCAGGCGAGCCCCGAGCAGCAGGCGGCCGAGCAGCAGGCCACAGCGCCGGTCTGCACCCCGGCCACGACCGCCGCGCCCGCGCCCGCCGAGTCGACGGCGCCCGCGCCGGAGAAGACCCCGGAGCCGGGCATCGAGCCGACCGAGGAACCCGCGCCCGTCGAGCAGGCGCCGGTGGCGCCCACCCAGCAGCCGGGGATCACGTTGCCGTTCAACATCGTCATCCCGCTGCCGCCCGGTCCGGCCGTTCCCTAGAAATCAAACCGAAATACAGGTCACGGAGGGGTAACAAAAAGGTCTCGGGTGCGGTAATCTCTTCTCATCCAACACGGTTGAGGAGGGCACCACACAGTGGGTCGTCATCGGAAACAGCCTGCTACGACGGTTCGACGTAGCTCGCTCATCGCACTGACCGGATTGGTCCCCGCCGGGCTCGTGGCCGTCACCGCCGCCGCGACCGACGCGACCATCGCCAGCAACGCGGCCGTCGAGCACGACCTGCCCGGCACCGATGCCGAGGCCGCGCCGGAGCTGGCCGCCGCGCCGCAGGCCGACATCGCCGAGATCGCCCACGCGGAGGCGCGCCAGTCGCCCTCGGCCGCGCCGATCGTGAAAACCGTTGCGCAGCCGAATGATCGCGTTGCCGCCGACCTGCCCGCAGGCCCGCTCGGCATTCCGGGCATCGCGGTCGCCGCCTACCAGAACGCCGAAGAGCAGCTGGCCGTGGAGAACCCGACCTGCGGGATGTCGTGGTCGCTGCTCGCGGGCATCGGCCGGGTCGAGTCCACCCACGCGTACGGCAAGGCCGACGCCGACGGCAACCCGATCAAGGCCGTCTACGGCCCGGTCCTGGACGGCAGCCTCTACGGCAACAACGTCATCCACGACAGCGACGGCGGCGAACTCGACGGCCTCGGCGGCTACGACCGCGCCATCGGCCCCATGCAGTTCCTCCCCGAGACCTGGCACCGCTACGCCGCCGACGGCAATGCCGACGGCGTCGCCGACCCGCAGAACCTGTTCGACGCCGCCCTCACCGCGGGCCGCTACCTCTGCGACGGCGGCCTCAACATGCGCGACCTCTCCCAGCAGTCCAAGGCGATCCTGCGCTACAACAACTCCATGGCCTACGTAGCCAACGTCATGGCCTGGTCCACCTCCTACTCCAACGGCATGGCCCCCAAGCCCTCGGACCTCCCCCGCATCTGAGCCGCGGTTCCGGGCACGTTTGCACTGAGCGGGCCGGGTATGTGAGAGTGCCCCGACCATGCGCGGCTTCCGCCGCGCGGCCGGAAGGGGGCTGGTGATGTCCGAGGTTTTCAAGGTCGAACCGGACGCGGTGGATACCTTCGCCGCGAGTTTGAAGGCGCTCGCCGACGCCAACGCGAACGTCGCCACGTACCTGGAGAAGTGGCTGGTACTGGACAACACTGTGTGGGGCGACGGCGGGCTGATCCGCACGGGACTCAGCGCCGTCGCCGAGGCGCACGGCAAACTCACGCCGAACTACGCCACGCTGGGCAGCCTCGCCGAGGCCGCGGCGACCGAACTGACCAAGGTGGCGCAGGTGTATCGCACCACCGACAAAGCACTGGCCGACGAGCTCGACCGGACCTACCCGGCGGGTGGTCAGCCGTGACGACCACCCCTGCCGAGCTCCTGGTCGAGCCCGCGCTCGCGGATCCGCTCAACGACCAGTTCGAGTTCCTGATCACCTCCAATGCCATCTCGCCGACCTACTGGGCGTGCAAGTGGTGCGAGAACGTCCTCGGAACAGACCCGCTCAAGTGGGTGACCACCAAGATCTCCGGCGATTGGGAAGCCCTGCAGAAGGCGGGCAAGGCCGTGGAGAATCTCGCGGCCTACAACTCGGCCTTCGCCACCTCGGTCGAATCCGCGGCGAAAACGGTGGACGCGACCTGGGACGGGAATGCGGCGACGAGCGCTCAGGCCTACTTCAGCAAGCTCACGACGGCCATCTCCGCGCAGGTCGAGCCCTTGAAGGCGATGGCCACCGAGATCAACAACTTCGCCTCGACCGCCTACCACCTGTCGACGTCGATGAGCAACGCGTTGCAGACCGTGCTGGACTGGGGCGCGATCGCGGTGATCGAGTGGGCCGCCGCCCTCACCGGCGTCGGAATCGTCGCTACCGCGGCTCTTGTCGCGGCCGCCACCACCACCACGCTCAAGGTCGTCGCGGAGTGGGGCAGGCTGGTCGAAACCTTCAACGCCGGCTATGTCGCCCTCGAGGCGATCGCCGGCGTGGGTTTCGGTGTGGCCGCGGTGGTCGAGTCGGCGGAGATGCCGGTCCTGCCCACCGCCAACTACGACCATCCGGGAGCCTGAGTGAACGCGCCCGAACCGATACACGATCTCGCCCGCGGTGACGTCGGGGTCTCCCGGCAATTGTCCAGAGCCCTTCGGGTGCTGATGGACACCGCGACGGAACCACAGTTGAAGAATCAGCTTCGCGGAATCCTGGAGGGCAAGGGCAGCGCCCGGGATCTGATGCACAGCGAGGCCTTCAACCGGGTGCTCGATCGGACGATGCCCGCCGCCATGGCCCAGTTCGCCGCGATGACGGACGACGAGCGGCAGCGACTGGCCGAACAGGGCGAGGCGGACCTGCAGCGGCTCCGATCGCAGCCGGCCACGGAGGAGCCACGGTCGCAACCGATCACGGCCCCGCCGCCGACACCCGCGGCGAACACCGTGGTCCCCGGCACCCGCAGACCCAATCGCGAGCGCATTGTCACACCGGATGACGAGGACGACGACGACCAGTACTTCCGCGAGCGAAACCAGCGCGGGTGGCTGGCGTGACCTCGCGAGAGCAGGTGGTGTTCGGGACGGAGGTCGAACCGGAGTGGGTGCCGGTGTTCACTACGCCGGGGCCGATGGAGCTGGTGTTGGCCGAGGCGATGCCCGAGGTGTGTAGTGAGCACGGGTTGGCTGCGGTCGAGCGCCGGTCGGTCTTCGTGAATTCGCACGGGCCGCACTCGGAGTGGCCGACGTTGCGGGGCATGCTGATGTCGGTGGCGCCGTTTCGGCCGCGGCTTCCGGTCGCCGCCAGGGTCAGGTTCGACTGCCCGGCCTGTGAATTCTGTCTGGCCGGTATCAGGCGGTCACGATGGATCGCGGCGCTGGCGCTGCTGGCGGTCGTGCTGACCATCGCCGGAATCTTCATGGCGGTGTCCCTGGAGCTGCAGCAGCTCTATGTGCCGTTGGCTCTGGCCTTCCTGCCCGGGTGTATGCCGATCGCGTTGCTGGTGGCCGTGCTGGCGTGGAGTCGATCGGGCTTCTTCGCGGATGTGTGGATGAATCAGGACGCGGACGAATTGATTGTTTCCGCGCATCCGGATTTCGTCGCCGCGGTGGCGCAATGCCGGGCCGAGCGGCGCTGATCGCGCTGTCCGAGCAGCCCAGGGCGTTGTTCCACGGGTACGGTCCCCGGGTCGAGTGGCGGGTTCGGTGATCCGGTGTCCACCGGGTGGTCCGGATCGGCCCCAGGACTGTTGCCGAAATCCGCGCAGCATAAAATCGGGCATATGCCAGTGATTACGGAAGCGGATGTGCGGGCCGCGCTCGCGAAGGTCGACGACCCGGAGATCCGCAAGCCGATCACCGAGTTGGGCATGGTCAAGAGCATCGCCATCGCCGAGAGCGGTGACGTGCACGTCGAGGTGTACCTGACGACGTCGGGCTGCCCGCTGCGGACCGAGATCGTCCAGCGGGTGACCAAGGCCGTCGCCGACGTGCCCGGCGCCGGTGCGGTGACCGTGGATCTCGACGTGATGAGCGACGAGCAGCGCACCGAGCTGCGCAAGTCGCTGCGCGGCGACTCGGCCGAGCCGGTGATCCCGTTCGCCCAGCCCGGCTCGCTGACCCGCGTCTACGCCGTCGCCTCCGGGAAGGGCGGCGTCGGCAAGTCCAGCGTCACCGCCAACCTGGCCGTCGCGCTGGCCCAGCGCGGCCTGTCGGTCGGCGTGCTCGACGCCGACATCTACGGCCACTCGATCCCGCGCATGCTCGGCACCGACGCCCGCCCGACCCAGGTCGAGCGGATGATCATGCCGCCGATGGCGTACGACGTGAAGATGATCTCGATCGCGCAGTTCACCCAGGGCAACACGCCCGTGGTGTGGCGCGGTCCGATGCTGCACCGCGCGCTGCAGCAGTTCCTCGCCGACGTGTTCTGGGGCGACCTGGACGTGCTGCTGCTCGACCTGCCGCCCGGCACCGGCGACGTCGCGATCTCCATCGCCCAGCTGATCCCGAGCGCCGAGATCCTGGTCGTCACCACCCCGCAGATCGCCGCCGCCGAGGTGGCCGAGCGCGCGGGCGCGATCGCCCTGCAGACCCGTCAGCGGATCGCCGGCGTGGTGGAGAACATGTCCTGGCTTGACCTGCCCGACGGTTCCCGGATGGAGCTGTACGGCTCCGGCGGTGGCCAGGTCGTGGCGGATCGGCTGACCCGCGCGGTCGGCTCGACGGTGCCGCTGCTCGGCCAGATCCCGATCGAGCAGGCCCTGCGCGAGGGCGGCGACGCGGGCACCCCGATCGTCCTCGGCGACCCGGACAACCCGGCCGCCAAGGCCCTGCGCGAGGTCGCCGACAAGCTGGCCGTCCGCAAGCGCGGCCTGGCCGGCATGTCCCTCGGCATCGACACCACCCGGCACCTCTGAGCCGGAGATTGTCGGTGGGGGTGCCTAGGCTGTTCCTATGCTGACGCTGCTGCTCTATGTGCTGATCGTCGGACTGGTCGCGGCCATGTTGTTCCTCGTGGCGAGCGCGGTGTTCGGGCGATCCGAGGAACTCGGGCCGCTGCCCGAGGGCACGACCGCCACGGTGCTGCCCGCGCACGGGGTGACGGGTGCCGACGTGCGCGCGTTGCGGTTCCAGCAGGTGGTGCGCGGCTACAAGGCCGGTGAGGTCGACTGGGCGCTGGGCAGGCTGGCCGAGCGGATCGACGAGCTCGAACTCGAGGTGACGCAGCTGCGCCAATGGCAGGCGCAGGTGTCGGCGGGGCAGGATCGCTCGTGACCGAGCTCGCCGACGACGGGCGCGAGCGCTGCCCCTGGTCGACCGGCTCCGCGCTGTATCGCGACTACCACGACACCGAGTGGGGCACGCCCCTGCACGGTGACGACGCCCTGTTCGAACGGCTGTGCCTGGAGGCCTTCCAGTCCGGCCTGGCCTGGATCACCGTCCTGCGCAAGCGGCCGGCGTTCCGGGCCGCGTTCGCCGGCTTCGAGATCGCGAAGGTCGCCGAGTTCGGCGCCGCGGACCGCGAGCGGCTGCTGGCCGACGCGGGCATCGTCCGCAACCGCGCCAAGATCGACGCGGTGATCGCCAACGCCCGGGTTGCTCGGGACCTGCCGGTGAGTCTGGACGAGCTGCTGTGGTCCTTCGCGCCCGCGCCACGCCCGCGCCCGGCGACGATCGCGGATGTGCCCGCCACCACACCCGAATCCATTGCTCTGGCAAAGGAATTGAAGCGCCGCGGCTTCGCTTTCGTCGGCCCGACGACGGCGTACGCGCTCATGCAGGCGACCGGGATGGTCGACGATCACCTGGAGGTTTGCTGGGTGCGCCCGCCCGCGAACGGAACCGACTCGCGAGTCACATTTCGTACTCAGGTGTCCGCCCGAGACGGCAATAGGGAAGAATAGGACCGGTGTGGCCCGCCGAACACCCGGCGAGCCCGCTGGTTGGCGACAACCGGCAGACGAGAATCAGTGCGCAGACAGACCGCGCAGATCTGGAGGGAGCAGAGGATGGCGGCCATGAAGCCCCGTACCGGGGACGGTCCCCTCGAGGCAACCAAGGAAGGTCGTGGAATCGTCATGCGGGTTCCACTCGAGGGTGGCGGGCGTCTGGTCGTCGAACTCACACCGGACGAGGCTGCGGCGCTCGGTGACGAACTGAAGAGCGTCACCAGCTGACGGCACTCACCGAGGTCGCCGCGCTCCTGGCCTGCCCGGAGTGCGGTGACCAACTGCGACCGCGCGATCGCGCGCTGCGCTGCGGTACCGGACACAGCTTCGACATCGCCCGCCAGGGCTATGTCGGGCTGTTGACCGGCGCCTCGACGAAGATGACCGGCGATACCGCCGACATGCTCGACGCCCGCGCCGCGTTCCAGGGCGCCGGGCATTTCGCGCCCATCGCCGCGGCCGCGGCCAACGCGTGCACGGCGGGAATCGACCGGTCGCCCGCGTCCGCCGAGGCGGCGGTGATCCTCGAGGTCGGCGCGGGCACCGGCTATTACCTCGCCGCGGCGCTGGCCGCCGAGCCCACGTTCTTCGGCATCGCGCTCGATGTCGCCAAGCCCGCCGCGCGGCGGGCGGCCCGCGCGCACCCGCGCATGGCCTCGGTGCTGGCCGACGCCTGGCGCGGCCTCCCGATCCGCGACCACTCCCTCACCGGCGTGCTGTCGGTGTTCGCGCCACGCAATCCCACCGAGGTCGCCAGGGTCCTCGCGCCCGGTGGCCGCTTCGTGGTCGTCACCCCCACCGCCGACCACCTGAACGAACTCGTCGGCCCGCTCGACATGGTCCGCGTCGATCCCGACAAGGAGCGGCGGCTCGCCGAATCACTCTCCGGGCTGTTCGACCGCACCGCGCACACCCGCGTCGAGTTCCCGATGAAGCTGACCCGCCGCGACGTCACCGACGTCATCGCGATGGGCCCCTCGGCCTTCCACGGCACCCCCGCCGACGACCCGCGCATCGCGGCGCTGCCCGACACCACCGAGGTCACCGCCTCGGTCACGGTGTCGACGTACCGCCCGACCGCCTGATCGCCCGCGGCGGCTACTTCAACACGCTCCGGTACACCTCGACGGTCTGTTCGGCGATCCGCGCCCAGTCGAACCGCGCGATGGCCCGCGCACGCCCGGCGTCGCCGTAGCCGCGTGCCAGCGCCGGATCCCCCGCCACGGCGTTGACGGCGGCGGCGAGGCCCTGTTCGTAGTCGGTCGTCGTGCCCGCGTCGTAGTGCACCAGCCGACCGGTGACCCCGTCGTCGACGACCTCCGGGATGCCGCCTACATCGGAGGCGACGACCGCGGTGGCGCAGGCCATGGCCTCCAGGTTGACGATGCCGAGCGGCTCGTAGACCGAGGGACAGACGAACACCGCGGAGGCGGTCAGGATCTGGCGGACCTGCTCGGTCGGCAGCATCTCCTTGACCCAGAACACATTCCCGCGCTCGCGCTGCAATCCGTCGACGGCGGCGGCGATCTCGAGTTCGAGTTCCCTGGTGTCGGCCGCGCCGGCGCACAGCACGAGCTGGATGTCGGGATCGAAGTGCGCGGCGGCGGCGAGCAGGTGGCCGACGCCCTTCTGCCGGGTGATCCGCCCGACGAAGGACACGATCGGCCGGTCGGCGCGCACGCCGAGCCGTGCCAGCACGGGCGTCTCGTCCCCGGTGGGCGGACCGGGATGCCAGACCGTCGCGTCGATGCCGTTGTGCACCACGTGGACCCGGGTCGGGTCGATGGCCGGATAGGCGTCGAGCACGTCGTGCCGCATGCCCTCGCTCACCGCGATCACGGCGTCGGCGTACTCCATCGCGTTGCGCTCGGACCACGACGAGAGCCGGTACCCGCCGCCGAGCTGCTCGGCCTTCCACGGCCTGCGCGGCTCCAGCGAATGCGCGGTGAGGATGTGCGGGATGCCGTAGAGCGCGCCGGCGAGATGCCCGGCCAGCCCCGCGTACCAGGTGTGCGAGTGGACCACGTCGACGGCGCCGACCGCGTCGGCCATCCGCAACTGCGCAGACATCATCTGCAGCGCGGCGTTGGCGGCGTAGAGCTCGGGGTCGGGCCGGTGCACGACGGCGCCGCTGCGGGGCGCGCCCATGCAGTGCACCGTCACTTCCGCCAGCGCGCGTAGCCGGGCGGTGAGTTCGGTGACGTGAACTCCCGCACCGCCGTACACCTCGGGCGGGTATTCCCGGGTCAGCATGGCGACCCGCAGCTGTTCCGCCGGCGCCAGGTCGCTGTCGGTGCCATAACTCACTGGTCCAAATTAGACCCTCGGGTCGACATGAGCCACCGTTGCGCCGCCCAGCCTGTACTTTGAGCAGGGTGAGGAGCCAGCCGCACGTACTCGGGATCGTGCTCGCCGGTGGCGAGGGCAAACGACTGTTTCCGCTCACCGCAGACAGGGCCAAGCCCGCGGTTCCGTTCGGCGGCGCGTACCGGCTGATCGATTTCGTCCTGAGCAACCTCGTCAACGCGGGCTACCTGCGGCTGTGCGTGCTCACCCAGTACAAGTCGCACTCGCTGGACCGGCACATCTCGCAGACCTGGCGGCTGTCCGGCTTCACCGGCGAGTACATCACCCCGGTGCCCGCGCAACAGCGGCTCGGGCCGCGCTGGTACACCGGCAGCGCCGACGCGATCATGCAGTCGCTCAACCTGATCTACGACGAGGATCCCGACTACATCGTGGTCTTCGGCGCCGACCACGTGTACCGGATGGACCCGGAACAGATGGTGGCCAGCCACATCGCCTCCGGTGCGGGCGTCACCGTCGCGGGCATCCGGGTGCCGCGCAGCGAGGCGAGCGCGTTCGGCTGCATCGACTCCGACGAGTCCGGCCGGATCACCCAGTTCCTGGAGAAACCGGCGCACCCGCCCGGCACCCCCGACGACCCGAACATGACGTTCGCGTCGATGGGCAACTACGTGTTCACCACCCGCGTGCTGGTCGACGCGATCCGCGCCGACGCCGAGAACTCCGACTCCGACCACGACATGGGCGGCGACATCATCCCGGCGCTGGTCGCCGCGGGCAAGGCCGCCGTCTACGACTTCGCCGACAACGAGGTGCCCGGCGCCACCGAGCGCGATCGCGGCTACTGGCGTGACGTCGGCACCATCGACGCCTTCTACGACGCGCACATGGACCTGGTCTCGGTGCACCCTGTGTTCAACCTCTACAACAAGCACTGGCCGATCCGCGGCGCCGCCGAGAACCTGCCGCCCGCCAAGTTCGCCAGGGGCGGGCTGGCACAGGAGTCGATCGTCGGCGCGGGCTCGATCCTGTCGGCGGCCACCGTCCGCAATTCGGTGCTCAGTTCCAATGTGATGATCGACGACGGCGCCACCGTCGAGGGCAGTGTGCTGATGCCGGGGGTCCGGATCGGGAAGGGCGCGGTCGTGCGGCACGCGATCCTGGACAAGAACGTGGTGGTCGGCGAGGGCGAGATCATCGGCGTCGACTTGGATCGCGACCGGGAACGGTTCGCGGTCAGCAACGGCGGGGTGGTCACCGTCGGCAAGGGCATCTGGGTCGGTTAGCAGCGCGAGGCGCAGAGCAGCCCGTCCCCGATCGGGATCAGCACGCTGGTGAGTTCGGGGTTCTCCGCGATGGCCCTGGTCGCCGCGCGCACCGCCTGGGTGGCCGGGTCGCGCTGGGACTGGTCGGGCACGCGACCGCCGAGCAACGCGTTGTGCAGGATGAACGCGCCGCCCTCCCGGAGCAGCCGGACACCCTGCTCGACGTAGTGCGGGTGCTCCATGGGGGCCGCGTCGACGAACACGAGGTCGTAGGCGCCGTCGGCGAGCCGGGGTAGGACGTCGAGGGCACGGCCGTTGATCAGCCGGGTGCGCGCGGGCGGGATCTCGGCGGTGCGGAAGGCCTCCTTGGCCGCGCGCTGATGCTCGGGCTCGGAGTCGATCGTGGTGAGCGTGCCGTCCTCGCGCATGCCGTCGAGCAGCCACAATCCGCTGATCCCGGCGCCGGTGCCCACCTCGACGACCGCGCGGGCGCCCAGCATCTGGGCGTACATGCTCAGCAGGGCGCCGACGGAGGCGGGCACGGGCACGGCGCCCAGTTCGGTGGCCCGCTCGCGCGCCTCGAGGAGGACCTCGTCCTCGACGACGGACTCCTCCACATAAGCCAGGTTCCGCTCCACGTTCGATGCCACAGCTATGAGGCTAGGGCACCGAACGGCTCTGTGTATTCAGCGAATGCGCCGATCCCGGTGAGTGTCGCGCACCGATCGAACAATTGCCGCGAGTTTGCGGAAACGTCACGAAGGGGCTGGAACTGCTGCTTTTCCCTTCTCCGGGGGACTAGGGTCGGTATCGATAAGGATTCTCAGGTCACGCTCAGGATCTCCACATCTGACCCATATCGGGGCAGGAAATAGTTGCCCTACGCAAGGCCAGCCGATCGCGGCGGGTACGAGACGCGGGAACAACCTCACACAGTTGCTGGTTGATTCCGATAGCAAGGTTCGCTGACCCGGACCGGCGTGGTTTCGTGCCAGCGGTCCCGAGTAGGAGGTGTCCCATCCCGATGGTAGACACGGCGCGTCACGCCACACCGACCGATCAGACTCTCCCCGCCGATCTCTTCGCCGCCGAGGGCGAGCAGCTCGATGCCGAACTCACCGGCACCGCCGCCTTCGACGCGACCGGTGATCGCACGGTCATGCCCTCCTGGGACGAACTCGTCCGCGAACACGCCGACCGGGTGTACCGCCTGGCCTATCGCCTCTCCGGCGACGCGCAGGACGCCGAGGACCTCACCCAGGAGACCTTCATCCGGGTGTTCCGCTCGCTGCAGAACTACCAGCCGGGCACCTTCGAGGGCTGGCTGCACCGCATCACCACCAACCTGTTCCTGGACATGGTCCGCCGCCGCAACCGCATCCGCATGGAGGCGCTGCCCGAGGACTACGACCGGGTGCCCGCCGACGGCCCGACGCCGGAGGAGTCGTACCACGACGCCCGGCTGGATCCCGACCTGCAGAAAGCACTGGATTCGCTGGCGCCGGAGTTCCGCGCCGCCGTGGTCCTGTGTGACATCGAGGGCCTGTCCTACGAGGAGATCGGCGCGACGCTCGGCGTGAAGCTGGGCACCGTGCGCAGCCGGATCCATCGCGGGCGGCAGGCACTGCGCGAATACCTTGCGCATAATGGAACTGAGCAGCGGTACTCCGCTGACGCCTACGCAGGGTGACGCAGTTGTCGGCGTCACCGAGGCTCTCGGTTGATGTCGGTCGGAAGGAAGAACTCCGTATGAGCGTGGACCCCAGTGCCTCAGGTCGTACCCCGCGCTTTCAGCCCACCGAGCATCTGGCCAGCGAGGCGATCGCGGCCTATGTCGACGGCGAGCTGCGTATGAACGCGTATCTGCGCGCCGCCCAGCATCTTTCGGTGTGCCCGGAATGCGCGGCCGAGGTCGATGCCCAGCAGCAGGCGCGGATCGCGCTGCGCCGGGCCGCCGAGGTGGCCGTGCCGCGCAGCCTGCACGACAGCCTGACCCGGATCCCGCTGGCCGAACTGCCCGGCACGACGGCCGAGCCGCCGCGCCGTAACGAGGCATTTCTCGGATTCATCACCGATTCCTTCACCGCGACCCGGTGGACAACCTGGCGGCGCAAGTAGAGTCACGGGCGTGACAGGCGAATCGACGAATTCCGGATCGACCGAACACGCGGATTCGGCGGCCGACCGGGGGAACCTGCGGCCGTCGGACGCGCCGAACCTCGGCCCGCGTCCGGTGTACCGGCCGCACATCGACAGTCATACCGCGCACGCGTTCCGTCGCCCGAACGGCCAGACCGGCTCGTTCGCACCGCACGACCCGCAGCGGACGGGTCCGGCCGCCGACGCCGATCAGCTGGTCAGCCAGCGCCCGCCGGACGGCGTGCTGGCCGAGGCGTTCGCCCGTCCCGAGGGCTCCGACGAGCTGCTGCAGCGCGAACCGGGCTCCGACGAGCCGCGCACCGTCGTCGCCGGGCCGGTCGATCCCTGGCGTGATCCCGCCGCCGCCGCGCGCCTCGGCGCACCGGCGGTGGAGACCCCCGAACCCGAGCGCCTGCCCGTCGCCCCCAAGCTGACCGCCCGCGAGGTGCTCTTCGGCTCCCGGGTCGCCCCCAAGGCCCTGGCCCTGCTGGCCGTGCTCGCGCTCGGCATCGCCGTCCTCGGCGGGCTGGTCGGGCGGATTACCGCCGAGACCGCGTCGACGCTGACCTCCCGCAAGGTCACCCTGGACCAGACCGCCGGCATCGAGGAGCCGCACAGCCGGATCGCCGCGGTGGCCAACGCGGTGCTGCCCTCGGTGGTCTCCATCCGGGTCACCGTCGGCGACAACGGCGCGACCGGCTCCGGCGTGGTCATCGACGGCGCGGGCTACGTGGTCACCAACAACCACGTGATCTCGATGGCCGCGACCGACAAGTCCGACCGCGCCGCCATCCAGGTGCAGTTCTCCGACGGCACCCGGGTCCCGGCCAAGATCGTCGGCCGCGATCCCAAGACCGACCTGGCCGTGCTGAAGGTGGAGGCCAAGAACCTGACGGTGGCCAATCTCGGCAAGTCCTCCGACGTGCAGGTCGGCGACGACGTGCTGGCGGTCGGTTCGCCGCTCGGCCTGAGCAAGACCGTCACCTCCGGCATCGTCAGCGCCCAGCACCGCCCGGTGAAACTGGCGGGCGAGGGCAGCGACACCAACGCCGTCATCGACGCCGTGCAGACCGATGCCGCGATCAACCCCGGTAACTCCGGTGGCGCGCTGGTCGACATGCAGGGCCGGGTGATCGGCATCAACACCGCCATCCGCAGCGAGACCGGCGGCTCGGTGGGCCTCGGCTTCGCCATCCCGGTCGACGTGATGCAGACCGTCGCCCAGACGCTGATCCGCGACGGCCAGATGCACCACCCGGTGATCGGCCTGAGCGCGCGCACCAAGACCGTCGCCAACGAGGTGATGAGCGGTGCCGCCGTCGCCGACGTGGCCCCCGGCAGCCCGGCCGCCAAGGCGGGCATCGTCGAGGGGGATGTCATCGTGAAGATCGGCGACCGTGAGGTCACCGGACCGGACGAGCTGGTCGTCGCCGTCCAGGCGCGCAAGATCGGGGAGACGGTGAACGTGCAGTTGATCCGGGATGGCAGGCAGGTGGACGTCCCGGTCACCCTCGAATCCGACTGAGCCGCGACCGCGCCGTCCAGGTAGCCTGGACGGCGTGTTCAGCAACATCGGGTGGAGCGAGATGATGATCCTGCTCGTCGCCGCCCTCGTGATCCTCGGCCCGGAGCGCCTCCCCGGCGCGGTCCGCTGGACCACGCGTTCCCTGCGCCAGGTGCGCGACTACGCCAGCGGCGCCACCTCGCAGCTCAAGGAGGAGCTGGGGCCGGAGTTCGACGAGCTGCGCAAGCCGCTGGCCGAGCTGAACGAGCTGCGCAACATGAGCCCGCGCGCCGCCGTCACCAAGCATCTGCTGGGCGGTGACGATTCGGTGCTGCGCGAGCTGGAGACCGCGGTGCCCGACAAGCAGCAACTGTTCGGCACGAGCAGCGGGATGCCGGGCGGATCGGGGTCGTCCGCGCCCTCGCTCGCCAAGCCGCTCGGGCACAACGAGCGCCCGCCGATCGACCCCGACGCCACCTAGATCGCCGGATCACACCGCACGGTCGGCATTTGCCCCGAGGTCGCGCAGCCCGAACACAGCCGCGTTCACCTCGAAATATTGTGATAGCGGACAAGTCGGGCAGGATAGCCCTTGTGCCGCAATACAGTTCGATGTCAACCGATATAGACACGGAATGCTGTCGAGCTGTCTAGACTTCGCACATGTCGGCCGATGACGTGGCACGAGTCTTCGCGATCGAGGACAAGGTCGAGAGACTCAAAGCAGCCACCGACGGGGTGGCGGCTGCCCAGCAGACCATCAACGAACTCACCAGGATCAGGCGCGCCGTGATCCGCGAACTCCATGCCGAGGGCTGGACGTTCGCCCGGATCGGCGCCGCCGCCGGCCTCTCGCGTGCGCGCATCCATCAGGTGAGCACCCAGGGACCGGTCCCCGAGGGCCTGTTCTTCGGGCACGGCACGCTGACCGTGCTCGCGCCCGAGGTCCGCGCCGGGCGGCTACTCGGCGCCCCCGATCCGGCCGCGGCCCAGCGGCTGGCCGAGCTGCTGCGCCAGCTGGGCTTCGTGGCGAACGTGGAGACCTTCCTGCCCGGCAGGCCGGTCGACCTCAATCGCGACGGCCTGGTGATCCTCGGCGGCCCCGAGCTGTCGCCCAGCCTGCGCCAGCTGGTCGTGGCCGATCCGCGGCTGCGCCGGACCGTCACCCGCGCGGGCGACACCCGGCGCGGCATCGAGGACCGGGCCGCGCGCCGCGTCTACCGGCCCGGCGGCACCGAACCACACGACATCGCCTACCTGGCCCGGCTGCCCCGTCCCGACCGGCGCGGCAGCGTCATGCTGATCGACGGCCTGCATCCGCCCGGCTCGCTGGGTGCGATCCGATTGCTGGCCACCCGGCTCGCCACCCTGCACGAACGCGCCAGCAGCCACCTCTTCTCGGTCCTCATCGCAGTCAGATACGACCGCACCTCCGGCGAACCCGTGGATGCCGACCTGCTCACCCCGGTTTATCGCCACGAAACCGACCCCAGGTTGGCTACGACCCGGGTTCGTCCATAGTTAGATCTAAACTAAGCTCACTTTGTGATCTGCATCACGCTATTGTTATGCAGCACAGAACGACGACGATGTTTAGATTGCTAGCGAGTAACCGAATGTGAGTAGGTGAGCGTCACATGTTCTCGTCTCCCGAGGCCAGCGCGTGCCGGGTCCTGCCCGTGCGGACGGCAGGCACCCAGGATCCCCGACCCGTCCCGCCCTTCGAGGCCGAGTCGACCGCCGCCGACGTCATCGTCGCGACCCATCGCCTCACCTACAGCGACCGCCTGAAGGTCTTCATCGGCCCGCACGAGGACGTGGACAGCTTCCTGCGCCCGTTGCGCCGGATGGACGGCAGGCAGCGCTACGCGCTCGATCTGACCGTGCTGCCCGAGCCGATGCCCGCCACGGAGGTCACCACGGCGGTGAGTGGCGCCCGCGGCGATCTCGCGCTGCGCTGCGCGGGCTCGGCCGACGCGATGACCCTCCAGCTACGCATGACGATCGACCACGTCACCCGCCGCTACACCCTCGGTTTCCCCGGTGGCAGGCTCGGCCTGCCGACGGTCTACCTGCCGCACGGCGACGACGACACCTACGTCTATCCCGAAGAGGTCTTCACCGCCGAACGCGCGGCGGAGGTCTTCCGCGCCTTCTTCCACGATGCCGCGATCCCCGGCGACCTGCAGCACCGCGAGATCCTCGACTGAGCTCCGCTCGCCGCGCGCCGACGCTGCGCGATAGCTAGGCTGGTCAGCACGGTCACAATGGCGAATCGGTGGACGTGGAGAGGCCGGTGCGCGATGCGAGAGCTGTTCGGAGCGATCCTCGCGCTGCCGGCCGAGCAGCCCGTCGCGCTGGCCAGGATCATCGATCGGACCGGGCCGGGACCCCGCGACACCGGCGCCGCGATGGCGGTCGCCGCCGACGGGCAGGTGATCGGATCGCTGTCCGGCGGATGCGTGGAGGCCGCGGTCGTCACCACCGCGCGCCAGGTCCTGCGCGACGGCCACGCGAGCACCGAGCGCTTCGCCGCGGCCGACGAGTTCGCCGTCGGCCTCCCCTGCGGCGGCGAGATCGAGGTCTTCGTCGAACGCCTCGACGCGACCGATCGCCCCCTGATCCGCGCGCTCGTCACCGCGCTCGCGGCACACGAACCGATCGCCTACGCCACCACCCTCGAGGCAACGCCGGATCGTAGGCTGCTGTACCCGGGCCGGGTCGAGCCGTGGCGCGACCTCGACCGGGACGCGGCCGCGCTGCTGGCCGCCGGCCACAGCGGTCTCGTCGGCGCCCAGGACTGCACCCCGGCCGCCGCCACCCGGCCGCGCGCCTTCGTCCAGGTCTTCCGCTCCCCCGCGCGGCTGATCCTGGCCGGAGCCAACGACTACACCAGGGCGCTCACCGTGGCGGCGACCCAGCTCGGGTATCACGTCACCGTCGTCGACGCCCGCGAAACCTTCACCACCCCGGCCCGTTTCCCCGCGGCCGACGCGGTGGTCGTCGACTGGCCGCACCGGTATCTGGACGCGGAGCGGCGGGCGGGCCGGGTCGACGAGCGCACGGTCGTCTGCGTGCTCACCCACGACGCCAAGTTCGACGTCCCGATGCTCGCGTGCGCGCTGCGCCTGCCCGCCGTCGCCTTCGTCGGCGCGCTCGGTTCCCGCCGCGCCCATGCCGACCGCACCGCGCGCCTGCGCGAGGCGGGGCTCACGGCGGCCGAGATCGCCCGTGTGCGTAGCCCACTCGGGCTCGACCTGGCCGCGCACACCCCCGAGGAGACCGCGATCTCCGTGCTGGCGCAGATCCTCGCCGAACGCGGCGGCGCGTCGGCCCGGCCGCTGGCCGATCTCGACGGCCCGATCCACCGACCCTGAGCCGAATCCGCGCCCGCCCCTGTTCTTGCCGCCCGAACTTCGATACAGTCTGTTTCATAGATTTGAAACAGTTTGTCTCACAGGAGGTGCTGTGCGCCCACCCGATCCCCGGACCGTGCGCAGTCGCGAGGCCGCGCTGGTCTCGGCCAGGGAACTACTCGTGGAGCAGGGCCTGGCCGGGCTGACGCACAGCGCGGTCGCGGCGCGCAGCGGGATCAGCCGGGCCACGCTGTACCGCCTGTGGCCGGAGCCGACCGAGCTGGTGCGCGCCACCATCACCTGGCACATCACCGCCTCCCAGGCGGCGCCGACCGGTGACCTGCGCGCCGACCTGCTGACCCAGCTGGCGGGCACCCGCGCGATGCTGCACGAGCCCGCCAGCGAGCAGGCGATGCGGGTGCTGATCGAAAGAGCCGCCGTCGACCCGGCATTCGCGGCGGTCAAGGAGTCGCTGTACCGGTCGGGCACCCGGGTGGTGCGCGCGATCCTGACCGCGGCGGTCGAGGGCGGCGATCTGCCCGCCGATCTCGATGTCGACCTGGCCGTCGACCAGCTGCACGGCCCGCTGTTCTTCCGCAGGCTAGTCGCCCACCGCACCTTCGACCTCGACTACGTCCAGGCGGTCGTCGACGACTTCCTGCGCCGGCCGAATACCCCACTCCAGCAAGGACCTTCGTGACATGACGACCACCACCCCCGTAACCCGCTCCGCCCCACTGCTGCTCGCCGTCCTCGTCGGCCTGGTCACCGTCTTCGGCGCGCTACTGGCCGATTTCGTCATTCCCGCGAGCGCCGACCAGCACCTCGGCAACGACGCCTGGCCCCCACACGCGAAGTTCCACGACGCCCAGTACATCGTGATGTCGATCCTGCTCGGCGCCATCGCCCTGTACCTGCTCCTGCGCGACTCCACCCGACCCCACTTCCTGACCGCCTGCGCCCTCCTCGCCACCCCCTGGCTGAGCCTGCTCGCCGCATTCCTGTTCCCCGGCACCGCCATCCAGGACCCCGGCTTCGACAACCCCGCACCCCTGGGCCTGCACCCCCAGGTCCTCTTGTCGCTGATCCTGCTGACCGTCCTTGCCGTGGCCGCCGCGCTCGGCGCCCGGTGCGGTCGACGACTACGCCGCGACTTGTTCGGGGCGGAGGGTTTTCATCGGGGGGCGGTCTTCGAGGGAGACCTCGGTGGCGTGGGCGATGAATTCGCCGCCGATCATCGGGAACTGGGTGAGGGCGGCGCCGGAGTCGATGACGCCGCTGCGGCCCAGCGCGGTGCCGAGGATCTGGCGGCTCATCACGCCGAGGTCGGCCAGCGGGCGATTGCGGTGGGTGCGCACGCCCAGGTTGACCTGGGTGATGGCGTCCATGCCCATCTGGTCGTAGGTGTCGAGCAGCAGGCCGATCTCGACGCCGTAGCCGGGGGCGAACGGGACGGCGGTGAGCAGTTCGCGGGTGCCCGCGTACTCGCCGCCCAAGGGCTGGAGCACCTGGGACAGCTCGGGTCGCAGCGCCGCCAGCAGCGGGCGGGCGACGAGTTCGGTGACCCGGCCGCCGCCGTTGGCGTCGACGGCCTCGCCCTGGCGCAGCGGACGGCGGTAGTAGGCCTTGGACAGGTGGGTGCCCGGCATGGTCAGCAGCGGGCCGAGCAGCTTGGGCACGAAGGCGGGGTCGGGGTCGATCAGGTCGGAGTCGACGAAGGCGATGAGGTCGCCGGTGGTGCAGGCCAGCGAGCGCCACAGCACCTCGCCCTTGCCCGGGACCGGCTCCAGCTCGGGCACGGCTTCCTCGCGGGTGATCACCTCGGCGCCCGCCGCGCGAGCGCGCTCGGCGGTGGCGTCGGTAGAGCCGGAGTCGAGCACGATCAGTTCGTCGACGAGTGTGCCGAGCAGCGGCCGGATACTGGCCACCACCGCGGCGACGGTGTCTTCCTCGTTCAGCGCGGGCAGCACCACCGAGACGGTGCGACCCGCCTTGGCGGCGACCAGTTCGCCGACCGTCCAGTCAGGGGTGTCCCAGGTGTGGGTAGTGGCCCAGGCGGGCTCGCGGTGTTGGATTTTCATGCCAGACCTCGCAGAGTTCGTGCGGGGGGCCGGATGCCCTGGATCGCGGCGATCATGTCCACCACCCGCCGGGTTTCGGCGACTTCGTGGACCCGGAAGATTCGAGCGCCCGCGGCGGCCGACCAAGCCGTCGCCGCCAATGTGCCCTCGACCCTTTCGGTCAGACCGACACCTAAAGTCTCCCCGATAAAATCCTTGTTGCTCAGTGCCATCAAGACTGGCCATCCGGTTTTTACAAGACCGTCGATTCCGCGCAACAACTCGAGCCCGTGATGGGTGTTTTTCCCGAAATCGTGGGTGGGATCGATCACGATCCCATCGCGCCGGACGCCGGCCGCGGCCGCGTTCTCCGCCGCGGCGACCACCGTCGCGGTCACCTCGGCCACCACATCGGTATAGCGGACCCGGTGCGGGCGTGTCCGCGGAATCGCCCCGCCGGTATGACTGCAGACGAGGCCCGCCCCCAGCTCGGCGGCCACGTGCACCAGCTCGGGGTCGGCGCCCGCCCAGGTGTCGTTGACGAGGTCGGCCCCGGCCTCGACCGCGCTGCGCGCGACATCGCCGCGCCAGGTGTCCACACTGATCAACAGGTCGGGATACTTCGCGCGAATCGCCGCGACGAACGGGACCACCCGCTGCGTTTCCTCGGCCGCGTCGACGGTGACGCCCGGCCCGGCCTTCACCCCGCCGATATCGACCAGGTCGGCGCCCTCGTCGACCGCCCGCGCCACCCGGTCCATGGCGGCCTCGTCGCTGAAGGTGGCGCCGCGGTCGTAGAACGAATCGGGGGTGCGATTCACGATGGCCATGACCAGGGCCCGATCGGTCGCCACCGGCCGCCCACAGAACGTCGGGCTCACCCGCCTCTCCGCGGTTTCTGCCGACGGCTCGGAGCCGCTACTGCTGGTGCTTCGGGCAGGCGGTTGGTCGTGTGGTCGGGGTTCGGGCTTGCCCGACGAGTTACCCATGTTCATGCGAGATCAGACGTTACCTTGCTAGCGCGGGGCCTGACCGGCCGCGACGTCGGCGGCGTAGCCGTCGTAGGCGGGGACGTAGCCCGTGGACGGGCCCGACAGGACGTACAGCTGACTGTCGCTGTCGGGGGCGTAGCCCTGTTTGCGCAGCTCCACCTTGCGGCTCTTGAACGTCGAGGTCTGTTCCAGTTCGGCGACCACCCGGACGAACAGCGGGATCGCGTACATCGGCAGGCGCTGGTACGCGGTGGCCGCCAGCGACTTGCCGTCGAATTCCGCGCCGGGGTGCAGGGTGACCGCGGCCATGCCCGCCTTGCCGTCGGTGCCGGGGATGTCGACGCCGTAGACCACGGCCTGCTCGATGTTCTCGTCGTGGTCGAGCGCGCCCTCCACCTCGGTGGTCGCCACGTTCTCGCCCTTCCAGCGGAAGGTGTCACCGAGCCGGTCGACGAAGGCGATGTGCCAGAAGTGCTGGTCGCGGACCAGGTCGCCGGTGTCGAACCAGCAGTCGCCCCGCTTGAAGCCGTCGCGCACCAGCTTGGACTCCGAGGCCCGCTTGTCGGTGTAGCCGTCGAAGGGCTGGCGGTCGTTCACCTTGGCCAGCAGCAGGCCGACACCGCCCGAGCGCACCCGGCGCAGCTTGCCGTCGCGGCCGCGCTTGGCCTTGCCGGTCTCGTCGTCGTATTCGACGACGGCGTAGGGCAGCGGGCACAGGCCGGCGGTGCGGTCCAGACCGAAGGCGTTGACGAACGCCAGCGGCGCCTCGCTCGACCCGTAGAACTCCACCACCCGGCCGATCCCGAACCGGCGGCGGAACTCGTCCCACAGCTCCGGCCGCAGCCCGTTGCCGACGGCCAGGCGCACCCGGTTGTTCCGCTCGGCCGGGCGCACCGGCTGATTGAGCAGGTAGCGGCACAGTTCGCCGATGTAGATGAACGCGGTGGCGCGTTCGCGGGCGATCTCGTCCCAGAAGCCCGAGGCCGAGAACTTGCGGCTGAGCACATAGGTCGACTCGCCCGCCAGCACCGCCGACAGCGCGACCGTCAGCGCGTTGTTGTGATACAGCGGCAGGCAACAGTACAGGCCGTCCTCGGCGCGCAACCGCACCCCGAGACCGCCGAGCCCGGCCATGCTCTTGGTCCAGCGGTGGTGGGTCATCACGCTGGCCTTGGGCAGGCCGGTGGTGCCGGAGGTGAAGATCAGGAACGCGCGTTCGCCCGCGGTCACCTGGGCGCACACCGCCGGGTCGGCATCCGGTGCGGTGCGGGCAGATTCGGCCAGTTCCTCGGCGGTGAGCAGGTTCTCGGCGGGCGCGGGCAGCGAGTCCAGCGCCTCCCCGCACTCGGCGCCGACGACGGTGAGCACGCTGTCGAGCAGGCCGATGCTGTGCGCGAGCACCTGATCGCGCTGGTTGTAGTTGAGCAGGCCGACGGTGCCGCCGAGCTTGAGCACCGCGAGCACGGTGAACAGGGTCTCGGGCCGGTTGGTCATCAGTACGCCGACCACGTCGCCGCGGCGCACCCCGCGCGCGGACAGCACCGACGCGTACCGGTTGACCTCGCTGTTGGCGGCGCGATAGGTGTAGGAGCGGCCCTCGAACCGCAGGAACACCCGATCGGGCCTGCGGTGCGCGACCCGCTGGAAGTACAGGCCGATGGAGGCTTTGTCCTTGGGCCCCACCAGCATTCCGCGCGCATTGCGCAGCATGCCGGGCGCGTCGAGCGCCATCGCGGGCAGCGCCTTGGCGAGGTCGAACACGCTGACGGTCGAGCGGGCGTCGTTGCTCACGTCGAATCTCTCCTAGCCCTCGGCCGGTGCGGCCGGTTCCAGCGCAGCGAAGGCGGCGGGCAGATCGGTGACCACGGTGATGCGGTCGCGCGCCTGCTGCGTCACGATTCTGCGTTCGTACAGTTCATCGATCCAGCGGAAGAGTCCGCCGTAGAAGTCGTCGGCATCCAGCACCACCACGGGTTTGGCGTGTTCGCCGAGGTAGCCGCCGGTCCAGGTCTCGAACAGTTCCTCGAGCGTGCCGACCCCGCCGGGCAGCGCGAGGAACGCGTCGGCGCGCGCCTCCATCAGCTGCTTGCGCTGGCGCATGGTGTCGGTGACGAGCAGCTCACCCGCGTCGACATCGGCGACTTCCTTGTGCACCAGGTGTTTCGGGATCACGCCGACGGTGTGCGCCCCGCCGGCGCGGGCCGCGGTGGCGACCGCGCCCATCATCGACACGTGGCCACCGCCGGAGACCAGTTGCCAACCGCGCCGGGCGATCTCGGTGCCCACGCGGGCGGCCAGGCTGATCAGGCCGGGATCGGTGGTGCTGGCGGAGCAGTAGACGCAGACGGAGTAGGGGGCGCTCACCACTGGTCCTCGGTGCCGAGGCGCTCGATGTCGGCGTGATCGCCGGTCTCGCCACGGATGATCCGCACGACCTCGTCGACGCTGTCGGTGATCTGGATCAGGTCGAGGTCCTCCGGGGAGATCTTGCCCGAGACCGCCATCGTGTTCCGCAGCCAGTCGACCAGGCCGGACCAGTAGGCGCTGCCGAACAGGATGATCGGGAACCGGGTGATCTTGCGGGTCTGCACCAGGGTCAGCGCCTCGAACAGCTCGTCGAGGGTGCCGAAACCGCCGGGCAGACAGACGAAGGCCTGCGAGTACTTCACGAACATCGTCTTGCGGACGAAGAAGTACCGGAAGTTGATGCCCAGGTCGACCCACTCGTTGAGCCCCTGCTCGAACGGCAGCTCGATGCCGAGCCCGATCGAATAGCCGCCCGCCTCGGAGGACCCGCGGTTGGCGGCCTCCATCGCGCCGGGACCGCCACCGGTGATCACCGCGAAGCCCGCGTGCGAGAGCGCGGCGCCGATCTCCCGGCCCGCGATGTACTCGGGATCGTCGCGGTGCGTGCGCGCCGAACCGAAGACGGTCACCGCGGGCGGCACCTCGGCCAGCGCGCCGAAACCCTCGACGAACTCGGCCTGGATCCGCAGCACCCGCCACGGATCGGTGTGCACCCAATCGCTGTCCTGCCGGGAGTCGAGCAGGTTCCGGTCGGCGGTCCGCATGCCCTGCTTGCGATTGCGCCGGAACATCACCGGCCCCCGGAACTTCGCCGTGGATTTGACCTTCCCGGCCTGATCAGCGGAATCGGTAGACATACCCCCACGCTACTGGGTCGGGTCGAACACCAGTCGTCAGCGGGCTGACAGGTAGGTGCGCAGCATCGCGGTGACGGCGGTGATCTGGCTCAGCGGCACGTGCTCGTCGCGCTTGTGCGCGAGATTGGGGTCGCCGGGGCCGAAGTTGACCGCGGGGATGCCGCGCGCGGCGAAGCGGGAGACGTCGGTCCAGCCGTACTTGGCGCGGACCCCGCCGCCGCCGTGGGCGTTGACCGAGTCGATCAGGGTGCGCGCGGCGGGCGCGGTGAGGCCGGGCAACGCGCCGGGCGAGGAGTCGGTCACCACGAACTCGACATCGAGCCCGGCGAAGACCTCACGCACATGCGCGACGGCCTGCTCCACGGTGCGATCGGGCGCGAAACGGAAGTTCACATCCACCTCGGCGACATCGGGCACCACATTGCCCGCGACCCCACCGGAGACGCGCACCGCCGACAGTCCCTCGCGGTACACGCAGCCGTCGATGTCGACCTCGCGCGCCGCATAGGCCGACAGCCGCGCCAGCACCGGCGCGAGACCGTGGATGGCGTTCTCGCCCAGCCAGGCCCTGGCCGAGTGCGCGCGCACCCCCGAGGTGGTCAGCCGGACCCGCAGCGTGCCCTGGCAGCCCGCCTCGATCCAGCCGCCGGAGGGCTCGCCCAGGATGGCCAGGTCGCCGTCGAGCCACTCCGGTAGCTCGCGCTCGATGTGGCCGAGGCCGTTGAATTCGGCGGCGATCTCCTCGCCGTCGTAGAAGATCAGCGTCAGATCGTGGGCCGGGTCGGCGATGGTGGCCGCCAGATGCAGGAACACCGCGTCGCCGGACTTCATGTCGACGGTGCCGCAACCGAACAGCACCGGCTCGCCACCGACCTCGTCGGGGCGGCTGGGCACATTGTCGGCGATCGGCACGGTGTCGAGGTGACCGGCCAGGATCACCCGGGTCGGCAGCCCGCGCTGCGTACGCGCCAGCACCACGTTGCCGTGCCGCAGCACCTCGAACCCGGTGGTCTGCTCCCGTAATGCCTGCTCCACCAGATCCGCGATCTTGGCCTCGTCGCGCGACACGCTGGGAACGTCGACCAGGGCGGCGGTCAGCTGAATGGGGTCGGCATGCAAATCGAGAGTCACATCTCGACAGTAGTACGGACGCCGATCCGACTCGCGGGTTCGCCGGACCACGCGGCCGAATCCCCGTGTCGGGATAATCATTACCCGAGCGAATTAACGGCAAATATTACGATTGTTTGACGATGAACCCCCTTGCGCGGCAGTGAAATTCCACCGCGCTAGCGTTCGTTCGCCGCCTTTTCCGGGCGGTCGAGAATACGGAGGGATTCACACGAAATGAAGTTCGGAAAGATCACTACCGCTGCATTCCTGGCGATCACCGCGATGGGGATTACCGCGGCCACCGCCAATGGTCAGCCCGCCGTGGCGACCGAGCAGCCCGCGGTAGTGGCTGCGGGGGGCGCGACTTCCGGTACTACCCACGGGATCAACTACACGACCTCGGTGTCGCCCGCGGACAAGACCATCACCTGGGCGGTCGACAGCGGCCGGTTCGAGCTCGCCGCCGACGGCTCGGCCGTGCAGCTGCGCACCCAGGACGGCGTGACCGTCGACCAGGCGCCGCTGCGCTCCGAGGTCGCCGGGCTGCCGATCGCGGTCACCCCGCAGATCAGCGAGGACGGCCGCACCGTGAAGCTGGCGGCGGCGATGACGCCGGAGGACACCGCGAAGCTGCAGAGCGTCGCGGGGGCCAAGGACATCAGCTCCTACGACCGGCTGATGGAGCAGGTCAACAAGAACCTGCCCGGCATCGTCATCGGCGCTCTCATCGGCGCGTTCATCCCGTTCCTGTGGCTGATCACCATCCCGGCGGGCGCGCTGATCGGCGGCTACGTGATGGGTGGCCAGGAGTTCCTGGACGCCGTGATCGCGTTCGCCACCGGCCAGCCCTGATCGACCCGGCATGACGCGCGGGTGCGCGGACGTTTCGACGTCCGCGCGCCCGCGTTCCGTGTCCGCCCCGGGGGTGGCCGACACAAAGCGCCGCGGAACCGGCAAAATGAACTCCGTGAGCATTCAGGGAGCAACTGCAGTCGGTATCGCGAACGTGACCTCGGACGGCACCGTCCTCGACACCTGGTACCCCAGCCCCGAGCTGGGCGAATTCACCGAGACCGGCTCCAAGCGCGTCGACGCCGCCGAGGCGGGCGAGTTCGCGGAGCTGCTCGGCGTGGACGCGGCGCGTGGCGTCGAGGTGATCGCGGTGCGCACCACGATCGCGGACCTCTCGGCCGCCCCGGTCGACGCGCACGACGTGTACCTGCGCCTGCACCTGCTCTCGCACCGCCTCGTGCAGCCGCACGGCCTGAGCCTGGACGGCCAGTTCGGCCTGCTCAGCAATGTGGTGTGGACCAACCACGGCCCGTGCGCGGTGGACGGCTTCGAGCAGACCCGGCTGAAGCTGCGCGCCCGCGGCCCGGTCACCGTGCTCAGCGTCGACAAGTTCCCGCGCCTGGTCGACTACGTGGTGCCCTCGGGCGTCCGGATCGGCGACGCCGACCGGGTCCGCCTCGGCGCGCACCTGGCCTCGGGCACCACCGTCATGCACGAGGGCTTCGTCAACTTCAACGCCGGCACCCTGGGCAATTCGATGGTCGAGGGCCGCATCTCGGCCGGCGTCGTCGTCGGCAACGGCACCGACGTGGGCGGCGGCGCGTCGATCATGGGCACCCTGTCCGGCGGCGGCACCCAGGTGATCTCGGTGGGCGAGCGCTCGCTGCTCGGCGCCAACTCCGGTCTCGGCATCTCGCTGGGCGACGATTGCGTGATCGAGGCGGGTCTCTACGTCACCGCGGGCACCAAGGTCACCGGCCCCGACGGCACCGTGGTCAAGGCCGCGACCCTGTCCGGACAGAACAACCTGCTGTTCCGCCGCAACTCCACCACCGGCGCGGTCGAGGTCGTCCCGCGCAAGGGCACCGGCATCGAGCTCAACGCGGCGCTGCACGCCAACGACTGAGCGGAACTCCCCGGCGGCCCCGTACTCGCGAGAGTGCGGGGCCGCTGTCGTCGCCGGACCCGCACCGCCGAGCGAGTGTGACCCGCATCACCATCACAAACCGGGTCCCTGTCGCATCACATGGTCGAACGCAGAAACCGACGGCAGGAGACAGAGATGAACATCGTGGTGGTCGGGGCAGGGTACGCGGGCACCGTCGCGGCGAACAGGCTGGCGCGCAAGGCCGGGGACGCGCGGATCACGGTCGTCAATCCACGACCGGACTTCGTCGAACGGGTGCGGCTGCACGAGCAACTCGCCGGAACCGGTTCGGCGGCGACCCCGCTCGCCGAGATGCTCGGTGCCGGGATCGCGACGCGGGTCGCCGGGGTCGACAAGATCGGCGACGGTGCCGTCACCCTCGACGACGGCACCACCCTCGGCTTCGACCATCTGTTCCTCGCGGTCGGCAGCACCGCGCGGCCGCTGCCCGGCTCGATCCCGATGGGCACCTGGGAGGGCGCCGAGCAGGCGCGCACCGCCCTCGCCACCCTGCCCGCGGGCGGCCGCGTCACGGTGATCGGTGGCGGCCTGACCGGCATCGAGACCGCGGCCGAGATCGCCGGCGCCCGGCCGGACCTGCGGGTGCGGCTGATCGGTGCGGAGCTCGGGGCGAGCCTGTCCGGTGGCGGACAGCGCAGCGCGCGGGCGGGGCTGACCCGGCTGGGCGTGGAGATCGTCACCGACGAGGTCGAGCGGATCGAGGCCGCGACGGTGTGGCTGCGCTCCGGCGACCCGCTCGAATCGGACCTCACCCTGTGGGCGGTGGTGTCGACCGTGCCCGACCTGGCGGCCCGCAGCGGACTCGCGGTCGACGCCGACGGGAAGGCCCTGGTCGACCCGTATCTGCGCAGTGTCACCGATCCCCGGATCTTCGCCGTCGGCGACTGCGCCGCCGTGCCGGGTCAGCGCATGGCCTGCGCCACGGCCGCACCGCAGGGCGCGCACGCGGCCGATACCCTGGCCAGAGTGATCGAAGGACGTGCGCCACGGCCCTATTCGATGGGGTACACCGGCCAGGCGCTGAGCATCGGCAGGCGCGGCGGCATCGTGCAGACCGGACGCCTGGACGGCACCGCCCTGCCGCTGCACGTCAGCGGCCGTCTCGCCGCGATCGTCAAGGAACGCATCAATCGCTACGCCGCCTACGCCGCCCGCACCGGCAACAGCGTGTGGCTGCCGGGCCCGACGCGGTGACCGACGAGTTCGCCGAGAACCGCAGGCTGCTGTTCTCCATCGCCTACGAGATCCTCGGTTCGGTCGTCGACGCCGAGGACGTACTGCACGACAGCTACCTGCGCTGGCGCGAGGTCGACCACGCGAGCGTCGACAATCCGCGCGCCTACCTGGCCCAGATCGTCACCAGGCAGGCGATCGGCGTGCTCCGCTCGGCCGCGCGCAGGCGCGAGGAGTACATCGGGCCCTGGCTGCCCGAGCCGCTGGCGGCGGAGTCCGAGGGCGGGGTCGAGCACGTGCTGACCGGCGAGGCGGTGACCACCGCGATGCTGCTCGTGCTGGAGACGCTGACGCCGGTGCAGCGCGCGGTCTTCGTGCTCCGCGAGGTCTTCGCGTTCAGCTACGCCGAGATCGCGGCGGCCGTCGGCAAGTCCGAGACCGCGGTGCGGCAACTGAACCAGCGGGCCAGGGCGCGCGTGCACGCCAAGCGGCACACCGTGATCGCGACCCCGGCCGAGGCGCAGTCGGTGGTCGAGCGGTTCTCGATCGCGGCGGCCACCGGCGACGTCCAGGCACTGATGGACGTGCTCGCCCCCGACGTGGTCTACATCGCCGACGGCGGCGGCGTGGTCAACGCGGTGCGCAGGCCGGTCCTCGGCCCGGACAAGGTGGCCCGGCTCGTCATCGGCCTGCTCCAGAAGGGCGACCGGCTGGGCGAGATGGGCGTGCGGGTCGGCGTCTTCAACGCGATGCCCGGCGTGGCGGTGACGATCGACGGCGTCCTCGACCAGGTGACCTCCATCGAGGTCACCGACGGCGTCATCACCGCGGTGTACTGCGTGCGCAACCCCGAAAAGCTCAGCGCGGTACGGGTTCCGGAGTGAGCCGACGGCGTGGCCGGGTCGGATGGGCGCGTCGGGACGCTCGGTGATGTAGGACTCGAGTGCCTCGACGCCGCTTCGGCGACCCGCTACGCTGATCAAGTATACGGAGCCGTATATCTGGAGGATCGTCATGGCACTCCCCCCTGGTCAGCGCGCGGTCGAGGGATTCCCGCGCTTCGGTACCCACCTCCATCACCCGCCGCCGCCGGTGCCCGCCAACCCGACGATCGAACTCGGCGGCGAGCTCACCGAGCCGGTCTCGCTGTCGCGGACCGATCTCGCGGGGCTCCCCCGGCGCACCGAGCTGGCCGACTTCCACTGCGTCGCGGGCTGGTCGGCCACCGGGCTGCGCTGGGAGGGCATCCCGTTCGCCACGTTCTACCGGGAGGTCGTCGAGCCGCGCCTGCGACCGGGCGCGGCCATCAGCCACGTCGTGTTCGCCGGGCTGGACGGCTACCAGTCGATCGTCCTGCTCGACGACGCCCTGGCCGCGGACGTGCTCATCGCCGACCGGCTCGACGGGCAGCCGCTCGACAGCGACCACGGCGCGCCGATCCGGCTGGTGAGCCCGAGCCAGTACGGCTTCGTGAACACGAAACACCTGTGCCGCATCGAGTTCCACGTCAGCGAACCGCCCGATCCCGAACGGTTCTCGCCGATCGCGGCGCACCGCCGCGCCCGGGTGTGGGCGGAGGAACGACACCGCTACCTGCCCGGTCGGGTGGTGCGGCCGATCTACCATCGGCTGATCGGGCCGATCCGGGCGCTGAGCGCCCGCGGCAGCAGTACCCGGCGGGACTGAGTCAGCCGAGCAGCTTCTTCTGCACCTTGCCCATGGCGTTGCGCGGCAGCGCGTCGACGAACCTGACCTCGCGGGGCCGCTTGTGCGCCGAGACCTGGTCGCCCACATGGGCGATCAGCGCGGCGCCGAGCTCGGCGGAGTCACCCTCGCGTGAGACGACGAAGGCGACGACGCGCTGGCCCAGATCGTCGTCGGGCAGGCCGACCACGGCGACCTCGGCGACCGCCGGATGGCCGAGCAGCGCGGTCTCGATCTCGCCCGCGCCGATCCGGTAGCCGCCGGACTTGATGAGGTCGATGGACTCGCGCCCGACGATGCGGTGGAAGCCGTCGGGGTCGATGACCGCCACGTCGCCGGTGCGGAACCAGCCGTCCTCGGTCCAGTCCGCGGCGGTGGCGTCGGGACGGTTGAGGTAGCCGTCGAACAGCATCGGCCCGCGCACCTGGAGCGCGCCGATGCTCTCGCCGTCGTGCGGGACCGCGGCGTCGGATTCGTCGCGCAGCCGGGTTTCCACCCCGCGCACGGGCGTGCCGACCCAGCCCGGCCTGCGCTCGCCGTCAGCGCGGGTGGACAGCGTGATCATGGTTTCGCTCATACCGTAGCGCTCCACCGGCGCCTGCCCGGTGAGCTCGGCCAGTTGCTCGAACACCGGCACCGGCAGCGGCGCGCTGCCCGACACGAGCAGCCGGGCTTTGCCCAATTGCCGTGCCAGCTCGGGCTGTTCGACGACCCGCGACCACACCGTCGGCACCCCGAAGTACAGGCTGCCGCCCGCCGCCGCGTAGGCCTGCGCCGTCGGCTTGCCGGTGTGGATCACCGGGCTGCCGACCCGCAGCGGGCCGAGCAGGCCCAGGATCAGCCCGTGCACGTGGAACAGCGGAAGCCCGTGCACCAGGGTGTCTTTCCAGGTCCAGCCCCACGCCTCGGCGAGCGCGTCGAGACCGGCGGCGATGGCGGCGCGGCTGAGCATCACGCCCTTGGGCGCGCCGGTGGTGCCGGAGGTGTAGAGGATGAAGGCCGTCGACGCGGGATCGGGCTCGGGGTAGGTGTGCCAGGACCGCGCGTGCAGCCGCACCGGCACCACCGGCAGCCCGGTCCCCTCGGGCGCGGCGCCGAGCCAGGCCTGCGCACCGGAATCACGCAGGATGTGCTCGAGTTCGGCCGCGCCGGAATCGGGCGGCACCGGCACCACCGTCACCCCGGCGATCAGGCAGCCGACGACGGCGAGCACGGTGCGCACGGTCGGTTCGGCCAGCACCGCGACCCGGTCGGCGCGGGCGATCCGCTCGGCCACCGAGGTCGCCGCACCCAGCAGATCGGAGCGCGACAGAGTGGCATCATCGATGGTGACGGCGTCGGGAATGTCGGCACCGGCGGCGACGGCGATCGGATCGAGCGAGGCAAGCAGCAGCGGCGGACCGTAAGGCATCCGTCCACGCTAACGCGGCGAGGTTCGGCGGTCGCGCGCCGCCGTCCGTTGACTCCCCGACGACATGATGAGACATTCGTCATATAGTTCTCTCACCGATGAAGGGGTCAACGATGACCATCCTTGCTCGCGCACGTTCGGGTCGCACCGAACCGGCCGAATTCGACATCCGGGACTACGTCGACGGTTCGACCGCCTTCTGGGGCGCGACCGCCAACGTGATCATGCAACTGAGCCTCGCGCCCGTCGGCTACGGCGTCGCGGAATCCCGGGTCCACAGCGGCAGCATCATGAAGCACCCGGTGAAGAGAACCCGCACCACCCTGACCTATCTGTCGGTCGCGCTGATGGGCGACGACGCCGATCGCGCCGCCTACCGCACCGCGATCAACGGCGCGCACAAGTACGTGCACTCCACCGCGGACAGCCCGGTGAAGTACAACGCCTTCGACCGGAAACTCCAGCTGTGGGTGGCCGCCTGTCTGTACTGGGGCGCGGTCGACGTGATGGCCCGCATCTACGGCCCCACCGACGACGACATCGCCGACACCTTCTACGAATACGCCCACCACCTCGGCACCACCTTGCAGGTGCCCAGGGAGATGTGGCCCGCCGACCGCGCCGCCTTCGACGCCTACTGGACCGAGCATCTGCCCCAGGCCCACATCGACGCCACGATCAAGGCCTACTTCGACGACCTGCTCGATCTGAAGATGGTCAGCCCGGCCCTGCGGCTGCCGTTCGCCCGGTTCCACCGCTGGTTCACCACCGGCCTGCTCCCCGCCCACCTCCGCGACGAGATGGGCATGACCTGGACCGAGCGCGACGAACGCGCCCTCAATCGCCTGATGCGCGCAGGCGGCAAGGTGACGGGCAGGCTGCCGCGGGTGGTCCGCAACTTCCCGTTCAACCTCACCCTCGCCGACATGCGCCGTCGACAGCGCCGGGGTAAGCCGCTGATCTGACCGGTCCTGCCGCGCGCCTTCCGCGCCGACCTGCGACGTTCGGGTTTCATACCCACGATCGGATCGCCGTCGCACAGAACCGGAGGACGCTCATGAGCAGGCGAACAGTGATGTGGTGCGTGGCGGCGGCCGCCGCCGGTCTGGTGATCGGCGCGCCCGCCGCCAACGCCGACGAGGACCCGGCCACGGTGCCGTCCCGGACGGCGCTGTCGGTGCGGACTCCCGGCGGATTCGCCTGGGGGACAGCCAACGAGCACGAAACGCGGTCGGCGCTGTCGATGTCGAAGCTCTACATCGTCGACTACGCGCTGCGCCACGGCGACGGCGCGCCGGAGGACCGCGCGCTGGCCGAACGGATGATCCGCGACTCCGACGACGGCGCCGCCACCCAGCTGGCGAACAAGTATCCCCAGGCCATCGAGGCCACGGCGAGCGAATACGGGCTGCGCGCGACCCACGGCACCGCCGACTGGGGCCGCTCCAGCACGAGCACCGCCGATCTCACCGAGTTCCTGGTCACCAAGCAGCGCACCGATCCCGGCTCGCCGATCTTCGGGTGGATGTCGGGCGCGAGCAACACCGCCGCCGACGGCACACCCCAGAACTGGGGCACCGCCCAGCTGCCGGGGGTGCAGGGCAGCAAGTGGGGCTGGTCGGACCTGGATGCCCCCGAGGTGGCGTCGGCGTCCTTCGGCACCGGGTTCTCGGTCGCCGCGCACACCTACGGCACCCCGGCCGAGCAGTCCGCCGACGTGCTCGACGCGCTGCCCGCGGTGATCCTGAAGCTGGTCAGCGGGCGCTAGTCCATGTGCGGGTAGCGGTAGTCGGTCGGCGGGACGAAGGTCTCCTTGAGCACGCGCGGGGCGACCCAGCGCAGCAGGTTCAGCGGGGAGCCCGCCTTGTCGTCGGTGCCGGAGGCCCTGGCACCGCCGAAGGGCTGCTGGCCGACCACCGCGCCGGTCGGCTTGTCGTTGACGTAGAAGTTGCCCGCCGCGTAGCGCAGTGCGGCGCTCGCCTTCTCGATCACCGCGCGGTCGCGGGCGAAGACCGCGCCGGTGAGCGCGTACGGCGAGGTCGAGTCGACCTCGGCCAGCAGGACGTCGAAGGCGTCGGGCGCGTCGTCGTCGTAGACGTACACCGACAGGATGGGCGCGAAGTACTCGGTGCGGAAGGCGTCGTCGTGCGGGTCGTCGGCGAGCAGCACCGTCGGGCGGACGAACCAGCCGACGCTGTCGTCGTAGGTGCCACCCGCGGCGATGGTGAGGCCCGCGTCCCTGGCGCGCTCGATGGCGGCGACGCCCTTGTCGTAGGCGCGCTGATCGATCAGCGCGCCACCGAAATTCGCGAGGTCGGCGACGTCACCGTAGGTCAGCTCCTCGACCGTGGCCAGGAACTTCTCCCCCATCGTCCGCCACAGCGAGCGCGGCACGTAGGCGCGCGAGGCGGCCGAGCACTTCTGGCCCTGGTATTCGAAGGCGCCACGAATCATGGCTGTGGACAACGCGTCCGGGTCCGCGGAGGGATGGGCGAGGATGAAGTCCTTGCCGCCGGTCTCCCCGACCAGGCGCGGATAGCTGTGGTAGCCCGCGATATTCGCGCCGACCTGCTGCCACAGGTAGCGGAAGGTCTTGGTCGAGCCGGTGAAGTGGATGCCGGCCAGGCGCGGGTCCGCGAGCGCGATCTCGGAGAGGTCCCGGCCGTGGCCGGTGACCAGGTTGATCACACCGGGCGGCAGCCCGGCGGCGACCAGGATCCGCATCGTGACCCAGGCCGCCAGGGTCTGCGACGAGGACGGCTTCCAGATCACCGTGTTGCCCATCAGCGCGGGCGCGGTGGGCAGATTGCCCGCGATGGCACTGAAATTGAACGGGGTGATCGCGTAGACGAAGCCCTCCAGCGGCCGGTAGTCCATCCGGTTCCAGACGCCGGGACCCGACTGTGGCTGCCCCTCGAGGATCTGGCGCGCGTAGGCGACATTGAACCGCCAGAAGTCGACCAGCTCGCACGGCGCGTCGATCTCGGCCTGCACCGCCGACTTGGACTGCCCGAGCATGGTGGCCGCGGCCACGGTCTCGCGCCACGGTCCCGACATCAGATCGGCGGCGCGCAGGAAGACCGCGGCCCGCTCGTCGAAGGACATCTCCCGCCACTGCGGCGCCGCGCGCACCGCGGCCTCGATCGCGTCGCTCGCCTCCTCGTGCGTGGTGTCGGTGTAGGTCCCCAGCACCAGCGACCGCCGGTGCGGCGCCACGATCCCGTGCCGCTCACCGTCCCCGCTCCGCTCCTGCCCGCCGATCAGCAGCGGCACGTCGACGCACTCCCCCGCGATCTCGGCCAGCCGCGCTCGCAGCCGCTCCCGCCCCGCCGTCCCCGGCGCGTACGACTGCGCCGGCTCGTTCGCGGGCACCGGAACCACCGTGACAGCGTCCATACCCCGAGGCTATCGCCGCGGCCCCAAGATCGCCCGGACCGAGATGTCGCCCGGCGCGTGGCGAGCTTCCACCGCTACAGCGGCGCCCACAGGTACCAGCCGAGCTGCGTCGATTCGAACGATCCGCCCGCCGCGGCGACCTCGACGACGACCGGCTGGCCCACGCCGTCGACGGCACGCCGCACCGCGAGGGTGAAGGGCTCACCGGCGCGCGGGCGCCAGGCCGTGACGGTGGCATTCGCGCCGAGCGCGGCCCCACGGGTGGTGGTGGGATCCGCCGTGGCGTGGCGACCGAGATAGGCGTCCGCGTCGGCGGCGGTGGCGTACTGGGTGTACCAGGAGGTGACACCGAGCGAGTCCGTGCAGGTGATCTGCCGGACCGGCACCGGATCACCGGGTTGCACGATCATCGCGCCCGTGGGGAAGCACTTCGAGTCCGACCACCCCGTGGCGGTCGGATCCTTGGGCAGCATCTGGGGGAAGTCGGAGACCAGCGAACTGTGCTCACCCCACGACGCGACGGGCGGCGGCGCGATCCGGCCCGGCCGCACGAACTTCCAGTAGACCGCGCCGATCCCGACCACCCCGACACCGCCCACCATGGCCAGCACGAGCAAGGTGACCGCGAGCGCGCGCCAGCGCGACGACACGGACTTGCGCGGCGGAGCGGACCGCGTACCCGGACGCGGGGCGTAGCCGGGTGGCGGCGCGTGCCAACCGGGGCCGCCCGCGATCGGAAGCTGCGGCGCCGAGGGTGGCGGCGCCACAAGCGTCGCCATCGAACTCGACTCCGGCTGCGTGCCGGGCCGCGGCGCCGGGTGGCTCGAACCGGGTGCGCTCGGCCCCTTGTGGCCAGAGCCGGGTGCGCTCGGGCCCTGGTGCGATGCCTGCTCACCATGCCCGGACGGCGTGAATGCCGTCGGCACTTGCTGATTCGGAGCGGGCGGCGTCTGTGCGTTCCGCGGCGACGGCTGCGTGGGCGAGGCGGTCGCGCCGCCGAGCGCGTCCACCGCCGCCTTGGCGAATTCCGCACAGCTGTCGAATCGTTCGGCCGGGTCCTTGGCCAGCGCGCGGGCGATCACCGCATCGACACCTGGCGGCAAGGACGGAACCGTCGCGGACGCACGCGGCACCGGCTTGCTCAGATGCGCGGCGACCACCGCGCCGGGATTGTCGGCGGGGAACGGACTTTCGCCGGTGAGCAGGGTGAACAGGGTGCACCCGAGGGAGTACTGGTCGGAGCGGTGATCGACGGACGCGCCGGAGAGCTGTTCCGGCGAGGCGTAGGCCAGGGTCGCCAGGAACGCGCCGGTCCGGGTGAGCTGGCGGGCGTCGCCGCGCAGGCGGGCGATGCCGAAGTCGGTGAGCAGCACGCGGTCGCCGGCACGGGCCGCGGCCAGCAAGATGTTTGCGGGCTTCACATCCCGGTGCAGCACACCGCGCTCGTGGGCGTAGTCCAGCGCCTCGGCGGTCTGGGCGACGATGCCGACCGCACGGGCGGGGTCGAGTGCCGCGCCGCGGAACACCGACGCGTCGGTGCCGTCGACGTACTGCATGGAGATCCACATCAGCCCGTCCTCGACACCGCGGTCGAGCACCGACACGATGCCGGGATGGTCCAGGTGCGCCGAGACATCGGCCTCGCGTTCGAACCGGCCACGCACCTCCGGGTCCGAGGACAGTTCGCGATTCAGCAGTTTCAGCGCCACCTGGCGCGGCAGCCGCGGGTGCGCCGCCAGGTAGACGGTCCCCATCCCACCCCGGCCGAGCAACCGTTCGATCCGATACCCGGCGAACACCGAGCCCGCGCCGAATTCCACCCCGTGCATCCGTGACGAGCCTTTCGATCCCATACCGCTCCGACTGCCGGACCCTAGCCGATCCGGCAGCCGGAACGCGAGATCAGCGCAGATCGTCGGCGATGATCCGCTCGATATTGCGCTCGGCCAGCGCGGTGATGGTGACGAAGGGATTCACGCTGGTGTTGCCGGGGATCAGCGCGCCGTCGATGACGTAGAGACCCGGGTAGCCGTGCAGGCGACCGTAGTTGTCGGTGGCCTCGTTGAGCACGCAACCGCCCAGCGGGTGGTAGGTGAAGTCGTCACCCCAGGTCTTGTAGACGCCGAACAGATCGGTCCGGTAGATCGTGCCCTCCTTCTTGTTGATCTTGTCGAAGATCCGCTTGGCGGCGTCGATCGAGGACTGGTTCCAGGCGGTCTGCCAGTTCAGATCCACCTTGCCGGTGCCGGAGTTGAAGGTGAACTTGCCCCGGTTCGGGTTCTTCGTGATCGCCAGGTACAGGCTGACATAGGTCTCGATCCCGGACGGGAACGGCGCGACCTCGGCGAAGGCCGGACCGCCCGCGTCGGCCCAGTTGTCGATGCCGAGGCACGGCATCGCCGACTGGAGGCTGCCGGTGGCGTCCCACATGTGATTGGCCCGCCCGACCATGACATTGCCGTTGTTGCCCCACTTCTGGCCCACCGCGTCGGACAGATTGCGCAGCTGCCCTTTGGCTTTCATCGCGACCAGCAGCTTGCTGGTGCCGACGCTGCCCGCCGCGAAGAAGACCCGGTCCGCGGTCACCTTCTTGGTCGAGGTGGTCCGGCCCTGCGTATCGATCACCGCCATCTCGACCTCGTATCCGCTGCCGCTGGGCGTGACCGAGGTGACCATGTGCTGGGCGGCGATGGTCACCTTGCCGGTGCCGGTGGCCGCCGCCAGGTAGGTCTTGTCCAGCGAGCGTTTGCCCGCGTTGTTGCCGTAGATCACCTCGCCCGCGAGCGCGGACCGGCGCACCGTGTTCGCCTGCTCCTTCTTCATGTACTCGAAGTCGTAGACGTTGGGCACGAAAGTCCAGCCGAATCCGGATCTTTCGGCATGTTTGCGGCCGACGCGCGCGAACTGGTAGCACTCGGCCGATTCGAACCAGTTCTGGTCGATGGTGTTCACCCCGAGCGCGCTGTTGGCGCGCGGGTAGTAGGTGGCGTACATCTCGTCGGCGTTCACCGAGGGCAGGATGGCGCCGAAGTTCTCCCGCTTCGGCGTCACCGCCATGCCGCCGTTGACCAGCGAGCCGCCACCGACGCCACGCCCCTGGTAGACCCGGATGCCGCCGAAGCCCTCGGAGTCGAGCACGCCGGTGTAGCGGTCGATGTCCTTGTTGTAGGACCCGCCCATGAAGTACCCGACCGGCTGATCGGTGGTGTCGCGCAGCCAGTAGGAGCGGCCGTCGGGTTTCAGGACCGGACAGAAGATGTCGCCGTCGGGCCCCGGCTTGGTCCAGGACATGCCCATCTCGGCGACGAGGACGTCGACACCCGCCTGGGCCAGGCGCAGCGCGGCGACCGAGCCGCCGTAGCCGCTGCCGATCACCAGGGCGGGCACCTTGTCGCCGTCGGCCGCGGGCGCCGCCGCGGCGACAGCGCGACTCGCCAGCGCGGCCGCGCCTAGCGTGAAACCTGTTGCAGCTAGGAACCCGCGGCGCGAAATGCCCCGGGTGTATTGGTACTGACCTGGCTTTTCATACAAGAATTCACGCACAGAGAGGCTCCTCATCGAGACTGCAATGAGAACCTGTTATACCGAGACTTGCACTGAAACGAACGCGTTTCGAACAAACGAAACCCCGGACACCACGGTGCCCGGGGTTTGCGGAGGCGGTGCTTCAGGCCAGGCGTTCGGCCGCGGCGGCCACCCGTTCGTCGGTCGCGGTGAGCGCGATCCGCACGTGCTCCGGCGAGCGCGGACCGTAGAAATCACCGGGCGCGGCGAGGATTCCACGCTCGGCCAGCCAGTCCAGGGTGCGTCGGCACGCCTCGCCGCGGGTGGCCCACAGGTACAGTCCCGCGTCGGAGTAGTCGATCCGGAAACCGGCCTCCTGCAATGCCTTTCGCAGGATCTCGCGACGCGCGCGGTAACGCTCGCGCTGGCGCGCCTCGTGCTCGTCGTCGGTCAGGGCGGCGGTCATCGCGGCCTGGATCGGGAACGGCAGCATCATGCCGGAGTGCTTACGCACCTCGAGCAGTTCGGCGACCAGTTCCGGGTCGCCCGCGACGAAGCCGGCGCGGTAGCTGGCGAGATTCGAGGTCTTCGACAGCGAGTGGATCGCCAGCAGGCCGGTGTGGTCGCCGTCGCACACGCGCGGGTCGAGGATCGAGACGGCCTCGCCCTCCCAGGTCAGGCCCAGGTAGCACTCGTCGGAGGCGACGACGGCCCCGCGCTCGCGCGCGAACGCGACCACCTTGCGCAGGTGCTCGATCCCGAGCACCTTGCCGGTCGGGTTCGACGGCGAGTTCACGAAGATCAGCGCGGGCTTCTGCGGTCCGATCTGGGTCAGACCGTCCGCGCGCCACGGCTTGGCGCCCGCCAGCAGCACGCCGACCTCGTAGGTCGGGTAGGCGATCTCGGGGATCACGACGAGATCGTCGGAGCCGAGCCCGAGCAGGCGCGGCAGCCCGGCTATGAGCTCCTTGGTGCCGATCACCGGCAGCACGGCGGCCGGGTCGACGCCGGTGATCCCGAACCGGCGCGCCATGGCCGCGACGGCGGCGGCGCGCAGCTCAGGGGTGCCGTGCGTGGTCGGGTACCCGGGGACCTCGGCGACCGATCGCAGCGCCTCCTGGATCAGCGGATCGACCGGGTCGACCGGCGTACCGACCGACAGGTCGACCAGCCCACCGGGGTGGGCGGCCGCCTTCTCCTTGACCGCGGCGATCGTGTCCCAGGGGAAATCCGGCAGCAGGCTGCTGACCCTCATTCTTCAGCCATGGGCGGCAGCGCCTTGATGAAGGCCGGGTCGAAGTCGACCTTGCCCACCTTGGTGGCGCCACCGGGGGAACCGAGCTCGTCGAAGAAGTCGACGTTGGCGTTGATGTAACCGCTCCACTGGTCCGGGGTGTCGTCCTCGTAGAAGATCGCCTCCACCGGGCAGACCGGCTCACACGCACCACAGTCAACGCACTCGTCGGGTTGGATGTAGAGCATGCGGCCACCCTCGTAGATGCAATCCACGGGGCATTCCTCGATGCACGCCTTGTCCTTCACGTCAACGCACGGTTCAGCGATGATGTACGGCACTGCCGTTCTCCTAGTCTGTCCTCACCTGCGGTGGTACTCCGCCACCGAAACCCTATCCCGAGACCGCACCTCAGTCCCAGGTCAGCCTGCCCTAACTCGCACTCTCGATCAGCCGATCACTCTTTACCTCCGGCGTATCGGACCCTAGATTCAGAACAGGATCTCGTTGTCGTCAGCGCAACGAAGGGAGCCGCCATGAGTACGGCGGAAGATCGTGCGGCCGCGCTTGATCTGGTAGCCCGGCTGAAATCCGCATATCCCGAACTTCCCGACGCGCCGCCGCCGGACCTCCTCGACCACGCGCGGCTGTGGGCCTATCTCAAGACCGACCACGATGTCGGCGGTGAACCCGACGCTGCGATCACCTACGAGAACAAACAGTACGAGGTCTGGGAGCACAACACCTATGTGATCTGCGAGGTACTCGCCTGGCGCGGGATCTGGCTGTCCGAGGAGCGGCGCCGGATCGGCAATGTCGACCTGGGCCGCACCATGTACCTCGGCCTGCCGTACTACGGCCGCTGGCTGCTCGCCGTCGCCCGGGTGCTGGTCGAGAAGCAGCACATCGGCCTGACCGAACTCAGTGAACGCCTGCTCGAGATCCAGGCGCGGTACGTGGACGGCCTGGGCGGGAAACCGCCGACCGCCCAGCCGAAGTTCGAGGGCGACGGCACGGGGGTCAGCCGCAACCGGCACCACCTCGCGGCGGTCGGCAAGGGCGATCCGCAGGTCTTCGCCGGGCAGGCGGGCGCGGCGGCCTTCGCGGTCGGCGACGCCGTGCGGGTCAGGGAACTGCCCGCGCTGTTCTACACCCGCACGCCGGAGTACGTGCGCGGCGCGGTCGGCCGGATCACCTCGCTGGCCTACGAGAGCCCGGCCCCCGAGGACGAGACGTGGGACCGGCACGACGCGACACCCGAGTGGTTCTACGTCGTCGAGTTCGAGCTCGCGCGCCTGTGGCACGGCTACACCGGCACCGCCGCCGACGTGCTGCGCACCGAGATCCCCGAACGCTGGCTCCAGGTGGCGTCATGACCGGCCACGAGCACGATCACGATCACGATCACGAGCGCACCGTGGCTCCCATGGTCGACGAGATCACCGATTTCGAGGTGCTCGAGATCGCGCTGCGCGAACTGTGCATCGAGAAGGGGATCTTCACCGCCGAGGAGCACCGGCGGTTCACCGAGTTCGCCGAACAGATCGGGCCGACGCCCGCGGTGCGCCTGGTGGCCAGGGCCTGGCTCGATCCCGATTTCCAGGCGCTGGCGCTGGCCGAGCCGATGACGGCGAGCAAGGCGGTGGGCGTGGACTGGCTGGAACCGACCGGTTTCGGCACGCCCAGCGACTTCACCGCGTTCTCCATCCTCGCCGACACCCCGACGCTGCACAACGTGATCGTGTGCGCGCTGTGCTCGTGCTACCCGCGCCCGATCCTGGGCAACTCGCCCGAGTGGTATCGCACGCCGAACTACCGGCGCCGCATGGTGCGCTGGCCGCGTCAGGTGCTCTCGGAGTTCGGGCTCACCCTGCCGCCGGAGGTCGCGGTGCGGGTGCACGATTCGAATCAGAAGCACCGGTTCATGGTGCTGCCGATGCGGCCCGACGGCACCGACGGGTGGACCGAGGATCAGCTCGCGGAGATCATCACCAGGGACTGCCTGATCGGCGTCGCGCTCCCGAAGCCGGGGGTGACCACCAATGTGATCACCGCGACCCGGCCCGCCATCCACCCGGCGACCTAGCGGAAGGCAGCGATGAGTACCCCACGCGAGATCGCGTCGTTGCGGGCGATCGTCGATCGCGACCAGGTGTGGCCCCGGATGGCCGCCCAGTACGGCGTGACCAATCCCCTGCCACCGTGGAAGTCCAGCCTGGACGGCCTCTGCGACGCGCTCGATCACGCCGCGTGCGCACCGGGCGGCCTGGACTTCCAAGCCAGACGCGACGACGAGGACACGCTGGCGGCGACCGTCTATCCCAGCCTGCCCTACCCCGAGAACCAGCTCGTCGCCCTGGCGCACTCGCTGGTGGCCCGGGGCGTCATCGACGAGACCGAGCTGGCGGAGCGCCTGATCAGGATTCGAGCCCGGCTCGAATCCTGATCCGCCCGTTCGGCATTCGCCGCGCTCAGCCGATCGTCAGCGGCAGCGCCACCGGCTTGGGCGGCACCGTGCCGTAGACGGTGGTGCGCTCGCGCACCGGCCGGTCGATGCCCGCGGCGATCTCGGTGAGTTCGGCGACGGTCTTGGCCGAGCCGTGCTGGGAGCCCGCCATCCGGGAGATGGTCTCCTCCATCAGGGTGCCGCCGAGGTCGTTGGCGCCGCCGGTGAGCATCATCTGGGTGCCGACGGTGCCGAGCTTGACCCAGCTGGTCTGGATGTTGTCGATGCGGCCGTGCAGCATGATCCGGGCCAGCGCGTGCACCGCGCGGTTGTCGCGGTTAGTCGGGCCCGGCCTGGCCGCGCCCGCCAGGTAGAGCGGGGCGCTCTGGTGGACGAACGGCAGCGGGACGAACTCGGTGAAGCCGCCGGTCTGGTCCTGGATGCCGCGCAGCACCCGCAGGTGACCCACCCAGTGCTTCGGGTTGTCGACGTGGCCGTACATCATCGTCGAGCTGGACCGGATGCCCAGCTGGTGCGCGGTGGTGATCACCTCGATCCAGGCCGAGGTGGGCAGCTTGCCCTTGGTGAGGACCCAGCGCACCTCGTCGTCGAGGATCTCGGCCGCGGTACCGGGAATCGAGTCGAGCCCGGCCTCCTTCAGCGCCGCCAGCCAATCGCGGATGCTCTGGCCGCCCCGGGAGGCGCCGTTGACGATCTCCATCGGGCTGAACGCGTGCACGTGCATCGACGGGACGCGGGCCTTGATCGCGCGGACCAGATCGGCGTACCCGGTGACCGGCAGCTCGGGGTCGATCCCGCCCTGCATGCAGATCTCGGTGGCCCCGTCGACGTGGGCCTCCCAGGCGCGGTCGGCGACCTCGTCGGTGCTCAGCGTGAACGCGTCGGCGTCGCCCTTGCGCTGGGCGAACGCGCAGAACCGGCAGCCGGTGTAGCAGATATTGGTGAAGTTGATGTTCCGGTTCACCACGTAGGTGACGTCGTCGCCGTTGACCGTGCGGCGCAGCGCGTCGGCCAGCGCCGCGATGGCGTCCAGGTTCACCCCGTCGGCGGTGGCCAGGGCGAGGTACTGGTCGTCGGTCAGGCCCGCCGGGTCGCGCTCGGCGGCGCGCAGGGCGTCGAGCACGTCCGAGTCGAGCCGTTCCGGCGCGGTGACGGCCAGGTCGCGGGCGTGTTCGCGGATGGTCTCCCAGTCGCCGAAGGCGCCGACGACCTCCTGGCCGAGCCCGGAATCGCTGCGGCTCTCGGTGTTTCGCCCCTCGGTGTCGATCGCGGTGTTCAGGTCGACGCGGCCGACCGAGTCCCACGATTCGTCGGGCTCCTGCCACGGCAGGCCGACCGGCAGCGCGTCGGGCCTGGCCAGGCCGGTCGCCGGATCGGTGAGCGCGGCGACGTGCGCGCCGATGCGCGGGTCGATCCACGGGTGGCCGGCGCGCACGTACTTCGGGTGCGCGGAGGTGCGCTCGACCAGGGTGTAGCCGGCCGCCTCGGTGATCTCGCGCAGGGTGTCCAGGTTCGGCCACGGGCGTTCGGGATTCACGTGGTCGACCGTCACCGGCGACACACCGCCCCAGTCGTCGATGCCCGCGTCGATCAGCGCGCGGCAATCGCTGTGCGAGACCAGGTTCGGCGGCGCCTGCACCGGAACATCCGGTCCGAGCAGCAGTCTCGTCACCGCGACGGTGGCCAGGAACTCCGCGACGTCGGCGTCGGGGACATCGCGCATGGCGGTGTCGTCCTTGGCGCGGAAGTTCTGCACGATCACTTCCTGGATGTGCCCGAACTCGCGGTGCTGCTTGCGAATCGCCATGATCGACTCGGCGCGCTCGGTGAGCGTCTCGCCGATGCCGACCAGGATGCCGGTGGTGTAGGGCACCGAGAGCCTGCCCGCGTCGGTGATCGAGCGCAGCCGCACCGCGGGATCCTTGTCGGGGCTGCCGTAGTGGCACTGCCCCTTCTCGGTGAACAGCCGCGTCGAGGTGGTCTCGAGCATCATGCCCATCGACTGCGCGACCGGCTTGAGCCGGGCGATCTCGGCCCAGCTCATCACGCCGGGGTTCAGATGCGGCAGCAGCCCGGTCTCCTCCAGCACCAGGATGGAGACGGCGCGCAGGTAGTCCAGGGTGGAGTCGTAGCCGCGCTCGTCGAGCCACTGCGCGGCCTCGGGCCAGCGGTCCTCGGGCCGGTCGCCCAGGGTGAACAGGGCCTCCTTGCAGCCGAGCGCGGCGCCCTCGCGGGCGATCGCGAGCACCTCGTCCGGTTCCAGGAACATGCCGTGGCCCTCGGCGCGCAGCTTGCCCGGCACGGTCACGAACGTGCAGTAGTGACACTTGTCCCGGCACAGCTTGGTGAGCGGGATGAAGACATTGCGCGAATAGCTGATCGTGCGGGGCCTGCCCGCCGATTCCAGGCCGGCGTCGCGGACCCGGGCCGCGCTGGCGCACAGATCGGCGAGATCGTCGCCGGTCGCGTGCAGCAGGACGGTCGCCTCGTCGACATTGAGGGTGACACCGTCGCGTGCCCGGCGCAGCGCCCGGCGCATGGCGGCGGGAGTCGGCGGCGGCAGGGGAACGCTCGGGTTCGGAAGCTCGGTCACCCCGTCGATCATGCGCTACTTCTTTCCGGAACGTGCGGTCGGCTGGTCACGGGCCCGGCTGGGCACGGGTTTGTCGTCCTCGTCGCACGACAACCCTCCGCACGACCCCGCATATTCCCGAGGGGGTGAACTCCCCGGCCGCGCATGGAACCATGGCTTCATGTCGCTGCCGCGCTCCACCATTCTGGCCGAACCGGCCTGGCGTCCGAGTTCCAAGGCCACGTTGCTGTGGGCGCTGGAGAACGCGATCGCGGTCGCGGTGCTGTGCGTGGTGCTCGTCGGGTGGGCGCTGCTCGACGACGACCATCGCGGATGGCAGCTGGTCGCGGCATTGGCCGTGGGCGCGCTCGCGGTGCTCGGCGTGGTCGTGGTGCCGCTGTGGCGGTACGCGGTGCACCGGTGGGAGGTCACCGACGAGGCCGTGTACACCCGGGTCGGGTGGCTGGATCAGGAGTCGCGGGTCGCACCGATCTCGCGGGTGCAGACCGTCGACACCGAGCGCGGACCGCTGGAGCGGATGCTCGGGCTGGCCACCGTCACCGTGACCACCGCGTCCTCGGCGGGGGCGGTGAAGATCAGCGCCCTGGATCTGCCGGTCGCCGAGCAGACCGTGGCCCGGCTGGCCGCCATCGCCGCCCAGCACCGCGGGGACGCCACGTGAGCACTCCGCCCGCGCCGCAGGCCGAGTGGCAGCGACTCGATCCACGCATGCTGATGGTGTATCCGATCAACGAGATCATGAAATACATTCCGGTGCTGCTCGGTTCGATCATCGTCGGCACCACCAGCGGCAATCCGCTGTGGAGCCTGATCCCGGTGACGCTGGTCGCCGGCTTCGGTGTCGCCCGCTGGTTCACCACCTCCTATCGGATCGATGCCGATCACGTGCAGCTGCGCAGCGGCATCGTGCAGCGGCGGACGCTGTCGGTGCCGCGTCCGCGGATCCGTTCGGTGGACGTGGAAGCGCCGCTGCTGCACCGCGCGCTCGGGCTGGCGGTGCTGGCGATCGGCACCGGCAAGCAGACCGACAAGGGCGAGGAGTTCAAGCTCGACGCGCTCGACACCCGCCGGATTCCGGCCCTGCGGGCCGAATTGCTCTCGCACACCGGGCAATTCCCCACCGACCAGCCGGGATCGCCGGGCGCGCCGCACGTCGCGCCGCACGACGCGGTCACCGAAGCCGGGGTCGAGATCGGGCACTGGCGGGCCGCGTGGGTGCGCTACGCGCCGCTGTCGCTGACCGGGCTGGCCGTGGTCGCGCCGATCGCGGGCATCGGCGCGCAATACGGGCTCATCGACATCCTCTCGGAGTCGCCCGCCGTGCAGCATCTCGACGACGACAGCCCGCCCATCGTCGCGATCGTGATCGTCGGGCTGTCGCTGTTCTCGGTGGCGCTGGTGAGCGTGGCCGCGTGCGCCCAGTACCTCGCGACCTGGTTCGGGCTCCGGGTGATCGACAACGGCGCCACCCTGCACCTGCGCCACGGCCTGTTCACCACCCGGCAGATCACCCTGGACCTGGCCCGGTTCCGCGGCGCGACGCTCAACGATCCGCTGCTGCTGCGCGCCGCCAGGGCCGCGCAGCTGGAGATGATCATGACCGGGGAGAACCCGCGGCAGAAGATCCTGCCGCAGGCGCCAAGGTCCGCGGTCGAGCGCACGCTCGACGAGCTGCTGCGCACCCGCCGCAAGCCGAACGCGCCGCTCGGCGCCGAACCGGCATCCGGTGGCGCGACCGGCACCGAACCGGCGAGCTCGGCCGATGCGCCCGCGTCGCTGACGAAACAGGCCGCACCGCAACCGATCACCGGCGCCGCGCTGAGCACGATCGAGCTGGTCCGGCACGGTCCGGCGGCGCATCGGCGGCGCTATTCCAAGGCCGCGTGGCCGGTCGGTGGGCTGGTCGTCGTCCTGATCGCCATCGCGCTGGTCAGCGGCCCGCTGCCGGGGTGGCTCTGGGGCCTGCCGGTGGTGTTCGCGGTGATCATGGCCGGGCTCGCCGAGGACCGCTACCGCAGCCTCGGCCATCGGGTGCTGCCCGGCAGCACCGGCCCCACCTGGCTGATCACCCGGCGCGGCAGCCTCGATCGCAATCGCGACTGCCTGGAAGCCCCCGGCATCATCGGCTGGACCATCCGCCGCACCTACTGGCAGCGGCGGGCCGGGCTGGCGACCGTGGTCGCCGCGACGGCGGCGGGCAAGAAGGCCTACCTGGTGGACGACATCCCGTTCGACCAGGCTGTCGCGCTCATCGAGGCCGTCACGCCCGGGGTGCAGGGCAGCCGCTGACCGGCCGTCACCGGTCAGCGATCACGCCGCACCCGCGGGTCGGCCCGAGTGTCGGCCCGCCGCCGCGCCCGCGCGCGGCGTAGCGTTCCGTACAGCGTGCTCTGTGCTGTGGACGGAGGCTGGTTGGTGTGGAGTTCACCGAGATCATCGAGACCGCGGGTCAGGCGCTCGACGGCGCGGGCGTCGCGGCGATCGTCATCGGCGGGCTCGTCGGCACCGTCAAGTTCGTCCGCGCGCTGGCAGGGCACACGGATTTCGACGTCGCCTATCGCGTCTACCGGCGCGGCCTCGGCCGGGCCATCCTGCTCGGGCTGGAATTCCTGGTCGCCGCCGACATCATCCGAACCGTCGCCATCGCACCGACTTTCACCAGCGTCGGGGTCCTGGCCCTGATCGTGCTGGTCCGGACGTTCCTCAGTTACTCACTCGAGCTGGAGCTCACGGGCCGATGGCCGTGGCAGCGGCCGCTCCCCGAGGACGCGGCGACCACGGCATCCTGATCGAGCGCGCCCCCGGCGGAGACCGCGAAACAGCCGGAAAGCGAACGCTTCCCGGCCGTATCCGCGCTCGGTGACCTAGACCGCCGCCGCCTCGAGCTCCGGCTCCGGCGCATCGGCCTTCACGTCCCGCATCAGGATGACCGCGAGCACCGCGGCGGCGACCGAGGCCAGCGCGCCGACGCCGAAGGTGACCTGCATGGCGGTGCAGAAGGCGTCGCGGGCCAGCCCGATGACGGTGCCGTCGCCGGTACCGAGCGCACCCGCGATCGACTCCTTGGCCGCGGCGGGCGCCGAGTCCGGCATGGCACCGGCGAAGGTGCCCGCCAGCACCGCGCCGAGCACCGCGACGCCCAGCGCCGCACCGGCCTGCTGGATGGTGTCGTTGAGCGCCGAGCCGACACCCGCGTGGTCCTCGGGCACCGCGCTCATCAGGGCCCCGATCGCGGCGGGCATCGCCAGGCCGCCACCGGCACCGAGCAGCGCCATCGCGACGGCGGGCAGGGTGAAGCTCGCTCCGGCGTCGAGGGTGGCCAGCACCGCGAAGCCCGCGGCGACCACGATCAGACCCGCGATGGTGACGATCCGCGCGCCCAGCTTGCCGACCAGCACCGCGCCGATGCCGTTGGCCACCAGCAGGGTGACGGCCATCGGGGTGAAGGCCAGCGCGGTCCGCATCGGCGAGTAGTCGAGCACGAACTGCAGGTACTGGGTGAGCACCAGGACCAGGCCGCCGTTGGCGAAGGTCACCAGGACCAGCGAGAAGCTGGAACCGGTGAAGGTGCGGTTGCGGAACAGCTGCAGCGGGACCATCGGCTCGTCGGTGCGCAGTTCGCGGACCACGAAGGCGCCGAGGGCGAGCACCGTGACGGCGAAGCCGGCCAGCACGTCACGATCGGTCCAGCCCGCGTGCGGCACCGAGATGATGGTCCACACCAGCGCGGTCATGCCGATGATCGAGGTCAGCATGCCGGGAATGTCGGGCCTGCGCCACGGGCCCTTGGACTCGGGCATCAGCACCAGCGCGGCCACGATGGCGACCACCGCGATCGGCACGTTCATCACGAACACCGACCCCCACCAGAAGTGGTCGAGCAGCACGCCGCCGACGACCGGGCCGCCGACCATGCCGACCGTGGCCACCGCGCTCCACGCGCCGATCGCCTTGGGTCGTTCGTCGTCGTCGAAGACGGTGATGAGGATCGACAGCGTGCTCGGCATGATCAGCACGCCGCCGATGCCCATCAGCGCGCGGCCCGCGATCAGCAGTTCGGCGCTGGTGGCGTAGGCGGCCAGCAGGGACGCGCCGCCGAAGAGGACCAGGCCGATCACCATCACCAGCTTGCGGCCGAACCGGTCCGAGAGGCTGCCCGAGGTGAGCAGCAGGCCGGCGAACACCAGCAGATAGGCGTCGATGATCCATTGGATCTGCTGCGCGCTCGCGTCCAGATCGGTGGCGATCTGCGGGATGGCGACCGTGAGAACCATGTTGTCCACGATCAGCACCAGCGAGCTCAGGCACAGCACGATCAGGATCAGCCACCGGCGGGGGTTGCGGACCACCGGATCGGTGGCAGCCGTTGCGAGCGGGTCCATCCTGCTCTCCTCTCGAGTATCGCCGCACAGCGTGCGGTCATGTCGAACACTGTACGATCACGGAACGCTGTGCGCAATAGGAACGGCGTGCGTGATCCGTACACCGTTCCTTAGGGGCTATGCTGTGCGGACACGCGACGTGGAGACCGACATCACCAGCACAGGAGGCAGCGATGGCCGCGGGCAGCACGAACTCGACCGAGATCGCATCGGTGTGGACCAGGCCGACCCGTGAACGCCGAGATCAGCCCGCGCTGAGCCGAGATCAGATCGTCGACGAGGCGATCGCGCTGCTCGACGAAGAGGGTTTCGACGCGCTGAGCATGCGCAAACTCGGCGCGCGCCTCGGCGCCGGAGCCACCTCGCTCTACACGCACGTCGCGAACAAGGACGAGCTGCTCGAGCTGGTCGTCGACCAGGTCATCGGGGAGGTGCCGTGCCCGGAGCCGGACCCGGCGCACTGGCGCGAACGGGTACACGCCCAGGCCGACGGACTGCGCGCGACGCTGCTGGCCCACCCGTGGGTCACCATCGTGTTCGGCAACGCCGCGCTGACCTACCTCGGCCCCAACATGATGCGGCTGACCGACTCGATGCTCGGGCTCGTCGAGGCGGGCGGTTTCTCCGACGAGGTCGTCGACGCCACCACCAACACGGTCTTCCGGTTCATCGTCGGCTCGTGCGCCAACGAGGCCGCGATGCTGATGACGATCGCCCGCAGCGGACTGCCCACCGACCAGTGGGTCGACCAGGTGATGGCGGCCAGCGTCGCGGCCTCGGCCGACTTCCCGCGCCTGCACCGGCGCTACGTCGACCAGCGCGAGGAGGTCGTGGCCGAGGCGGCGAGCGGGGTCGTCAACCGGTTCACCCAGGCCATCGACCTGATCCTGGACGGCGCCGAGACCCGCCGCTGACCACTCAGGCCCGGAACAGCCCCACGTTGGAGCGGTAGTACAGGTAGGCGGCGGGCGCGAGCACCCCGCAGGCCAGCAACAGCAGGGTGCGGCCGTCGCTGCCGAGCAGGATGTCACCGCCCGGACCGCGCGAGGCCGCCACCAGGAATCCGAAGACCCACACCACGATCGGCGCGAAGGCGAAGCCGAGCCGCGAGGTCACCGACTCCATGCCGTAGACCAGCCCCACGTTGATCGGCGCGGCCAGCAGCGCCGCCACCGGCAGCGCCACGGCACCGACGTAGAGCGGCAGGAACAGCACCTCGAGCGCCAGCGTGATCAGCGCGTCGACGAGCAGCAGCACCACGATCAGCCCCGAGATCACCGGGTCGAACCGGGCGGGCAGGCGCACTGACCGCAGCACGGCGGTCGGCGTGCCTGCGGGCTGATGGGAGTCGGTCACCATGGGGGCGAGTCTATTCGGCCGGGCGGGCAGACCACGCCGCCGTCGGCAGCCGCCATCAGCCGACGCGTGTCCGGCTCAGTCGAGCCCGGCGAACAGGTCGTGCTCGAAGCCGTCGGCACCGACCTGCCCGCGGGTGCCGCGCACGAGCGTGAAGTGTTCCTCGGGCAGCACCGGCAGCGCGATGTTGTTGGACAGGGCGAACTCCCGGCCACTGGGCGCGACGGTCACCTGGGTGGCGTGCGCGCGCATGGCGGCGCGTTTGGCGGAGACCGCGTCGGCGACATCGACCACGGTGGTCACGCCGGTCGTCGTCATCGCGGCCAGTTCGGCCTCCACCGGCAACCGCCAGCCAGCGGGCAGGGCGCCGGGCAACTCGTCCACGGTGCGGCGGGCCAGCGCCGCGGTGTGCTGGCGCAGCAGGTCGCCATCGGTGACGGTCCAGTAGAACTTGGGCACGTCCCAGCCCCGCGCCGCGGCGGCTTCGACCGCGGCGGTGGTGATCTCGTGCGCGCGGATGTGGTCGGGATGGCCGTACCCGCCGCGCGGATCGTAGGTCACCACGACGCGCGGCTTCAGCTCCAGCAGCACCTCGACCAGGGCCTCGACCGCCGCGTCACCGGAGTTCACGAAGGCCCGCGGATGCGCGGCCGACGGGGTGCCCGCCATGCCGGAATCGCGCCACCGGCCGGCACCGCCGAGGAACCACGGCGCGCCCGCGTCCAGCGCGGCCAGCGCCGCGGTGAGTTCGGTGATGCGGTAGCCGCCGAGCTGGTCGGCCTCGGCGGCGACCAGGCCCGCCCAGCGCTCGCCGATGACCTCACCCTCCTCGCCGAGCGTGCAGGTCACCACGGTGACGGGGACGCCGCGCTTGCGATAGTGCGCGATCGTGCCACCGGTGGTGAGGGTTTCGTCGTCGGGATGGGCGTGCACCAGCAGCAGGCCGCCGGTCTCGCGGGTCGAATGCGTCATGGGATCCTCCGCCATTGCGCCGTGTCGCCGAAGATGCCGACCTGGATCGCGCCGGCCATCGAGACGCCGTCCACCCGCGGACCCGCCGCGGCGACGACGTTGTCCTGCACGATCGGCAGCACCGTCGACAGTTCCCACAGCTTGGGCTCGGCCTCGGCCAGTACGCGCGGCACCTCGACACCGCGCAGCGCCTCGTCGATCGAGGGTTGCAGGGACGGATCGCACACGCCGCCGATATTGCTCGGCGCCTTGCGGTACGCCTCGGCCGCGGCCAGCGCCTTGCTGTCGGCACCGGGGAGTTCCGGCGGCGGGCAGCCGTAGCGCGAGGCCAGCACCGTCGCCGGGTCGTCCCCGGCCAGTTCCCAGCCGACGATGGCGTCGATCGCGGACTCGGTGAGGTCCTTGCCGTACAGCTCGTCGGCGGGCACACCGCGCACGGTGGCATCGATACCCGCGCTGCGCAATTGGTCGGCGGCGGTGTTGGCCACCGCCAGCGTCGCCGCGTCCTCGTTGACGGCGCCGATCCGCACCGACAGGACCTTGCCGTTGCGCGCGACCGAGCGCGGGCGCGGCGCCGGCGAGGTCGGCGAGCCGGTCTGCGGGGTCTCCGGCGCGCGGCCGAAACCGGCCTCGGCCAGCAGCGCGAACGCCTCCTCGGTGCTCAGCCGCGGCGGCGCGGTCGGCACGTAGCCGGGACTGGACGGCGGAAGGACCTGGGCGCGTGCGGGTTCCACCCAGCCGCCGGTCTGCGCGCCGACGGTGGCCAGCAGCGCGGGATCGAGCAGCGCGAGCACCGCTTTGCGCACGCGCGGGTCGGTGAGATCGCCCGAGCGGCCGTTGAGCGCCAGTTGCAGCTCGCGGGCCTGCGGCATGATCGTGGTCCGCACCGAGGGGATCGCGGCGAGCTGGGCCTGGGTCGCGACACCACCGTGCACCAGCGCCATCTGGGCGTCGCCGGTGCGCAGCGACTCGGCCAGCTGCGAGGGGGTGCCACCACGGCGGAACAGGATCTGGTCCGGTGCGGCCGGGGTGCCCCAGAAGCGGTCGTTGCGCTCGAGCAGGATCTCGTCGCGACCGCGGTCGACCGACTTGATGGTGAAGTTGCCGCCCGAGACCGGAATCCGGTCGACCAGGCCGCTGGTGAAGCCACCCGGCGAATCCTTCACCAGGTGCGAGGGCAGCAGGTTCGAGAACAGTTCGCGCCAGGCCGGATACGGCTGGGACAGCGTCACGGTCACCGTCTTGCCGCCCCCGGAGGACGCCACGTCCGAGATCAGCCGGTAGCCGGCCGGATCGACCACTCCGGGCTGCGTCGTCATCTGCTGCCACAGGAACCGGAAGTCCTCGGCCGCGATCGGGGCGCCGTCGGACCAGTTGGCCTGGTTGCGCAGCGTATAGGTGATCGTGAACGGTTCCTGCGCGGTGACCTCGGCCGACTCGATCAGCGAGGCGTCGGGCACCCAGTCGACCACGGCCGGATGCGCCTGCGCGGCCACCGGCCGGAACGGGCTCGGCAGCACCATCGAACTCACCGCGTTGGTGGCCGGCGACTGATCCGAGCGCAGATGCGGATTGAACCCGATGCCGATGTCGTCGATCGCGACCACGACCGTGTTCTTCCCCGGCTTGGCCTGGGTGGTCTTGGGCGAATCGGTGCTCTCGATCGGCGGCGGTGGATTCGCGGTGCAACCGGCGAGGACCGCCGTCGAGGCCGTCATCGCCATCACCGCCACGCGCCACCTCGCGCGTCTGACCCCCGAACTCACTCTGGCACCCTACCTCGCTCATCTGCCCGGAGCCCGGCACCGGTCACTGCGGAAACGACAGTGGGACGGTACCGAAGTACCGTCCCACTGTCAGAACCCGATCAGGAGTTGCTCACCGCGCGGTCGCGCGCCTTGCGGCGCGACAGGTCGCGAGCACGCTCGTTGGCGCCGAGCACCACCTTGCGCACGCGGACGACCTCCGGGGTGACCTCGACGCACTCGTCGCCGGCGCAGAACTCCATCGCCAGCTCGAGGTCCAGGGTCAGCGGCTTGGCCAGGGTCTCCATCACGTCGGCGGTCGCGCTGCGCATGTTCGTCAGCTTCTTCTCGCGGGTGACGTTGATGTCGAGATCCTCGGCACGCGGGTTGATACCGACGACCATGCCCTCGTAGGTGTCGGCACCCGGCTCGACGAAGAACTGACCGCGGTCGGCCAGCTGGATCATCGCGAACGGAGTGACGGAGCCGGCGCGGTCGGAGACCAGCGAACCGGTGTGGCGGGCGCGGATCTCACCGGCCCACGGCGCGTAGCCGTGCGAGACGGCGTTGGCGATGCCGGTGCCGCGGGTCTCGGTGAGGAACACGGTCCGGAAGCCGATCAGGCCACGCGAGGGCACGATGAACTCCATGCGCACCCAGCCGGCGGCGTGGTTGCTCATCTGCACCATCTTGCCCTTGCGGGCGGCCAGCAGCTGGGTGATCGCGCCCAGGTACTCGTCGGGGCAGTCGATGGTCAGCTCTTCGAACGGCTCGTGCACCTTGCCGTCGACCTGCTTGGTGACCACCTGCGGCTTGCCGACGGTCAGCTCGAAGCCCTCGCGACGCATCTGCTCGACCAGGATGGCCAGCGCCAGCTCACCACGGCCCTGCACCTCCCAGGCGTCGGGACGGCCGATGTCGAGCACGCGCAGCGACACGTTGCCGATCAGTTCCTGGTCCAGGCGCGACTTCACCATGCGGGCGGTCAGCTTGTGGCCCTGCACCCGGCCGACCAGCGGCGAGGTGTTGGTGCCGATGACCACCGAGATGGCGGGCTCGTCGACGGAGATGCGCGGCAGCGCGACCGGGTTCTCGATGTCGGCGAGGGTGTCGCCGATCATGATGTCCGGGATGCCCGCGATGGCGACGATGTCACCGGCGACGGCGACCTCGCCGGGCTGACGCTCGACACCGATGGTCTGCAGCAGCTCGGTGATCTTGACCTGCTTGGCGCCGTCGGCGTTGATCCAGGTGACGTTCTGGCCCTTGCGCAGCTCGCCGTTGTGCACGCGCACCAGCGCCAGGCGGCCGAGGAAGGCCGAGGCGTCGAGGTTGGTGACGTGGGCCTGCAGCGGCGCCTCCGGGTTGCCCTTGGGCGCCGGGATGTTCTCCATGAGCACGTCGAACAGGGCGTCGAGGTTCTCGGCGGCGGGCGCCGATCCGTTCTCGGGACGCTCCTTGGAGGCCTTGCCCTCACGGCCGGAGGCGTACAGGACCGGCAGGTCCAGCGCCAGCTCGGCGGCTTCGGCGGCCTCGTCGTCGAGGTCGGAGGCCAGGTCGAGCAGCAGGTCGTGCGACTCCTCGACGACCTCCTCGATCCGGGCGTCGGGACGGTCGGTCTTGTTGACGACCAGGATCACCGGCAGCTTGGCCGCGAGCGCCTTGCGCAGCACGAACCGGGTCTGCGGCAGCGGGCCCTCGGACGCGTCGACCAGCAGCACGACACCGTCGACCATGGACAGACCGCGCTCGACCTCACCACCGAAGTCGGCGTGGCCGGGGGTGTCGATCACGTTGATGACGGTGACGGAGCCGTCGGGGTGATGGCGGTGGACCGCCGTGTTCTTGGCGAGAATGGTGATGCCCTTCTCGCGCTCCAGATCTCCGGAGTCCATGACCCGGTCGACCAGCTCGGCTCGCTCAGCGAACGCGCCCGACTGACGAAGCATGGCGTCGACCAGCGTCGTCTTGCCGTGGTCGACGTGGGCCACGATGGCGACGTTGCGAAAATCGCGTGTAGACGACACGCCTCAATCCTCCTGCTGTTGGTGTATTGGCGCGCATTCATCTGGCATCGCGGCCTGTTACACCCTACCGGTACCGGAGTGGCACGCACGTGTCAGGCTTTGTACTTAGGGTACGCTAACCCGCATGGGCAAGGTGAAGGCTAAGAAGGTGTCGAGCCTGAAGCCGAAGAAAAAGTGCTGCAGGAAGAAGACGCGGTGCTTCAAATGTCCCGTCGTCATCATGCGCATGAAGAAGGCCGAGGCCGCCGGAGTGTGCGGCAAAGATCTCAAAAAGGCGCTGGAGAAGGCGCGCGCGGCCTGAGGCGGATGACCACGGGCGATGCGTGCTGCCCGAACCAGGCGTAGAACTGCAGGTATGGGTACTCCGAAACCGGCGTTGCTCTCCGATCCCGAGATCACCATCGCCCTGGCCACTCTCCCGGAGTGGTCCCGCGACGGTGACGCGATCACCCGCACGGTGCGGGCCGAGTCGTTCCCCGCAGGCATCGAACTGGTCCGCAAGGTCGCCACGGCGGCCGAGGCGGCCGACCATCATCCCGACATCGATATCCGATGGCGCACACTGCGATTCACCCTGAGTACGCACTCGGCCGGTGGCCTCACCGCCAACGACACGGCCATGGCGCACACCATCGACGACATCGTCGGCGGCTGAGTCCTCAGCTGGTCGCGGGGACTTCGGCACGGCGGCCGAGCCCGCGCGCCTGGGCGCGCAGGGTCTCGCGGCCGTGCCAGATCAGCCAGCCGAGCAGCACGAACACTCCGATCACGTCGACCGCGCCGAGCCAGGCCAGCGGCCACGGCCGGGGAATCGTCCAGATGGTGGGCTGCGCGAACGACAGCACCCAGGGGACGCCGATCAGCATCGTCAGCACCCAGAAGCCGGCGATGATCCGCGCGACGCGCTCCCCCCGCAGCGGCCCGTAGAGCAGCCACAGCACGGTCGGGATCAGCCAGACCCAGTGGTGCGACCAGGAGATCGGCGAGATCATCAGCCCGAACAGCTGCACCAGCACCAGGGTGCCGAGCCGGTCGTCGGGGCCGAGCGTGCGCCAGGCCAGGACCGCCAGCACCGCCGTGACCAGCACCGCGGCGATCCACCACGGCCCGGACTGCACGTCGTAGCCGAGGATCCGGCTCAGCGTGCCGCGCAGCGACTGATTCCAGACCGAGCCGACCGGCCCGATCCGGTCCGCGTCACCGAGCAGGGTGCCGAAATACCGCTTCGCCTCGTGCGCGTTGATGAGAAAGCTCACAGCGACGGTCAGCCCGAAGGCCGCCGCCGACCACAGCACCGTCGCCCAGCGGCGGCGGGCCACGAAGTACAGCCCGGTGATCGCGGGCGTCAGCTTGATGCCGGCGATCACGCCGACCAGCGTGCCCGAGATCCACCAGCGCGCACTGCGCACCGCCAGCATCGCGCCGAACACCAGGAACACATTGACCTGGCCGTAGTCGATGGTGGTGCGCACCGGCTCCAGCCAGACCCCCAGCGCCGTCCAGCCGACCGCGGCGGTGATCCAGCGCGGCTGCCGGGCCCGGTCGGCGCCGAGCAGCAGGTCGAAGCTGATCCGGATCACGCCGTAGAGCGCGGCGACGGTGGCCAGCATCCAGCCGACCGCGACCGCCGAGAACGGCAGATAGTGCAGCGGGAAGAAGACCAGCGCGGCGAACGGCGGATAGGTGAACGGCAGCGGGAAGTCCGGCGTCTTCTCCGCGTAGGTGAAGTCGTAGAGGCGATCGGTGAGCAGCGCGGCCGACCCGTCCACATAGACGTGCAGATCGACGACATTGAGGCCGTTCTTCGCGAACAGCATCCAGCCCAGCCTGGCGAGCACGGACAATCCGAGCAGCGCGAGAGCCCATCGGAGGTGTCGGTTCAATGCCAGGCTTTCGGTCGAGTGGGCGGCGTCGCGGTGCTTTCCTCACCTTAACCGGGCGGGCGCGGACAGCCGCGCGCACGGCCTCACGCGCGGGCGCGCGACACCATCGGTAACATTTGCATCAACATCCCCAGGTGTAACACCGGTGGGGGTTAGCGTCGATGAACACGGCCGCCGGTTCGCCGCCGACGGCCGGGCGGCTGTACAACACGGCAGCGATGTCCTTAGAGTGACCCCGACATCGAAGGGCTCGACACCCCTCGCCCCATCGCAACACCGAGGTAAGGACGGCTAGACAAGTGCTTCGTAGCCGAGGATCGCGGATCGCAACGACCGCATTCGCCATTGCGGCAAGCGCCATGCTCGTCGCGCCGGCGTCGACCATCGCCGCTCCGGCGCCTGCCCCGCAGGCCGCGCCGATCAGCGTGCCGATGGTGCCCGAGGGCGTCCCGGTCGACGCGCTCGCCGCCTTCGCCCCCGCCGTCGCGGGCCTGATCGCCGGCCCCGCCGACGTCGCGAGCCCGCAGACCGCGCTGCTCGATCAGGCGCGCGCCCTGCTGGCCACCCTGAACCTGCCGCCCGCCATCAAGTCGACGCTCGAGCGGATCATCACCTTCCTCGACGGCAGCGGCGGCGGTGGCCCGGAGATCCCGCAGGACGGCCCGGTCATCGCCCAGTTCCTGTACCCGACGATCGGCAAGGGCTGCATCGGCGACGGCGCCGACTCGGTCGGCACCGCGCTCGCGGTCGCCGGTCCGGCGCAGCTGCCCCCGCCCGGCGTCGCCGCCGGTCAGGCCGGTTTCGTGTTCACCGCGCTCGGCACCAAGGCGCCGACCGCCGAGCAGAACCCGCCGATGACGGTGCAGTGGCTCAACCTCGACACCCGCCAGTCCGCGATCCAGACGCTGACCGACGAGGCCAAGATCAACCCCGGCGGCCCGGCCACCCTGTCGGCCATCGCCAGCACCGGGCACGGCCGCGTCGTCGCCGTCGTCTCCGGTTCGCTGACCACGCAGGCCGAGGGCGCCGCCCCGCGCACCTGCAACTTCCTGCCGACCCTGGGCTTCTTCACCGTCTAGGTCCGCGACACACCGAGCCCGGTCCGTTCCCTCGGGAACCGGCCGGGCTCTGTCGTTGTCAGCGGGTTCCCGCGAGCACCGCGATGTGGTAGACCGAGAACCATGGCGACCACGCAAGGTTCACCCCGCGCCGCTCGGTCGATCCGCAGTCGGCGGTCCAGCCGCTCCATCCTGTCCTATCGATCCGAGGGTTCGATCCTGTCGATCGGGTCGGCGTATTCGATCCTGTCGATCGGCAGTGTCGGCTCGGTGCTGTCCGTCGGTTCGGTCGGCTCGTTCGGCTCGGCGATCTCCTCCGGCTCGTTCCTGAGCCTGGGCTCGGCGCTGTCCGGCCTGTCCCGCTGGTCACTGCTGGCGTGGCGGGGCGTGCTCGCCGAACCGGAGGGCAGGCCGACGCTGCGGGTCATCCCCGACGACGAGCCGGACCTGCGGCTCGCGCCGACCTGCCACTGCCAGACCTAGCTCACCACTGGCCGTAGTCGGTGGCCAGCACCCGATTCAGGTCGACGCCGATGCCGTCGATGTCGCGCTTGTCGATCTCGAACTGGTGCAGCTGCGCGCCGGGGTGCACATAGCCCTTCGGTGTGCCCCAATTGTGCTGCCAGAACCAGGAACCCAGCCCGGCGTCGAGCGCGCGGTCGATGGTGGGGGTATTGGCGTAGATGCCGACGAGGTCGGCGCCGAGCACCGACTGCCACCCCTCGATATACGGGGCGATCATCTCGTCGAACTCCTCCTCGGACGGGTTGTCGTCGATCGAGGCGTAGATCGGCGCGGTGTCGGGACCGCCAGCGGCGGTGTGTAATTCCCAGCCGCGCTCGGCGTGCCGCTTGCCCGCTTCCAGGCCGCCGCGCCAGTCGGCCGTCGGGCCCTTGCCGAACTGATAGTTCGACACGATCGACAGCCCGGCCGCCCACAGGTCCTCGACCTCGGCCGCCAGCAGCGGTTTGCCTTCCATCCACTCCGCACCGGGCCTGCGGTCGGACACATACCGGATCACCCCGATGTGCCCCGCGGCGCTGATCGACTCGGCCGAGGGCACCCCGGCGGCGTAATCGACCAGCGTGCCGAAGGATTGGGCGGCCGCGGGCGCGGCGGAGGTGGCGGCCAGGCCGAGCCCGACCGTGGTCGCTGCGGCGGCGAATCCGAAGAACTCCCGCCGGGTCACCGGAACAGAACGCATCGCAGAGCTCCTTCGCGCAACCCGACCCTCAACCGGCAGCGTGCCCGGCGCGCCTTCCCCGAATCCCGCGCGCCGGGAGCCTCGAACGTGCACTCATTTCACCACAACCACAGGAGAACCGCCAGAACCAAAGGTCACTTTCGTCCCAGCTGTCACACGGGTCAGGTGGCGCTGTCGATGGCCGCGCCCACGTCGATCGTGCGGGTCGACGGGTCGGCCAGCTCGGTGCTGACCACGGCGACGACCTGCGCCACCACCTGCCGCTTGATCCCGGCCAGCCGGGCCAGCGTGGCCGCGCGCAGCCCCTTGGCGGTGAACTCCATCGAGATGTCCTCGACCGCGGGCGGCGGCACATCGATGACGATCTGCAACGGCTCGGCGGCCTTGGCCGTGAGGACCAGTGGAATCTCCAGGTCGGCGCGGTAGTGGTTGGCCTTGAGCACGTCGACGGTGATGTCGAGGCCGACGGGCAGGGTCATGTCGAACACGCGCGGGTCACCCGGGTCGCCCACCCCGCGATCGATCACGCGCGGCTGCTCGATCGCGCCGCGCACGGTCACCGTGGCCGCGCCGCGCGGGCCCTCCGAGAGCGGCCCGACCACGATCTCGCTGCCCGCCATCTGCGCGACGACGTCGTGCACGCGGTCCCTGGTGACGATGTGGGTGAAGAACCGCAGGCCGAACTCGCGGAAGTCGATCCACTCGAAGACGGTGTCGTTGCGGTGCGGCGAGCGGTAGCCGTCGAGGATGGCCTCGATGTCGAAGACCCGCTCGGAGCGGACCTTCGGATCGCCGACGATGGCGTTCACCCGGTTCGCGACCTCGCGCTGCACGAGACCGGCGATCGGGTCGAGCAGCATCTCCCAGGCGGTGTCGATGGCCTCGGCACGCAGGGTGAAGCTCACGTCCCTGGCGGTCACTGGCGCCACGTCGATCACCACCAGCAGTGGTTGCGCGGTGCGCGCGTGCAGGTTCAGCCCGATCTCGACCACGGCGGCCAGGCGCAGTTTGCGCCCGCCGAGCACGAGGTTGACCGCCAGCGTGAGCGGTACGCGGACGTTGAAGGCCAGCGCGTCACCGGGATTGCGGGTGACGGCGGGGGTGCCGAGGGTGCCCTCGGCGACGAATCCGGCCAGTCCGGCGGGGCCGAGGGAGAACGGCCCGATCGTGACACCGCGGCCGGTCATGCCCGCGACCGCCGCGGCGATGCGCTCCTCGGTCACCGCGTAGGTGACGAAGCGCTCGCCGAAATCGGCATAGTCGATCCACCTCGGGTCTCGACGAGCGTCCTCGGTCACCTTCGCGCGCACATCGGACACCGTACGTGACGGAGGGAAACCCCCGGGTAATGGCACAACTCCCCCGTCCTGCCGATGAGGGGGAAGCAGGACGGAGGGGTCGGCCGGGGCGCTGCCGGGCGCCACCGCTTCCATCGTACGGGTACCCGCGTGGTACCGCCGTCCAGGTTCATGGCAGTTGTCTTGAGCGACAATCGATTTCAGAAACGCCCATAACCGACCAGATCAGCGGTTTCGGCCGGTCGGATGGTCCGCACCCGTACCCCGCCCAGTTCGTTGCCGCCGATCGTGGTGATCGTGTCGCCCTCGGCCTTCAGCACGATGTTGGTGTGCTGGCCGAGCGGGCTGTCCGGGCCGTAGAGCACCACATCGCCGGTCCGGGGCCGGTAGCCGACATTGCCGGGGGTGAACCGGCCGACCTGCTGGTAGTACTCGGTCAGCGTGTAGACGCCGGGGATGCGCCAGGACCCGGAATTCGGATTGGCCAGCGGCCTGCCCGCCGCGCGCATCGTCCAGCTGACGAAGTCGGCGCACCAGGCCTCTTCGACGCCCTCGGCGTACTTCGTGCCCGCGCCGGGGCGGTCGTATTCCTGGCGCAGCACGTCGACCAGGGCGATCTGCTGTTCGTCGAGGTGCTCGCTGTCCAGCGCGGGGAACTGCTCGCCCCAGTCGTGCTGCCACCACACGAGTCCGACGACGACGACCGCCGTCGCCGCGAGCAATCCCGAGATGCCGAGCGCCCAGCGCCCCCGGCGACCGGTACGTTCGGCTTGCAGTTGCGTCATCGCCCCCCGCTTTCGATCTGTCTTCTGTCCTCTAAGACGAACCGGAGGCGGTCGCGGTTCCCGGATCGGGAAGCGAATTTGTGTGCTCCGGAGCGGGCCGGGCGGGAGACGATCACCGGGTGGACCCCTGCGCCACCCGGGTATCGGCTCGCTACCGCGCTCTCGGCGCGCATCCAGCGTGCGTGCCGTCCCCTCCGGCGACGTCCACGCGCGGGGCGCGGACGTGGTTGCGAACACGTACCGCTCCGGAACACACAGTCTTGACCAGCGCGTTCACCGGCCTGGATCACCGGGAAGCGATGGACAGTCAGCCGGGCGCTGTCCCGTCCGGCTGTGAGAATTTTTGCGAACGCTTTACTGTCGGTCAAGCTAGACGACTGTCCCAGTTTGTCCCAATGATTGCCCGAAGGGATCGCGCGTGGAAGATCCGCATGCGCCGATCGCGCGGTACCTCCGCGAACGACGCGAGACGGCCGGCCTGACCAGAACGGCGCTCGGCGGCCTCGCCGGCGTCTCACCGGCGCTCATCCAGAAGATCGAGCAGGGCACCCGCTCGCCCACGCTGGAGGCGCTCACGGCACTGTGCCACGCGCTGCAGGTCCCCGACCTGATCCGCGACCACCTGGTGTCGCTGTCGCTGTCGCACCGCTTCGACAAACCCGAGCCGCCGGTGCAGACCCCGGTCTCGGCGACCGATCAGCTCCTGCTCGACAGCTTCGCGTATCCGGCCAGCATGCAGCGGTTCCCGACCTTCGACGTGCTCGCCGTCAACGACGCCTGGGCCCGGCAGTTCCCCGGGCTGGAGCCGGGCACGACCCTGCTGGAGTGGATGCTGCTGCACCCGGCGGCGCGGACGGTGGTCCTGCACTGGGAGCGGCAGATCCACATGAGCGTCTACAGCTTCCGGGTGATCAGCCCCGGCGTGGTGCCACAGGCGCGGATCGACGAGCTCATCGCGTCGTGCGCGCGGGCGCCGGAGTGGCAGGCGCTGTGGTCGACGGAGCCGCCGCCGCCCTACGGCATCGAGTCGCCGGAGCTGGTGGTCCGGCATGTCGACACCGGCGAGCCCACCGCGATGGCGATGCACAACCTCGATTTCACGTTGCCACAGCGCACCTGGTCGCTGGTGGTCATGGTGCCGAAGGGGACCACCTAGTCTCTTTCCATGGCCACGCCGGCCGCCCGCCCCGAGTCCACCGGCCCGAAAGAGGAACTGCGACGTTGGAGAATCCGCATCCGCCGATCGCCCGGTACCTGCGCGAACGCCGCGAGTCGGCGGGCCTGACCCGCGCGGCGCTCAGCGCCGTCGCCGGGATCTCGCCCGCGCTCATCCAGAAGATCGAGCAGGGCACCCGGCCGCCGACCCTCGAGGCGCTGACGGCGCTGTTCGACGCGCTCACCGTCCCCGATGTGATGCGCGATCACCTGATCTCGCTCGCGATCGCGGCCCGCTACGAATCCGTGCCGCTACCCCTGGTGCGTCCGGCCGACCTGGTGTTGCTCGACGGGATCACCCATCCGGCCAGCCTGCAGATGCACCCGACGTTCGACGTGGTGGCCACCAACGCGGCGTGGCGGCAGTGGTTCCCCGGCCTGGAGGCGGGCGCCTCGATGCTCGAGTGGATGCTGCTCGACCCGCGCGCCAAGACCGCGCTGGTGGACTGGGACGAGCAGACCCACATGTGCATCTACGGTTTCCGGCTCATGGGACCCGGCCTGGCCCCGGAGCGCCGGATCGCCGAGATCGTCGAGACCTGCGCGCAGGCGCCCGAGTGGACGAAGTTCTGGACCACCGACCCGGCCGGGGCGCACAGTCTCGACGGACCGGTCATGTACCTGCGCGACCCGGCGACCGGCGCGACCACCGCGATGACCGTGCACTCGCTCGGCTCGTCGCTGGTGCCGCGCCGGGACTGGTCGCTGGTCGTCTACGCGCCGATCCCGGCCGGCTGAGCGTCAGTCGGTCTTGCGGACCGGGATGCAGGCGGTGAGCACGATCGCCACCGCCGCGCCCGCCATCGCGATGAAGAAGGCGGTGTGGAAACCCTCGCGCGAGGGCAGCACGTGCGGGCCGAGCTGCATGGTCATGTGCGCGAGCACCACGCTCATCACCGCCGCCGAGGTGGAGGTACCGATCGAGCGCATCAGCGAGTTCAGGCCGTTGGCCGCGGCCGTCTCGCTGATCGGCACCGCGCCCATGATCAGCGCGGGCATCGCGGCGTAGGCCAGGCCGACGCCACCGGCGACGATCACCGCCGACAGCACGATCTGCCAGACGCTGTCCATCATCACCACCGCGCACAGGTAGCCGATGCCGATCACCGCCGAGCCGAGGGCCAGCGTCAGCTTGGGACCCTTCTTCGCCGACAGCCGCGCGGAGACCGGCGAGAGCAGCATCATGACCAGCCCGGTCGGCGCCATCGCCAGACCGGCGACGACCATCGACAAACCGAAGCCGTAGCCGGTCGCCTCCGGCGCCATCAGCAGCTGCGGGAACGTCAGCGACATGCCGTAGAGCGCGAACCCGACCGCGATCGAGGCCAGGTTGGTGAACAGCACCCGCGGCCGCGCGGACACCCGAAGATCGACCAGCGGCGCGGACTGCCGCAGTTCGTAGAGACCCCAGAGCAGGAAGCTCGCCAGCGAGACGGCGAACAGCGACAGGATGGACGCGCTGGCCCAGCCCCAGTCGGCGCCCTTGGTGATGCCGATCAGCAGCGTGAGCAGGGCGATGGACAGACCGATCGCGCCACCGAAGTCGAAGCGCGCGGGCGTGCGCACCGGCGACTCCGGCACGAAGACGAACACCAGCACCGCGCACAGCGCACCGAGCCCGGCGGCGGTCCAGAACAGCACGTGCCAGTTCGCGTTCTGCGCGATGACGGCCGCGAACGGCAGCCCGATCGCGCCGCCGACGCCCAGGGTCGCGCTCATCACGGCCATCGCGCCGCCGACCTTCTCGGCGGGCAGCTCGTCGCGCATGATGCTGATGCCCAGCGGGATCGCGCCCACCGCGGCGCCCTGTAGCGAGCGGCCGACGATCTCGGGCAGCAGCGAGGAGAAGCTCGCGCAGATCACCGAGCCGACGATCATGAAGCCGAGATTGACGACGAGCACCAGCCGCTTGCCGAACATGTCGCCGAGTTTGCCCGAGATGGGCGTGGAGACCGCGCCGGCCAGCAGGGTCGCGGTGACCACCCAGGAGGCGTTGGACGCCGAGGTGTTCAGCAGGCCGGGCAGCGACGGGATGATCGGGATGACCAGCGTCTGCATGAGCGAGACGACGACACCGACGGTACTGAGCACCGCGATGAGCACGGCCGGCGTGACGCCGCGGGTTTCGGGAGGGGCCGGCGTGACGTCGGCTGCGGTAACGGACACGTTATGCACCGTACACAGCATGTGTATAGTACACAATTTGGATTCGCGGTGATCCACGCGACATAGTTGGCACATGTCCGATTCCGGCCCCGCCGACGACACCCCGTTCACCCGCCTGGTGTTCGAGCTGAACCTGATCTCGCGCCACTTCCCCACCACGACGCGCCGCCGCCCCGGCTTCGCGCTCGACCGCTCCGCGTTCCTCATCCTCACCCGCCTCGACCTGGGCGAACCGCTGAGCCTGCGCGAACTGTCGGAGGCGTTCCAGCTGGACATCTCCACCATCAACCGCCAGGTCGGCGCGATGCTGAAGCAGGATCTGGTCGAGCGGGTGCCCGATCCGGAGGGCGGCGTCGCCAGGAAGGTGCGCGCGACCGCCGAGGGCAAGGCCGCGCTGGCCGCCGATCAGAAACACCGGGCCGCGGGGATCGGCGTGGTCGTCGCCGACTGGGACGCCGAGGACGTCGCCGAATTGAGCAGGCTCATGCAGAAGTTCAACCACTCGGTCGAGCGGATCGAGGAAAACCCGTGGCCGAGACCGCCGCGCGCGCACGACTGAGCGCGCTAAGCTCCGCCGCGTGGTCACTCAACGGTCTACCCGCCCGAGCTGGCTCGCCTGGGACAACTACTTCGTCGGCGTCGGCGGATTGGTCCTCGGCCTGTGCTTCGGCACCTGCGCCGCGCTGATCGCCGGCCCCGGCCGCAATCTCGCGGCCGTCGTCCTCGTCGTGCTCGCGGTGATCTGTGTCCTGCCCGCGCTGCTGCGCGCCGTCGCCGAACTCAGCGTCTGGGTCCGGCTGGCCGTGCTGATCATCGGCTTCGCGCTGCTGCTGCCCGCGATCGCGCTCAGCCCCGACGTGCGGGACTGGGCGGCGGAACGCTGGGAACGGGCCTGGAAGTAGCTGTCCTACAGCTGATTACGCGGCACCGCGAGCAACATCTGGATCGCCTTCTGGATGAACTGCGACGACTGCCAGGTCAGGTAGGCACCCGCGGCGCCCGCCGCGGCCGCGCCGCCCGAGGATCCGCCCGCCGAGCCCGAGGCCAGATCCGCCGAGCCCGTGGCCGAACCGGTCGCCGAGCCCGAGCCGGGCAGCGCCGAGGCGGGCGCGGCCGCGCCGAGCAGCCCGATCGTCATGGCGACGCCCACCAGGGCGGCGCGCACTGCGTACTTGGACGTTTCCCGACCGGACACCATCAGCTGAATCCCACTCTCCGAAAAGCACTGCGAACATGCAGTATTCACGCCGAATACACCCGCCAAACCCGATTCGCGTGGATTGACCATTTCGCACGGTTCTCGGCGGGTATTTTTCGGCGATACGGCCCGACCCGTGTTCATTCTCCGCCGGACCGGGCATCGTCGACAGACCACGGATCTCGGGGCAGACCCGAACACCGGTGTGGGTCAGCGCCTCCCGAGGTGAGCCGAGGCCGTCGGCTCCATGGTCAGCGGGCGGCCGCCCGGCGTTCCCGCGCCGCCTCCTCGAATCGCTCCGCCCGATCGCGGACGAGGTCGGCCGCCTGCGCGCCCCGCGCCCACGCGACATCGAGCAGATGCGCGCCCCGCTCCCGCGCGGCCTCGGCCAGCACCGGCCCACGCTCCCTGGCCACCTCGGCAAGATGCGCGCTCCGCGCCCTGGCCACCTCCGCCAGCGCGGGACCACGCTCCTTGGCCACCACGGCCAAATGCGCACCCCGCTCCCGCGCGGTCTCGGCCAGCTCGGGGCCACGCTCCCTGGCCACCTCGGCCAGCTGCACGCCCCGTTCCCTGGCGGCCTCGGCCAGCTCCGGACCACGCTCCCTGGCGACCTCGGCCAGCTGCGCACTCCGTTCCCGCGCGGCCTCGGCCAGCTCCGGGCCGCGCTCCTTGGCGACCTCGGCCAGCTGCGCACCGCGCTCCCGGGCCGCTTCGGCGAGCTGCGGGCCACGATCGCGGGCGATCTCGGCGAGTTGCGTGCCCCGCTCGTCGGCGACTTCGGCGAAGTGCGCGCCCCTGACCTTGGCCGCGCCGACGATGGCCGCGCTCTCGGCCGCCACCCGCGATTCCCGGCTCGACAGCGCCTGCCTGGCCCGCCAGCCCAGCGACGGCTTGCCCGCCGTATCGGACGCGGTGATCAGCAAGCCGCCGAGCAACCCGAGATCCTTGAGGAACCCGGCGCGCTTGGCCGCCCGGCGATCCGGGTCCGGCTCGGCCCAGAAGTCCTGCTCGGTGACGGTGCCGGGGATCACCGTCGCGGCCAGCACCATCGCGGCCGGGCGCGGTGCGCGGCCGCTGGCCAGCAGCACGCCGCCCGCGATCTGGGTGACGGCATTGACCTTGACCAGGCGGCCCGGGTCGTCGGGAATCCGCGCGGCCAGCGCATCGGGCAGGCTCCCCCGGCTCTGCTCGGCGAGCGCGGCCGCGGCCGCGGCCCGCGGTTTCGGATGCAGCAACGCGTTGACACCACCGGCGACGAACGTCGCCGCCAACAGGGTGCGGGCAACACGGCGGACTGGCTTGATCGGCATCGTCTGATCCCTTCGTCTACGACTGGGGAGAACGGCTCCTCCCCATTCGACTACCCGGGACCCCGCACCACAAACGATCCACACAACGATCCGATCACACCGCGCTAGCGTCGATGCCGTGTCCGACACCACCGTTCGCACGGCCTACGCCGCGATCCACGAGCTCTACATCGACCTGTTCGGCAGCCCCGCCGACCTGCATCCCGACGACGCCGACCTGGCATTACGCCATCTCGCCGACGCCCCCGGCCCGGTCCTCGATCTGGGATGCGGTCCCGGCCACTTCACCCAGTTCCTGCACGCGGCGGGCGTCGCCGTCACCGGCGTCGATCTGGTCCCCGAGTTCATCGCCCACGCCCGCTCGCGCTACCCGGACGTGCCGTTCCGCGTCGATTCCCTGCGCACCGTCGACGCACCGACCGCCTCGATCGGCGGCGTGCTCGCGTGGTTCTCGCTGATCCACTTCACCCCGGCCGAACTGCCGGCGATCCTGGCGGAGTTCGCCCGGGTCCTCGTGCCCGGCGGGCGCCTGGTGCTCGGCTTCTTCGACAGCGCCGAGCAGGTCGAGGTGTTCCCGCACAAGGTGACCGCGGCCTATCGCTGGCCGGTCGACGAGCTGGCCGAGGTGCTGCGCGCGGCCGGTTTCACCGAACGGGAACGGCTGCAGCGCCCGGTCGAGGGTGATGTCCGCCCGCTGGCCGCGCTGGCCTGCTCACGCGCTCATCGGTAGTTCGGGCTGGGCGGGCAGCCGCACCGAGGTCGCCCTGACCACCCGGAACTGTCCCGGCGTCATGCCGGTCTCGAGCTGGAAGGCGCGGTAGAACTGCCGCGCCGAGGAGAATCCGCTGGCCTCGGCGATCCTGGCCACCGACCGCGCCCGGTCGCGCAGCAGCAGCTGGCGGGCGTGGCGCACCCGCATCCGGCGCAGCATGGCGGCCGGGCTGGTGCCCAGCGACGCGAAGGCGCGGTGCAGGGTCCGGCGCGAGACCAGGCAGCCGCGCGCGATGCCGTCGACGGTGAGCAGCGGATCGGTGAAGTGCCTGCGCAGGAACACCAGCAGCTGGCCGCGCGAGAGGACCCGCGCCTGCCGCACCACCGTCCGGCGCGCGGAGGCGGCGACGATCGAGCGCACCAGATCCAGCCCGCCCGCCGCCAGCGGCCCGGCCTGCTCGGGCTGCGGCAGCGCCACGACACCGGCGAAGAACCGGGCGATCACCTCGCCGGCACCCGCGGCCGGGATGTGCAGCGGCAGCGCCGCGCGGAACGCCGGGCTCTCGGCGAGCACCTCGGCGGGCAGCCGCAGCACGACCTGGGCCCACTCGCCGTGCATGGCCCACCGGAAGGGCTCGCTCGCGCGGTACACGATCAGGTCGCCGGGACCGACCTGGATGGTCCGCCCGGCGTGCGCGAGCTCCCCGGTCCCTTCGAGCTGGATGCTCACCAGCAGTTGGTCGCCGCGCGGTGCCGACTCGCGCGGCGCGCGCCGCAGCGTCTGCCGCCCGGCTCGCAGGATCGTCAGATCGAAGCCGGGGAACCGGTGTGATTCGATCCGTCCCGTGCAGCTCGGCTCCGCGCCGGACTCCACCAGGACCGGGACGACGGCCTGCGAAACCCGTCGCGCCCAGTCCTCTCCAATGCACATCTCAGATGCCCCCTGACCCAACACATTTCGTGATTCGGACGGTTATCCGGTGGTTTCTCCCTCGAGATCACCTCTGCGCCAAAGGTTTTCAGATGGCAGTGACCCACACCAACCGAGCGGCCGGAATCCCCGCCACCGCGATAGTGAAATCTTCAACAAATAGCGCGCGGACATCGCTGTTCGTGGTACCGACAAATAGCTTCGGCGCGTCGGGTGTGATCGACATCAAGGCGGTAATATCCGCTCCATGGTGGACGAGCGTTCCCGCTCGGCGCACGAGAGCGACAACGAGCTGACGCCACGGGAGCGACTGGCCTGGCGCACCTACCTCGCCGGAAAGTCCAATCTCGACGAGGTCGTCAACCGCCAATTGGAACAGGGCCACAACCTGAGCTTTCCCGAATTCCGGATTCTGCTCGCCCTGCACCGCGCACCCCAGCACGCCCTGCGCATGAGCGTGCTCGCCGACCGGGTCCACGTCTCCCGCGGCCAGCTGACCCACCTGGTCCGCGCCCTGGAAGCCCGCGATCTGGTCCTGCGCAAGCCCGACCCGCACGACCGCCGCGGCGTCGTCGCCCATCTCACCCCGACCGGCAGCCGGACCGTGGAAGCCGCGCTCCCCGGTCACGAGAGAATAGTTCGGGACCACTTCGTCGAACCCGTCACCGACATCGCACTCGATACCGTCGCCGACGCCTTCGGGCGCATCGCCCGAAATACGACGGAATTGTCGGCGGGCACCGGAAAAGGCTCCGGAAAAGTCCGCCGGGAACCGACTGATTCGAATAAATGAATAGGAACTCGGTCGAGTTCAGTTCGGCTGGTCGGCGGTAGCGCCGAGGACGCCGCGCACGACGCTTTCCAGCGCCTCGGCGGTCTGGTCGAGCGGTCGGGTGCTGCGCTGCGCACGGCACAGCGCGACGGTGCCCTCGATGGCGGCGACGATCAGGGTGGCGGTCCGCTCGGCGGCGTCGTCGGTCGCGCCGTGCTCGCGCAGCGCGTCGGCGAGCAGAACGGTCCAGTGGCCGAACGCCTCGGCGGCGGCGCGGCGTGGTTCGTCGTCCTCGTCGGGCTGGTCTTCCACCGACACCGCCAGCACCGGACACCCGGCCCGGAAATCGCTGTCCACCAAGATCTTTCGCCACATGGCCACGAACGCGCGCAGGCCGTCGACCGGACCGGCAGGCAACTCCGCCGTCAGTTTGCGCACCGTCAGCGCGTCCGCCAGCCGCACCGCCTCGGCCGCCAGCTGCGATTTGCCGCCGGGAAAGTAGTGATACGTCGAGCCGAGCGGCGCGCCGGAGTGTTTGGCCAGCTCGCGCACGCTGGTCGCGTTCAAGCCGCGACGCCGCAGCATGTCGGCGGCACCGGCCACCAAGCGATCACGCGCATCCGACTGCGCCATCCCACACCTCCTTGACCATAACGACCGTCATAGCGTACCGTCCGGGACTTATAACAGTCGTTATAACGGAGGTGTTCCCATGCCGATGATCCAGCTCACGCTGCCCGCGGACGTCCTGTCCGGCGCTGCCCGGCAGCAGTTGCAGAAGACGCTCGCCACCACCCTGCTCACCTGGGAAGGCGCACCGGACACGGCGTTCTTCCGGGCCCAGGCCTGGTGCCTGATCCACGAGGTGCCCGCAGGCGCCTTCGGCACCGCCGAGGACGACCTGCCCCGCTTCCGGGTCGACGCCACCGTCCCCGCGGGCGCCCTCTCCGACCGCCGCAAAGCCGGTCTGGTGCGGCAGGTGACCGACGACGTCCTCGCCGCCGCCGGCCTCACCGAGGCCGACGCCCTCCGGGTCTGGGTCCTCATCCACGAACAGCCCGAGGGCACCTGGGGCGCGGCGGGCAACATCATCCGCTTCGCCGAACTGAAAGCGCTCGCGGCCCAGGCCCGCGGCTGATGCGGGAGCTGCACCTCGTCCGCGCCAACCACCTGGCCTGGCGCGAACGACCCGATCCGGTCCTGGAAGGGCCACACGACGCGCTCGTCCGCCCGTTCGTCGCCGCCCGGTGCGACGGCGACACCATGCCGATCCATCGCCACGTCTCCCGGGCCATGCAGGTCGGCGTGCGGGCCGGATTCATCGATCCGGTGGTCGCGAGCATCTGCGGTGACGTCCCGTTCCGCGGTCCGTTCGCGATCGGCCACGAGTGCGTCGCGGTGGGCGCCGAGGTCGTCGACTACGTCGATCACCGGCCCGAACGCGCTGAAAATCGGTGTCTCTCATGTCCGCCCGCATCTGCCGGACCTGCTCGCCTTCGTCGCCGAGACCGGGTTCCCGGCCGAGGAAGTCACCACCCTGCTGGCCGACTGGGACGACGCGCCCGCGGCCTACCGCGCCCACACCACCAAGCTCGTCCTGCATCGGGCGCCGCTGGGAGTGTCGGCGTAGCGGCGGATCAGGCCGCCAGCGCCAGGCTCTCGACGTCGAACCGGTCGGCGCTCGCGCGGGCGACCAGGCGCGCGACGGCGTCGGTGACCTGCGCGGGCTGCTCGAGGATCACCGAGTGGCCCGCGCCCTCGAGCTGCACGAAGTCCGCGTAGTCGACGGCGGCGGCCATGGCGATCGAGTGCGACGGCGGCGTCATCAGATCGGCGGAGCCGCACAGGATCAGCGTCGGGATCGTCGACAGCGTCGGCAGCGCGTCGGTGCGATCGAAGACCTTGAAGGAGCTCAGGAAGGTCGCCATCGTGACGATCGAGGTGGCGTTGTGCATCGCCTCGGCCAGTGCCAGCACCCGCGCGCTGACCTGGCGATCACCGAACTCGGCGGTCCGCACCACCGGCGCGAAGACCTTGCAGGCCAGCAGCTTCGCGCGCTGCATCAGCCGCGGCGCGCGCCGGACGGCGGCCTGGAAGACACCGATGATCGGGTTGCGCAGCAGCCGCCCGAAGCCCGCGTCGGCGAGCCCGTTCGCGGCGGTCGCGACCAGCCCGACGCCGACGATGCGGGTGCCGACTTCCTCCCGGTACTGGCTGACGTAGGTCAGCACGGTCATCCCGCCCATCGAGTGGCCGACCAGCACGACCGGTCCGGTCGGGGCGACCGCGTCGAGCACATCGTGCAGGTCGCGGCCGAGCTGTTCGAGGGTGTAGGTCTGGCGCGGCGCCATCGCCGAGTCGCCGTGGCCGCGGTGGTCGTAGCAGACGACCCGCGCGCCGGGGTGCTCGCGCAGCAGCGTGTCACGCACATCGGTCCAGGACTCGGTGCGCAGGCAGTGCCCGTGCAGGAGGACCACGGTGAGGTCCGCGTAGCGCTGTCCGTATTCGCGGACCGCGAGCTCGACCCCGTCACCGGTGGTGACCGTGAACCGGCGCTCCGCGTTGGCGGTGATGCTGATCGACATCGGGACCTCCGGATCGGCTGACGGTGACAGGATCAACTCTCCGCCGAATCCGCCCCCGTCATCAGGGCCCCGAGTGCTGGCGCCGAACCACCGAGGGTGCGCAGAACCCCACCTTGGTGCCTACCGCGGCGTCGCGCCCGGTTCGAGCAGCCGCTTCGGGTGCATGCCGTCGACCTGGCCGACGAACGGCGGGTGGATGCTGTAGCCGAGCATGCGCCGGATGTCCTCCGAGACCCGGCGCACGGTGTCACGGGTCATCGAGAGGGTGAACGCCTCCTGCGGCCGCAACCACGGCTCGCAGTACTGGGCGGTGACGGCCAGGCGCGGGCGATCGGTGCGGTTGGCGCCGCCGCCGTGCCACAGGGTGCCGGGGAAGAACACGCACGACCCGGCACGCATCACCACGGGTTCGCGGGCTTCGCCCGCGGGGAGCCGATCGCCCCACCGATGGCTGCCCGGGATGATGTCGGTCGCGCCGTTGTCGGCGGTGAAGTCGTCGATGGCCCAGATCGTGGCCGCGCCGAGCGCGGCGCGGGGGCGCGGCAGCGGGTAGAAACCGTCGTCGGTGTGCAGCATCTGCGCCTGCTCGCCGGGCAGGATATTGATCACCTGCAGCATCGACAGCAGGTAGTTCGGCTGGAACAGCCGGTCGAGCAGGGCCAGCACGCGCGGATGATCGGCGATGCGGTCGCAGCTCGCCGTCTTGTTCAGCACGCTGTACACCCGCTGGGTGGTGTGACCCTCGAACTGGTTGCGCCCGGGCCGATCCAGCAGCGGCGCCACCGCGGCGCGGATCTCGTCGAGCTGATCCGGCGTGAGCAGGTCCGGCAGGATGACGTACCCGTCGCGCAGCACCGCCGCCAGATCCGCCTCGACGACGGCCGGATCGACCGTCGCCCCGCTGCTCGCGGTCCGCCGATAGGTCCCGGCCAGGTCGCCACCCAGGTCCGTCAACGAGGAAACTTCGCCGGTCATCGGCCACTCCCTTGAACATAACTGAGTTCTGTTATGTTTCGAATATGGCACGCGCCCCGATCGGACGTCAACAACTGCTCACCGCCGCCCGCGAGGAACTGGTCCGCGGCAACGGCGTCCTGGAACTGAGCGCGCTCACCCGCCGCGCCAAGCTCAGCACCGGCGCGCTCTATCACCACTTCGGCTCCAAGAGCGGCCTGCTCGCCGCCATCTACGACGGCTTCTACGACGGCCTCCGCCACGCCATCGCCGACGCCCACCTCCCCGCCGACGCCGACTGGGCCACCCGCGAACGCGAACGCACCCACCTCTTCGTCGCCTACCACTACGCCGACCCCCTGGCCCCCATCCTCCTCACCCGCGCCGCCCTCGACCCCGACCTCGCCGAACTCGAAGCCGTCCACATCGAAACCATGAGCGCCATGGCCGCCGACAACATCCGCCACGGCCAATCCCTAGGCCAACTCCCCCACGACCTCGACCCCGACAGCGCGGGCGCCTACGTCATCGGCGGCCTACGCCACGGCATCGCCCAGCAACTCCGCGCCACACCCCCGACCGACGAGCACCGAGCAACCGCCCGCCTCTGGCACCTGACCGCCGCTACCCTCGGAATCACCAAGAGCCAGGGGGGCACATGAAAGACAGCCGCGCAGCCGTCCGTCCACATTCACGCGGATTCCGAATCGCCACGGCCACCGCACAAGTCGCACTCGGCTGCGCCGCCGGCTACCTGATCAACCGGGCAACCCTCCTCGCCACCCTCGACCTCCAGATCGCCACCGGATGGAACCTGCCGTGGCTCATCGACATCTGGCTGATTCCCCTCGCAGTGACACTCGTCCTCATCACCGTCCTCTGGTCCACCCGCCCGAAGATCAGAATCGCCCTGACAGCGGCAACCACGAGTTCCCTGCTGACCTCAGCATTCTTCGTCTGGATCTTCGCGACCTGGTAGCGCCCCGCACCACTGGGCATCCAACAGACCGCACCGAACCGGCGTGCGGATGTTCGTCACCGTGCCTTGTCAGAGGTACAGACCGTCCCAGTCGACCACGCCGCGTTGGCAATCGATCGACCCGAGAGTGATTGCCACACGCCCCTTTTCCCCGAGGTCGAGCAGGCACAAGGGGCCACCGTGCTCGAATGTCAGATCGGCGAACCATGCGCGTATCGACGCCGATCGTGGCCAGTTGGTCGCGACGATCCAGGGACAGCATGAAGGGGTAATAGTTCATTCTGCACAGCAGCCCCCGAGGTCCCGGTGTCAAATTCCTTGCACCGGTGACGATCCAAACCGCGAATCGATTAGTTCCGCACAGATGCCAGGCCCGTTGACAGCGCTGTTCGGCAGGCCGCATCAGGGTGCTTCGAAGCCACTTAGCGTGTCCCGGTAGTCGTGAACCAAGCCAAGCCTCGCTTGCCAATCATCGACGAGTTCCATCGCACTTTCGCACGCCCAACTCGCGCAGCCTGCTGCAAGCGCACTGTTTGGATACCAGGGACTACCGATGGATTGCCGGTTCGGAGTGATTCGCGCCTGAAGTAGCTTCCACATCCTATGACTCTCTTCGATATCCTGCGTCACAGGCTTAAAATGCACAAGCTCATTCCTGAGCTCTATCAGCGCGTTCACCGCCTGAAGCGGTGAACGCCCAGCCTCTAAAGTAGGCTTTCCTGCACAAACGAGCACAAGTTGGAACTTTTGGACCACACTCATTTTTCGTTCGAGCGGAATCACACCGGTCACCCAGAACTCACGCATTCGCTCCAGGGCGGACAGGTCCAGGCCTTCTGTACGATACGACACCATCGGCGCCTGTACAGAATCCGCGAGAGTCTCATTTACGAACCCCTCAAGAAAAGCGACTGCCGACAAAACCGAGTTTATCGCGTCCGAGCGATGTCCCATGTCGATGTTCTTGATGCCAGCAGCAACAAGCTCCTGTTCGCGCTCATCGCAGCACCTAGCCGACCGCAATGCAGACCACAGGTGGGCCACCGACATGTAGTTCCTTACCGCGACACTCGCCGCCACGACACCGGCGCCTGTCGCCTTTGCTTCGACAGCAACGACGGCATTCTGGGCCGCGGCGTCCTCAACCATGAATCAGACCCGACTCGCCCACGCACAAAATCACCTTGCACCTCGACCTTCCACTAGTGGGACACGCCAGATGCCCGATACACCGTTTCGAGTGTGAGACCAGACATAGTCAGGTCCTCGAAGGCCGCCGTGTCGGCCACAGCCGCCACACTAGCCGCGTGGACCGACAAGAAAGTCAACTCGCCGCAGCGCTGCCAATACAAGCAGGTCGCCGGCATTCGGTCTCACTGAGCGGGTGACAGCGAGCCGCGCGCATGAGTTGGCCGGCTGCAGACCGCGACGCAGGTCGACGAGATGCTCCTGATCATGGATCACAGCCAGATGAAGCTCAAGGACAGACATCCTGCGACAGCACAGGCTAATCCCACCCGAGGACCGAGGCCGAGGCGACCAGCTAAGTCATGCGGGGGACTACCAAGGCTTAGCGGTACTCGGCTGACTATCGAGGTCGCTCGTTCAACGGCGCCTCAGGCCGTGCTCATCCACGTGGGGAGGCATTAGTCGGCTTCGCGGGCCACCCGATCGGCGTAGCCGATGAGGCTCGTGACGAGCATGAGCACCTGGATACAGTTCCGCTTGCTGAACTGACGGGATGAGACGCCGTGGACGCTCGCGTGACGTGAGTAGTAGTGTGGCACCCTATCGCCCTTGTGCTTCCAGAACTCCTCGTGTGCATTCCAGATCGGCAGCCACACAAAGGCTTCCCGGACGCCCATCTCGTCGATCTCCTCGGGCACTCCAGCGCCCTTCTTGCGGTTGGTGATGACCCCCCGGGCCTTCCGGTCGGGGTAGAAGCGGTAGATCAACGTGTCCAGGGTGACGGTGAACATGGCCTGAGCCGACCGGGTGTGGCCGACGCGCATCGCGCCGAGGCCGTCGAGGGCAAAGCTCAACTCATCTCTGATCACCTCGTGGTCCGCCTGCTCCAGCACTACGGCACAGTCCTCGATAAGCGACTCATAGCAGTCGCCGAGCACTCGTCGCTGTCCTGCGCGGTCCTTCGCCCGCAGCAGCCGCAGCGCCGTTCGGCCCCGCGGTACAAGGTAGAGCGGGATACCTTCCCGCTCTACAAACTCATGGACGTCGCTAGCCCAGATCTCATCCGCGTGCTCCTTCAGGTTGGGCGGCAGCAGGGCGCGGTTGAGACCCTGGAACGCCTTGGGGTCGAAAAGCGGCCCGAGAGCCTTCCGCAGGCCCTCCATAGTCCTCGTGTGCTGCTCGGCAATCCCCATGAGCATTTCTTGGGTCGCAGTACTGATGACTGGAACCTGTTGTAGCGCAGGAACATTGAGCGCTGGTATCGAGAAGGCAGGGATGGTAGCGACGATCGAAGCCATCTCCTGGACCCGCTCGCTTATCGACGCGAGGGCCTTCTGAGCGGGCAACAACGATCGCATCCGCTCCTGCACAGGCGCGACTATGCTGGCCAGGAAGTCGTCTGTGTTCGGGAGCAGTGACCGGGCGAACCCTGTAGGCACGCTGAAATCACCATCTCTCGCCCTGCCCCAGTCCCTACTCTGCTCCTCAGGCTCAGACCCTTCCTCCTGCGAGACGTCGTCGTCGGGGTCGATCTCATGGTCATCCTCATTCCCGATCACGACAAGCCTCCGCTGGCAGGGCACGCACTATCCAGCTTCCAAGGACCATAGCTACGACAGTAGCCCCGTATATCAACCAGAAGATCAGCTTCCCGCGATACGGTTCTAATGCCAACGGACCGGCAGCACATTCAGTATTCAGCACCACCAACCCCGCCTCGCGGGTCCCGGCTCATCGCTCGTCAGCCGAGTAAGTCATGCCAAGCAATCCGGACCAGCCGATTAGGTAGGCGGTACTACTTGATCTTCGACGGTGAAGGTACTTTGCGACGGAATTCGACGACGTCGCCGTCGGCCATGATGTAGTCCTTGCCTTCCATGCGGACCTTGCCCGCGGCCTTGGCGGCGGACATGGAGCCGGCCTCGACGAGGTCGGTGAAGGCGACGAGTTCGGCCTTGATGAAGCCGCGTTCGAAGTCGGTGTGGATGACGCCGGCGGCCTTGGGGGCCGTGTCGCCCTGGTGGATGGTCCAGGCTCGGGCTTCCTTGGGGCCTGCGGTGAGGTAGGTCTGCAGGCCGAGCTCGGTCTCGTTGATGGGCCTGTTCTACCTTTACCTCATAGGTCAGTTGTCGTGGCCGCGGTTTCGAGCGCGTGCAGCGACACGTAGCGCTGGCGCTGAGTGAATGCAGAACCACGACCGATGCCGTTGTGTGGCAACGGGTCGACCAGTTGTCGATGCACCGGATCGCCTGGGCGCGTCAGCAGAAAGACCTGGTAGATTCCCTCGGTCCAGCCCTCCGGTCGTGATTCGTCGATTACCCGAGCAACCTTGCGGTCTATCGGGTCGGCCGAGGCGCGCAATCGATCCGCGGAGCCCTCCGACCAATCGACATTGTCACGCCGATGCTGGATGCGCGGGATGTCGACCTGAATGCGAGAGTCGACGTAGAAGGCGAGCCGGTCCACCGGCCGGAAGAAGCGGCCCGGTTGGCAGACGTACGCATAGCTTCGCTGGTACAGCGGCCAAGCGTCCTTCGCTGCCACCACAGCAGTGTCGGCGACTGCGATCGGGCGCTGAGCGTACTGGTCCATTGCCGTACTCACCTGCTGTAGCCACTTCGCGGCCGACTGGTCGATGTACCCGGCGACCTCGAGGACCCGTCGGATCTCGAACGGAACATCGACGTTCAACAGACTGTCGTGATGTGCCAGCCGGTTCCTGAACTTGCGCACACCCTCGACTGCTGACGCGAGTTGCTTGCGTTGTCCCGATGAGTTCGGGAAGGCGCGGTGGAGGCAGTCCCGCCACAGTTGCTCGTATTTGCGGCCGAGCAGACCTGACCAGAATCCAAAACTGAGACCGGCGACGATCTGATGGCGCGACTCACGATTCATCGGGCGCAGTCGCATCCGCACCGTCTCGACGGCGACCGACAGATCGGCGCCGTCGGGAACCGGCATCAGAAACCACGGAATCCCGGTCGAAATCTCATCGAAGTGAGTTCGAAGCTCCCGGTCCAGTGCGTTGCGTAGCAGCACTTCGAGGTGCCCGACCACCTCGAACGAGACCGCCGCTGTTCGACTCGACCATGCGTAGAGGTCCAGAGCAGCCTCGCGGTCGCCGTCGGCAACCTTGAGAAAGGGGTCGAGCCTGTGTTCGGACAGCAGGCCCCACACATCGGTCGCGACATAGTCCCCTGGCACCCGCAGATGCTATCCTGAACAGGAACGCCCCAGTGCCGCCTCTGAAGCAATTCATGCGCCTGGGGCTCCTTCAATTCACCCCAGGCGCAACGGATTACACGTTGAAGCGGAATTCGACGACGTCGCCGTCGGCCATGATGTAGTCCTTGCCTTCCATGCGGACCTTGCCCGCGGCCTTGGCGGCGGACATGGAGCCGGCTTCGACGAGGTCGGTGAAGGCGACGAGTTCGGCCTTGATGAAGCCGCGTTCGAAGTCGGTGTGGATGACGCCGGCGGCCTTGGGGGCCGTGTCGCCCTGGTGGATGGTCCAGGCTCGGGCTTCCTTGGGGCCTGCGGTGAGGTAGGTCTGCAGGCCGAGGGTGTGGAAGCCGGCGCGGGCCAGGGCGTGCAGGCCGGGCTCGGTCTGGCCGATGGACTCGAGGAGTTCGAGGGCGGACTCGTCGTCGAGTTCGAGGAGTTCGGCTTCGACCTTGGCGTCGAGGAACACGGCGTCGGCGGGGGCGACGGCGGCCTTGAGCTCGGCGACCTTGGCCTCGTCGGTGAGCACCGATTCGTCGGCGTTGAAGACGTAGAGGAAGGGCTTGATGGTGAGCAGCGAGAGTTCGCGCAGCAGTTCGCCGTCGACCTTCTTGCCGGCGGCGAACAGGGTGGTGCCCTCGTTGAGGAACTCCTGGGCGACCTTGGCGGCGTCGAGCAGCGGCTTGCGGTCCTTCTTGACCTTGGCTTCCTTCTCGAGGCGCGGGATGGCCTTCTCGAGGGTCTGCAGGTCGGCCAGGATCAGCTCGGTCTCGATGACCTCGATGTCGGCGGTGGGATCGACGCGACCGTCGACGTGCACCACGTCGTCGTCGGCGAACACGCGCACCACCTGGCAGATGGCGTCGGCCTCACGGATGTTGGCCAGGAACTTGTTGCCCAGGCCCGCGCCCTCGGAGGCACCCTTGACGATGCCCGCGATGTCGACGAAGGACACCACGGCGGGCACGATCTTCTCGGAACCGAAGATCTCGGCCAGCTTGTCCAGCCGCGGGTCCGGCAGCGGGACCACGCCGACGTTGGGCTCGATGGTCGCGAACGGGTAGTTCGCGGCCAGCACGTCGTTCTTGGTCAGCGCGTTGAACAGCGTCGACTTTCCGACGTTGGGCAGGCCGACGATTCCGAGGGTGAGGCTCACGAGGAGCAGAGTCTACGCGGTGCGGCCGGTCACCGAACCACCGGAACCCGCCCCGCGCGGGCGGGGCGGGCCGACGGTGATCACGGAACCAGGACTACCTTGCCCAGGTTGGCGCGCTGCTCGATGACCGCGTGCGCGGCGGCGGCCTCGTCGAGGGCGAACTCGGCGTGCACGACCGGATGCAGCAGGCCGGAGGCGTAGAACTGCCAGACCTCCTGGCGCAGGTCCTCGTAGCGGGCCGGGTCGCGCTGGGCGAGGCGGCCGATCCGGAAACCGGACAGCGTCTTGCCGCCGGCCAGCAGGTCCTCGGTGTCGATGAGGCCGCCGCCGGTGCCGTAGGTGACGACCCGGCCGCCCTCGGCGAGCGCGCCGATCGCGGCGCCCAGGCCGGTGCCGCCGACGCCGTCGAGGGCGAAGTCGGCCTGCTTGGCGGCCTGGAGCTGGTCGTAGGTGACGACCTCGTCCGCGCCGAGGCCACGCACGAAGTCGGCCTTGGCCTCGTCCGACACCGCCGCGACGACCCAGCCAGCGCCACGGACCCGGGCCAGCTGCACGGCGAGGTGGCCGACGCCACCGGCGGCGGCGGTGATCAGGGCGGTCTCGCCCTCGCGCGGGGCCGCGGTGTCGAGCGCGCCGAGCGCGACCAGACCGCTCCGCATCAGCGCGACGGCGTCGACCGCGGACGCGCCGTCGGGGATGGCCGAGGCCTGGTCGGCGGGCAGCACGACGTACTCGGCGTAGGCGTCGGCGCACAGGCCGACGACGCGATAGCCGGGGGCGTAGCCGTCGACACCGTCACCGACCGCGACGACCTCACCGGCCACCTCGGCCCGCAACTGCTGCGGGCCGCTGATCCGCCGGATCGCCGACAGGGTGACCCCGATGGCCTCGACCTTGACCAGCAGCTCACCGGGACCGGCCACCGGCACCTCGGCCGCGACGACCTCGAGCACCTCCGGACCACCGCTGCGCTCGTACCGAACTCGCCGCATGACACCTCCTGAGATTGGGCGAAGGCGCAACGGTAACCGCCTGAGTGCGCGTAACCACAGCTCACGGACCTGTGAGTGCGAAATCTCACCGCCGCGCACCGGGCGCGGCGAGCACCTTCACAGAATGGTTACCCCGCACGGGAGCGCGGGACGCGTGCGCCACACCACATCGCTCACGACCCTGGTCGCTGCCACTGTTTCCGGCGTAGCGTGACGCGTATGGAGTCGACCACGGAGGTGGTGACCGCGGCCCCGGCGCCGATCCTGGCGGCCTTCATCGACCGCTACATCGGCTACCGGCTCGCGGGGTTCGAACCCGGCCTGCACCGGGGCCTACCCTCGCGGCACATGACCTTCATCGTCGCCATCGGCCCGACCATCGACGTGGTCGAGCACACCGATCCGCACCAGGCGCCCGGCAGCTACCGCTGCGTACTCAGCGGCCTGCAGGCGACCCCGGCGATGATCTCGCACACAGGTTTCCAGGAGGGCATCGCGATCGAGCTGACCCCGCTGGGCAGCCGGGTCCTGTTCGGCATGCCCGCGAGCGAGCTGTGGGATGTCTCGATCGAATGTTCCGACGCCGGTGGACCGCTGGGTGACCAGCTCGCCGATGCCGTGCAGTCACAACCGGATTGGCCCGGCCGCTTCGCCGCCTGCGATCGGGCGCTGACCGCGGCGGCGCGCACCGAAACCCTCGCCGGACCCGAACTGTCCTGGGCCTGGCGCACCCTCGTCGGCACCGGCGGCACCTGCGAGATCACCCCGCTGGCGCAGCGGATCGGCTGGAGCCGCCAGCATCTGACGCGCAAGTTCACCGCCGAGTTCGGCGCGAGCCCGAAACTGGCCGCGCGGATCATCCGGTTCGAGCGGGCGCGGCGGATGCTGGCGAACACCCCGTCCTATGTCTCCATCGCCCAGGTCGCCGCCGCCTGCGGCTACTACGACCAGGCTCATCTGAACCGCGACTTCGCCGAGCTGGCCGGCTGTGCCCCGACGACCTGGCTGGCCGAGGAGATTCCATCCGTCCAAGACCCGAACGCCCCCGAGGCGAGAGGCTGAGCACATGGACACTTCCACCAACACCCAGACCGCGGTCTGGCCCTGCCTCGCCTTCGACGACGCTCGCGCCATGATCGAATTCCTCACTACCGCCTTCGGTTTCGACGAGGTCGCCGTCTACGCCAGGGAGGACGACGCGTCGGTCGTCGAACACGGCGAACTGCGCTGGCCCGCGGGCGGCGGCATCATGTTCGGCTCCACCGGTCGCGACGACAGCCCCTTCGGCACCCGCCCCGCCGGCGCCGCCTCGCTCTACCTGGTCACCGACGAGCCCGACGCGCTGCACGCGCGGGCGATCGCGGCGGGCGCCCGCCTCATCCGCGACCTGCGCGACGAGGACTACGGCTCGCGCGGCTTCACCGTCGCCGACCCCGAAGGCAACCTCTGGAGCTTCGGCACCTACCGCGGCGAATGACCCGCTGAACAAAATTTCATCTTGGCCGCGACGGTGGGTGATCCTGTCCGGCGCGCTGGGCCGATCGGCTACGTTGTCGATGTTTCACCCGAGGCTCTGCGCGTTATACCAGGAGAGTTGGCACATGGCGACCATCGAATATCTGCGGACCGACCCGGACTTGCCTCCGGTCGGTGTCGTCGATCGCACCCCGATCACGCCCGCCAAGAAGGCCGTGTTCGCGGGGATCGCCGTGCTCGGCGCGATCGCCTGGGCGATCATCGCGTTCGTCCGCGGTGAGTCGGTCAACGCGGTGTGGATCGTCATCGCGGCGGTCTGTACCTACATCATCGCGTACCGGTTCTACGCGCGGTTCATCGAATGGAAGATCACCAAGCCGCGCGACGATGTCGCCACCCCCGCCGAGATCTACGACAACGGCAAAGACTTCATGCCGATGGACCGGCGGGTGCTCTACGGTCACCACTTCGCCGCCATCGCGGGCGCCGGGCCGCTGGTCGGCCCGGTGCTCGCCGCGCAGATGGGTTACCTGCCCGGCACGATCTGGATCATCGTCGGCGTGGTCTTCGCCGGCGCGGTGCAGGACTACCTGGTGCTGTGGGCCTCGACGCGCAGGCGCGGCCGCAGCCTCGGGCAGATGGCGCGCGACGAGCTCGGCACGGTGGGTGGTGTCGCCGCGATCGTGGCGATCCTGGCCATCATGACGATCCTGCTCGCGGTGCTGGCACTGGTCGTCGTCAACGCGCTCGGCGAGAGCCCGTGGGGCGTGTTCTCCATCGCGATGACCATCCCGATCGCCCTGTTCATGGGCGTGTACCTGCGGTATCTGCGACCGGGCAAGGTCGGCGAGGTCTCCGCGATCGGCATCGTGCTGCTGCTGGCCGCCATCGTCGGCGGCGGCTGGGTGTCGGAAACCGAGTGGGGCGCGGACTGGTTCACCCTCTCGCGCACCACCATCGCCTGGTGCCTGATCGCCTACGGCTTCTTCGCCTCGGTGCTGCCGGTGTGGCTGCTGCTCGCCCCGCGCGACTACCTGTCGACGTTCATGAAGGTCGGCACCATCGTGCTGCTGGCGGCGGGCATCCTGATCACGATGCCGGTGCTGAAGGCGCCCGCGGTCTCCGAATTCGCGCACACCGGAACGGGTCCCGCGTTCGCGGGCAGCCTGTTCCCGTTCCTGTTCATCACCATCGCCTGTGGCGCGCTGTCGGGTTTCCACGCGCTGGTCTCCTCGGGCACCACGCCCAAGCTGCTGGCCAAGGAATCCAACGCCAGGATGATCGGCTACGGCGGCATGCTGATGGAGTCGTTCGTCGCGGTGATGGCCATCATCACGGCCTCGATCATCGATCAGCACCTGTACTTCGGCATGAACGCGCCGCTCGGGCTCACCGGCGGCACCCCGGAAAAGGCCGCGGCCTACACGAATACGCTCGGCCTGTCGGGTCCGCCCGCGACGCCGGAACTGTTCGCCGACGCGGCCGCCGACGTGGGTGAGAAATCGATCATCTCGCGCACCGGTGGCGCGCCGACGCTGGCGGTCGGCATCTCCGAGGTCTTCCACAAGTTCCTCGGCGGCGAATCGATGAAGGCGTTCTGGTACCACTTCGCGATCATGTTCGAGGCGCTGTTCATCCTCACCACGATCGACGCGGGCACCCGGGTGGCCCGGTTCCTGGTCTCCGACGCGCTGGGCAACTTCGGCGGCGGGTTCACGAAGTTCCGCGATCCGTCCTGGCGGATCGGCGCGTGGCTGTGCTCGCTGCTGGTCGTCGCGGGCTGGGGTGGCGTGCTGCTGATGGGCGTCAACGATCCGTTCGGCGGCATCAACGCGCTCTACCCGCTGTTCGGCATCGCCAACCAGCTGCTCGCCGCGATCGCGCTGACGATCGTGCTGACCATCATCATCAAGCGCGGCCTGCTGAAGTGGGCCTGGATCCCCGGCGTTCCGCTGGTCTGGGATCTGCTGGTCACGATGACCGCGTCCTGGCAGAAGATCTTCTCCGCCGATCCCAAGCTGGGCTACTGGAAGCAGCACAGCCTGTGCCAGGCCGCCAAGGAGGCGGGCACGGGCTGCCTGACCGCGAAGACGCCCGAGCAGGTCGACATCGCCATCCGCAACACCTTCATCCAGGGCACGCTCTCGATCGTGTTCGCGGTGCTGGTGCTGATCGTCACCGTGGTCGGCGCGATCGTGTGCGCGCGGGCGATCCGGTCGGGCACGGTGTCGAGCACCGAGTCCGAGGAGCAGCCGTCGAAGATCTTCGCGCCCAGCGGTTTCGTCTCGACCGCCGCGGAGAAGGACGTGCAGAAGGAGTGGGATGTGCTGATCGCCGAGGGCAAGGTGACCGCACCCGGATCGGCGCACGTGTCGTGAGTGTGTCGCGGGACGGGAGCGGCCGGTTCACCGGATCGGCCGCCCCCGCCCCTGCGGCCACGGCGCCGCGCCCGGCCGCGCCGGCGCTGCTGTCGCGGGTGTGGGCGGGCGTGCGCGGGGTCGCCCGGTGGTACAGCGCGATCAACGGCGGCCAGGACTACCAGCGCTACGTCGACCATCTGCGGCGCACCCACCCCGGCTGCCCCATCCCCAGCGAACGCCAGTACTGGCGCGACCGCTACGCCGAAGCCGAGCGGAACCCGACCACCCGCTGCTGCTGACATCGGCCTCCATATCGTTTATCGTTAATATCGAAAAACGATAAACGGGGGGCCGATCATGCCTACGTCATCCGCATTCCGCTGGTCCGGTACCGACAATGCCGTACTCCGGGCCGTGCTTCTCCTCGCGATCGGGATCACCGGTCTCGTCGCGGTCTATCAACTGCTGTGGATCGCCGCGCTGGTACCCGTCCGCGGCGGTGGCCATCCGACAACGATCGTCGTGGACCGGCCGGGTGACATCGCCGCGCCGGTCGTCGACGCGAGGACTTCGGGAGATGTCAGCGTCGCCGTCGACGGGAACCTGACGATCACCTTCCACCAGCCCGATGCCGTGGAGCGACTGCTGCTCGCGACGCCCGGACTGCTGCTCGCCGCGGCCGTCCTGGTCGCGCTGATCGCGGTCCTGCGGATCGTCGGGAGCCTGGCGCAGGGCGACCCGTTCGTCGCGCCGAATGTCCGCCGGATCTACACCGTCGCGGGCGCGGTCCTCGGCGGCGCGCTACTGGTTCCGACGGTCGCGGCGTTCACCAGGGCCGAACTCCAGTCCCGGGCGCTCGACGGCCACGATCTGGTGCTGCTGCGGTTCACGCTCGACGCCGGATCGCCCACCCTCGCAGCACTTCTCGCCGGGATGGTGCTCGTCGCGCTGGCCGAGGTGTTCCGGCGCGGCACCGCGCTGCGCGACGACACCGCGGGCCTGATCTGATGCCACCGGAAGAAGCCACGGGCGTGCGCGTGCACCTCGACCACCTGCTCGCCGAGCGCGGGCTGACCCTCACCGAACTCGCGGAGCGGGTCGGGATCACCGTGGTCAATATGTCGGTGCTCAAGAACGGGCACGCGAAGGCCATCAGGTTCTCCACCCTCGCCGCGCTGTGCCGGGAGCTGCGATGCCAACCGGGTGACCTCATCAGCTACGAATTACCGTCATCGGGTCACCGGGGATAGTGGCCGATTTCCGCTAGCGACCCGCTCGCTTCGCGGGCATTGTGGAACCCGTGACGATCACGGCTTTGGACTTCGAGCGCTGCTACCGGGCGGTCTCGACCCGGGACTCCCGCTTCGACGGGCAGTTCTTCACCGCGGTGCGCACGACCGGTATCTACTGCAGGCCCTCCTGCCCCGCGATCACGCCCAAGCGGGCCAATGTCTCCTTCCTGCCCACCGCCGCGGCGGCGCAGCAGGCCGGGTATCGCGCCTGCCGACGGTGCCTACCCGACGCCGCGCCGGGCTCGCCGCTGTGGAACGTCCGGGCCGATCTGGCCGCGCGGGCCATGCGGCTGATCGGGGACGGGGTGATCGAACGCGGCGGCGTGCCCGCGCTCGCCTCGACCCTCGGTTACTCCCAGCGACAGCTCACCCGGGTACTCACCACCGAACTCGGCGCCGGACCGCTGGCCCTGGCCAGGGCGCATCGCGCGCACACCGCGCGGCTGCTGATCCAGACCACCGAGATGCCGATGTCCGACATCGCCTTCGCGGCCGGGTTCGCCAGCATCCGCCAGTTCAACGACACCGTGCGCGAGGTGTTCGCGGTCAGCCCGACGACCATGCGCACGGAGTCGCGGCGCTCACCGCGCTCCGATGCCGTCGCACCCGCCGCGCCTGGCCTGCTCACGCTGCGCCTGCCGTACCGGGAGCCGCTCGACACCGGGTGGCTGGCGTGGTTCCTGTCCGCGCACACCGTGCCCGGCATGGAGCTGTGGGAGGACGGCGTCTACACCCGCGGGCTGCGAACTCCGCACGGGCACGCCACCGTCCGGCTGTCGTTCCAGCCCGGCCACGTGCGCGCCGAACTGGCGCTGCGCGACATGCGCGACCTGGCGCCGACGGTGGCGCGCGTGCGGCACCTGCTCGACCTGGACGCCGATCCGCAGGGCATCGACGAGGGTCTCGGCCTCGCCGTCCCGGACAACGGACTTCCCGTCGTCGCGACGGCGGCCCCCGGCCACGGGTTCGGACCGGGCATTCGCGTGCCCGGCTGCCTCGACGGCCCGGAGTTGTTGCTGCGCACCATGATCGGCCAGCAGATCTCGGTCCAGGCGGCGGCGACCCACACCGCGCGCCTGGTCGGTGCCCTCGGCGATCGGATCGACGGCCCGGCGCCCCGGCTGTTCCCCACCCCCGACGTGGTCGCCGAGCGCGGCGCGGAGGTGCTCACCGGACCGGCCCGCCGGGTGTCGGCCGTCGTGGCGGCGGCACGGGCGATCGCCGAGGGCGAACTGGTCCTGCACTCCGGCCGCACGGCCGCCGAACTGCGCCGCGACCTGCTCGCGCTGGCCGGCGTCGGGCCGTGGACGGCCGATTACGTCACCATGCGCCTGCTCGCCGATCCGGACATCCTGCTCGGCACCGACTTGGTCGTCCGCCAGGGCGCGACGCTGGCCGGCGTCGACCTCGACCACACCACCCGCTGGGCGCCGTGGCGCTCCTACCTGTCCATGCACCTGTGGAAGACGGCACTCGAACATCGCGGCGTCATCGCCGCGCCCCGCCCTTCCCGCCCCGTCAACGGAAGCGAAGCATCATGACCGACACCAGCATTCGACGCGCCGACGTCGCCACCGTCGCCACCCCGATCGGACCGTTCACCGCCATCGTCGACGCCGACGGCGCGGTCCTCGCCTCGGGCTGGACCGCCGACCCGGCCGAGCTCACCAGCGTCATCCACGCCACCCTGCGTCCGGCCGAGCTGCGGCAGCGGGACGCGCTGGGCGAGGTCACCCGGGCGGTGACCGCCTACCACGCCGGCGAGCTCACCGCGATCGACACGATCACCGTGCGCCAGCGCTCCGGCGAATTCCTCACCCACGCGTGGGAGGTGCTGCGCAAGGTGCCCGCGGGCGAGCCGGTCACCTACACCGAGTTCGCCGGGCTGTCCGGTCGGCCGGAGGCGACCAGGGCCGCCGCGAACGCGTGCGCGCGCAATGCCGCGGCGCTGTTCGTGCCGTGTCATCGGGTGCTGCGGATCGGTGGCGCGCTGGGTGGGTTCCGCTGGGGACTCGACGCCAAGCGATGGTTGCTCGCGCACGAGGCCTGAGATAGTAAGGCCAGTAACTCGCGATTGGCTCTTTCGTGAGGTCCAGTCGGCCCGGATGCTGATACCCATGCTCACTCGTCGCCTGATCGCGCTCTACACCGGTCTGTGGTTGTACGGGACGTCGATGGCGGTGATGATCCGGGCCGGGCTCGGGCTCGATCCGTGGGACGTCTTCCACCAGGGCGTCGCCGCGCACGTGCCGCTGAGTTTCGGCGCCGTCACCGCGGTGACCGGCGTCGTCGTGCTGCTCGCATGGATTCCGCTCCGGCAGAAGCCCGGTCTGGGCACGGTCAGCAATGTGATCGTGATCGGGGTGTCGGTCGACGTAGGGCTGTGGCTGATCCCCGCGGCCGAGGCGCTGTGGGTGCGGGTGGCGGCGATGGTCCTCGCCGTCGTCGTCAACGCCGCGGCGACCGTGCTCTACATCGGCGCGGGGATGGGTCCAGGCCCCCGTGATGGACTGATGACTGGACTGGTCGCCCGGACCGGGTGGCCGGTGTGGTCGGTGCGCACCGGCATCGAGGCGACGGTGTTGATCACCGGCTGGCTGCTCGGAGGCAGCGTCGGCATCGGCACCCTCGTGTACGCCTTCGGCATCGGGCCGCTGATCCAGCTGATGATCCCGTATGTCGACGGGTGGTTGCCGGGGTTCGCGCCGAAGTCCGGGGGTGCGGTCCGGGCCGATCCGGTGCCCGAACCGACGGCCTGATCTGCGGGGCTCCGGGTCGGAGCTACTACCTGATCGACGGCAGCGCGAGAAGAAACCCGGCCCACCGTCGTCAGGCGACAGTTGCTTGGAGCTGCGAGCCCGTTCGGCCGCGTAGGACGTGCAGTCGGCTGGGAATCCGCTGGCGCATCTCGTCGACGTGGCTGACCACGCCGACCACGCGGCCGCCCGCCCGCAGTTCGTCCAGGACGCCCATGACCGCGTCGAGGGTGTCGGCGTCGAGACTGCCGAAGCCCTCGTCGATGAACAGGGTGTCCAGGACCAGGCCGCCCGCTTCGGCCGCGACCACGTCCGCCAGGCCGAGCGCCAAAGCCAGTGAGGCCATGAAGGTCTCACCGCCGGAGAGGGTCTTCGCGGAGCGGACCGCGCCGGTGTAGTCGTCGCGGACATCGAGGCCGAGGCCACCGCGTCGGCCACGCGGGCCCGCCTTGTCGGAGTGCACGAATTCGTAGCGGCCGCCGGACATCCGGCGCAGCCGCAGCGAACCGGCGACCGCGACCTCCTCGAGGCGCGCGGCGAGCACGTACGAGCGCAACGACATCCGGCGATTGTTCTCGCCACGCCCCGCGACCACGTCGGCCAGCGTGGCCAGCTCGTCGAAATCACGCTGCCTCGGCGCGATCCGCTCGACCTCACCCCACAGCTGGGTCCCCAGCTGCTCCAGCTGCGCGACCCGCTCGGCGGCGGCCGACTGGGTCGCCACCGCCGCGGTGAACGCGGTCTGGGCGTCGGCGAAACGCTGTTCCAGCGCGGCCAGATCGGCGGGCACCTGCTCGGCCACCGCCTGGATCTGCGGTTCGGCGAGGACCGCGTCGGCGTGGGCACGGGCCCGATCGGCAGCGGTGAGCTCGGATTCGATCGCCGACTGCTGGGCCGCGGTGCGGGCGAGCACGGTGACGAGCTGGGCGTACGCCGTGAGCAGGGCGATATCGTCGCGCCGCGGCACCGGTTCGGGCTCCGGTTCCGGTTCGTCCTCGACCGACTCGTCGTCGAAAAGGTCGAAGAGCGTGGGCATCTCGGGCTCGACACGCACCGTCCGCGCGGCCCGCTTGGAACGCGATCGCGCCCCATCCCCGGTACCAGCGACCTCGCCATCGCTGCCCGCGGTCTGCCCGTCGACACCATCGGTCGTCGCCTCCGCACCGGCCCCGCCGTCGATCGGCGAAGACCCCGTGCCGTCGCCAGCGACATCGGCCGGTGCTCCCGGGCCGCCCGCTGGCACCGAATCCCCCACACCATCGCCGGACGCCGAAGCCTGGGGATCGCTGGCAGCCAACGACTTCGACGGCGCGCCTGCGATGTCGACCGGCGTCGTTGTCGCGGGGCCACCGTCGGGAGCCGCAACCGTGGCGGCACCGTCCGCAGGCGTGGCGTCGCCCTCGGCAGTCGCGACCGTGGCAGCGCCGTCCGCAGCCACAGCCATAGCGCCGCCGCCTACAGCCGCAACCGCGGCAGCACCGTCCACAGCCGCGCCCGTGGCATCGGCGTCCACAGCCGCAACCGCGACGCCGCCGCCCGCAGGCGCGCCCATGGCGGCACCACCGGGCGTCGCAGCCATGGCGTCACCACCAGCAGCCGCAACTGGGGCGCCACCACCGGCAGGCGCGACCGTGGCGACACCACCGGCAGGCGCGACCGTGGCGACACCACCGGCAGGCGCGACCGTGGCGACACCACCGGCAGGCGCGACCGTGGCGACACCACCGGCAACTGTGGCAGCACCGTCCACAACCGCGCCCGTGGAGTTGCGGTCGGCATCCGCAGCCGTGGCATCGCCGTCCGCAGCCGCAGCCGGGGCGCCGCCGCCCATAGGCGCGCCCGTGGCAGCACCACCGGTAGTCGCAGCCATGGCGTCACCACCAGAAGTCGCATCCGTGGCGACACCATCGGCAGGCGCGCCCGTGGCAGCACCGCTGGTAGTCGCACCGGCGGTGCCATCAATCGACGTCTCGTGCGATGCGGTGGGGATCCTTTCGTAGCCCTCGGGGACGAAACCGGCTGACTGGGCCAGGTTTTCGACGCGGGTGGCGATGTGGCGGACGGTGTCGCGGGCGGCGGATTCCTCGGTGCGGGCGGTGCGCAGGGTGGTGGCGGCGGTGATGAGGGATTCGAGGCGGGTGGTGCGGGCGTCGACCGAGTCGTCGGCGCCGGCGGCGGTGCGCAGGCGGAGGGTGAGTTCGTCGAGGCGGGTGCGGGTGGCGGTGATGGTCGCGGTGGCGGTGCCGAGGCGGGCGTCGAGGTCGCGGGACTGCTCGTGCAGGGTGGTTTCCTCGGCGCGCAGGGTGTCGAGGCGGGTGGTGAGGGTGGTGACGCGGGCGGCGCTGTCGGCGGCGTCGTCGAAGCGGTGGGTGGCGGTGCGCACGGCATCGGCCAGGGTGACCGGGTCGGCGTCGCCGCCGCGCGCGGTCAGCGCCTCGATCTCGCGTTCGATGACGCCGATGCGCTCGGCGATCCGGTCGCGGGCGGCTTCGGCCGTCTGCTCGGCCGTGGTGGCCGCGTCCTCGGCGTCCTTGGACACCGCGTCGTCGGTGGGGCGTGCGGGGTAGGGATGCTCGGCGGAACCGCACACCGCGCACGGCGCGCCTGCCGACAGGGCACCCGCGAGTTCGGCCGCCATGCCCGCCAACCGACGCGTGCGCAGATCGAGCACGCGCTCCCTGGCGTCGAGATGGGTCCGGCGCGCCGTGTCGAACTCGGTCTGCGCCCGGTCCAGCGCGGGCCGCTGCTTGGCCAATTCGACGGCGGCCGCGGCGGATTCCTGCCACTTGCCGAGCTCGGTCCGCAGTCCGGGCAGCGCGGCGGCGGCATCGGTGGCCTCGCGCAGCTGCTCCCCCGCTCCCGCGAGCACGGCGGGCAATTCGGTACGACGCTGCGCGAGTTCGCCGGCGCGCGCGGTCAAGCGCGTCACCTCGGCCTCGTGCGCGGTGAGATCCACGGCGAGCTGACGTGCGGTCTCGGCGTCGGCCCGCACTTCACCGAGCACACCGAGCTGGGCGTTCCACTGGCTCACCGCGGCATCGAGATCGCCCTCGACATCGCGGACGCGGCCGAGATCCTCCGGCCGCACGCCACGTGGAACGGAGGGGCTGCCCGCCCGGGTGCCCTGTTCACTACCTGGTCCGGGCGACCCGCCGTCAGATCGCACGCCGCCGACGCGTCGCGTATCACCGAGTCCACCGGTGGAATCCACTCGCTCAACCGGCGTATCAGCGTCGTCGAAGACCACCGTCAGCAGATCCAGCCCCGCGATATCCGCGGCCGCCTCGGCACCCAACTGGACGGCCAATTCACCGGCGACCGTCCGGGTCGACGCCTCCGCGCGGCGCAGCGCGCGCACCGCCGACCGCGCCTCGTCGATGGCGTGCACCACCGGCTCGGCCCGGCGGGCCTGTTCGAGTTCGCGTTCCAGCTCGGCCCGGCGCGGGGCGTCGGCGGTGTACGCGGCCAGTTCCGCGCGGGCCGCCGCCATCCGGGCGTGCAACCCGGCGACGCGGCGCTGCTCCTCGGCCTCGGCGCGGGCTTCGCCCGACTCCTGCTGTCGGAGTTCGGCGTTCGCGTTCGCCTCGGCCAGCTCGGTGCGCGCGGTGGCGAGCAGATCCTGGGACCAGGTCACCGCGTCGGGCAGGCCGACCGATTCCGCGCCGCCATAGCCCGCGGCCATACCGACCTTGGTGATCAGTCGATCGATGCCCTGGGTGCGGGCGGTGAGGTCGGCCTCGGCGGCACGACGGCGGTCCGCCAGCCACGTCTCGGCGGTGCCGAATCGCTGGGTGTCGAAGAGCTTTTCGAGCAGCCTCTCGCGATCCTCGTTCTCGGCGCGCAGGAACTTCGCGAAATCGCCCTGGGGCAACAGCACGACCTGGAAGAACTGGTCGGCGCTCATGCCGAGCAGGCGCACGACCTCGTCGCCGATATCGGTGAGCCGGGACAGATTCTCACCCGACCCGTCCAGCCATTCCAGCGTGCCCTTGGCCTGCACCTCCGTGAACCGGGTGCTGTCGCGACTGCTCGGCCGCTCGAACGCCGGGCTGCGGGTGAGCCGGAGCCGACGACCGCCGAGGGTGGCCTCTAGGGTGACCTTCGGCGGCGTCTGCGGGTCGGCGTGATCGGAATGCAGCCGCTTGCCCTCCCCGCGCGCGCCGGGCACCCGCCCGTACAGCGCGAAGGCGATGGCGTCGAGGATGCTGGTCTTGCCCGCGCCGGTGTGACCGTGCAGCAGGAACAGACCATCCGCGCCGAGCACGTCGAAATCCACGACGGTGGACTCGGCGAAGGGACCGAACGCGACCATCTCCAGTCGATGCAGTCTCACGCGGCACCGCCCAGCGCAGCCCTCACGCGGTCACGTCCATGGCCTCGAATTCGTCCGCCGCGCGACGGGTTTCGGCGCGACCCGCATCGGGTTCACGCACGGCGGCGGCCAGCGCACGCTCCACCCATCGCATCTCGCCTCCGGTCGGCGCACCGCGCACATCGGTCAGGAAACTCGCCGCGACCTCGACATCGCGGCGGCCGTGCACCCGCTCACGGTAGCGCAGCTCCGGATTGCCCTCGGGGCGTGCCCATTCCACGTGCACCGCGTGCGGGAACCGCTCGCGCAGTTTACGCATGGGGTCGACCGGGCGGGTGCTGTCGGTGAGCGTCGCGGAGACGTAATGCGGCTCGGCGTCGGCGAATCCGGCATCGGTGAGCAGCTCGTCGAGGGTGCCGGTGAGCTTGCTGAGCCCGCGCACCAGCGGTAGGTCGTGGCGGTGCACCGCGGCCAGTCCGTCGGCGTCGAGGTCGACGATCCAGATCGCCTTGCGATGGGAATTCTCGGCGAACGAGTACGGCAGCGGAGAACCGCTGTAGCGCACCGACTCCGACAGGGTCTGCGGCGAGTGCAGGTGTCCCAGCGCCACATAGTCGATCCCGTCGAACGCCGACATCGACACCGTCTCGACCCCGCCCACCGAGATCGATCGCTCCGACCCCGTCGCCTCCCCGCCGACGACGAACGCGTGCGCGAGCACCACGGTGCGCGTGCCCGGCCGACCGGCGAGATCGGCGCGGATGCGGCCCATCGCGGCGTCGAGGATCTCCGCGTGCGAGCGGGCCTGCGGCACACCGAGTTCGGCGCGGGTGATCTCCGGCTCCAGATACGGGATCCCGTAGAAGGCCACCTCGCCGGCATCGTCGGCGAGCAGCACCGGCCGGTCGGCGTCGGCGACCCTGGTGCACAGATGCAGCCCGCCCGCCGCCGCGAAGCTGGCACCCGCGCCGAGGCGGGCGGGCGAATCGTGATTGCCCGAGGTCGCGACGATCACCGCGCCCGCGGCGCGGATCGCCTCGAACCCGCGGTTGCAGACCGCGATCGCGTCGGCGTTCGGGATCGACCGGTCGTAGACGTCGCCCGGCACGACGACCACGTCGACGGACTCCGCCGCGACCAGGTCCGCGATCGACGCCAGCACCGCCGCCTGATCGGCTAACAGGTCGACACCGTGGAAGGTGCGCCCGATGTGCCAGTCGGAGGTGTGCAGGATCCGCATGCCGCGAAACTTAGGCCACACCCCCGACAGAATTCAATCGACGCACCCCTCGGGTGTGCCGCACCGGCGCGTCACCACGCCCGGGTTGCCCGGTGATTGCGAGTTTGTCGGTGGCTTCGGGCACTATCGCCGCTATGACCGCCTCGATGCTCGTCGCGCTCGTCTTGGTATTCGCTGCCGGGTTCGGTCTCGGCTGGTTGGGGCATTCCGCCCGGGGCGGGCAACGCGCCGCCGCGGCGGAGGCCAGGCTGGCGGCGGCCGGGGACAATCAACGGTTGCTGCAGCAATCGCTGCACGCGGCGAACGAGGATGCGGCGCGCAGGCATTCGGCGGCGATCGGCGCGATGGTCGATCCGCTGCGCGATGCCGTCGGCGCGCTCGAGCAGCAGATCCGCCAGGTCGAGCACCACCGGATCGACGCGTACTCGGGGCTGCGGGAGCAGGTCGCCGGGATGCAGCGCACCTCGCACCGGCTCTCCGACCAGACCGGGCAGCTGGTCGCGGCGCTGCGCGCGCCGCAGGTCCGCGGCCGCTGGGGGGAGATCCAGCTGGAGCGGGTCGTCGAGCTGGCGGGCATGACCAGGCACTGCGATTTCGACACCCAGGTGCACCGGGCCGGCGGCGGCGATCGCGGCGGGGTGCGGCCGGACCTGGTGGTCCGGCTGGCGGGCGGCAGGCACATCGTCGTCGACGCGAAGGTCCCCTTCACCGCCTACCTCGACGCCGCGACCACCGACGACCCCACCGCCCGCGACCAGCTGCTGGCCCGGCACGCCAAGCATCTGCGCGCCCACGTCGACCAGCTGGCGGACAAGGCGTACTGGGCGGCGTTCGATCCGGCGCCGGAGTTCGTCGTCCTGTTCGTGCCGGGCGATCCGTTCCTCGACGCCGCGCTCACCACCGACGCGGGGCTGCTGGAGTACGCGTTCGGGCGGAACGTGATCCTGGCAACCCCAACGACGCTCATCGCGCTGCTGCGGACGGTCGCGTTCAGCTGGCGCCAGGAAGCGCTGTCCCGCGATATGGCAACGGTGCAGCAATTGGGCAAGGAGCTCTACACCCGGGTCGGCAAAGTGGCCGACCACCTGGACAATCTCGGGGTGAATCTCGGTAAGGCAGTAGCGGCTTTCAACGCCACCGTCGGCTCGGTCGAGTCACGGGTGCTGGTCACCGCGCGCCGGATGCACGATCTCGGGATCGCCGATCAGGAGCTCCCGGCAATCCGGTTGACCGAGGCCAGACCGCGGGCCGTGGCCTTCGCCGAGGCCGAGGATCGTCGCTGAGATCCCCGTGCCGCAGCGCCTGACGGCGCGTTGTGCGGTTAGTGTCATGGTGTGGCTGCTTCCCAACGTGCGCGACCCCGGGTGCCCGCGCCGCAACGTTCGATCCTGCCCTCGGTGCCCGGCATCCCCGCCTGGGGCGCGATTCTGCTTGCCGCGGGCATGACGATGGTGGGGTTCGCGATCGACGCGATCGGGGGCGAGACCTACCCGACGGGCACCTTCTCGGCGCTGTATGTGCTGGGCTGCGTGCTGGCCGTGTGCGCCGTGCGGTTCCGCGGGCTGTTCTCCACCATGGTCATGCCGCCGCTGCTGCTGTTCGTCGCGGTGCCGGTGGCCTGCCAGCTGCTGGGTGGGCGCGCCACCACCTCCATCAAAGACGTGCTGATGAACCTCGTCATCCCGCTGGTGGAGCGCTTCCCGACGATGATGCTGGCCACCGTCCTCGTCCTCGCCATCGGCGGTGCCCGGATCGCGATCGCCAAGCGCACCCCCGCCACCGCCCGCCCGCTCTCCGACGAACGCCGGGCCGAACGCAAGACCGAGCGCAAGCCGGTCAAGCGCCGCCGTCCCGAGGCCGCGGGCGACACCGGCCGCCAGCGCACCCGCCGCGCCACCGCCGTCCTGGACGACCCGGTCACCGAGGTCGACATGGCCAGCCCGGCCCGCCGCGCGCCGCGCGCGACCGATCCCAAGCGCGCGCCCGCCGCGGCCAGGACCAGGGAGCCGCGCGCCGCCCGCAACGCCGCCCCGCGCGAGGCCGACGCCGCGCGCACCCCGCGCCGTAGGCCCGACCCGCAGCCGCATCCCCAGCCGACGGTGCGCTACCGCGATCGCGCCGACACCGGTCGCACCGAACGGCGCAGGCCCGACAACGTGTGAGAACCAGGAATCCCCCGCCGCGAACTCGCGACGGGGGATTCCTTGTATATGTCGGTCCTGTGTCAGCCCTGGGCGGGGGCGTCGCGGCGCGCGGCGCGCAGCTCACGCGGCAGCGAGAACACCAGGGTCTCGTTGGCCGTTGTCACCGGCTGCACCTCGCCGAAGCCGTGCTCGGCGAGCAGGTCGAGCACACCGGTCACCAGGATCTCCGGCACCGACGCGCCCGAGGTGATACCGATCGTGCGCACCCCGTCGAGCCAGGCGAGGTCGACCTCGCGGGCGTAGTCGACCAGGTACGCGGCCCGCGCGCCCGCGCCGAGGGCGACCTCGACCAGCCGCACCGAGTTGGAGGAGTTGCGCGAGCCGACCACGATCACCAGATCGCATTCGGGTGCCATCGCCTTCACCGCGGTCTGCCGGTTGGAGGTGGCGTAGCAGATGTCATCGCTGGGCGGATCCTGCAGCGTCGGGAACCGCTCGCGCAGCCGCTGCACCGTCTCCATGGTCTCGTCGACCGACAGCGTGGTCTGCGACAGCCAGATCACCTTCGACGGATCACGCACGGTGACCTTGTCCACCGAGTCGGGGCCGTCGACCAGCTGGACGTGCTCGGGCGCCTCACCGGCGGTGCCCTCGACCTCCTCGTGGCCCTCGTGGCCGATCAGCAGGATGTCGTAGTCGTCGCGGGCGAAGCGCTTGGCTTCCTGGTGCACCTTGGTGACCAGCGGACAGGTCGCGTCGATGGTGCGCAGGTTCCGCTCGGCGGCGGTCTCGTGCACGATCGGCGCCACGCCGTGGGCGGAGAACACGACCAGCGCGCCCTCGGGCACCTCGTCGGTCTCGTCGACGAACACGACACCGCGCTCACGTAGCGTCTCCACCACGTGCCGGTTGTGCACGATCTCCTTGCGGACGTAGATCGGGGCGCCGTGCTTCTCCAGCGCCTTCTCCACGGTCTCGACGGCGCGGTCGACGCCTGCGCAGTAGCCGCGCGGCTCGGCCAGCAGCACGCGCTTGCCACCGGCAGCGGACGCGCCCGCGGAGCGCGCGATACCGACGTTCAAGGGAATTGCCGAGGTCATAGTCCACAGCTTACGTGCGCCGCGCGGGCGGGATCAGGGCGGATCGAGGGGCGAAAGTCACATCGGGGTGGTCTGGACCTTTGCATCACAGGCGGTTTGCGGCAGGCTGGGACCATGTTCCGTCCTCCGTACCTGGCCCGGGTCGCCGCCGGTGCCGCCGTCTACGCCTTAGAAGAGACCCGGCGGCTGCCCGTCGCCGCGGTCAACTTCCCGATCACCGCGCTGAGCCGCGTGCTGCAGACCACCATGCACGTGCAGCAGTTCGTCACCAGCCTCGCGCTCAAGGGCGACGGCCTGTTCGAACGTCTGGGTTCGGCCCCGCAGGAGCAGCCCGCCTGGGCCACCTTCGACGAGGACGTCGCCCCGGAGCCCGCCGTCGCCACCAACGGCCATGCCAGCCGCTTCGATCTGTTCACCGAGGAGATCCCGGCCGAGCAGACCAACGGCAAGGCCACGCCCGCGTCGCTGCTGCTGCTCGAGTCCGAGCAGGCCGCCGAGGAGCCCGCCGCCGAGCCGGAGCCCGAGGAGGTGCAGGCCCCCGAGGTCGCCATCCGCTACGACTACCCGGCGATGACGCTGGCCCAGCTGCGCGCCCGGCTGCGCATGCTGACCGTCGAGGAACTGGCCCAGCTGCTGGCCTTCGAGCAGCAGACCCGGGCCCGCGCGCCGTTCGTCACCATGCTGACCAACCGGATCGCGACGGTCCAGGCGCAGTAGCCTCCCCCCTTCGCAGCGACCGCGACCGGGGCCAACGCGCCGGTCGCGGTCGCTTTTGTTTGTGTCGGTAGCGCCGCGTATACCTGACGTATGACTGAGGACGGCTCCGGCGCTTCCGCCCCGGCGGACACCGCCGCGGGCGCACCGGGCAGTTCCGCGGAGCAGCCGTGGCCGGTGCGCTCGATCGCGGTGAAGGTCGCGCAGTGGATCGACCGGCTCGGCAGCGTGTGGGTGGAGGGCCAGGTCACCCAGATCAGTCTGCGGCCCGGCACCCGCACCGCCTTCCTGGTGCTGCGCGATACCTCGGCGGACATGTCGCTGTCGGTGACCTGCGATCCGGAGTTGTTGCGGCGCAGTCCCGTTCCGCTCACCGAGGGCAGCCGGGTGGTCGTCTACGGCAAGCTGCAGTTCTTCACCGGACGGGGCACGCTGTCGCTGCGGGTCACCGAGATCCGGCCGGTCGGCATCGGCGAACTGCTCGCCCGGATCGAGCGGCTCAAGGCGCTGCTGTCGGCGGAGGGGCTGTTCGATCCACGGCTCAAGCGGCCGTTGCCCTTTCTGCCCGGCACGGTCGGGCTGATCACCGGGCGGGCGAGCGCGGCCGAACGCGACGTGCTGACCGTCGCTCAGAATCGCTGGCCCGCGGTGCGTTTCGTCGTCAAGAACACGGCGGTGCAGGGCCCGACGGCGGTGCCGCAGATGCTGGAGGCGCTGGCCGCCCTCGATCGCGATCCGGCCGTCGACGTGATCGTGCTCGCCCGCGGCGGCGGCAGCACCGAGGACCTGCTGCCGTTCTCCGACGAGGCGCTGTGCCGGGCCATCGCCGCCGCGACCACCCCGATCGTCAGCGCGATCGGGCACGAACCCGACGCGCCGCTGAGCGATCTCGTCGCCGACGTGCGCGCCGCCACCCCCACCGACGCCGCCAAGCGGATCGTCCCCGATGCCGCCGCCGAGCTCGCGGGCGTGCGCGAGATGCGGGCTCGCTCGGCCGCCGCGCTGCGCGGCTGGGTGCAGCGCGAGACCCACATCATCGCCCAATTGCGCTCGCGCCCTGTGCTCGCCGATCCGCTGCGCGAGCTGCGGCACCGCCACGACGAGGTGGAGCGATTGCGGCTGGCGGCCCGGCGCACCGTCGAGCAGACCCTGCGCACCGAGTCGACCGCCGCGGCGCACCTTCGCGAGAAGCTCACCGCCGTCGGCCCGGCCGCGACGCTGGCCCGTGGCTACGCTGTCGTGCAGCGCGTCGCCGGGAAGGACCGGCACGTGGTCCGCGCGATCGAGGACGCCCCCGCGGGCAGCCAGCTCCGCATCCGCGTCGCCGACGGCGCCGTCACCGCCGCCGCGCTCGGCACCCAGCGCCTGACACCCACCAACGACAAGGGGAACTGACCGTGCCCGACGCCGGAACCGAGCCCGCCGACACCCTCGCCGAGATCGCCGCCTTCGGCTACGAACGCGCCCGCGACGAGCTGGTCAACGTCGTCAAGATGCTGGAGCAGGGCGGTCTCGATCTCGACGACTCGCTCGCCCTCTGGGAACGCGGCGAGGCTCTGGCCACCCGCTGCGAGCAGCACCTGGCCGGTGCCCGTAAGCGCGTGGAAGACGCCATCTCGCACGCCGACGACGCGAGCGAGTAGCCGGGCAACGCCGCCTTTACGGCGACGAAACACGGTGCGGGCACCCTGGTGCGCACGTCTCGACGGCACTGGGAGGCACCGCGATGTCACGCACCGAAGCGCTGGCCCGACTGCGCACCGAGCTCGGCGCGGTCGACCATTCCGTCGACACGCGCAGGCTGCGCACCAAGAGCCGGGACCGGTTCGCCCAGAGCCCGGTCCTGCGTGATCTGCTGCGCGGCCGCAATGCCGAGATCTTCATCGCCCCGCGCACCAAGGAGGAACTGCGCGTCGCCGTCGCGGCGTGCGCCCGGCATCGGGTTCCGATCACGGTGCGCGGCGCGGGGTCCGGCCAGTTCGGCCAGGGCGTTCCGCTCTCCGGCGGCGCGGTGATCGATGTCACCGCCATCGCCGGGATCGTCGGCTGGCACGGTGACCGGGCCCGACAGCCACCGCGCACGGTGCGCGCGCTGACCGGCACCGTGGTCGCCGACATCGACGCGACGATCCGCCCGTCCGGCTGGGAGCTGCGCATGCACCCCTCCACCGCGCAGCAGGCCACGATCGGCGGCTACATCGCCGGTGGGCACGCGGGGGTCGGCAGCTGCCAGTGGGGCATCCTGCGCGACGCGGGCAACATCACCGCGCTGGAGGTGATGACGGTCGAGGAACAACCCCGCCTGGTCGAGCTGCGCGGCAGCGAGGTCACCACGGTGCACCACGCCTACGGCGCCAACGGCATCATCACCGAGGTCGAGCTGCCCGTCGCGCCCGCCTGGGAGTGGCACGAGCTGGTGATCGCGTTCCCGGAATTCGAGCAGGCCGCCCGCTTCTCGGTCGACCTCGGCACCAGCGACGGCGTGCTCAAGAAGGTGGTCTCCCCGCACGCGCACCCGCTGCCGCAGTACTTCCCCGGCCTGGCCGGGCTGATCCCCGACGGCGCGGCGATGGTGCTGGTGCTGGCCGCGGTGCAGTCGGTGCCGAACGTGGAGGATCTGGCGCACGCGTGCGGCGGGCAGGTCCGCTACCGCTGCCTCGAGGGCAAAGGCGTCTACGGCGTGCCGCTCTACGAGTTCACCTGGGGCCATTCGATGCTGCACTACCAGCGCCGCGACGAGCGCCTCACCGGGTTGATGGCGCTGTTCCCGCCCGCCGACCTGTACGCGTCGATCGTGCGGGTGCACCGGGAGTTCGCCGATCTCGGGCCGCTGCACGTGGAGATGAAACGGATCGACGGCGCCCTGTCCGCCCAGGGCTCACCGGTGTTCGCCTACGAGAGCCGGGCTCAGCTCGCCGCGATCACCGAGCGCTTGCAGCGGGCCGGGCTCTCCATCGCCAATCCGCACACGCCGGTCCTCGGCGCGGGCGGCATGAAACCGTGGGGACCGCGGGAGATCGCGACCAAACGCGCCTTCGACCCGCACGGTCTGCTCGCGCAGGGCAAGGTCGACGACCTGCTCGCCACCGACGTCATCACCACCTCGACGGCCCTGCCCACCTCCGGCTGGACCTACCGGCTCAGCGACACGGCCGGCCGCTGAGCTACTTCGACAGCGGCTGCGCGGTGGTGACCGCCTGCGCCAGCGTGGTGAACGCGGCCTCGTTGCCCGCGCCGGTGATCAGGATCCGGACGCCGCCCAGATCGGTGATCCAGGCGGTCTCCTCGGTCGGTTCGGTGTAGACGACCCACTTCTGCCCGGCGATGTCCTGGGTGCCGGTGGCGTACCGCGAGCCGAGCACGTGGCGGGCGAGGGCTTCCTCGGAGGCGGAGGTCTGCGAGTACCGCATGTAGGTGCCCTGCGGAGTCAGGTAGCCGACGGTGCTGACCGGGCCGCCGCCCGAGCTGACGATCGTGTCGCGGCTGCCCGAGTTCGACACCCAGTCCTGCGGCAGCTCCGGCTTGCGGATCGCGAACGGCAGGGTCTTGGCGTCGGACTTCAAGGCCGCGTCGGCGTCGAAATGAGGGATCTGACCTTGGGTCGGGCCGTTCGTCGCGACGGTGCACTGGCTCGCCGCGCCCGCCAGCACGATGGCGATCAGCACCAGCGGAATCAGCGACCAGAACAGGTCGCGATAGTCGTTGAAGATCCGGTGCTTCTGCTGGGCCACGGCTACCAGTATCCACTCGGGCTCTGACCAGGCCACCGACGGGGCATCGCAGGTCGTGCACGGGCGTGCCGATCCTAATGCGACAATTGCCCCCGTACACCAACGCCCAAGGAGGCACTTCGCAATGACGGCATCATCGCCCGCTCCCAGCCGCCGCGAGGCACCCGACCGTAACCTCGCACTCGAGCTGGTCCGAGTCACCGAGGCAGGCGCGATGGCAGCGGGCCGCTGGGTCGGCCGCGGCGACAAGGAAGGCGGCGACGGTGCGGCCGTCGACGCCATGCGTCAGCTCGTCAGCTCCGTCTCCATGCAGGGCGTCGTCGTCATCGGCGAGGGCGAGAAGGACGAAGCGCCGATGCTGTACAACGGCGAGGCGGTCGGTGACGGCACCGGTCCCGAGGTCGACTTCGCGGTCGACCCGATCGACGGCACGACGCTGATGTCGAAGGGCTCCCCCGGCGCCATCTCGGTGCTCGCGGTCGCCGAGCGCGGCGCCATGTTCGACCCGTCGGCCGTGTTCTACATGCACAAGATCGCCGTCGGCCCCGACGCCGCGGGCTCGATCGACATCACCGCCCCGATCGGCGAGAACATCCGCCGCGTCGCCAAGGCCAAGAAGTCCTCGGTGTCCGACCTCACGGTCTGCATCCTGGACCGCCCCCGGCACGCCGAGCTCATCCAGCAGACCCGCGACGCGGGCGCCCGCATCCGCCTGATCTCCGACGGTGACGTCGCCGGCGCCATCGCCGCCGCGCGCCCCGACTCCGGCGTCGACATCCTGGTCGGCATCGGTGGTACCCCGGAGGGCATCATCGCCGCCGCCGCGCTGCGCTGCCTCGGCGGTGAACTCCAGGGCATGCTCGCGCCCAAGGACGACGAGGAGCGCCAGCAGGCCATCGACGCGGGCCACGACCTGGACCGCGTCCTGTCCACCACCGACCTGGTCGCCGGCGAGAACGTCTTCTTCTGCGCCACCGGCGTCACCGACGGCGACCTCCTGCGCGGCGTCCGCTACTTCGGCGGCGGCGCCTCCACCCAGTCGATCGTCATGCGCTCCAAGTCCGGCACCGTCCGCATGATCGACGCCTACCACCGCCTCACCAAGCTCCGCGAATACTCCTCCGTCGACTTCGACGGCGACGACAGCGCCAACCCGCCCCTCCCCTGATCCCATGACAGGCCGCGCACCCCGGGTGGTGCGCGGCCCGTTCCTTGATCGATCCCTGCACGGTTCACTACGGTGGCCTGCAGGGGTACCAGGGGATGGGGGAACCGACATGAGTGTCATCGACGTGGATTCCGGGCGGTTGCGCTCGGAGATCGCCGCGTTCTACGCCGGGTTCGGCGCTCCGACCGAGTTGTCGGCAGCCTTCGAATCCTCGGCCCTGCTCGTGCCGTTGATCGGCCCCGAAGATCGGGTGTACACACTCGAATCCGGTGCGGTGCAGTGGTTATGCGCGTTCACCGGCGTCGCCGAGTACGCGCATTTCATGACGACACGCGGAGTCGTCGCCGAGCAGGAGTATCGATTCCACACCTTCCTCGGCATCCGCCTCCGTGAGTTCGCCGCCGCACAGACGGACCCGACCGGCGTAGCGATCGACATGCTGTCCGCGGCACCCATGGTCTTCCCTCCGGTGATGACGGAAGAACCGACGACCCGCCACGGACACGGCTGATGTCGGACCTGAATGTCGACCCGGCCCTGCTGAACCAGGCCGCGACCGGTATCACGAGCATCATCAGCGAACTCTCGGAACTGGGTGTCGGCGAGACCGGCGCGGTGGGTCGGGGTTTCTCGCAATTGACGATGTCGGCGATGGAGGCGGGAAAGGCGAACGTGCAGGCCACGTTCGAGACCTTCACCGAGCGCTGGTCATGGGGCATACGCGCACTGGTGCAGTCCGGCAACGAGATCGCCGAGGTTCTCGACCTGTCGGCGGGCCGCTATTACCTCATGGACCAGCAGGCCTCGAACACGCTCAAAGAGATGTTCACCCACCTCGCCGGTAACCCGCATCTCACCGACGAGGAGATCGACAAGAAGTCCTGGGACCAGGTCCTCAGCGAGAACACGTGGAACCTCGCCGCCGATCCCAACTACAGCGGAGCTTCATTCTCCGAAGCGTTTTCCCATATGGGTGACAACGTGTCGACGCTGGGCCAGGTCGGGCAGTATCTCGCGACCAATCCGGACAAGGCGTACTCGCTGGACACCGGCGTGGCGGCCAAGGTCACCCAGATCAACGAGGACAGGCAGAAGGCCGGGGGGCAATAGTTCATGGGTATCGGGGATTTCCTCAACGACCTCGGTGACAAGATCGAAGACGGGCTGGAGAGCGCCACCGAGAAGGTCGGCCAGGTCTACAACACCGTCCTCGATGCCGAGTCCAAGGTCGCGAAAGCTGTCGGTGCCGACGGATTGTCGAACTTCCTCGACGATCTGGGCGACAAGATCGTCGACGCCACCGGCGGCTCGGTGCCGGAGAAAGAACTCGGCGAAACCACCGATCCCAAAGAACTGATCCGCGGTGACGTAGCCAAGATCAACGAGGTCGCCGAGCACCTGGGCACCATCGGAACCGCGATCGATCAGACCGGTGACGCGCTGCGCAAGATCGATGTCGCCGACTGGTCGGGCTCAGCGGCCTCCGCCTTCCACGACGAATACTCCAAGCAGCCCAAGCTGTGGTGGGACGGCGCGGACGCGATGGGCAAGGCCAAGACCGCGTTGGCCGCGTGGTCGGCCGAAGTCACCGCCGCGCAAGCCAAAGCCTCCGACGCCATCGCGAAGTGGGAAGCCGCCGACCGCGAGGAACGCGACCGCAAGAACGAGTGGAACGCGAAATCCGACGAGGACCGCAAGGGCAAGAACCTCACCGACACCTGGACCGATATCCGCAACGAGGCCAGGGCGATCCTGACCGGCGCCCGCACCCAACGCGACAACGCCGCGAACTCCGCCGTCGCCGCGAACTCCGCGGCAACCGAGACCGCGCCCACCGAACCACCATTCCTGTCCCGGTGGGGCAGCAACTTCGAAGACCTCAGCGCGGCGCTGGACCAGGCAAAACTCAACTTCTCATCCGGCCTGCTGACCTCACTGACCGGAATGGTCCAGTTCGTGCGATCGATCTCACCGATCGACGCCTACAACGCCACCCATCCCGCCGAGTACCTGTCGAAGATGTCGGATCTCGGCACCGGCATGGTGCTGGCCGCCGCCGACCCCAAAGCGACCGCGTCGGCCATGCTGTCCGGCTTCAAGACCAACCCGTCCGAAGCGCTCGGCGCGCTGACCGGTGACGCCTTGATGACCGTGGCGACCGGTGGTGCCGGTGGTGCCGCCAAAGCCGGCGCGAATGTGGTCGACAAGGCTTCCGAGGCCGCTCGCCTCGGCAATGCCGGGCGCAATGTCATCGACGACACCGCCGGTGCTGCGTCCCGAAACGCGCCGCACAACGTCCCCGAGGCACCCAAGACCCAGCCCGCGGCCCATGCGCCGGAGAACCCCGCGGCTCCTGCGAACGACGCCCCGGCGGCGAACCCCAGCCCGGAAGCACCGACCAATCCCGCCGGGCACGACGGTGACCCGGATGTGCCTGCACCCGACAACCTTCGCGCCAACGATCCGGAATCCCCGAAGCTCGACGACGACGCACCCGCACCCCGCGACGGCTCCCCCGAATCGCCCGCACCCGCGACCACGCCGGAAAGCCCGGGAGCCGGCACGAACCCCGATGCCCCGCCGGTTCGCGAGGACGGAGCTCCGCACAACGGCGATGCGGACAACGGTCCCGAGCCCGACCCGGAGGTCCCCAACGATCGGGGCGACGGGGGAAAGCCCGAATCGGATTCGCCGGGAGCGGCATCCCCGGATCCCGACAACGCGCCGCCGCCCACAAACCCCGACAACGCGGCTCCCCACACCGACGACGCGGGAAACCGCCCGGGTGACGCCGACGGCGACACCCAGCCTGGTGCGCACAACGGTCCCGACAGCGGCGTCCCGAACAATTCCGACAACCTGATCGACCGGGACGGCAACGACCGAGGCGGAGATGGAAAGCCGAGTGTGGGCGACGACGCCCAGACCGACGGACCCGCGAAGACCGCCACCGACGACCAAACGCCCAAGGCCGGTGACCCGGTCAAGATCGCCACCGGCGATTTCCTCCTCCCCCTGACAGACATCGATCTCCCCGGTGTCCTGCGGCTGGCCCTCAAGCGAGCTCACCACTCCAACTACCGGTTCGGCCGCTGGTTCGGTCCTTCGTGGTCCGCCACGCTGGACATGCGCGTCGTTGTCGACGACGACTGTGTCACGGTCGTTTTCGAAGACGGGATGCTGCTCGCCTATCCGCACGCGGAAGTCGGTGTCGGCGTAGAACCGATCACCGGCGGACAACGCTGGAAACTCACCCGCACCGACACCGGCGGGTACCGGCTCTGGGACCCGGATCGCGAACTGGTCTGGCATTTCGCACCCGAACCCACACTCGACGGCCTCGACACGCTGCTCGGCAATTTCGCGATCTCCGCGATCACCGACCGCCACCACAACCGGATCCGCTTCCACTACAACGGCAATGGCGATCCGATCGAAGTCACCCACTCCGGCGGTTATCGCGTCGTCCTCGACTCCGCCGATGGCAGGGTCACCGCGATCTCCGTGGCAGGCGAACTCGATGGCGTCAAAACCTCCACTCCGGTACGCGAATTCGGCTACGAAAACGGCGACCTGACCACCGTCACGAACGGCGTCGGTGGCGTTACGCGCTTCGACTACGACGACGAGCACCGCATGCTGTCGTGGACCGATTCCAATGGCAGTTGGGTCACCAACACCTATGACGAGTCCGGCCGGGTGGTCTCTCAGCGCGGCACCGACGGCGTCTTCGACGCCGAATACGAATACCTGGAATTCGGCAACGGCACCGGCCGCCTGACCCGCATGACCGACTCGCGGGGCGCAGTCACCGGCTATGGATTCGACAGCGACCTACGTCTGCGCGATCTCCGCGCACCCGACGGCGGCCACCGGCACATCGATTACAACGCGGCCCGGAAGCCGCTCTCGGTGAGCGAACCAGACGGCGCGACAACCACTTACAACTACACCGCTGACGGCGATGTCGCCGTCATCACCCGACCCGACGGTCGCCAGATCACCATCGACTACGCCTACCCGAACCGCCCGTCGACCGTCACCAATGCCGACGGCACCACACAGCACCGTGAGTGGGACAAGGCAGGCAACCTCGTCGCGGTCATCGACCCCGCGGGCGCGCGAACCGAGTACCGCCACCATGAAGGCGGCGCGGTCGCCGAAATCCGCGACCCCGACGGCGCCCGAACCCAGATCGACGTCGACCTCGCGGGTCTGCCGGTCAAGGTGACAGACCCCTACGGCGCATCCACCGAAATCCGACGCGACGCCTTCGGCCGCCCCATCCAGGTCACCAACCAACTCGGCGCCGTCACCTACTACGAGTGGACACCCGAAGGCCGACCCGCCCGCCGCGTCGACCCCGACGGCTACGCGGAATCCTGGACCTACGACGGCGAGAACAACCTCCTCACCCACACCAACCGCGCGGGCCACGTCACGTCATACGCCTACGGCGGCTTCGACAAGGTCTCCACCCGCACCGACCCCGACGGCTCGGTCCACCGCTACCTCTACAACACCGAACGCGCCCTCACCGCAGTCATCAACCCTCTCGGCCAACGCTGGACCTACGAATACGACCTCGCAGGCCGCCTCGAAGCCGAAACCGACTACACCGGCGCCACGACCCGCTACACGTACACCTCCACGGGCCGGGTCGCGACGGTCACCCCGGCCACCGGCGTCACCCGCCACCACACCTACGACAACCTCGGCAACCTCCTCGATATCACCGCCGACACCGGCGAATACATCCGCAACACCTACGACCCCGCAGGCCGCGTCCTCACCGCCGTCAACGGCACCGCCGAAGCCATCACCCACACCCTCCGCTTCACCTACACCCCCACCGGCCAGGTCGCCACCGAACAACTGGACGACCAGCCCCCGATGCGCAACGACTACGACCACCGCAGTCGCCGCATCCGCCGAACCACCCCCAGCGGCGCAGTCACCACCTGGAACCACGACACGCTCAACCGCGTCGCCAGCCTCGACGCCGACGGCGAACGCATCACCTTCAACTACGACCCAGCGAGCCGTCTGACCGGCTGGCGCATCGGCGAAGTACAGATCGACCGCACGTTCACACCGACCAGCCAACTCGCCTCCCAAACCGTCACCGGCTTCCCCACGACGGGCGGCCTCGACCTCGACTTCGGCGACACGCCCCCACGCCCCAGCTCCTTCGCCATTCGCCATGACGACTACGAATATCGCCCCGACGGCTTCCTCACCACCCGAACAACCACCCTCCCCGACACCACACCCAACCGCCGCCGCCGCCGCTACGATCTCGACCCCATCGGCCGAGTAACCACCATCACCGACAACGGCTCGATCTCCGAGACCTACACCTATGACGCCCTCTCCAACATCACCTCAGCCCACCCGTCCCCCCACACCCCTCCTTCCCCCACCGCCCCTGCCACTACAGAGCGCCGGGAGTACCACAACAACCTCCTCGTCCGCGACGGACGCAACCATTACTACTACGACCCTGCCGGCCGACTAATTCGAAAGGTAACCACACGAATTTCACGAGAGCCAGATATCTGGCACTATCGATACGACGCATTCAACCAGATCACCGATGTCTACACGCCCGCCCGCGCGTGGTGGCATTATGAGTACGATGCAATCGGACGTCGAACGGGCAAGATTCTTCAGCAAGTAGACCATTCGCGGGAGAACTCGGCTACTTACGTCTGGGACGGCAGCGTACTTGCACAAGCCAATTCACCACGGGCCAGCACACATTGGCAGCATATCCCCAATTCCCACATTACGGTAGCGCAGCACGAAAACAATTCCGGCTGGCTTAGCACAGTGACCGATCACTCCGGAATTTCAGAGTTTGTCGAGCCGCGAACTGGCCGCGTCGATCCCACGCCGCCTGCTACGCTCTGGGGCGCTGGTCGACGGCGAATCAGAAGTCACGAGTTCCACCTAGGCTTCCCCGGGCAGATTTTTGACGACGAAACAGGATTGCACTATAACTATTATCGATATTACGATTCAGCGACCGGCCGTTTTCTCACACCAGACCCACTAGGCCTCGGTCCATCTGACAACAACTTCATCTATCCTTTCAACGCGACACATTGGATCGACCCACTCGGACTCTCTCCCTATAAACCAGAATTCAACACCAACGACCGCAACCTCTCCGACCCTAACCCGCTGCCGAGGCAAATCCGTGAGCAATACGAAGACATCCACCAAGGCAACGGAACACCTAGAATAGATCCAGCCACCGGTCAGCAGACCATCTTCCAAGGGCGCGAGTTGCCGCCACGACAGCAGACTCAGTGGCAAGGATCTCTCGAATGGGATGTCCCTGGCACCACGCACAGAATCCTGGAGCGACCGGATGGCCAGTTCGGATACGTGCTGAACCATGACTATCGAGCCCCCTTCCTGTTCCCTGGACCTTGGTATCCTGAGGGCGGAACCATTCCCAAGAGACTGGGCGGCTGACGCAAAGGAACCCATGGACCACGACAACACGTCCACCACCGTGGAGCCCGAATGGAAGTACGCACTTTACTTGGAGGATGAAGACCTTCTAATAGCATACTGTAGCGATATCGATAATTTCTTCGCAGATACGCTTGCGACCACTTCACGCAGGAAGTTGACCCTCCGCGAAGCGTGCCCATCGTCTGATCAGATCAGAGAAACGCTTCGGCGAATGACAGGAAACCCTGTCGGCAACGGCGAAATCAGGATGCTTTCCCGTTATCACGAAACCATGGGCGCATATTACATATCCGGGATCGAAGTCTCCTCGATCAACCCAACAGTCTCAGCAACTGCAGATACTTGCAACATTTCGATCACCTGCAGCGTACTAGATCCCCCTACGACCTTCGAGCAGGAACTGTGGCGCATGCGAAGAGAGGGACGCCCGGAAGTTTCCAATACCTGGAAAGGACTTCGGGCCAGCCAGCTCGATGCATGGATACGCGTTGCCCAGATATATCAACTAAATAATCCGGCATCGACGTCGCCTCCCGGCTCGATATTCTCACTCGATGGACTGGGCATAGAGAATACTCAGGGTATATTCTGCGCATTAGGCGAAGCGGTAAACGGCCCTGGCGGATACTTTGGCAGCGGACTGGATTCTCTCGCCGACTGTCTCCGCGGCGGATTCGGGGCGTCAGCACCGTTCTCGATCACTTGGACCGGGTGGACCGGCTTGACATCGACCGTAGGCGAATCTTACTGCACCGCACTGACAGAGGTATTGACTGCCGGATCTGCGACTGTGGATCCCGCGTTCTGATGAGCAAACGACACCGGCAGGCCCGCGAGGAACACCGCTCGCACACAACACGATCACCACATGATGGCCAACGAGCCTGGAGCAATCCGCTTGCGCCTTGACAAGATCGCCGTCTACCCGATGTCGCCATAGTCGAATCAGTTCCGTGGAAACCCCTCCTCGGCATGTAATAGCGCGCCTATATCGTCCGACAGCCTCTACAGCGCCTTCTGATCTCACTGGACCTGCGAACTCACCCGGCCATCGCCACGTCATGGAGCGCAGACAGGATCCGCTCACCGGCGACGTCCTGGTCAGGTCGGCAAGATGCCCTCAATGATGTAGTGACGCGATCATTGCGTCAAAGATCGTCCAGCTGCGATCCATCGCCTTGCACCTGGCACCACAGCGAGTCACATCTGATTATCTGATTCTGATACCATGACCACATGAAGGAGATCAGTGCGACCGAGGCCGCGCGGGCGTTCGCGCGGGTCCTCGATGAGGCCGAGGCGGGGGAAGAGTTCGTCATCACCCGCAAAGGCGTGTGTGTGGCGCGCCTCGTTCCGGCACCGCGGGCGAACGGTAAGAGCCTGAACAAGCTGGCAAAGCAGTGGGCCGGCCACATCGGTTTGGATGCGGAGTTCGAAGCTGCGGTCGAGTCGATCGACCGATACGCGAGCGCCGACGCGGACAGTGATCCATGGGAAGACTGATCCTCGATACCGGCATTCTGATCGCCATCGATCGTGGCACTGTCGCCCTCCCCGATGTCATCGCCGATGACGACAACGTCGCCGTCGCGGCTGTCGTCATCGCGGAATACCTCACCGGGCTGGCTGGTCAGACGAACCCGGCGAAGCAAGCGAGCGCGCGAGCCTTCCTCACCGAGTTCCGGGCCATCGTGCCGAGCATCCCTTACGACGACTCGGTCGCCGAGCATCATGCTGAGCTACTGACTTACGTCCGGGGTACGGGGTCGCCCCGAGGTGCGCACTATCTGATCATCGCGGCGACCGCGCGGGCGACCGGGCGGACCGTCGTCACTACCGACAAGCGCGCCGATTTCGGCGCACTTCCCGGGGTGGACGTCCGCCTGGTCGGGTGATGGCGTATTCCCCGCCGGAGTGTGGGATTTTGCGGGGGTGTGGGGACCCCATTCGGGGTGGGATCGTCCTAGGGTCGAGTCATGGCTGATGACGACGTGCAGTACCGCATCGAGCACGACACGATGGGGGAGGTTCGGGTTCCGGTCGACGCGCTGTGGCGGGCGCAGACGCAGCGGGCCGTGGAGAACTTTCCGATCAGTGGGCGGGGGTTGGAGCGGGCGCAGATCCGGGCGCTTGGGCTGTTGAAGGCCGCTTGCGCGCAGGTCAACAAGGATCTGGGGTTGCTGGATCCGGGGAAGGCGGACGCGATCATCGCGGCGGCGAACGAGATCGCCGAGGGGCGCCACGATGATCAGTTCCCGATCGATGTGTTCCAGACCGGGTCGGGCACCAGTTCCAATATGAACGCCAACGAGGTGATCGCCTCGATCGCGGCGCGCAACGGGGTGAGCGTGCACCCCAACGACGACGTGAACATGTCGCAGTCGTCCAACGACACCTTCCCCACCGCCACGCATCTGGCCGCCACCGAGGCCGTCATCACCGATCTGGTTCCGGCGCTGGACCATCTGCGGCTCGCGCTGCTCGACAAGTCGGAGCAGTGGCGCACGGTGGTGAAGTCGGGCCGCACGCATCTGATGGACGCGGTGCCGGTGACGCTGGGGCAGGAGTTCGGCGGCTACACCCGCCAGATCGAGGCGGGCATCGAGCGGGCGCTGGCCACGCTGCCGCGGCTGGGCGAGCTGCCGATCGGCGGCACCGCGGTCGGCACCGGGCTCAACGCGCCCGCCGGTTTCGGCACGAAGGTGGTGGCGGAACTGGTGCGCAGCACCGGAATCGACGCGCTGCGCGAGGCGAAGGACCACTTCGAGGCCCAGGCCGCGCGCGACGGGCTGGTCGAGGCGTCCGGCGCGCTGCGCACCATCGCGGTCAGCCTGACCAAGATCGCCAACGACATCCGCTGGATGGGGTCGGGCCCGCTGACCGGTCTCGGCGAGCTGCAGCTGCCGGACCTGCAGCCGGGCAGCTCGATCATGCCGGGCAAGGTGAATCCGGTTCTGCCCGAAGCGGTCACGCAGGTCGCGGTGCAGGTCGTCGGCAACGACGCGGCCATCGCGTTCGGCGGCGCGAGCGGCGCGTTCGAGCTCAATGTCTACATCCCGGTGATGGCGCGCAACCTGCTCGAGTCGATTCGGCTGCTGGCCAACGTCTCTCGGTTGTTCGCCGACAAGTGCGTCGTCGGCCTGGTCGCCAACGAGGAGCATCTGCGCACGCTGGCCGAGTCGTCGCCGTCGATCGTCACCCCGCTCAACTCGGCCATCGGCTACGAGGAGGCGGCCGCGGTCGCCAAACAGGCACTGCGCGAGAAGAAGACGATCCGCCAGACGGTCATCGACCGGGGCCTGACCCCGGACAAGCTCTCGGTCGAGGAGCTCGACAGCAAACTCGACGTGCTGGCGATGGCCAACGTCGACCGCGACTGAAACGGCGAACGGCCGTCACCTCACGAGGTGACGGCCGTTCGCGCGAAAGATCAGGCCAGGTGCGCCAGTTCGGCGCGGGCCTTCTCGCCTTCTTCGCTGAAGTCGGTGCGGGTGAAGATGTTCCAGCGCTGCAGCAGCGGCTTGAACACCAGCTCGCCTTCCTTGGCGGGGTCGTAGATGCCCGCCGCGGCCAGGGCCTCGTCGCTGGAACCGCCACCGGGCAGGTCGACGTGCGGGACGCGGAAGGCGGCGACCTGGTCGGCGATGGCGCGCACGGCCTGGTCGGGGACCAGGTCGAGGGCGGCGGCGACGAGGACGGCGAAGAAGTCGGCCTGCAGTTCGTCGTCGGCGGCCAGCTTCTCGGCGATGGCGGTGACGACCGGGTTCTCGCCGAGCGCGGCGGTGTTGCGGTGCCGGATCGCGGCGGCGAGCTCTTCGAAGGCGCAGGTGGCCAGCACGTCGATCAGGTGCAGCGGCGGACGGTTGAAGCCCTCGGTCATGTGCGCCATGCGGGCCCGCTCGAGCGCGACCGGATCCACCGCGCGCGTCACCATCAGGTAGTTGCGGATCAGGATCTCGTGGCGGTTCTCCTCGGCCGTCCACCGGCCGACCCAGCGCCACCACGGACCGGTGCGCAGATGCTTGCCGAGCTCCCGGTGGTAGGAGGGCAGATTGTCGGCGACCAGGACGCTCACCGTCAGCGCGAGCTCGGCGGTCGCGCTCAGCTCGGACTGCTCGGGGGTCCAGTCGGTGCCGCCGAGGAAGGCGAAGTTGCGCCCGTCGGCCCACGGCACGAACTCGTGCGGCTGCCAGCCCTCGGCCACCTCGGTGTGCCGCGCCAGGTTGGTTTCCACCACATCCGCGAGCGAATCCAGCAGCTCACGGTCGGTCAAAGTTTTCTGCACCCCGACAACATAGTGGTTCGGCCGTCGGCGCGGGGACCTACGGGGCGATCGGGTCCCCACGCCGGACCGAGGGCGCGAGCTACTTCGTGGTCACCGTGGTCTCGCCGTTGACCCAGACGATGGTGCCGCCGGTGAACTCGCTCTGCTTGCCACCGTTGGCGGTGTTGGTCTCGTCGCTGGTCGGGTAGCCGAGCTGGCCGTTGGCGCCGCCCTGTTCCTCCCAGGTCTCGCGGATGTCACCCCAGACGATGTGGGCGCCGGAGTCGCTGCTCCAGTAGATGGTGCCGCCGGTGAAGTCCTGGTACTGGCCGCCGTTGGGGCCGTTCTCCTGGGGCTCTTCGGGGGCGCCGAGCGGGCTGCTCGCGCCGCCGACCGCGACGTACTTCTTGTAGACCTCGCCGGAGACGGTGATGTCGCCGTTCGGGGTGGAGATGGTGGTCGAGCCGCCCGCCGCGGTCGCGGTGGTGGTCATCCCGCCTTCGCCGGGGGTGGTGGTCGCCGCGCCTTCGCCGGGAGTGGTCGTCATCCCGCCGTGGTCCATGGTGGTGGTCGACCCGGCGCCGCCCATGACCGAGGTCACGGTGCCGACGGTGTCGTTGGCCTTGTCCTTGTCCTCGTCGCTGCAACCCGCGGCGAGCAACAGTCCGGCAGCGGCGAGAACCGCGGCGCCGCCTGCGGCAGTACGTCGAGCGAAGTGGTTCATATCCATCCTCTCGCGAGTGGCCCCCCCGGGGGCACGCCCCCGGAATGGAGCCTGGCCGACATCCGCAACGGCCCGGCGGAACAGTGTTCGCCGAGCCGTTGCTGGATTGGTGTCGTGGCGGATAATACCCACAGTTCGCCGTAATCAAACGGATTCAGACCGCGACGCGGCCTGATTGCCGAGCGATCAGGCGTTCGGCCCGTACTCCTCGAGCATCTCGGTCACCAGCGCCGCGATCGGCGAGCGCTCGGAACGGGTGAGCGTGATGTGCGCGAAAAGCGGGTGCCCCTTGAGCTTCTCGATCACCGCGGCCACGCCGTCGTGCCTGCCGACCCGCAGATTGTCGCGCTGGGCGACATCGTGGGTGAGCACCACGCGGGAGCCGGTGCCCAGCCGGCTCAGCACCGTCAGCAGCACATTGCGCTCGAGCGACTGCGCCTCGTCGACGATCACGAAGGAATCGTGCAGCGAGCGCCCACGGATGTGGGTCAGCGGCAGCACTTCGAGCATGTCGCGGCTGAGCACCTCCTCCATCACCTCGCGGCTGGCCAGCCCGTCGAGCGTGTCGAAGACGGCCTGCGCCCACGGGCCCATCTTCTCGCTCTCCGAACCGGGCAGGTACCCCAGTTCCTGGCCGCCCACCGCGTACAGCGGCCGGAACACGACCACCTTGCGCTGGGTCCGCCGCTCCAGCACGGCCTCCAGCCCGGCGGTCAGCGCGAGCGCCGACTTTCCGGTGCCGGCCCGGCCACCCATCGACACGATGCCGATGCTCTCGTCGAGCAGCAGATCGAGCGCGATCCGCTGTTCGGCGGAGCGGCCGTGCAGGCCGAACGCCTCCCGCTCGCGGACCAGCTGGACCCGCTTGTCGGCGGTGACCCGGCCCAGCGCGCTGGAGCTGCTGCCCAGCAGCCGGATCCCGGTGTGGCAGGGCAGTTCCCGCGCCTCGTCCAGGTCGATCACCGAATCGGCGTAGAGCTGGTCGATCTGGGTGCCCGCGACATCGAGTTCGACCATGCCGCTCCAGCCGGAGGTGACCACGTCCTGGGCGTGGTACTCGTCGGCGGACAGGCCGACCGCGCTCGCCTTGACCCGCAGCGGGATGTCCTTGGACACCAGCACCACGTCCTCGCCCTCGGCCGAGAAGTTCAGCGCGCAGGCCAGGATGCGGGAATCGTTGGTCTCCGAACGGAATCCGGCGGGCAACACCGACGGATCGGTGTGGTTGAGCTCCACCTGCAGTGTGCCGCCCTCGGTGCCGATCGGCAGCGCCTGGTCGAGCCTGCCGTGGTTGACCCGCAGGTCGTCGAGCATCCGCAGGGCTTCCCTGGCGAACCAGCCGAGTTCGTGGTGGTGTCGCTTGGCCTCCAGTTCACTGATCACGACCAGCGGTAGAACCACCTTGTGTTCGCCGAACCTGGTGACGGCCCACGGATCCGAGAGCAGGACCGAGGTGTCGACGATGAAAGTCTTGCGACCGGAACGCGAGGGGCGGACCCCCTTCTTCGAGGCCGAGGCCGTGTGCATCGCGGGGGCGGAAACGGAGCGTGCAGCAGTCACGGTGGGCTCCTTATGTGTTCGCACGGCACCCGCGCGAACGATCTCGCTGGACCGGTCCGTCCTGGTAGGCGGTGACGCGCTGGTCAACCGCCACGAGGGCCGGGTGCCGGCCCTCTCGCACTGAGTTGCTCAGTCACGGTCAGGACCTCCCGTACGAGTCACACCGACGCGACCCGCATCACCGACGCTACCGTCCATCTCCCGGCCGCGCTGCCGGACAGCCGCACGTGTCCGTGAATTTGTCGTTAACCGGCGCCGACGCAGCGGATCCGCGCCAGGTGAGTCGCCGAGCGCTAGAGTCGAGGCATGGCCGAAGACCAGGATCTGGAGAAACTGTCGTCGAAGGAACTGCACGATCGCGCGGTGAAGACGGCCGTGCGGCGCGGCGACGTGAAGTTCCTGTGGAACCTGCTCAAGTCGATCCCGGCGGCCCAGGCCGAAGCGGGCGAGCTCGGCGAGAGCGAGGCCGACATCAAGTACGTGCTGCCGATGATCGACGACTACATCCACGCGGGCGACGGCAAACTGGCCGATGTCCTGCGGCCCACCTACCTGGACTACCTGAGCAAGCACCGGTAGTCCGGGCCGGGCTCAGCGGCGCAGCACCGCCCGCGCCGCTCCGACGACCGTGCCGCGCAGCACATTGCCCATGCTGAAGTGGTCGTCCCACAGCACGATCCGGCCCTCGCGCAGTTCGAAGGTGCCGCTCACCCAGAACCCGATCCGGACCGGTCCGGCGCGCAGATAATCGGTGCGGTCGGTGAGCACGATGTCACCGGTGCCCGCGATGTGGTGCATGTCCGCCCCGAACCCCAGCTGCGGCCGGTCCAGCCCGCGCAACAGCGTGGCGACCCGATCCTTGCCGCGGACGGTCGGCAGTCCGGTGTTCTTCCAGACGATCGCCGGGTCGAGTAGGTCGAGCGCCTCGTCGACGGAGCCGAGTTCGAGCGCGGCGAAGAACTCGCGCACGACGGTGACGGCGTCCTCCGGCAGCTCCGGTTGGTCGGTCATGAGGCGAGCCTAGGGCGTTCGCCGGGCGCAGGCCAGACCTCGGCGCTACCGATCCGCGCGTCGCGCGATCAGCACCGCGAGCCCGTCCAGGATGCGTTCGATGCCGTAGTCGAAGGCGGCGCCGGGGGCGGCCGACGGCGCGGCGGCCGCCGCGGATTCCTCGGCGAAGGCCGCGCTGACCGCGGGGAACCGGCCGCCGGCGGCGTCCATCATCGCGGTGAACTGCTCGGTGAACTGGATCGCCGAATCGCCGCCGCCGACCGATTCGACCTGCTGGGCCAGGCTGCGCGCGTGCCCGTTGAGCAGCACGATGGTGTCGAGCCGTTCGGGGCCGGTCAGGCCGGTGCCGTCGAGGGCGGTGAGCGCGGCCTCGGTCCAGCTCATCTCGTTGGGGCCGATGGGCCGGATGCCGAGGGTGAGCTCGATGACCCACGGATGGGCCCGGTAGCGCTCGAAGATGGCCTCCACCCAGGCGCGCAGGCCGGCGCGCCAGTGCGCGGGCGCGCCGCCGGTGGCGGGCGGGTCGCCCATCGCCGCGTCGAGCATCAGCGCGGTGAGCTGCTCTTTCCCCGGCACGTACCGGTACAGCGACATCTTGGTGAAGCCGAGCCGTTCGGCCAGCCGCTGCATCGACAGCGCGGACAGACCGTCGGCGTCGGCCAGCGCGATCGCCTCGGCGACGATCCCGTCCAGGGTGAGCGCGGGTTTGGGCCCGCGCTTGGGGCGCGGGGCGGTACCCCACAGCAGTTCGACGGTGGTCGGCGGCGGCATCGATCCATCCTCTCGAGAATTCCGGTTGACGCAAAACTGTGTCTACCATACTCTTATTCGTGTCCACCGGATACAGATTCCATCGGACACAGAATCCGAGCCGAGGAGCAGACCATGCGCAACCTGACCGTTCTCATCTCCGGCGCCAGCATCGCGGGCCCCGCCCTGGCCTACTGGCTGCACCGCTACGGCTGCGCCGTCACCGTGGTCGAGCGCGCCCCCGCGCCGCGCCCCGGCGGCCAGGCCGTCGACTTCAAGGGCGCCACGCATCTGACCGTGCTCGAGCGGATGGGCATCCTCGACGAGGTCCGCGCTCGGCGCACCGGCACCACCGATGTCGTCTTCGTCGACGAGAACGAGCGCGAGCTGGCCTTCCTGTCCGGCGACTTCACCGGCGGCGACCTCGAGATCCTGCGCGGCGACCTGGCCGAGATCATGTACCGGCGGACCGAGCGGCACTGCGAGTACGTCTTCGGCGACACCATCACCGCGCTCACCGACACCGCCGCCGGCGTGCGGGTGGAGTTCGAACACGGCGCCCCGCGCACCTTCGATCTCGTCCTCGGCGCCGACGGAATCCACTCGCGGGTGCGGAAACTGGCGTTCGGCCCGGAGGACGAGTTCGTGCGGCACCTCGGGCACTACTACTGCGTCGCGGGCGCGAGCCCGTGGAGCGACACCAGCCGTCCGCGCGAGCGAGCGCGGGGTTACGCCCACAACTCCCCCGGCAAGCTCGCGATCGACGGCGGTTCCAAGGCCCAGCAGCTGTACATGTTCGCGTCCGGGCCGCTCGACTACTCCCGCGAGGACACCGCCGCCCAGCGGCGCATCATCGAGCGGACCTACGCGGGCATCGGCTGGCACCTTCCGCGCATGCTCGCCGACCTGGCGAGCTTCGACGACATCTACCTCGACTCGATCAGCCAGGTGCGGATGCGGGGCGCCTACACGCGCGGACGCGTCGCCCTGGTCGGCGACTCCGCCTACGGCAACACCCTCGGTGGGTTCGGCACCGGCCTGGCCGTGGTCGGCGCGTACGTGCTCGCGGGTGAACTGGCCGTCGCCGACGGTGACCACGTCACCGCGTTCGCCGCCTACGACCGGATCATGAAGCGCTACGCCAAGATCGCGGGCAACAGCAACGCCGGACCGTTCCTCGCGCCGAAGACCGCGCTCGGGATCAAGGTCCGCAACCGGTTCCTCGGTTCACGCGCCTTCTCGATGATGTTGAAGTACGGCGACAAGGCCGCCAACGACATCGACCTGATCGACTACCCGGCGCACGTCGCCTACAGCGAGGCCTGACGAGACCTTGACTTGGAGTGCACTCCAGGTCATATCGTCGCCGGTATGAGCATTCGTCTCGGTTACCAGATGCCCAACTTCAGCAACACGTCCTCGGTGCGCGAGCTGTTCCCCACGGTGATCGCGCAGGCCAGAGCGGCGGAAGCGGCCGGTTTCGACGCCGCCTTCGTGATGGACCACTTCTACCAGCTACCCGGTATCGGCGCGCCGGACGAGCCGATGCTCGAGGCCTACACCGCGCTCGGCGGGCTGGCCACCGCGACCGAGCGAATCCAGCTGTCCGCCTTGGTCACCGGCAACACCTACCGCAATCCGGCGCTGCTCGCCAAGACCGTCACCACCCTCGACGTGGTCAGCGGCGGGCGGGCCGTGCTCGGCATCGGCGCGGGCTGGTTCGAGCTCGAGCACCAGCAGTACGGCTTCGAGTTCGGCACCTTCACCGAGCGCTTCCAGCGGCTGGAGGAGGCGCTGCGGATCATCGCCCCGATGCTGCACGGCCAGCGGCCCACCTTCGACGGCGCCTGGTACCACACCGAGAACGCCATGAACGAGCCGCGCGTGCGCGACGACCTGCCGATCATGCTCGGCGGCGGCGGCGAGAAGAAGACCTTCGCGCTGGCGGCCCGCTTCGCCGATCACCTCAACATCATCAGCAACGCCTCGCTGCTGCCGCAGAAGATCGCGGCCCTACACCAGCGCTGCGCCGAGGCCGACCGCGACCCGGCCACCCTGGAGACCAGCTTCCTCGCCTTCGTCATCGCCGACGAAGACGGCGATCGCGCCCGTAAACTCCAGTCCGACATGCTCGCCCGCGCCGGCATCGACCTGTCCGCCCTGTCGCCGGAGGAAATCCGCAACTCCCCCGCCGACCGCCAGTTCGTCGGCACTCCCGACGAGGTCGCCGAGCAGATCCAGACCCGCGTTCTCGACCACGGGATCGACGGCGTCATCGTCAACATGATCACCAACGGTCACGAGCCGGGTGTCATCGAGGCGGCGGGACGGGCGCTCAAGCCCTTGGTCAGCTGACCACTCCTTTCTCGTTCCGAAGCACGAGCCCGCCCCGCGGTGCCGACAGTGGCGCCGCGGGGCGGCTATGTTGGCAGACCGGAACACGCGTTTGTCGCACTCCGAATCCGGGGGAACCGAATCGACAGTTCGTGCGTCCAACTAACAGAACGAGAGAATCGGGGAGGGTAGATGACTGGAATTCTCCAGGTCGACATCGATGTCCTTGGCAAAACCGTCCAGTTGCTGCGCGGAACGGAGCAGGTGCTCACCGACGCCATGAACGCGCTGTCCAAGGACGGGAATTCCGACATCGGCACCGCCAAGCTGAACGACGCCGCCGACAACTTCCAGAGCAAGTGGAAGTACGGCATCGAACGGATCTGTGAGTCCACGACCGTCACCGCCGACGGAATCGCGCAGTGCCACACCGCCTATCAGCAACTCGATGCGGCGGTCGCGCAGGCGCTCGCCCAAGCGGGCGCGCAGACCGATCCACAGGCGGTCGCTCCGGGGACCACGCAGTGACCGACAATCCCTACCCGAATCTCGGTTTCAACCCCACCCCGGGCGACGCAGGCGAGGTCGCCACCCTCGGTACGAAGCTCAAGACCGCGGCCGATGCCGTCACCGAGACCAACACGCTGCTCACCAGCATTCGCAACAGCAACGACGAGGTGTGGAAGGGCGAGGCGGGCGATGCCTTCCGCGCCAGTTTCGACGCCACGCTCGCCCAGGACCTCGGTCTCGCCCAAACCTCACTGCAGCAGGCCAACACCGCGATCGCCGCGTGGCACACCGATCTCGTGGCCTTCCAGGACACCGCGAAGGGGCTGGAGACCGAGGCCGCCACCGCCAGGGCCAACCACGCCCAGGCGGTCACCGCGCTCCAGCAGGCCAAGGCGGATCCCGACCTCGGCCTGGCGGGCAAGACGTTCTCCGACGCGTCCGAACTGGCCGATGCCCAGTCCCGGCTGAACGCCGCCAACGCGAAGGTGACCTCGGCGTCGACCGCGGTCGACAACTGCCAGGGCGCGATCGACGCGATCATCGCCCGCGCGAAAGACCTCGAGATCGCGCACAACGCCAAGGCCGCCACGACGGCGAGCGAGCTGGAGGCCGCCGCGAACTTCGCGCCAAGCGAGCCCGACAAGAGCTGGTGGGAGAGTTTCACCGATTGGATCGATGAGAACCGCGACGCGATCCACGAGGTGCTGTCCACGACCTCCGCGATCGCGGGCATCCTGGCCCTGGTCACCCCGCCACCGATCAGCGCGATCGCCTTGGGCATCTCGCTGGCCGCCGGCGCGGGCGCGCTTGCCCTGACCACCACCGATGCCGAATGGCGCGACGATCTGGTCAACGGCAGCTGGACCGAGAAGCTCGGTGCCGCCGGGACTCTCGGCGGTGACCTGCTGAGCGTGGTCCCCGGCGCCTCCGGGGTGTTCAAGGCGGGCAAGGTGGGCCTCATGGGTGGCGGCGCCGACGATCTCGGCCGGTTCGGGATGATGGCCCAGACCTGGGGTGAGGCGGCGAACGATCCGGGTCTGGTCGCCCGCGTCTTCACCGACAAGAACGTGTTCGGGATCTCCGACAAGCTCACCTCCTCCGGCGCCACAACCGGTGTGCATTCGCTGCTACAGCTCACCGGGGCCGAGGGCAAGCACTTCATGCAGGAGAGCCCGGCCACCGCGCTGGCAGTGCTGCAGCGGATGACCGGTGCCTCGTACAAGTCGATCGATCTGTCCCAGGGAGTTGGAGATTGACCGCGCACACCTCGCCTGACGGGTCGACGACCTCGCTGTCGGTCGTCCTGCCGCGTGGCTATCACGAATTGCCGCTGGACACGATTCACGAAGCGGTCGAGTCGGCCGAGAGCATCGTCGAGTTCCTGCCCGCCGAGGTCGCCGGTGACTTTCCCGAAGTGGCCGCGGCCATCGCCGATCTGCTGACCGCCCTGCGCGCCAACAACGCCTGCTACTGCGCGATCGGTCAGCACGCGTCCGCCGACGGCACGCCCGTGACCTCGTGGCTGACCCTCTCGCTGCTCGATCGCGGACGCACCCAGAACCCCCGGGTGACCATCGCCGAACTGGCCGAGGAGAAGGCGACCGACGGCCGCGGCGCGCACATCGAAACGGTCGAACTCGGCGGGCGCACCGTCCTGTTCGTCGAATCGACGACAACCTATGCGGTCGTGGATGATTCGGCACCGGAGCCGCCGGGCCGCGCCGTCCATCAGATCGAGGCGATCGTCGTCTCCGACGACGGCGCCCGGATCGCCGTCGCCGTGCTGTCGACCGCCGATGTGGCGCACGGGTCCGACTTCGGGGCGATGATGGTGCTGCTGGCCGGCTCGATCACCTTCGAGACCGTTGTCCATCCACAATTCACGCTCGCGCTGTGAACGGAACGGACACCCGCGCGTGGAGCACACCACGGACCTGCTGGACGCTCCTGTGGACCACCCTGCGCGCGCTGGCCGTGCTCGGGCTGGGTGTGGGGTGCGCGGTGGCGTTCCTCCACTTCGTCGATGTGTCGCAGACGAAGACGGGCCGGACGGCGGAGGACGCCGACCGGATGGCTCTGCTGTGTTTCTTCGCGGTCTTGCCGCTCACCGTGACGGGAATCGTCATGACCCGGACCGCGATTCGGCGATGGTTGTCGGCGCGGCATCGGTGGCAGGTGTGGCATATCGAGACGCTTCGAACCGGAATTCAGGAATGGGTCCATCTGATAGACGACCGGGGAACCATCGCCGGCACGCTGGTGCTGCGGAAGTGGACGTCGCGCACGTTCAGCGACGACGACCGGCTGGTGTGGTTCGCCGGAGTGCCGAACAAGGCGGGCCTCATCGCGAAACCGGGCGGAGCCGGCACACAGCTGGCCTACCGTTCGCTCTTCTCCACGCCGCCGCGCTTCGGCACCTCGCTGTTCGTCGAGAACCAGCCGTCTGCTCCGGCTCCGCAGCCGGACAGCGCCGCTCCGGCGACAACCCCCGAACCTCCCGGCAAGCACGGCGGATTGGACGATGCCGCGTTCCCCTCACCACGAAAGCTCCGTCGAGCACTGGCCTACCCGCTCGATGTCGCCCTGCATCTGGCGATCGGGTTCGGTGTCGTGTTCTGCACCGACGAGGCGACGCGGCTTGCTGTGACGCACCAGGATTGGAACAGTCCCCAGATCAAGTGGTGGACGATGGCCGGATACTTTCTGCTCGCGTCGTTCATCGACCGGGTCGTCCTCCAATCCGTGACGAGGACGACGCTCGGCAAAGCCGTGTTCGGGCTGGTCGTCATCGACCGCGACACGGGCCGCTATCCCCGGGCGCGTCGGCTGCTCGCGGCCTGGCTGATCGGGGTGATCATGCCGCTGTTGGCCCTCGGGGACAGCTCCGTCCCGGAACGCCCCGAGCGCTACCTGCTCCCGGCGGTGCGACGCACCGATGCGCGCCAGGTGATCCGGCAGTCTGCCTGAGACGACGAAAGACCCTCACCTGCTGGATGATTCAGCGGGCGAGGGCCTTCGGTGAGGTATCGGCTCAGCCGAGCAGGCGCCAGTCCTCCAGGCCCTGGTAGAGCGGGACGCTCTGGGCCAGCTTGGCGACACGGGCGCGCAGCGACTCGGTGTCGGAGGTGCCCGCCAGGGCGGCGGCGATGATGTCGGCGACCTCGGTGAACTCGGCGTCGCCGAAGCCGCGGGTGGCCAGGGCGGCGGTGCCGATACGCAGGCCGGAGGTGACCATCGGCGGGCGCGGGTCGAACGGGACCGCGTTGCGGTTGACCGTGATGCCGACCTCGTGCAGGAGGTCCTCGGCCTGCTGGCCGTCGAGCTCGGAGTTGCGCAGGTCGACCAGGACCAGGTGCACGTCGGTGCCGCCGGTGAGCACGGAGACGCCCTTGTCCTTCACGTCGGCGCCGGTCAGGCGCTCGGCGAGGATGCGGGAGCCGGACAGGGTGCGCACCTGACGGTCCTTGAACTCCTCGGTCGCGGCGATCTTGAACGCGGCGGCCTTGGCGGCGATGACGTGCATCAGCGGGCCACCCTGCTGACCCGGGAACACCGCCGAGTTCAGCTTCTTGGCGAATTCCTGCTTGGCCAGGATCAGGCCGGAGCGGGGGCCGCCGAGGGTCTTGTGCACGGTGGAGGACACCACGTCGGCATACGGCACCGGCGAGGGGTGCAGACCGGCGGCGACCAGACCGGCGAAGTGCGCCATGTCGACCCACAGGTAGGCGCCGACCTCGTCGGCGATCTCGCGGAACTTCGCGAAGTCCTGGTGACGCGGGTAGGCCGACCAGCCGGCGACGATCACCTTCGGCTTCGAGGCCTTGGCGATGTCACGCACCTCGTCCATGTCGATGCGGTGGTCTTCCTTCGACACACCGTAGGAGTGGACGTCGTAGAGCTTGCCGGAGAAGTTCAGGCGCATGCCGTGGGTGAGGTGACCACCGTGCGCCAGGTCCAGGCCCAGCAGGGTCTCGCCCGGGTTCATCAGCGCCATCAGCACCGCGGCGTTGGCCTGGGCGCCGGAGTGGGGCTGCACGTTGGCGAACTCGGCGCCGAAGAGCTCCTTGGCGCGGTCGCGCGCCAGGGTCTCCACCACGTCGACGGCCTCGCAGCCACCGTAGTAGCGGCGGCCCGGGTAGCCCTCGGCGTACTTGTTGGTGAGCACGGAGCCCTGCGCCTGCAGGACCGCGCGCGGCACGAAGTTCTCCGAGGCGATCATCTCGAGGGTGTCGCGCTCGCGGGCGAGCTCGCCCGCCATCGCGGCGGCCAACTCGGGATCGAGCTCACCGAGAGACTGGGTATTCACCGAAGCGGTCGTCTGCGTCACGACCCTCAGTCTATGGGCCGCGCGCGGACGCCCGAGCACGGGGATAGCGCAACACCGGCGCGGCCGCCACCCGGGAGACGCAGCTCACAGCTCTGCGGCCCGGTCGGCGGCCACCGCCGAACAGCACCGGCGGCCGCTACGGCGCCGTCGGCGGTGACCGAGGACACAGTCAGACCGGCATCCGCCGGATCGCGCCCGGCGTGAGCGGCTCGTCGAGCAGACGGCCGAATCGCTCGACCCGGTCCTGCGCGTCGACGGCGTTGTCCAGCCAGCCGCCGAGCAGGCGGTAGCCCTCCACGTAGGTGCTGATGTAGGCCCGCCACAGCGGCGAGGACAGGAACCGCAGCGACTGCCGCGCCCGCTCCGGCGTGGCCAGGCTCCACCGCTGCAGGAACGCCGCGACCTCGTCTTCGCCGCGATGCTGGTCATGCAGCAGCAGCGCCGCGTCCTGACGCACGCTCAGCAGCTTCGCCGACGCGGTCGAGAAGCGCTCGGCCCGCTCACCGTCGAACCGCAGCCCGAGATCGGCGTAGATCTCCTGCGCCCACAGCCCCCAGCCCGGCCCGACGATCGACTGCAGCGCCAGGTCGGCCAGGCCCTCGGCCATCAGGCACTGCGGGGTGTTGACCAGGAACAGCGTCTGCTCGTCCTCGCCCGCGGCGACCAGCCCGGCTTCCTTGCGGCAGTGCTCGGTGTGGTGACCCGGGTAGGCCTCGTGCGCGATGAGCGCGGGCAAGTGCGCCATGTGCTGCTTGAGGTCGGAGTTGATCGCGACCTTGGAGTGGAAATTGCCCAGGTAGTAGTTGAATCCGGACCACGGCTTGTCGCCGACCACCTCGTAGGTGACCGTCTCGTGGTCGGGCAGCGGGTAGCGCTCGCGGACCCGCTCGCGCAGCGCGCTGGAGAAGGCCTCGACGCAGGTCGCGAGCTTGTCCGGCGGGATCTCGTCGCCGCGCCGGTAGGCGGCGGCCCGCTCAGCCAGCGGGCCGTCCCCGCCCAGCACCTCGTCCATCCGGCGGTGCGCCTCGCGGTAGTCGTCGGGGTCGCCGGGTGCGATGTCGACGTCGAAGTAGGCGCGGACCTCGTCGACGAACCCGATGTCCTCCCCGGCGAACTTGCGCGCCGAGCATTCCATCGCCACCAGGTGGGCGTCGAGGAATTCGGTGCGCCGCGCCGAGAGCCCGGCGTCGGCCAGGCCCGCGCGCAGGTCGACGGCCCGGTGCACCAGCTCCGCCGGGTCGGGGACCGGCGCGTTCTCGCTGTCGCGACGCAGCTGCGGGTCGCCGGTGTAGGCGTCGACGAAGCCTTCTTCGAGCCGGTCGAAAGCCAGTCCGAGCCGCAGGTATTCAGTGACGAGTGGATGAGACCCCATGCCGCCCGACCTTACGGGGTAATTCGGAAAAGCGGGCCCTACCTCGGCGTTGTTGCTCGTTACCGACGGGTAGCCAAACCCCCTGTTGCGCGCGGATGGCCGGGACGGAGCACAATCGCGACATGCGGTCAGAGTTATCCCGGATCTCACTGGACGGGCAGCCCAGCTGTGCGTGTGCGCCCGAACGGAGCGTCGGGTAGGTGGCACGGATGAGCGAGCCCAGCCCGTATGTGGAGTTCGACCGGAAGCAGTGGCGCACCCTGCGCAAGTCGACTCCGCTGGTCCTGACCGAGGAGGAACTGACCGGCCTCCGTGGTCTCGGCGAGCAGATCGATCTCGAGGAAGTCGCCGAGGTCTACCTGCCGCTCGCCCGTCTCATCCACCTGCAGGTCGCGGCCCGCCAGCGGCTGTTCGCCGCCACCGCGACCTTCCTCGGGGAGAAGCATCCCGACAAGCAGGTGCCGTTCGTGATCGGCGTCGCGGGCAGTGTCGCGGTCGGCAAGTCGACCACCGCGCGCGTGCTGCAGGCGCTGCTGGCCCGCTGGGATCACCATCCCCGGGTCGACCTGGTGACCACCGACGGATTCCTCTACCCCACCGCCGAACTCACCCGCCGCGGCATCATGCACCGCAAGGGTTTCCCGGAGAGCTACGACCGGCGCAAGCTGCTGCGCTTCGTCACCGAGGTGAAGTCGGGCGCCGAAGAGGTGTGCGCGCCGGTGTACTCGCACATCTCCTACGACATCGTGCCCGACGAGAAGCACTGCGTGCGCCAGCCCGACATCCTCATCGTCGAGGGCCTGAACGTGCTGCAGACCGGGCCGCGGCTGATGGTCTCGGACCTGTTCGACTTCTCCATCTACGTCGACGCCAGGATCGAGGACATCGAGAACTGGTACGTGCAGCGCTTTCTCGCGCTGCGCAAGACCGGCTTCGCCGACCCCGACGCGCACTTCCACCATTACTCCGCGCTGAACGACGAGCAGGCCACCGCGGCCGCGCGCGACATCTGGAACTCCACCAACCGGCCCAATCTGGTGGAGAACATCCTGCCGACCCGCCCGCGCGCGACCCTGGTGCTGCGCAAGGACTCCGACCACACCATCAACCGGCTGCGGCTGCGCAAGCTCTGATCAGCGGTGCGTGGCTCGCACCTCGATCACGTTGCGCAGCACCGGCTTCCCGTCGACGACCAGGTCACCGTCGATGGTGCCGAACGGGGAAGCCGCGCCGGTGTGCCGGAGTTCGACGGCGATCGGGTCGGTGAGGACGCGCACGGCCGGGTCGGCGCCGGCCTGGGTCCAGCCGTCGCGGTAGCGCCAGACCGTCGAGGACACCAGCCGCTGCGGTTCGTCGCGGTCCCAGACCAGGCGGGTCAGCACGACATCGGCGCCGTCACCGCGGATGTCGGCGATCGAGCTGCACGACGGGAACGGCGGGCCGACGGAATCGACTGTCCCGGTGACGAGATCGAGCCGGTGCGCCGAGGCGGTGCCGCAGGCGACATTGTCGCGGCTGTAGCCCGCGACGACGACCGACCGTCCGCCGGGAGCGATCGCCGCCTGCCGGAAGGGCATGTTCACGTCGGCGATGCGACCGAACTGCTGCACCGCACCGGAATTCAGATCGACCACGTAGAGGTGGTTGATGCCCCAGATCGCGCCGGGGATGGTCTCGATGCGGGTGAGCACGGCCCGGTCGCGGTCGAGGGCGATCAGCTCGGTGCCGGTGAGGGCTACCCCATCACCCAGCGGATCACGGGGTGCGGGCAGCGAAATCGCCCGCAGCACCGCGGGATCGGGCGTGCGCAGATCGGCCTGCATGATCACGCCGTCGCGCCACCAGCCGACCACCGCGTCATGCAGCGGGAACACCCGGGTGCAGTGGCAGTCGATGCGGCCCGAGGCGACGAGCAGCTCGGCGACCTCCATCGCGGTCACCACGCCCGCGCCGTCGACCGTGTAGGCCAGCGAATTGTCCTGGCTGAAGCCGATATCGCGATAGTCGCCGACCCGGTCGCCGCGCATCCCCGAGGCGTCGGCCACCCCCATCCCGGTGGTCGTGCGCACCGCGAACAGCGGCGCCGACTGCGGCGCCGTCGTCACGATCTGCGGTCCCTGCGGCGTGGCGGTCGCACAGCCCGCCCCCAGCATCGCGACGGCCGCCGCGGCGACCACCATCCGTAACCCACTGATCCGCATCGGTACCTCCGGCGCTCCCCCGCCTCGGCGTCGCCCGTGCGGCGCCGATCGGCCGGGCACTGTGCCCGGCGCGCGGGTATACGGACTCGGCACCGGATCGGTTCGATGGGCCGAACCCGCCCACGGTGGCGCACCGCTGCCGGACCCGCTCGCCGCCAGGACGGTGCGAATCGCCGGACGCGCGTGGGCGGACGCCGACGCAGCTACCGCTGCGCGGCGGACGGCGCGCCCAGCGAGACGACCTGGGTGGCGAGTTCGGTTCGCGTGCCGCCCTTCTCGACGACCAGCACCCCGCGCGGGGTGTCGCGCGCGGCCGTCGGATCGCCCGCGACCACCTGGATCACCGACTCCTGCGGGCGCGGCAGCAGCATGTCGACCACCGGCTGCTCGCCGACCGGGGCCCAGCCCTGGGCCGCCGACTGCAACCGGTCGACGGTGCTCGGCGCGCCCGCCACGTCGGCCCACTTCCTGGTGGCGACGGTGATGGTGCCGTCACCGCCCCAGCGTGGGCGGTAGGCCGACGAGCACTCGCCCGGCAGTTCGGGCAGTTCCTGCACCGCGTTGGAGCGGGCGTCGATGGTCGCCACGTGGCCGGTACCGCAGGACGCGCTGCGGGCGGTCGTGCCCGCCAGCACGAAGGTGTGGCCGTCGGGTCCGGCGGCGGCCGACAGGTCGGCGTCGATGCCGGGCACCCGGCCCAGCGGCAGGATCGCCTCGGTGCCGATCGCGTACAGATGGTTCTTCTCCCACCACAGGCCGCGCGACTCGACCCTGGCCAGCAGCAGGAACTCGTCGGTCGCCGCGACCAGCCTGGCCCCGTCCCACGTGCCACCGGAGAGCGGGCTCGGCGAATCCGGCAGTGTCACATCCTGTTCCGGCGCCGCGGGCGCGGTGCCCGACAGATCCATGGTCATGATCTGGCCCGGCTCCCGCCACCAGGCCAGCACCGACCCGCGCAGGGCCACCGCGTCGGTGCAGTCGCACTCGATCCGCGACACCGCGCCGTCGGCGACCCGCAACGCCACCAGCGTCTTCGACCCCGACTCCACCGCGAAAGCGAACTTCCCGTCCGTGGAGAAATTCACCGCGGCCGACGAATACCCGAAGCTGCCCGGCGCGCGCAGGGTGTCGGCTCCGCGCACCACCGCCAGCTCCCCCTCGGTGCGATAGGCGAACACCGCGCCCGCCGCCTGCGGCTGATCCTCGGGCGTGATCCGGGGCGGCGCCGGCTGATCGGCGCCGCAGCCCGCGACCAGCAGCACGGCACTCGACACCGCACCGAGCGCCGCGATCCGCGCGCGCCGACTCGGTCCTGGCTTGCTCACAACTCCCACAGCTCACCCCTGCATGTGTCGTCGGGCCTGGTCTCGCGCAGCAGCGTAGCCCGCGCCCGCCCGGGATCGGGGCGACTCTCCTACAACTTCCAGGCCGCGTCGAGCCTGGTCGCCACGTCGATATTGCGGACCGCCGCGATCTCCGGCTTCCGGATCTCCTGGGCCACATACCGGGCGACGAACCGGCGGATCTCGTGATCGACACTGGCCAGCACCCGCAGCAACTCCCCCCGCTTGGTCGCGCTCGCCACGTTCACCCGCACATCGCTGGCTCGTGGCTCCGCGATGTCGATGACCACCCGCAGCGGGTCGGCGGTGCGCGCCGTCAGATGCAGATGCACCGTGCCGTCCACCCGGAACCGCGACCGGTCGACCGCCAGATCGACCACCAGGTCCACATGCAGCGGAATGGTGAGCTCGAAGGAGATGTAGGCGTCGACGTAGCGCAGGATGCGCGGCCGCCCCAGCTCGACCTGCGCCGTCACCTTCGCCAGGCGACCCGGCCCCACCCCGATCGGCCCGAAATCGAAAGCCGCGCCGGTGAGTTCACCGAACGCCGCGGCGATCCGCTGCTCGGAGACGGCGTATTCCAGGAAACGCCTGCCGAATTCCTCATAGCTGATGTAGGAAGACTGTTCGGGGTCCACTGCCCGCAGAGTACGCGAGCCGAGTCACCTCACACGCCGAAACGGCGGTGCCGCGCGGCGTAATCCCGCAGCGCGCGCAAGAAGTCGACCCGCCGGAACTCCGGCCAGTACGCCTCGGTGAACCAGATCTCCGAATAGGCGCTCTGCCACAGCAGGAAACCCGAAAGCCGCTGCTCACCAGAGGTTCTGATGACCAGATCCGGATCCGGCTGACCCGAGGTGTAGAGATGCTGACCGATCGCGTCGACCGTGATCGACTGCACCAGATCCTCGCCCGACTCACCCGCGGCGATCTCCTGGCGCACCAGCGAACGCACCGCGTCGGTGATCTCCTGGCGCCCGCCGTACCCCACCGCCACATTCACATGTACACCGTCGCGGCCACTCGTGCGCTCCGCCGCCACCCGCAGCCGCTTCGCGATCAGCTCCGGGAAGCCCGCCAGCGAGCCGACGATCCGCACGCTCCAGTTCTGCTCCGGCGCCGACAGCTCCTCCACCACGTCGGTGATGACCTCGAACAGCGTCTCCAGCTCGTCCGGATCGCGGCGCAGGTTCTCCGTCGACAGCAGATAGACGGTCACCATCTCGATGCCCTCGTCGGAACACCAGCCGACCAGCTCGGCGATCTTCAGCGCACCGACCCGATGACCGTGGCTGACATCGGTGAACCCGTTCTCGCGCGCCCAGCGGCGATTGCCGTCGCACATCACGGCGACATGGCGAGGATGCTGCTTGTCGGCCAGCTGCTTGGACAGTCTGGCTTCGTAGATGCGGTACGGCAGACCACGCACCCGAGCGAGAAACTCCACGCCCGCACCCTACGCTCCCCCGCCTCCCCGCGTTTTTTGCCGGTCGTGGGGAAGCCGCGAGTTGCGCGCCGGGCCGGCGGTGAGTAGGTGGTGGGGTTCTGGGGTGGCTGGGGAGTTACCCCTGTGCTCGCGGGATCGGCGGTGTGGGGGTGGGCACGTTTGTGGTGGTGGACGTGGGTGCTGACGTACCGTTGGCGGTAACCTACGGTACCGTAGGTTTGGACTTGGGAGGATTCGTGGAGGCTGTGCGGGCCGAGGTGCCGGAGCCGGTGGTGCTCGGCAAGCCGCTGCTGCGGGGGTGGATTCATACCTGGGCGGTGGGGGTCGCCGCGGTCGCGGTGGCGGTGCTCGTGGTGTTCGGGTTCCGGGAGTCGGCGACCGCCGGGTGGTCGACGCTGCTCTACGGGGTCTCGGTGATCGCGCTGTTCGGGATCAGCGCGGTGTATCACCGGGTGACCTGGCGCAGTGCGCGGGCCCGGGTGCGGATGAAGCGGGCCGACCATTCGATGATCTTCCTGTTCATCGCGGGCAGCTACACGCCGTTCGCGTTGCTCGGGCTGCCGGGGACGACCGGGCGGACATTGCTGATCGTGGTGTGGGCGGGCGCGCTCGCCGGGGTGGCGTTGAAGCTGTTGTGGCCGACCGCGCCGCGCTGGGTGGGGGTGCCGCTGTATCTGCTGCTCGGCTGGGCGATCGTGCCGGTGGCGCCCGAACTGCTGCACAACGTGGGCGTCTGGCCGCTGGTGCTGCTCGCGGTCGGCGGCGTGATCTACAGCGTCGGCGCGATCCTCTACGCGACGAAATGGCCGAACCCGTGGCCGACGCACTTCGGGCATCACGAGTTCTTCCACGCCGCGACCGTGGTCGCCGCGCTGTGCCACTACATCGCGATCTGGCTGGTCGTGCTCGGCTGATCGGCGCGTGCGCGTCGTGGGCGCGACCGGGCCTTCTATGCTCGATATTCGTGTCATCCGTCAGCGCAGCTCGTGACCGCCGGGCGTCTCGGCGCGCCGGACCCGGGCGTGCGCGATGAACCGGCTGGTCCGCTGGGCGCTGCGCAGCTACTGGGGCCTGGCGCTGGTCGTCATCACCGCCAATATCGTCGGCCTCGCGGCCATCTTCCTCATCGCCTGGGCGGACGGCGTCTTCAGCCGCGTCGGGCCGAACTGGCGGGAAGCGGCCTGGCTGCTGGCCATCTATCCCGTCTTCGCGGTGGCCGTCGGCATCGCGATGGCCATCTACGACCGGCGCCGCTATCTGCGCTGGCTCGACGACGGCCGCAAGCCGACACCGGAGGAAGCGCGGCGGCTGATCGCGCTGCCCGCCGCGATCACGGTGCGCGCGGTCGTGCTGTGGATCCCTGGCATCGCGCTGACGGTCTGGCTGGTCGACCGGTTCACCGACTACGACAACAAAGCGGTCGTGATCGCCGGCTTCACGCTGGGCGCCCTGGAATCGGCGGGCGCGACCTATCTGATCCTCGACCGGCTGATCCGGCCCGCGGTCCCGATCATCACCTCGGTGCTCGGACCCACCGTGCACCCGAGCGCCACCGTGCTCGTGCGCGTGCTCGTCACCTGGGCGGTGTCGAGCGCGCTGCCCGGGCTGATCATCATCACGGTGCTCAACGATCCGGCCACCCCGGCCGAGGACCGGGTGCGCGCGGCCTGGATCTTCACCCTCGTCGCCCTCGCCGTCGGCGCCCTGGCCACCGCGCTGCTGGCCCGTTCGGTCGCCACCCCGATGCGCACGATGTACCGGGCGCTGGACCGGATCACCCGCGGCGAACTCGACGTGCGGGTGCCGGTCGGCAGCGCCAGTGAGATCGGGCGGCTGGAACACTCCGTCAACGAACTGGCCTCGACCCTGCAGGATCAGCAGCACACCGAGGACGTGTTCGGCAGGCACGTCGGCTCGACCGTCGCCGAACGCGCGCTGTCCGGCAGCACCGACCTGACCGGTGACGTGCGGATCGTGTCGGCGCTGTTCGTCGACGTCACCGGATCGGTGCAGCTGTCGGCCGAGATGGCGCCGGAACAGTTCGTGCACAAGCTCAACCGGCTGCTGGCCACCGTCGTTGCCGCCACCGAGGACAACGGCGGCCTGGTCAACAAGTTCGCCGGCGACGCCGCCCTGTGTATCTTCGGCGCCCCCTCCGCCCTCGACGACAACGCCACCCCCGCGCTGCGCGCCGCCCGCCGCATCCGCGACGAGGTGGTCGCCACCGGCGAACTCGACGTCGGCATCGGCGTCGCCCGCGGCCAGGTCTTCGCCGGTGACGTCGGCGCCGACACCCGCCTCGAATTCACCGTCATCGGCGACGCGGTCAACGAGGCCGCGCGCCTCACCACCATGGCCAAGGAGGTCGACCGCCGAGTCCTCGTCAGCGACGCCGTCCTCCAGGCCGCGACCGCCACCGAACGCGCCCACTGGAAGCGCTACAAAGACCTGCGCCTCCGCGGCATCCCCGGCCGCACCCGCACCTGGACCGACATCCCACCGGGACGCGGGTGAGCCGATCGGAGCGACGCGCACACCGCGGCAGCGAACCGACCAGGCCACGCCCCGCACCCAGCGCGACCGCAAGCCGATCGGAGCGACGCGCACACCGCGGCAGCGAACCGACCTGGCCAACGCCTCGGCGGCGCGCCGACAGTGGCCGCGCTAGGTGCGCAGTGCGGCGGTGAGGGCGGCCGGGTCGGTGACGGGGAGGTCGCAGACCGAGCCGCGGCAGACGTAGGCGGCGGGGGCGTCGTCGACCAGGGGGCGGTCGGCCAGGAGTGGGGCGGAGTCGGGCGGGCCGGCCAGGACGATCGCGCCGCCGGGGGCCCAGGTGCGGGCGGCGGCGAGGAGTTCGGTGGCGGCCGAGGACTTCTCGGTGGCGGTGACCGCCACCTGGAGGGGACCGCGCAGGGACGCTTCGGCGACCGACAGCCAGTGGCCCGCGGTGCGTGGGGCGCGGGCCAGCAGGACCGCGCCGCGCGCCAGGGTGTGGTCGGCGAGTTCGCGGTAGCGCACGGCGTGCTCAGGCTCGGTGACGGCGGACGCGGTCAGCAGGGCTTCGGCGAGGGCGGAGGAGCCCGCCGGGGTGGCGCCGTCGACCGGGTCGCGCGGGCGGGCGACGAGGGTCTCGGCGTCGTCGGCGGTGTCGAACCAGCTGCCGGGGCGGTCGGGATCGGCGAAGTGGTCGATCGCGCCGTCCAGCAACACCTGTGCGGCGGCGAGCCAGTCGGGTTCACCGGTGGCCTGGTAGAGGGCCAGCAGGCCGGTGGTGAGCCAGGCGTAGTCCTCGAGGACACCGGGCGGGGTCCCGACGACACCGTCGAGCGAGGCGCGGCGCAGCCTGCCGTCGACCAGGTGGACGTCGAGCAGGAAGCGAGCGCAGCGGACCGCGGCCGCCACCCACGACGGTTCCTCCAGTGCCGCACCGGCTTCGGCGAGGGCGGTGATCACCATGCCGTTCCAGGCGGTGACCACCTTGTCGTCGCGGTCGGGCTGCGGGCGTTCGGCGCGCAGTTCCAGCAGCCGGGCGCGCAGCCGGTCGAAGCGGGCCGACTGCTCGGCGTCGACGGGATCGCTGCGCCGGGTGAGCACCGAGGTGCCCTGTTCGAAATTGCCCGCCGTGCTGACGCCGAAAGCCTCTGCGGCCCAGACGCCGTCGAGCGGGCCCAGGTCGCCGATCAGTTCCGACGGCGTCCACACATAGGTGGCGCCCTCGACCCCGGGACCGCCCGGTTCCAGGTGGGTGTCGGCGTCTAGCGCGGAGGCGAACGCGCCCTCCGCGGTACCGAGGTCGGCGAGCAGGAATTCGACGGTCTCGCGAGTCACCCGGTGCGGCAACGACTCCAGCGGGGTCGCGGGCGCGCGGCGGGCGAGATGGGCGTAGGCGCGCAGCAGCAGGGCGTTGTCGTAGAGCATCTTCTCGAAGTGCGGGATGAGCCAGCCCGCGTCGACCGAGTACCGGGAGAAGCCACCGCGCAGCTGGTCGTAGATGCCGCCGCGCGCCATCGCCTCGGCGGTGCGCTCGACGAGGTCGAACACGGCCTGGTCGCCGGTGCGTTCCCAGTGCCGCAGAAGGCCTTCCAGCAGCGCCGACGGCGGAAACTTCGGCGCCCCACCGAAACCGCCGCGCTCGCGGTCCTCGTCGGCGGCGATCGCGAGCACCGCCTTGTCGAGCAGGTCGGGGACGACGGCGAATTCGGCATCGGGCAACCCGGTCGCCTGCGCGCGCAGCGCGTCGGTCACCTGCTCCGCCGCCTTGTCGACATCCTCGCGACGGTTGCGCCAGGTGTCGGTGATGGCGCTGAGCAACTGGGTGAACGACGGCATCCCGCCGCGCGGCGCCTTCGGGTAGTAGGTGCCGCAGTAGAACGGCGCGCCGTCGGGTGTCAGGAAGCAGGTCATCGGCCACCCGCCCTGGCCGGTCATGGCGACGGTCGCGTTCATGTAGACCGCGTCCAGGTCGGGCCGTTCCTCCCGGTCCACCTTCACGCACACGAAGCCGGCGTTCATCTGCTCGGCGGTCGCCGCGTCCTCGAACGACTCGTGCGCCATCACATGGCACCAGTGACACGACGCGTACCCGATCGACAACAGGATCGGCACGTCCCGCTCGGCCGCCTCGGCGAGCGCGTCGGCGTCCCACTCCCGCCAATGCACCGGATTGTCGGCGTGCTGACGCAGATACGGCGAAGTCGCGTTACCCAACCGGTTCACAGTGCCAGCCTCCCAGATCGGTGTGACCTCAGCCTAGTGCGCGGCCGTTTCCGGGCGAGTGACCCATGCCACGCGGAGCCGCTGTCAGGAAATCCGGGGCTGCCTCGTTCAAGGAGCACGCGAAGCAGACAGGAGCCAATCATGAAGCACCGCATCGTCGTCCTCGGCGCCGGTTACGCCGGGGCCTTCACCGCCGGGTATCTGGCCCGCCGACTCCACGCCGACGACATCGAGATCACCGTCGTCAACGCCGCGCCCGATTTCGTCGAGCGGTTGCGCCTGCACCAGCTCGCCGCCGGGCACGAACTTCCGCACCGGCCACTGACCGAGATCTTCGCCGGCACCGGCATCCGGCTCCGCGTGGCCAGGGTGACCGGCATCGACGTCGACCGCAGGACGGTGACGGTCAGCGACGACGACGGCACCGACCAGCTCGGTTACGACACCCTGCTCTACACCCTCGGCAGCACCGCCGCCGACCACGGCGTTCCCGGCGTCGCCGAGCACGCCTTCCATGTCGCGGAGCGGTCGTCCGCGCTGCGCCTGCGGGCCCGCCTGGACGAGCTGGCCGAGGGCGCGCGGGTGCTGGTGGTCGGGGGCAACCTGACCGCGATCGAGACCGCCACCGAGATCGCCGAAGCCCATCCGGGGCTGCGCGTCAGCCTGGCCACCGGCGGTGAGCTGGGCGGCTGGCTCGGCCCGAAGGCGCGCGCGCACCTCTTGCGCGCCTTCGACCGCTTCGGCATCACGGTGCACGAGCACAGCGAGATCGAGCGGGTCGAGCGGACCGGGGCCGTCGCCGTCGACGGGACCGTCCTCGCCGCCGACGCGACCGTGTGGGCCGCCGGGTTCGCCGTCCCGCCGATCGCCGCCGCCAGCGCGCTCGCGGTGGAACCCGACGGGCGGATCACCGTCGACCGGCAGATGCGGTCGATCTCGCACCCCGAGGTGTACGTGGCCGGTGACAGCGTCTTCGTGCTCGGTGAGAACGGTCTGCCGCTGCCGATGTCGTGCGCGTCGGCGGGGTTCACCGGCTCGCAGGCGGCAGCGGCGATCATCGGGGACCTGACCGGGCGCGCGATCAAGACGACGGCGCTGTCGTATGTCGGCAACCACATCAGCCTGGGCCGCAAGGACGGGTTGTTCCAGCTGGTCGACCGCCGCGCGCGGGCCAGGGCCGGTGCCCTGCGCGGGCGACCGGCGGCGCGGGTCAAGGCGGCGATCGTGGCGACCAGCGCCTGGGCGATCAGCCGCCCGACCTTCGGGCAGCGTAACCGCCGATACCGCCTGGCCACCGCTCGCGCGGTCTCGTCCCGGGTGGTTCCCGCCTAGGGTCGTGCGCATGGACATCGCCGCTGTGGCGCACTTCGAGGCCAGCCGGAACCGGCTGGCCTCGCTGGCGTATCGCCTGCTCGGTTCGGCCGCCGACGCCGAGGACACGGTGCAGGACGCGTTCCTGCGGTGGCAGGCCGCCGACCGGGAGTACGTCGAGGTGCCGGAGGCCTGGTTGACCAAGATCGTCACCAACCTGGCGATCGACCGCCTCCGTTCGGCGCAGGTCCGCCGCGAACGCGCGGTCGGAGCGTGGCTGCCCGAGCCGCTGCTCGACGGCGATCCCCTGCTCGGCCCGGCCGAGACCGCCGTGCAGCGCGAGTCGGTGACGCTGGCGGTGCTGTTGCTGATGGAGCGGCTCTCCCCGGTCGAACGGGCCGTCTACGTACTGCGCGAGGCCTTTTCGCACAGCCATGCCGAGATCGCCGCGATACTCGGCATCACCGAATCGGCGAGTCAGCAGCACGCGCACCGGGCCCGGCGCCGAATCGCCGCCGCCGGCACCGAGACCCGCACCGACGAGGTGTCCGCGCGGCGGATCGTCGAGGCGTTCGTCGCGGCCGCGACATCGGGCCGGACCGAGCGCCTGGTCGCCCTGCTGACCGACGACGCGACCGGCGTCTCCGACGGCGCGCTGGGCCTGGCCACCACATTGATCAGGTACGCGACCCCGGCCCAGCTCGCCACGGCGGTGCGGGTCGGCTTCACACCGACACCCGCCAAGCGCAAACTCGTCGGCGGCTCGCCCTCGATCCACGCGGCCGTCGTCAACGGCTGCCCGGCCATGGTGTTCACCCTCGACGATCGCGTCCTCGGTGTGTCGATCCTGGCGATCCGGGACGGCAGGATCGCGAGCATCGGCAGTGTCTCCGCCCCGGCCCGGCTCGGTCGCCTCACCGAGTCGTGGCGACAGCGCGAACACGATGCCCCGCTGGTCGAATTCTGGTGAGCCCGCTCGGCCGACCGTTCACCCGATGACGTCGGCGCGTGCTTCCTTGTCGCCCACCACGACACAGGCGGCGAGGGCGCCGACGACCAGGCTGAACGGCGAATACACCGCCAGGTCCCAGCGGGTGAACAGGCTGCGCTTGCTCACGAATCCCGAATAGACCAGGCCCAGCGCCCCGCGCAGCAGGAGCCCACCGGCGACGGTGGCGACGGCCGCGCGGCCGAGCCGGGCGGGGAGTGCGCGCGGCGCCAGTCCCGCCTGCGCCGACACCGTGTAGGCGGCCGCGGCGAACGTCGCCGCGGCTGCGGCGGTGGCGACGGGGCCGGGCGCGTCGTCGACGGAGTCACCGCTGGTCGCACCGGCGAATACCGCGCGATCGGCGAACGGCCACGGGGAGAAGACCCAGACGACGTGCATGGCCGCGGCGATGCCGAGACCGGTCGTGGCGAGCCTCGCGGCCGGCTTCCTGAACCTCATGATCGCTTGTCCTTTGCCCAACTCGAATTACGAAACCATTGGTATCGAAACCAATCGCTCGAATAGTGCCATGCGAGCCGGGGACGCGGCAAGGGTCAGCCGACCGGCGCGGCCCGCAGGCCGGGCTTGCGCCCGATGGTGATCCAGCGCAACAGCCATTCGGCGGGCCCATACCGGTACCGGCGCAACCAGATCGCGCTCACCCACAGCTGGAGCGCGAAGATCGCCAGCGCCAGCGTCATCGTCGCCGGCGGCGACAACCGGCCGGCCAGGCCGAACCCGACACCGGTGAAGAGGATCAGCCCGATCGCGGACTGGCCGAGGTAGTTGGTCAGGGCGATCCGTCCCGCCGGTGCCAGCGCCGAGCGGATCCACGTGCTGCGCGGGGCATGCATCAGCCGCAGCAGCGTCGCGACATAGGCGGCGGCGAGCAGCGGCGCGGTGGCGACGCTCGCGGCGACGGCGAGCGTGTGCCCATTGCCCCCGCCGACGGTGTACAGCAGCCCACCGGCCACGCCCACCGGAAAGCCGATCCACTGGATCCGCCGCAGGATCGGCTCGTCGCCGCGCACCCGCGCGAGCAGTTGCCTGCGACCGGCGACCAGGCCGAGCAGGAACATCGCGAGCGCGGTCGGGCCCTGCATGGTGAGGGCCTGCAGGATCAGCAGCGGAAGGCCGTCGAGATGGTGGCCGATGATGTCGCCCCAGCCACCCAGCATGGCCGCGGTCGACCGCTCCGCGTTGACCCGGGCCTCCTCGGCCGACGGCAGCACGGCCGACGCGTCGAGGAACAGCCCGCTCGCCACCAGGCTCACCAGCACCACGCCGTACAGCGCGGCGGCGACCCGCAGCGCCGTCCGGTCCGCGCACCGCCGCATCCAGAACAGGACCAGGCAGGCCACCGCGTAGGTCGTCAGCACGTCACCGCCGTACAGGAACACGACGTGCAGCACGCCGAGGACGAACAGCCCCGCGATCCGGCGCAGCATGCGCGGCTCGAAGGCGGCCCCGGCGGCGGCCGCCGATTCCATCTGGAGGGTGAAGCTGTAGCCGAACAGGAACGAGAACAGCACGTAGAACTTCATGTCGACGAACACCGACGACACCGCGCGCACGACCTCGTCGAGGGTCGAGGTGAACTGCGGGTCGACGACCAGGTTTCCCGGATACCCCGAGGCCATGAAGGTGATGTTGACGATGAAGATCCCCAGCAGCGCGAAGCCGCGCAGCGCGTCGACATCGTGCACCCGGGATCCGGGAACAACCAGCTGATCGGTCATGCGATCGCCCACTCTCGCCGAGCTCCTGAATAATATCCCTGGGATACTATCCCATAGATACTAAGTGCGGCGATAGTATTCGGGAGCGGCCGCGCCGACGCCGCCGAACTCCGAGGAGGTAGTTGCCGTGACGCCCGACGAGGCGATGCCCGCCGACCTGGGCAGGCTCTGGCGACTGCCCACCCCGGCGCGCCTCGGACGACCGGCCGAACTCGACGTCGACACGGTCGTGCGCACGGCGGTCGAGCTGGCCGACCGCGGCGGCCTGGACGAGGTAACGCTGGCGAAAGTCGCGTCCGCCCTCGGCTTCACGAAGATGGCGCTCTATCGCCACGTCGGCTCGAAGGACGAGTTGTTCGAGCTGATGTCCGACCTCGCGCTCGGCCCCGCGCCGGACCCGACGGCCGCACCCGACCGGTGGCGCGACGGCCTGCGGCAGTGGGCGCACGCCCTGCTCGCGGCCTACGCCGCGCACCCGTGGGTGCCGCAACTACCGATCGCCGGACCGCCCCGCGGCCCCAACGCGGTCGGCTGGCTCGACGCCGCGCTGCGCCCCCTCGCCGCGACCGGGCTCGACTGGGGGACCAAGGTGGGCATCGTGATGCTGGTGAGCATGCACGTCCGGCAGGCGAGCCTGCTCACCCAGCAACTGTCCGACGGCAGAGCGGGAACGGGCCTGAGCGAGGCGCAGGTCAATCAGAACTACGGCAGCGCGCTCGCCCGCCTGGTCGACGCGCAGCGGTACCCGGAGGCGGCGCGACTGTTCGCCGCACCGCTGTTCCGGTCGCCGCCGAGCACGCCGGACGACAGCGACTTCACCTTCGGCCTCGAACTCATCCTCAACGGCGTTGCCGCGGAGATCGCCGCGCCGCAAGCCGATCGCTGAGGAACTCGGTCACCTGGGCCAGCGCGGTCTTCGCCTGCGGGACCAGGCCGGGCAGGGCGATGAAGGCGTGCGGTGCGCCGGGGTGCTCGAACAGCCGGACCGGCGTACCGGATTCGCGCAGCCGCTCGGCGTAGCGGCGGCCGTGGTCGGCGATCGGGTCGACGGTCGGGACCAGGATCAGGGCCGGTGCCACGTCGTGCAGGTCGGCGTGGATCGGCGAGACGGCGCCCGCGTCCGTGCCCGCCAGCCGCTGGAAGAATCGCAGGCGCGCGACCGGCAGCATCGGGCTGTCGCCCGGGTCGGTCATCGAGGGGTAGTCGAGCATCGTGGCCGTCGGGTCGACGGCCGGGTTGACCAGGACTTGCGCCTGCAACGGGAGATCGGCGTCGCGGGCCCGGATCGCGGCCATGGCCGCGATGAGGCCACCGCAGCTCTCCCCGGCGACGGCGACGCGAGCCGGGTCGATCCCCCAGTCGGCGGCCTCGGCCACCACGTGCCGCAGCACGTCCCACCCGTCGTCGACGGCCGCCGACAGCGGCGTACCCGGCGCCAGCAGCCGGTGCTCGACCGAGACGACGACGGCGGGCAGCCGGGCGGCGAGACGACTGTTGGCCCAATCGCATTGGGCCGCGGTTCCCACATAGGCACCGCCGTGGATGTGCACGACGAGCGGCAGGGCCGCCGCAGTCGTGCGCGTCGGCCGGTAGACCCGGACCGGGATCACCCGATCCGGCAGCGACACGTCCTGCCAGGTGATCGCGGCGCCCCGGTCCGGGAATCCGGTGATCACCCGGGAGAACCGCGACGACGCCGTGCGATTGGCCGCGTCACGGACGGTGATCAATTCCGCCGGCGTCAGCGACTCCCACTCCGGTTCCTTGCGCAGCGCGTGCAGCAACCGCACGCGGTAGGACACCTCGTCCCTGCGGGTCGCGTCGTTCATGGTCGTTCCTCCTCGATCACACCGCGCCGGATGTCGCCGGGCTCGCGGTAGCGGACACGACACTCAGCATCGGCCGCCGACGAATCGAGGTATTGGACAAATGTTCCCGTCGCCGATCACCGGCGCGGGTCACTCCCGGCGGACCGGGCGCGACCCACCCCGATGCGCCGTCAGGATCCGCTGGTGAGCAGGCACCACGCGGTCAGCAGCGGGTGGGCGGTGCACGGGCTCGGCGGAACGGGCGACGGGCCGATGGGAGCGGGGTCGGCCAGGGCGGTGCCGCCGCCTGCCAGGGCCGCGGTGCCGATCACGGCGGCGACGACGATGCCACGCAGTGCGTTCATGGTGAAACCTTTGCTGTCGAGGGGTGCCGGGTCAGAGGGCGACGCAGGCGGATCCGAGATCGATGCCGGTGCCGACGTCGACGACCTGCCTGGTCTCGGGCCACGCGTCGGGCTGGACGGCGTAGATGTAGGTGATGCCCGGCTTGGACGGAGTCCAGGTCGTCTTCGCCACGCCATCGACCGGCATCGCGTCGGCGAAACCGCTGGGGCCCTGGCCTTCTTCGAAGAAGTAGACGCGCTTGGTGTTGTCGTCGACGGTCACGCTCACGTCATAGGTGCAGGTCGTGCCGTAGCGGTGGGCGCCGAGGGTGACCGAGGGCGCGATACCGATGCTGGTCACGGTCGCCGAGGCGGCGGGCGCGAGCACGGCGGTCACGCCCGCGATGACGCCGACCGCGACCGTCGCGGTGGCGCCGCGAATCAGTGTGGGTAAGTGGCTATTTCGAGCCATAGGACGATCCTCCAGCGGTTTGTTGCGATCGGATGACGGCTCAGAGTTTTGCATATTTGACCGATCGGTCGCAATAAGTGATCAAAGGCGAAAATTGCTGTAACACAATGCTCTTCGACCTCGATATCGCCACGTAGGACCATTCTTGGCCTGCTGGAACGACCGGTCTGGAATATCGCGGTGCGCGAGTCAGACGACGGTCGCGTAGGGCCGCCCGGCCCACGCCACCTCGTCGACCGACAACCACGGCGCGCACGCCAGCCCAGCGGGCGTCAACCCGGCGAAAGTCGCTGCCGCACGGCTCAGATGGGACTGGTCGACGTACCCGCTCTCCGCCGACACCAGCGCCACGCTGTCCCCGGCGGCCAGCCGGTGCGCGGCGTAATCGAACCGCACCAGCTGCGCGGCCTGCTTCGGCGTGACCCCGAGCTGCGCCCGGAACCGCGCCCACAGCCGTTTCCGGCTCCACCCGAGCTCGTCCGCCAGCGCCGCGACCCGAATCCGGCCCCGGGACACCACGATCCGGTGCCACGCGGCGGCGACCTCGGGATCCACCCGGCGGCCCGACGCGACGCGGCTGCCGAGCTCCGCGCGCACGATCGCGAACCGCTCGTCCCACCCGGCGGCGTCGCGCATCCGCTCGCGCAGGCGCTCGGCCGCCGGGCCCCACACCTCGTCCAGCGCGACCACCGGAGTCCCCGCCATCGGCCCGAGAACCGCGTGCGCCACCACCGGCGACAACCGCACCTGCATCAGCTCCACTTCGCGCGCTCGCCCGCGCACCCGCGCGGCCCCGAGCCCGACCACCGCGCTCCCCCGCTGCCCCGCCCCGCCGCCCGCGTCGACCAGCAGGCCGTCCCCGAAGTCGAGAAAGACCGTCAACGCCGGATACGGCACCACCCGCAACTCGACATCCGCCGGAGCGCGCCCGGCGAACCCCGCCATGCCCACCCCCGCCATCGACCACCCCGGGACCGCGACATCCACCGCGGCCCCGGCGATCCGAACCGGCTCGACAGGCACACCGCCATGGTACGAGCGGGCGCCGACCCCCGCGGCCGCCCTCGAAACCGCTGCTCAGTGCCCGATGCTGAGGCATGATGAGGGGTGACCGACCCGATTCGCGATCGCACAGGAAGACGCCGATGGCCTCGCAGCTGACACTCTCGGCGCAGCGCGCTGCGCTGGAACGAGAGTGGGAGCAGTGGGTGCCCGCGGGCGGGTCCGCGCCGGGAACGGGGAGTTCGGCGGTGCGGACAGAGGTCGCGCAGTCGTGGTTGCGGTCGCTGCGGACGGTGGATCCGGGGCGCGACTGCGCGCCGGAGAGCGAGCTCGACGACATCGGGCCGCGGTGGGCGGAGTCGCCGCTGCGGGGGCCGGTCACCGAGTTGAGCGAGCAACTGCGCGGCGCCGCCGAGGCCGGATTCGTGGCCGCGGTCACCGACGCCTCGGGCACCATCCTGTGGACCGACGGTGGACCGGTCATGCGCAGACGGGCCGAACAGGTGAACTTCGCGCCCGGCGGGCGCTGGGACGAGGCGCACATGGGCACCAACGCCCTCTCGCTCGCGCTGCGCACCGATCAGCCGCACACCGTGTTCTCCGCCGAACATCTGGTCGCCGCCCTGCACGGCTGGGTCTGCTACTGCGCGCCGATCCGGGCCGCCGACGGCACCCTGCTCGGCGTGCTCGACCTGTCGACCACCTGGAAGCGCTCGCACCCGCTGGCCATGGCGACCGTGCGCACCATGACCAGCGCCATCGAGTCGAAACTGCACGCCGCCACACCCGCGCCCGCCGGAATGCGGCTCACATGCCTCGGCACCGGCAGGCTGCTGCGGGATGGCACCCCGATCCGGCTGCGCCCGCGCCAGCTCGAGATCCTCACCCTGCTCGCCCTCGACGACGACGGCTACAGCCACGAACGCCTGCACTACGCCGTCTACGGCGATCGCGCGGTCGGGGCGAGCACCCTGAAATCGGAGATGTCCTACCTGCGCCGCGCCACCGGCGGCGACATCACCAGCCGCGTCTATCGCTTCACCACGGCCCTGTCCTGCGACGCCGTCGACGTCGCCCGCGCGCTGGAATCCGGTGACCTCGACACCGCCGTCCGGCTGTATCACGGTCCGCTGCTACCGGATTCGGACACCCCCGGCATCAGCGAATGGCGCGACTACCTCGCGGTCGCCATGCGCAACGCCGTGCTGGCCAGCCCCGACGCCGACCACGCGCTGACCTACGGCGAGGCCGCCCCCGACGACATCGCCGTCCACGAACACGCGCTGGCCCTGCTGCCCCCGCGCGACGCGCGACGCGCGGTCGCCGCGGCCCGCCTGCACAGCGCTCTTCGCGCCTGATCGGTCCGGCTTCAACGTTTCATCAACCCTCGCGGCGGATAGTGATGGGCGTCACGCTTCACCGGAATCAGCGAGGAGCCTCCGCACATGATCTACGCCAAGCCGGGCACCGAGGGCAGCATCGTCAGCTACGCGCCGCGGTACGACAATTTCATCGACGGCAAGTGGGTTCCGCCCGTCGAGGGCCGGTACTTCGAGAACACCTCGCCGGTGGACGGCCAGCCGTTCTGCGAGATCGCCCGGTCCACCGCCGCCGACATCGAGCTGGCGCTGGACGCCGCCCACCGGGCCGCCGACGCCTGGGGTGAGACCTCCGCTGCCGAGCGCGCCAACATCCTGAACAAGATCGCCGACCGGATCGAGGCCAACCTCGAGGCCCTCGCCGTCGCCGAGACCTGGGACAACGGCAAGCCGGTCCGCGAGACCCTGGCCGCCGACCTGCCGCTGGCGGTCGACCACTTCCGCTACTTCGCCGGCGTCCTGCGCGCGCAGGAGGGCGGGATCAGCGAGGTCGACAAGGACACGATCGCCTACCACTTCCACGAGCCGCTCGGCGTCGTCGCGCAGATCATCCCGTGGAACTTCCCGATCCTGATGGCCACCTGGAAGCTGGCGCCCGCGCTCGCGGCCGGTAACGCCGTGGTGCTCAAGCCCGCCGAGCAGACGCCCGCCTCGATCATGAAGGTGGTCGAGCTGGTCGCGGATCTGCTGCCGCCGGGTGTGCTCAACGTGGTCAACGGTTTCGGCGTGGAGGCGGGCAAGCCGCTGGCGTCGAGCCCGCGCGTGGCCAAGGTCGCCTTCACCGGTGAGACCACCACCGGCCGGCTGATCATGCAGTACGCCAGCGAGAACATCATCCCGGTGACGCTGGAACTGGGCGGCAAGAGCCCCAACATCTTCCTGCCCGACGTGATGGCCGCCGACGACGATTTCCTGGACAAGGCGATCGAGGGTTTCGTGATGTTCGCGCTCAACCAGGGCGAGGTCTGCACCTGTCCCTCGCGCGCGCTGATCGCGTCCTCGATCTACGACGAGTTCATGGCCCGCTGCGTGGAGCGCACCAAGGCGATCGTCAGCGGCAACCCGCTCGACGAGGCCACCATGATCGGCGCGCAGGCCAGCAACGATCAGTTCGAGAAGATCCTGTCCTACATCGACATCGGCAAGAAGGAAGGCGCCGAGGTGCTCACCGGCGGCGCGGTCCGCGCGGTCGACGGGCTGGCGGACGGCTTCTACATCGAGCCGACGATCTTCAAGGGCAGCAACGACATGCGCGTGTTCCAGGAGGAGATCTTCGGCCCGGTCGTCGCGGTGACCACCTTCGACTCCACCGACGAGGCGCTGAAGATCGCCAACGACACCCTCTACGGCCTCGGCGCCGGCGTGTGGACGCGCGACATGAACACCGCCTACCGGCTCGGCCGCGGCATCAAGGCGGGCCGGGTGTGGACCAACTGCTACCACGCCTACCCGGCGCACGCGGCCTTCGGCGGCTACAAGAAGTCCGGCATCGGCCGCGAGAACCACAAGATGATGCTCGAGCACTACCAGCAGACCAAGAACCTGCTGGTCAGCTACTCGCCGCAGAAGCTCGGCTTCTTCTGATGGTGCGGCGCGTCGACCTCACCGAACAGGCGGCGACGCTGCTGCGGGAACTGACCGGGCAGCACGGCCCGGTCATGTTCCACCAATCCGGCGGTTGCTGCGACGGCAGCTCCCCGATGTGCTACCCACGCGGTGAATTCCGCGTCGGCGCCTCGGACGTGCTGCTGGGATATCTGCCGGGCGACACCCCGTTCTGGATGAGTGCCGACCAGTTCGAGTACTGGAAGCACACCCATCTCACGGTCGACGTGGTGCCCGGCCGGGGCAGCGGTTTCTCGCTGGAGGCCCCCGAGGGCGTGCGGTTCCTGATCCGCTCACGCCTGCTCACCGACGCCGAGGTGGCCGCGCTGGACACCCAGCCGCCGCCACCCACCGGTGACACCGTTCCACAGTGATGTGAAACACGCGTTGTCACATCGTTTCCGCAGGTCGGCGGCGCTCGATACGCGCCGCTGACCTGTGGGATCCACGGCCGTAACAGTCGTCAACCATTCTTCAACCCTCGACGATCACCGTTGCCGTCGCTACGCGCTTGTTTGTTGATGAGGAGCTTTCCTGTGAGTACCGACGCGATTCCCGGCACGGGTGCGGAGACGCCCGCCGACGACTATCTCGCCAAACGCACCCTGCGCTCCGGCTCGGCCGGCTGGGTGCTGCTGGCCGGTCTCGGCGTGAGCTATGTGATCTCCGGTGACTACTCCGGCTGGAACTTCGGCCTCGCCGAGGGCGGTTTCGGTGGTCTGCTGATCGCCGCGATCGTCATCGCCGCCATGTATCTGGCCATGGTGCTCGGCATGGCCGAGCTGTCCTCGGCCCTGCCCGCGGCGGGCGGCGGCTACACCTTCGCCCGGCGCGCCCTCGGCCCGTGGGGCGGATTCGCCACCGGCACCGCGGTGCTCATCGAGTACGCGATCGCGCCCGCCGCCATCGCCACCTTCATCGGCGCCTACGTGGAATCGCTGAACCTGTTCGGGATCACCGACGGCTGGTGGGTGTACCTGGCGGTGTACGCGCTGTTCATCGGCATCCACCTGGGTGGCGCGGGTGAGGCGCTCAAGGCGATGTTCGTGATCACCGCGATCGCGCTGGTCGGCCTGGTGATCTTCGCGGTGGCGGCGCTCGGCGAGTTCGACGTGGCCAATCTGACGAATATCGCGCCCGACCCCGACGCCACCGGTTCCTCGTCCTTCCTGCCGTTCGGCTACCTGGGCATCTGGGCCGCGATCCCGTTCGCCATCTGGTTCTTCCTGGCCGTCGAGGGCGTGCCGCTGGCGGCCGAGGAGGCCACCGAGCCGGAGAAGAACGTGCCCAAGGGCATCATCGTCGCGATGCTGCTGCTGGTCGTCACCGGCGCGGTGGTGCTGGTCCTGGTGACCGGCGCGCTCGGCGCGCAGGGCGCGTCGACCTCGGGCAACCCGCTGGTGGAGGCGCTCGGCGACGGCGCGGCGGCCAAGGTGGTCAACTACATCGGCCTGGCCGGTCTGGTCGCCAGCTTCTTCTCCATCGTCTATGCCTACTCCCGCCAGACCTTCGCGCTCTCGCGGGCCGGCTACCTGCCGACCAGCCTGTCGGTGACCAACTCCCGCAAGGCGCCGGTGCTCGCGCTGATCGTGCCCGGCCTGATCGGCTTCGCCCTCTCGCTCACCGGCGAGGGCGCGATGCTGCTGAACATGGCCGTGTTCGGCGCCGCGGTGAGCTACGTGCTGATGATGGTGAGCCACATCGTGCTGCGGGTCCGCGAGCCGAACATGCCGCGCCCCTACCGCACCCCGGGCGGCATCGCGACCACCGCGTTCGCGCTGGTCATCGCGGCGGCCTCGGTGGCGGCGACCTTCCTGGTCGACCCGAAGGCGGCGCTGTTCACCCTCGGTGTGTTCTGCGCCTTCATGGCCTACTTCGGCCTCTACAGTCGCAAACACCTGGTCGCCAAGTCCCCCGACGAGGAATTCGCGGCACTGGCCGAGGCCGAACAAGAACTCGAGTAACCCGCACCACGAACCCGCGAAAGGAGGCGGCACCCGATGACCGTGTACCGCAGCTCTGTCGGCGTCACGACCTACACGTTCGACGGCCTGGTCGATCTCCTCGCCAAGGCGACCCCCGAACGCAGCGGCGACCAGCTGGCCGGTTGCGCCGCCGCGACCGATGCCGAGCGGGCGGCCGCGCAGTGGGCCCTGGCCGACGTGCCGCTGACCACCTTCCTCGACGAGGTGGTCGTGCCGTACGAGACCGACGAGGTCACCCGGCTGATCATCGACAGCCACGACCGCACCGCGTTCGGCCCCATCGCGCACCTCACCGTCGGCGGGCTGCGGGACTGGCTGCTCGCGGTCGCCGCCACCGACGACGCGGCGGCCACCCTGGCCGCGGTCGCCCCGGGACTGACACCGGAGATGGTGGCGGCGGTCAGCAAGATCATGCGCAATCAGGATCTGATCGCCGTCGCCAAGGCGACCGTGGTGACCGCGGGCTTCCGCACCACCATCGGCCTGCCCGGCCGGTTGAGCACCCGCCTGCAACCCAACCATCCGACCGACGACCCGCGCGGGATCGCCGCCGCCACCCTCGACGGGCTGCTGCTCGGCTGCGGCGACGCGGTGATCGGCATCAACCCGGCCACCGACTCGCCCCAGGCCACCGCCGATCTGCTGCACCTGCTCGACGAGGTCCGGCTGCGCTTCGACATCCCGACCCAGTCGTGCGTGCTCTCCCACGTCACCACGACCATCGGCCTGATCGAGGCCGGTGCGCCGGTGGATCTGGTGTTCCAGTCGGTGGCGGGTACCGAGGGCGCCAATGCCGGTTTCGGCGTGAACCTGGCGCTGCTGCGCGAGGGCAACGAGGCCGGGCGCTCGCTCGGGCGCGGCACTGTCGGCGACAACGTGATGTATCTGGAGACCGGGCAGGGGTCGGCGCTGAGCGCGAACGCCCATCTGGGCGTGGGTGATCGGCCGGTGGACCAGCAGACCCTGGAGGCGCGCGCCTACGCCGTCGCCAGGGAGCTGCGGCCGCTGCTGGTGAACACCGTCGTCGGGTTCATCGGGCCCGAGTACCTCTACGACGGCAAGCAGATCATCCGGGCCGGGCTCGAGGACCACTTCTGCGGCAAGCTGCTCGGCCTGCCGATGGGCGTCGACGTCTGCTACACCAACCACGCCGAGGCCGACCAGGACGACATGGACACCCTGCTCACCCTGCTCGGCGCGGCCGGTTGTGCCTTCGTCATCGCGGTGCCGGGCGCCGACGACGTGATGCTCGGCTACCAGAGCCTGAGCTTCCACGACGCGCTCTACGCGCGGCAGGTGCTGAACCTGCGCCCCGCACCGGAATTCGAGGCGTGGCTGTCCGGGCTCGGCATGCTCGACGCCAACGGCCGGATCCGGCAGGTGGCGCCGCTGTCGTCACCGCTGCGCGCCCTGGCGGCGAACCGATGAAACCCACTGCGACGAAACCAGTTCTGCGCATCGTGCGATCGAACACCGAGCCGAGAGGACACGTCGTGGGCGAGCCGACACCGGACGAACGGGCCGAAGCCGCGGTGGCCCAGGAGTTCTGGCGCGATCTGCGGCGCAACACCCAGGCCAGGATCGGGCTCGGCCGCACCGGCGACGCCCTGCCCACCACCGAGGTCCTGACCCTGCGGGCCGCGCACGCCGCCGCCCGCGACGCGGTGCACGTCCCGCTCGATGTGGACATCTTCACCGAGCAGATCGCGAGCATGGGCCTGGGCGATCCGGTGACGGTGACCAGCAAGGCCGCCGACCGCTCGGAGTACCTGCGCCGCCCCGACCTCGGCAGGCTGCCCGCCGACCTGTCCGGCCTCGGCGACCACGGGGCCGACATCGGTTTCGTGCTCGCCGACGGGCTGTCCCCGCGCGCGCTCACCGACCACGGCGCGGGCCTGCTCGCGGCCCTGGCCGACGAACTCGCCGATCGCTACACCCTCGCCCCGCCGGTGATCGCCACCCAGGCGCGCGTCGCCCTGGGCGACCACATCGCCGAGGCCATGGGCGTGCGGACGGTGCTGGTGATCATCGGGGAACGCCCCGGCCTCTCGGTCGCCGACAGCCTGGGCATCTACCTCACCCATGCCCCGCGTCCTGGCCGCGCCGACGCCGAACGCAACTGCATCTCCAACATCCATCCGCCCGACGGCCTCACCTACGCCGACGCCGCCCGCGTAGTGGCGGGCCTGGTGGCGGGCGCGCGCGAGCTCGGCCGCTCGGGCGTCGACCTCAAGGACACCTCGCGCACCGGCGCGCTCACCGCCTCCGACCCGCTGACCATCGACGGGGCTTGACTCTCCCCACGCGGGAGAGTCCACGCTGGGTGCCATGAAACTGGACCTGGCCAAGACCGACCGCCCCTACTACACCGCCCCGGCCGACCCCGTCCTGCGCACCTTCCCGACCTACTCCTACCTCACCGCGCCCGGCCGGGGCGCCCCCGGCGGAGCCGCCTACAGCGCGGCCGTCGAATCGCTGTACCGGGCCGCCTACGGCGCGAAGAAGCAGGCCAAGGCCGCCGGCGCCGATTTCGTCGTGCCCAAGCTCGAGGGCCTGTGGTGGGTGGAATCGGACCTGCCGCCGCTCACCGTCCCGCGCGACGAATGGCACTGGAAGCTGCTGATCCGGATGCCAGAGACGGTCACCGCGGACATGGTCGACGGTGTCGGATTCGAGCAGCTCACCGAGGGCGAGGCGATCCAGGTGCTGCACGTGGGACCGTTCGCCGACGAGCCCGCGACCCTGGCCCGGATGGACGCGTACATGGCCGAGCACGACTTGACGATGAACGGCCTGCACCACGAGATCTACCTGTCCGACCTGCGCCGCACCGCGCCGGAAGCGACACGGACGATCCTGCGCCACCCGGTTCGCCGCGAGCGGGAGCCGATCGCTCCCTAGAGTGATCTCCATGATCCGCACCGCCGCCCTCGCCCATGTCCGCGACCGCAGGCTGATCCAGACGCGCCCGGAGGGCAAGGACGTCTTCTACATGGCGGGCGGCAAGATCGATCCGGGCGAAACCCCGTTAGAGGCGCTACATCGCGAAATCGAGGAAGAACTCGGCGTCGGGCTGTCCGGCGTCGCCGAACTCGGCATCTTCGAGGCCGAGGCCTTCGGCCACGGCCGCAACACCGGCCTGCACATGACCTGTTTCCTCGCCGACTTCACCGGCGAACCCCACGCCACCGGCGAGATCGCCGAATTCCGCTACTTCACCGTCAGCGAATACGCCGCCATGGACCACGTGGCCCCCGGCTCCATGATGGTCTTCCGCCGCCTCCACGAACTCGACCTCATCGATTGGTGACCACCCGGACGGTGCGTTGGCTAGATTCGACCCCGGCGGAGGAGGAATGGCGATGCGGATCCGGCATGTGAAGCTGCCAGTGAGCGACTTGCGGCGCAGCGCCGCCTGGTACCGGGAGCTGCTCGGGCTCTCGCTCGCGGGGGAATTCGCGGAGGCGGGCGTGGTGCGCGGCGTGCAGCTGATGCACCCGTCCGGATTCGGGATCGCCCTGCGGGAGCGGGCCTTCTGCGCGGGCACGCCGGATCTGGGTGGATTCGATGTGTTCGCGCTCGAGGTCGACTCGGTCGACGAGCTGCATCGGATCGCCGCGGTGGCCACCGGGATGGGTGCCGAGATCTCCGGAGTGGGTGACCGCGGCGAGTACGGCGCGGCGCTCGACGTGATCGATCCGGACGGGCATGTCGTCCGGTTCCTCGCCAACAACCCGTTCCGGGCCGACCGCTTCCTCGGCGTCGATTTCGACGGCGCGGGCGGGTTCACGGTGTACACCGAGCCGACCCTGCCCGCGCAGGGTTGACCACGCCCGTTTCGGCGAAACATTGTGTCCCGGTGCGACGATCACACTCTCGTGACGGGGACAGAGATATTAGGCAGCACCGAATTGTCCGCGGCCGAGCGCAGGGCGGCCCTGCGCAGGCTCGTGGTCATCTTCGGGTTGATGAACAAGATGATCGAGCTCAGCGCGACCGGCGCGCCACGGCAGCTGGCCGAGCACGCGGCCGCCGCCAGGGATCTGGTCGGCGAGCTGGTGACCGATATCGCGCAGCTGCCCTAGCTCAGTCGGTTTTCGGGGTCTGGGGAGCGCCGTCGCCGGTATCCGGCTCGATGGCGCCCGGTTCCGTGCCCTCGTCGGCCTTCTGGTCCGGTTCCGGGTGCTCGGGCTCGAACGTCTCGGGCAGGCCCTTGAGATGCTTGTTCATCGAGCGCACGAGCAGCACGGTGCCCGCCAGCAGGATCAGGATGACCAGCAGGCCGAGCGGCGACGCCTTGCCGAACTCGGGGCCGGTCGGGGTGTTCTGAGCGAGGTAGACCAACATCACCGGTCGGCGTCCTCGATGCCGGCGAACAGGTCGGTCTCCGGGATGGCGGTGCGCACCCTCGTCTTGGCCAATTCGAACTCCTCGGTCGGCCAGAGCCGCTGCTGCATCTCCAACGGGATCGCGAAGAACGCCCCGTTCGGATCGATCTGGGTCGCGTGCGCGCGCAGGGCGTCGTCACGCTGGGGGAAGTATTTGGAGCATTCGATCTGGGTGGTGACCCGGCCCCAGGAATCGCCGCGCTTGAACTGCTTCATCCGGTCCAGCCACTCCTGCAGCGGGAACGGTTCGCCGATGCGCTCGTACTCCTCGGCGAAGGCCTCCAGGCGCTTCATGCTGAAGCCGTGGTCGTAGTAGAGCTTGAGCGGCGTCCACGGCTCGCCCGCCTCGGGAAACTTCGCCGGATCGCCCGCCGACTCGTACGCGGCCATCGACACCTCGTGGCACCGGATGTGGTCCGGATGCGGGTAGCCGCCGTTCTCGTCGTAGGTGGTGATCACGTGCGGCTGGAACTCGCGCACGACGCGCACCAGCGCCTCGGTCGACTCCTCGAGCGGCACCAGCGCGAAGCAGCCCTCGGGCAGCGGCGGCAGCGGGTCGCCCTCGGGCAGGCCGGAGTCGACGAAGCCGAGCCAGTGCTGGCGCACACCGAGCGCGTGCGCGGCCGCGGCCATCTCCTCGCGCCGGACCTCCTCGATCCGGTCCAGGACGCCGGGGGTGTCCATCGCGGGGTTGAGAATGCTGCCGCGCTCGCCACCGGTCAACGTCACGACCAGGACGTCAACGCCCTCGGCCGCGTACCTGGCCATGGTCGCGGCGCCCTTGCTCGATTCGTCGTCGGGGTGTGCGTGCACCGCCATGAGGCGAAGGCCACTCACGTCTCGTTCACCATCGCTCTCGCTCGCGGGTGTCAGAACTTCGTTCCCTATAGTTCCATCCGACCCCCCGTTTGTTCCGACCACCCCCGGGAGCGAGAAACCGATGACCGAGCCCGCACCGGACTCCGCGGCGACCTCGGCCGCCGCCGCAGCCCGACACGCCGACCGTTACGGCACCAAACCACCGGCGCGTCGGACATGGCTGCTGGTGGTGCTCGGGATCGGTGTGCTGGTCGCCGGGGTCGGCGTCGCCTTTCTGGGGTTCCAGAAGTACGGCCCGAAGGCGATCGAGACCGAGCAGCTCGGCTACGTGGTCGTCGACGACTCGACGCTGACCGTGCGGATGAAGGTCACCCGGGACAACCCGGAGCAGGCCGTCGTCTGCTTCGTGCGGGCCATGGACCGCGACAGCGCCGAGGTCGGCAGGCGCGAGGTGCTCGTCCCCGGATCCGACTCCACCAGCGTCCAGGTGACCACCACGGTCAAGTCCTCCGCGCGTCCGTCGGCGGGCGACATCTACGGCTGCACCGAGCAAGTACCGGGCTATCTGCGCGCGGAATAGCAGCCTCGCCTAGCCTGACCTGCATATTTATGAGACATGCTAAAATGGCCTGATACACGGTTCCGGGGCTCGGAGCCGTGTTTGCTGCATTGGCGGCCAGCGGTGCTGTTTCCGGGTTACGGGTTCACCCCCCAGGATCGCTCCAGCCGTCGGGCTGGTGCATGCCCTCCTCCGGAGGGTATCGCGCCGGTTTCAGGGAATCCCGGTGCGCCGGGAACAACTACTAGGGAGTGATCGAGATGACCGAGAATGTGACCTGGCTTACCCAGGAGTCGCACGACAGGCTCAAGGGCGAGCTGGACTCGCTCATTGCCAATCGTCCGGTCATTGCCGCCGAGATCAACGAGCGCCGCGAAGAGGGCGACCTCAAGGAGAACGGCGGCTACCACGCCGCGCGTGAGGAGCAGGGCCAGCAGGAGGCGCGAATCCGCCAGCTGCAGGAACTGCTGAACAACGCCAAGGTCGGCGTCGCCCCCACCAAGTCCGGTGTGGCTCTGCCGGGTTCGGTCGTCACCGTCTACTACGACGGCGACTCCGACGACACCGAGACCTTCCTGATCGCGACCCGCGAAGAGGGCCTCGGCGCCACCAACCTGGAGACCTACTCGCCGAACTCCCCGCTGGGCGGCGCGCTGATCGACGCCAAGGTGGGCGAGACCCGCGAGTACACGCTGCCCAACGGCAACACCATGAAGGTGACGCTGGTCAGCGCCGAGCCGTACCACGGCTGATCCTGGCCTGACCGAGCCCGCACCGACCGAACCCGAACGCGAACGGCCGCATCCGAACATCGGATGCGGCCGCTTCGTCATCTGGGGGTCCCGGTCAGCTCAGTGCCTGCTCGACATCGGCGAGTAGATCGCTGATGTCCTCGATACCGACCGAGAGCCGCACCAGGTCGGCGGGGACCTCCAGCGCCGAGCCCTCGGTGCTGGCGTGGGTCATCGCGCCCGGGTGCTCGATGAGCGACTCGATGCCGCCCAGCGACTCGGCCAGGGTGAAGATCTCGGTGCGCGAGCAGAACTTCAGCGCCGCCTCGCGGCCGCCGGCTAGCCGCACCGAGATCATGCCGCCGCTGCGGCGCATCTGCTTCTGCGCGATCTCGTAACCGGGGTGGGTCGGCAGGCCGGGGTAGATCACCTGCGAGATGGCCGGGTGGTTGGTCAGGAACTCCGCGATCACCTCGGCGTTGTCGCAGTGCTTCTCCATCCGCACGGCCAGCGTCTTGATGCCACGCAGGGTGAGGAAGGCGTCGAACGGGCCGGGCACGGCGCCGGCGCCGTTCTGCAGGAACGCGAAGGCGGTGTCGAGTTCCTTGCTGTTGGTGATCAGCGCGCCGCCGACGACGTCGGAGTGGCCGCCCAGGTACTTGGTGGTCGAGTGCACGACGATGTCGGCGCCGAGCAGCAGCGGCTGCTGCAGGTACGGGGTGGCGAAGGTGTTGTCGACGACCAGCTTGGCGTCGGCCTCGTGCGCGATATCGGCCAGCGCGGGAATGTCACCGATGCTCAGCAGCGGGTTGGTCGGCGTCTCGATCCACACCAGCTTGGTGTTCGGGCGGATGGCCGCGCGCACCTCGTCGAGGTTCGCGATGTGGGCGGGCGAGTGCTCGATGCCCCACTGGCTGAAGACCTTGTCGATGAGCCGGAAGGTGCCGCCGTAGGCGTCGTCGGGGATCACGATGTGATCGCCGGGGCGCAGCGTGGCGCGCAGCGCGCAGTCGGTGGCCGCCATGCCGGAGGCGAAGGCCCGCGCGAAGCTGCCCGATTCGAGGGCGGCGAGGTTGCCTTCCAGCGCGGTGCGCGTCGGATTGCCGGTGCGCGCGTATTCGTAGCCGCCGCGCATGCCGCCGACGCCGTCCTGGGCGAAGGTGGAGCTCGCGTAGATGGGCACGTTGACCGCACCGGTCTGAGGATCGGGTTCATATCCGGCGTGGATGGCCCTGGTCGAGAATCCCAGCTCACTCATGGCCCCAGACTAGTTGGCCGGTTTCGGGGCCGTGCGCAGGGGTATTCGCGGTGTACCAAGTGCCGGATTCGCCGATGACCGTGCGGCTACGCTGGCGCCATGGTGACTGTCGAAGAGTTGTTCGCGATCGACCCGTTGCTCTCCCCGGAGGAGCGCGAGATCCGCGACACGGTGGCCCGTTTCGGCGAGCGCAGGCTGCGCCCGCACATTGCCGAGTGGTTCGAGGCAGGCACCTTCCCGGCCAGGGAGATCGCCCCCGAACTCGGCAAACTCGGCCTGCTCGGAATGCACCTGGACGGCTACGGCTGCGCCGGCGCCTCGGCGACCGCGTACGGCCTGGCGTGCCAGGAACTCGAGGCGGTCGACTCGGGCGTGCGCAGCATGGTCTCGGTGCAGGGCTCGCTGGCGATGACCGCGATCCACTTCTTCGGCTCCGAGGAGCAGAAGCAGCAGTACCTGCCCGCGATGGCGGCGGGCGAGGTGATCGGCTGCTTCGGTCTCACCGAGCCCGATTACGGCTCCAACCCGGGCGGGATGCGGACCAGGGCCAAGCGTGACGGTGACGACTGGGTGCTCAACGGGTCCAAGATGTGGATCACCAACGGCTCGGTCGCCGATATCGCCGTTGTCTGGGCGTACGCCGAGGAACCGGGCCGGGACAAGCCGCGCGTGCGTGGTTTCCTCGTCCCGGCGGGCACCCCCGGTTTCACCACCCGCGAGATCCATCGCAAGCTGTCGCTGCGCGCTTCCCTCACCGCCGCACTGGATTTCGACGACGTCCGGCTGCCCGCCGACGCGGTGCTGCCCGAGTCGGGTGGCCTGAGCTCGCCGCTGGCGTGCCTGAGCGAGGCGCGCTTCGGCATCGTCTTCGGCGCGCTGGGCGCGGCCCGGGACTGCCTGGCCTCGGCGATCGACTACGCGCGCACCCGCGAGGTGTTCGACAAGCCGCTGGCCGCCTACCAGCTCACCCAGGCCAAGCTCGCCGACATGGCGCTGGAACTCGGCAAGGGCCAGTTGCTGGCGCTGCATCTGGGCCGGTTGAAGGACCGGCACGAGATCACCGGTGAGCAGATCAGCGCGGGCAAGCTCAACAGCACCCGCGAGGCCATCGCGATCGCCCGCGAGTGCCGAACCATTCTGGGCGCCAACGGGATCACGCTGGACTACCCGGTGCTGCGGCACGCGAACAACCTGGAGTCGGTGCTCACCTACGAGGGCACCGCCGAGGTGCATCAGCTCGTGCTCGGCAAGGCGCTCACCGACGCCAACGCCTTCCGCTAGGCGGCTTCGGGCCGGCCGGGTCAGCGCCTGGCCGGCACTCCCGGCCCGCGCCCGGCGACCGGCGCGGGCCGAATCAGGCCGCCCGCGAAGGCGATCGCCAGGATCGAGACCACGACGGTCAGGACCGTGAGCGCGATCGGCACGGTGATCGCTGCCGGGATGCCGAGCACCGTCAACGACGCCAACCCGCCGCAACCCCACGCGAACGCGGCGACGAGGCGGCCGAGCAGCGGGGCGTACGGCGACCGGCGCAGCGACCGGACGACGCCCTCACGCGCCAAATACCCTGCGACAGCAGGAAATATCGGGGTCATGCCGAGCAGCTGGATGGCCGGTTCGGTGACGTCCACTACAGGCCCCTTCGCTCGCCGTGCTGGTTAGCCGAAAGTTGTCTCGAGTCGGTGCTACCCGCTCAGAATCCCCCTGGCGCCCCGTTGACGCAACTCCGCCGCACCCCGCGACCAGCGATAAACCCTTGACGGCGACAGTGATCTGCGACACAATTCTAACTGTGTTAGGTGAAACTACTCGCGATAGGCAAGCCGAACGCCGTGAGGCGACGCGGCGGGAGATCCTGCAGGTCGCGTGGGAACTCGCCAGGGAGAACGGGCTGGCGCAGATCACCCTGCGCGATGTCGCCGCCAGGGTCGGCATGCGCGCGCCCTCCCTCTACACCCATTTCGCGGCAAAACACGCGATCTACGACGCGATGTTCGAGCAGGCGTGGGCCGAATACGAGGCGCACGCGGCCCGGGTCACCGCCGCGTTACCCACCGCGCCGCGGCCCCGGCTGCTCGCGCTCGCCTACAGCTTCTTCGATTACGCGGTAGCGGACCTGGCCCGCTACCAGCTGATGAATCAGCGCACGGTGCCCGGATTCGAGCCGTCGCCCGAGGCGTTCGCGCCGTCGGTGCGGGTGGTCCGCGAAGCCGTCGCCATGTTCGCCGAGGCAGGTGTCACCGATCGGGGTGACATCGAGATCTGGTTCAGCCTGATCGGCGGCCTCATCGACCAGCAACTCGCCAACGATCCGGCCGGCGACAGCCGACGCAGGCTGATCGAACGCGCGATGACCATGTGGGCCGACAGCGTCGGCCTGCCCCCGGAACCGAGGGATCCGCCATGACCACCACGACTCCGGCGCCGACCACTCCGCGCCGCAGCGCCCTGCCCCGCCCCGACTCGATGACGCTGGCCGCGACCGAGTACACCCGCGTCGGCGCCGCCCTCGCGGCGCTCGACCCCGCCGACTGGGACCGGCCCACCGATTGCCCGGAATGGACTGTGCACCAGCTGATCGCCCACGTGGTCGGCATGGCCGCGATGACCGCGTCGCTCCCCGAGATGATCCGGCAGAACCGGGTCGCCGATCGGCGGCCGAACGGCGAGGAACAGCGCATCGACGCGCTGACCGCCTTCCAGGTCGCCCGCTACGGCGTGCACTCCCCCGCCGAGCTCACCGCCCAGCTCGCCCGCCTCGGCCCGCGCGCCGCGGCCGCCCGGCGCAGGCTGCCCGGCTTCCTGCGCAAGCTGACGATGCCCGGCTCCGAGCGGGTCAACGGCGCCGACGAGCGCTGGACGGTCGGCTACCTGACCGAGGTGATCCTCACCCGCGACCCGTGGATGCACCGGATCGACCTGAGCCAGGCGACCGGGCGACCACTCGAGCTCACCGCCGAGCACGACGGACGCATCGTCGACGATGTCGTCCGCGAGTGGGCCCAGCGCCACGGCGCCCCCTACCGGCTCACCCTGCACGGCCCGGCGGGCGGCACCTGGGCGAGCGGCCCGACCGCGGCACCGGCCATCGAGCTGGACGCGATCGAGTTCTGCCGCATCGTGTCCCGGCGCGCCGACGGCTCCGGCCTGCTGAACACCGAGGTGCCGTTCTGACCGACTAGCCGACCGCGGGCAGCTCCAGGTTCTCCCGGTAGGTGCCGGCCAGGTAGTCGCTGTCGACCAGCCCGCGCCCGCGCAGTTCGGGCAGCAGGCCGTTGACGACGAAGTCGCGGGTGCGCTCCTCGGCCAGGCCGCCGAGGGAGATCACGTCGAGCACGTTCGCCCGGTAGCGCTCCTCGATGGCGTCGGCGAGTTGTTCCGGGGTGCCCGCGGCGGCCCAGTGGCCGGTGTCCTTGGCGGCGACGACGAGTTCGCGCAGCGTGGCGCCGGTGGCGGCGAGCTTGCTGAAGATCTCCACCCGGCCCCGGCGCCGATGCACCGTATCGAGGTGCGGGAGCAGGCTTTCCGGGAGCGCCTTGTCCAGCGGCAGCTCGGACAGGTCGACGCCGCCACCGAGTATGTCGGCCAGCTGACGGCGGCCCGCGTCGAAGTCGGTGGCCTCGGCCGCCTCGCGGACCAGCCGGGCGGCCTCGGCCTCGGTGGCGCCGTAGGTGGCGTGGAAGGAACTGAAGATGAGCGGCAGCCCGTCGGGCCTGCCGAGTTCCGCGGCGCGGGTGCGGATCTTCTTCGTGTAGGTGACCGCGTCCTCGAGCGTCGGCAGCGAGGTGAACACCACCTCGGCGAACCGCGCGCCGAGCTCGATGCCGCCCGCCGACTGCCCGGCCTGGAACTGCACGGGCCTGCCCTGCGGCAGCGGCGGGATGTTCAGCGGCCCACGGACCGAGAAATACTGTCCCGCATGGTCGATCGGCCGGACGAGCGCGTCGTCGAGCACCGCGCCACCGTTCCCGTCGGGCCGCAGGGCGCCGGGCCGCCAGCTGTCGAACAGCGCGTTGACCACGGCCAGCACCTCGCCGGCACGGGCGTAGCGCGCCTCCGGGCTCGGCAGGTCACCGTCGCCGTAGTTCTCCTCGCCGAGGGAGGAGGTCACCGCGTTCCAGGCCGCGCGGCCGTTGCTGACGTGATCGAGGGTGCCGAACAGCCGAGCCAGATTGTAGGGATGATGGAAGGTCGTGGTGACCGTCGCGATGAGACCGACGTGGGTGGTCACCGCGCTCAACGCGGCCAGCTGGATCAGCGGTTCCTGCGCCCCGATCGCCCCCTGGGCCCCGAAGGCGAGCAGGTCGGCCGCGAACACCGCGCCGATCTTGTTGTCCTCGGCGATCCTGGCGATCCGCCGCGCCTCGTCGAGGGTGGAGCGAGCCGGATCGAGCGCGGCGGCGTAGACGTCACGCGACCCGCTCACCCCGGTAACCGTCTTCAACTTGCGGCGTTCGGTGCCCATGCCGCCAGTCCAGCAGGGCAGCCACGACCTCGACCATGGTTGCGCTCACCATAATTCGAGCGGAATGCGCGATAGCGCCGGGTGTGCCGTCGATGGGGTCTTGCGCCGCGTCGCGATCTCGGTCATCGTGTAAGTAAGTGGTTACTTATGACGGAGGTGCCGTGACCCCGACATCGCGAGAGCGAATCATGACCGAGGCCTTGCGGCTGTTCGGGGAACAGGGGTTCGCCAAGACCTCCGTCGCCCAGATCGAGCAGGCGGCGGGCCTGTCGGGCGGGTCGGGGGCGCTGTACCGGCACTTCAAGTCCAAGGACGAACTGCTGGTCCGCGCCGTGGCGACCCGGCTCGAGGATCGCGGCGAGTGGGTGCGATTCATGGCACCGGAGTTCTCCATCGCCGCGGCGATGGAGGCGCTCACCTCCGGCGGCGACCTCGTCGACAAGCTCGTCGCACTGTGCCGGATCGGCCTGGCGCGTCTCGACCACGACCGCGATGTGACCCGGATCCTGTTGCGGGACAACTCGATCCCGGCCGAGCTGCTGGAGGTGTTCCGGCAGCAGGAGTACGCGGTGGTGATGTCGGCGGTCACCCGCGGACTGACCGAACTGGCCGGTCCCGGTGCGCGCGTTCCGAAGTGGGACGCCACCGCCGCCGTCCTGGTCGGCGCGCTCGCGCACTTCTGGATGATGCGCGACATCTTCGACGGTGGACACCCGGCGAACGTCGACACCGACAGCTATCTGCGCGCCACCGCGGAGATGATCGCCGCCCGGCTCGACCGGGCGGGTACCGAGGGAGAGGACAGCTGATGAACACACCCATCACCGTTGTCGGGGGCGGACTGGCCGGGCTCACGGCCGCGATCGCCGCAGCCGAGACCGGAGCGCCGGTCGTGTTGTACGAAGCGCACCGCACGCTCGGCGGACGCGGGCGTGCCACTCCGGTGCCACACGTGGCGCACGAGGGCCCGCACGTGTTCTACGCCGACGGGCCGCATTACCGCTGGCTGAAGAAGCGCGGATTCGTCGCCGGTCTCGGCTTCCCGTCGATCGGGGCGGCGGTGAAGATCGGTTTCCGCGCCGACGACCGCATCAGGAAGGCCCCGCCATCGGGAATGCTGCGCGCCCAGTCGCGCAAGTGGCTGCAGGCCCCGGTCGACGTCGACTTCCACAGTTGGGCCGCCGATCGATGGGGTGACCGCACCGCCGCTCAGATCGCCAACGCGATCAGCGTGGTCACCTACGACGCGGACACCGGCCGCCTCTCGGCCGCCTTCGTCTGGGACCTGTTCCAGCGCGTGCTCGGACCCGCCGTGCCGGCGGTCAGATGGGTGCGCGGCGGCTGGCAGCAGACCATCGACCGGATGGCGGCCCGCGCCTGCGCGCTCGGCGTTGCGATCGAAACCGGATCGCGGTTGGACACGTTGCCCACCGGCGGTCCGGTCATCGTCGCCACCGACCTGGACTCCGCGCGGCGTCTGCTCGCCGACGACACCCTGTGCGGCACCAGCGGTTTCACCGCGCTGCTCGACCTCGGCGTGACCAAGGACCGCCGCGACCGCAACCTGGTCTTCGATCTGGACGCGGGCGGCTTCCACGAGAGCTACACGATGCAGGACCACACCATCGCTCCCACAGGTGAGTCGCTTTTCCAGCTCCAGATGCCGGTGCGCGACAACGAGTCCCGCGACGACGCGCACCGTCGGCTGGCAGCCTTCGCCGACGCCGTCGTGCCGGAGTGGCGCTCCCGCACCACGTTCCATCGGACGGCGACAGCGAAGGGCCGCACCGGCGCCCTCGACCTGCCCGGCACGACCTGGCGCGACCGGCACGCCATCGATCGTGGCGACGGCGTCTATCTGGCCGGCGACATGGTGGCGGCGCCGGGGATGCGGGGCGAGATCTCCATCAACAGCGCGCTGACCGCCGCCGCCGCGGCGGTCGCGGCGGCCGGGACCGGCGCGCGGCGCCGCGTGGGCACCGTCTGAGCGCGGCCCCGCCACGGCCGCCGGTCAGCGGGTTCGAGAGTGAGGCGGAGCAGGCGGCGAGCCTGTTCGGCGTCACTCTCGCCCGCGTTGGCGATCGCGACGGTCGCCGGACCTTTCCGGAGCCGGGCGCGTCACGGTAGCCGAAATTCGGTTGCGTGGGTGGTCGTCCGGTTTCTAAGGTGTGCCGCATGTCGTGCCAAGTATTCATTCGCATCCGCTACGTCCGGGCTCTGGCCCGCTAGCGGACGCGGATATCGCATCGGCGTCCACCGGCGCGCCCAGGGCCCATCGAGCTCTCATTCACTCGATGACCCGAAGGGGCAACTGCCGTGGCGCAGGATTTTGCACACCGAAACTACTCACACACTCAGCGCAAGGTCACCGGGCACAGCGGCGGCCGGACGTCGCGTGACCTGGCGAGACGGACGCTCTCGCAGAACTTCCTGGTGGATCGGACCGCCGTCGACACGATGATGACGGTCGCCGATCCGGCGGGCGAGGTCCTCGAGCCCGGCGCGGGCGAAGGCGTTCTGACGCGGGCGCTGGCAGGCCGTGGCGCGCGGGTCACGGCCTACGAGATCGATCCGCTGCTGGCGGCGAAGCTCTCGGCGCAGACCAGGGCCGAGCGCGGAATCAGCGTGGTGCGTGGCGATTTCACGAAGGCCAAGGCGCCGCGGACGCCGTTCGCGGTGGTGGGGAACATCCCGTTCTCGGTCACCGCCGAGATCGTCGACTGGTGCCTGGCCGCGCCGGCGCTCACCTCGGCGACCCTGCTCACCCAGCGGGAGTACGCGCGCAAACGCACCGGCGACTACGGTCGCTGGAGTCTGCTGACCGCGACGAGCTGGCCGTGGTTCGACTGGCGGCTGCACGGCCAGGTGCACCGCACCAGCTTCCGTCCGGTCCCCGCCGTCGACTCCGCCATCCTGCGGATCGATCGGCGCCCGGAACCGCTTGTTGCCCACCGGGATTCCTACACCGACCTGGTGCGCACCGGATTCTCCGGCATCGGCGGCACGGTGCGCGCCTCGCTGCGCACCAGATATCAAGGCGTGGACGCAGCCCTGGCCGAGGCGGGCATCGCCCGCGACACCGTGGTCGCCTACGTCCACCCGGAACAGTGGGTGGCACTGCACTCGGTGCTGACGGGCTAGCCGTTCCGCGGTGCCGTCCCCTGGGCGGCACCGCGGGGTCGGGCAGGTCGCTGGATCGAGCCGGTCCGCCACTGCGCGACCGGTGCCTCCGGAGAGATGTTCCGGCCGGTCAGCCCCTGCCTTCGCTCAGCCCTGTGCCCCGAGTTCTCTGGTCAACGTGATGAGGAACTTGGACGCGGTTCGGATCTGCGAGTCCGATACCTGGAACTCAGTTCGACCGGCGCTGATCCTCGACTGTTGCAAGTTGATCTGAGCCGTCTGTATATCGAGAGTGCCCTGCCAACCATCAACCTGGGTAAGAAGGTATACCGCGCCGGCCGCCTTCTTTATCCACACCTTCTCGTCCGTCCCGGACAGCGAGATGTAGCCCAGGTCGTCCTTCAGTAAGGCGGGCTTCGACTCGTTCGGCACCAATGCCCGTAGGCGCGTTTGCCCCACCGCAAGATTGTCCTGCGTAATGGTGCAGTGCGCTCCCAGCCCAATTTTTTCGTCGGGCGCTTCGGATCCGTATTCGATACCCGCAGAGGATATTCCGAGATCTTTCGAGAAGAAGGCCAGCGTCCGATCGCACTGCTCGCGACGAGCATGGCTCGACTCTGTCATCGCAGGACTTTCCGAAGAACTCAGCCCGCACGACGACATGAGCGAAACTGCGATTGCTGCAACGGCAGCGCGTCTCGCAAATATGCTCACTGTCGTCGTCGGAGACCGAACCGAATTCCGAATCCCAGCACGCAAGTCGGCGATCAGCCTGCTCAGTGGCCGATAGAGCCGGTGCTGAGGAAGCCGAGGAGGTCGTGGCGGGTGATGACGCCGACCGGCTTGCCGTCCTCGACGACCATCAGGGCATCGGTGTCGGACAGGGCCTTGGTGGCGGTGGAGAGGGGCTCGCCCGAGCCGATCAGCGGGAACGACGGGCTCATGTGCTGGGCCACCGAATCGGTGAGCTGCGCGCGGCCCTCGAAGACGGCCGAGAGCAGGTCGCGCTCGGTGACACTGCCCGCGACCTCGCCCGCCATCACCGGCGGCTCGGCGCCGACGACCGGCATCTGCGAGACGCCGTACTCGCGCAGGATCTCGATGGCGTCGCGCAGGGTCTCCGACGGGTGGGTGTGCACCAGATCGGGCAGCTCGCCGGACTTGCCGCGCAGCACGTCACCGACGAGCGGTTCCGGACCGGCCTCCAGCGGGGTGGTGAGGAAGCCGTAGGAGCTCATCCACTTGTCGTTGAAGATCTTCGACAGGTAACCGCGGCCACCGTCGGGCAGCAGCACCACGACCACGGCGTCGGGATCGCGGCGGGCGACCTCGATCGCGGCGACCACGGCCATGCCGCAGGAGCCACCGACCAGCAGGCCCTCCTCGCGGGCCAGGCGGCGGGTCATCTCGAAGGAGTCGGCGTCGGAGACGGCGATGATCTCGTCCGGGATGGTCGGGTCGTAGGCGGAGGGCCAGAAGTCCTCGCCGACCCCCTCGACCAGGTACGGGCGACCGGTGCCGCCCGAGTACACCGACCCCTCGGGATCGGCGCCGACGATCTTCACCTTGCCGCCCGAGACCTCCTTGAGGTAGCGGCCGGTGCCGGTGATGGTGCCGCCGGTACCGACACCGGCGACGAAGTGGGTGACCTTGCCTTCGGTGTCGCGCCAGATCTCGGGACCGGTGGTCTCGTAGTGGCTGTCCGGACCGCCCGGGTTGGCGTACTGGTTGGGCTTCCAGGCGCCCTCGATCTCGCGGACCAGGCGATCGGAGACGTTGTAGTAGCTGTCCGGGTGCTCCGGCGGCACGGCGGTCGGGCAGACCACGACCTCGGCGCCGTAGGCACGCAGCACGTTGCGCTTGTCCTCGCTGACCTTGTCCGGGCAGACGAACACGCACTTGTAGCCGCGCTGCTGGGCGACCAGCGCGAGACCGACACCGGTGTTCCCCGAGGTGGGCTCGACGATGGTGCCGCCCGGCTTCAGCAGCCCTTCCTCTTCGGCGGCATCGATCATCTTGACCGCGATCCGGTCCTTGGAGCTGCCGCCCGGGTTGAGGTATTCGATCTTGGCGGCGACCAGGCCCGCGTTCGGGCCGACCACAGAGTTCAGCCGAACCAGAGGGGTGTTCCCGATGAGGTCGACGACATGATCCGCGATACGCATGCCCCCATCGTTGCAGAGCCGTAGCTCGGCGTCGCGACCTGGTCGGATCCTGTGAGCAGTGGCACCACCGGCGGCGCCGCGCTGGGCCGGTTCGGGATCTGCTGCCCCGCCGATGCACACCGTAGAATTTTCGAATGTGAGCGCACCTCGAATCAGCTGGCGGACGGCGGTCGTCACCGGCGCCACCACCGTGCTCGCCGGATCGAGCGCGGGCACCGTCTCGTGGGCGACCTACCGGCTGCTGATGACCCAGGCCGGGGCGGCGCGGGCGGTCATCGGGCGCGACACCTCCAAGCCGCCGGAGGCCGACGGCGTCTACGCCCCGGGGGCACAACTACCCGAACTGTGGCGCAAGGGCGTGCCGAGCGACCTGCACCTGATGGTCTTCGGCGACTCCACCGCCGCCGGGCTCGGCTGCCTCGGGGCCGCCGATGTGCCCGGGGTGCGGCTGGCGCGCGGGCTGGCCGAGGCGACCGGGCTGCGGATCCGGCTCAGCACCAAGGCGATCTCCGGGGCCACCTCCAAGGGGCTCGCCGGACAGGTGGACGCGATGTTCGTCGCGGGGCCGCCGCCGGACGCCGCCGTCATCCTGGTCGGTGCGAACGACATCACCAAGAAGCACTCCATCCGGGCCTCGGCGCGCAGGCTGGCCGCCGCGGTGTCGCGGCTGCGCGAGGCCGACGCGCTGGTCGTCGTCGGCACCTGCCCGAACCTGGGCACCGTCACCGCGATCCAGCAGCCGCTGCGCACGGTGGTGGCGAACTGGAGTGTGCGCCTGGCCAAGGCGCAGACCGTCGCGACCACGCTGGCGGGCGGGATCGCGGTGCCGATGGGTTCTCCGCTGGTCGCCTCGGAGTTCCGCGCGGCCCCGGAGATCCTGTTCGCGACCGATGGATTCCATCCCTCCGCGGCGGGGTACGAATTGGCGGCGGCTCAGCTGTTGCCCGTCCTCGTCGAAGCCGTGCAGACCCGCCCTGGTCTTCCCGTCGCGCACGGCGAGACGTAGATTCCAGAAAGACCGGCTTGTAAACGCCGTTCACTGAACCACCCGAAAAGGAGTCCTCATGCCCGAGGCCGTAATCGTCTCCGTCGCCCGTTCCCCCATCGGCCGTGCCGTCAAGGGTTCCCTGGCGGGTATGCGTCCGGACGACCTGACCGCCCAGATGGTGCGGGCCGCGCTGGCCAAGGTCCCCGCGCTCGACGCGAGCTCGATCAACGACATCATGCTGGGCACCGGCTCCCCCGCGGGTGAGGGTGGCTTCGGCATGGCTCGCAACGTCGCCGTGCAGCTCGGCCTCGACACCGTGCCGGGCACCACCGTGCAGCGCTACTGTGCGTCGTCGCTGCAGACCACCCGGATGGCCTTCCACGCGATCAAGGCCGGCGAGGGCGACGTGTTCGTCTCCGCCGGTGTGGAGACCGTCTCCCGCTACGCCCGGGGTTCGGCCGACAGCTGGCCCGACACCAAGAACCCCGAGTTCGCGCAGGCGATGGCCCGCACCGCCAAGACCGCCGAGGGCGGCGCCGGCGTGTGGCACGACCCGCGTGAGGACGGCCTGCTCCCCGACACCTACATCGCGATGGGCCAGACCGCCGAGAACGTGGCGTCGCTGACCGGCATCTCCCGCGAGGACCAGGACCACTGGGGCGTGCGTTCGCAGAACCGCGCCGAGGAGGCCATCAAGAACGGCTTCTTCGAGCGCGAGATCACCCCGGTGACCCTGCCCGACGGCTCGGTCGTCAGCAAGGACGACGGCCCGCGCGCCGGCGTCACCTACGAGGCGGTCAGCCAGCTCAAGCCGGTCTTCCGTCCCGACGGCACCGTCACCGCCGGTAACTGCTGCCCGCTCAACGACGGCGCGGCCGCGCTGGTCATCATGAGCGACACCAAGGCCAAGGAGCTGGGCCTGACCCCGCTGGCCCGGATCGTCTCCACCGGCGTCTCCGGCCTGTCCCCCGAGATCATGGGCCTCGGCCCGGTCGAGGCCGTCAAGCGCGCGCTGGCGCTGGCGGGCAAGTCGGTCTCCGACATCGACCTGTTCGAGATCAACGAGGCCTTCGCGGTGCAGGTGCTCGGCTCGGCGCGCGAGCTGAAGATCGACGAGGACAAGCTCAACGTCTCCGGTGGCGCCATCGCGCTGGGCCACCCGTTCGGCATGACCGGTGCCCGCATCACCGCCACCCTGCTGAACAACCTGCAGACCCACGACAAGCAGTTCGGCGTCGAGACCATGTGCGTCGGCGGCGGCCAGGGCATGGCCCTGGTGATCGAGCGCTTGAGCTAGGACCTCCGACAAACACGAAAGCGGCCCCGAGCAGATTGCTCGGGGCCGCTTTGTTGATCTCGTGAGCACATGGGTAACTCACCGGGTACCGGCTAACCCAACATCCGCTCCGCCGCCGGCCGCGTTCGTGGTCGCCACGCACCTAGGTCTGGCCAGAATTCGCGGAGAGGCGGAACAGCTCAGTCGCGCTGGAAGTAGCTCAGCAGACGGAGGATCTCGATGTAGAGCCAGACCAGGGTGACGGTCAGACCGAGGGCGACGCCCCAGGCGGCCTTCTCGGGGGCCTGGGCGCGGATCAGCTGATCGGCGGCGTCGAAGTCCAGCAGGAAGCTGAACGCGGCGATGGCGATGCAGACCAGGCTGAAGATGATCGCCAGCGCGCCACCGTCACGCAGGCCGAAGCCGCCATCGGTGAAGAAGCTCGCGATCAGGTTGCCGACCATCAGGACCAGCACGCCGACCATGGCGCCGAGCAGCATGCGGGTGAAACGCGGGGTGACCCGGATCGCGCCCGTCTTGTAGACGACGAGCATGCCGAAGAACACGCCGAACGTGCCGAGCACCGCCTGACCGATCAGGGCGCTACCACCGACACCGCCGAAGGTGACGTCGGTGAACATCAGCGACAGCGCGCCGAGGAACAGACCCTCGAAGGCCGCGTAGGACAGCACGATCGCCGGGTTGTCCATCTTGCGGCCGAAGGTCGCGACCATGACCAGCACGAAGCCGATCAGACCGCCGCCGATGACGAACAGCGGAGCGAGCGAGGGGTTCGCCGAGGACAGCGCGAACGAGGCGATCGCCGCGACGGTCAGCACCGCGAGGGTGATGCCGGTCTTGGTGACCACGTCGTCGATGGTCATCGCACGGGTGGCGGGGGCCTGCTGGAACTGCTGGCCGTACTGCTGCCCGTACTCGCCGTATTGCTGCTGGCCGTACTGCTGGTTGCCCAGCTGGCCCGCGCCGGCGACGCCCGAACCGAAGTTCGCGTAACCGCCGACTCCCTCCTGGCGAGGTAAGTTCTTGAACACCGGATTCGATGAGGTACGCACCGTGCGCCTTTCTTGGAGTGATTAGTCGCTGTTCGCCTGTCGGCGGGCAACAGCTCCAACTGCCCTGTTCAACGCCTCGTGATCGGACAAAGTTCCCGGCGGACCGGTCGCCCGCCGAACGGACAAATCGGACTCTACCCGGTTCGACCGGCTCTATCGTTGTACGTCGCGCAGACCACGAACGGACCGCGTCACCGTGAACTTCTGGTTCCGGCCGATCACATCGGTGCGCCCGACCATCCGCTCGACCACCCCGCGATAGTTCAGATGCGAGTTGTAGACCGTCCACAGCTCGCCGCCCGGCCGCAGCACCCGGCCGGTCTCGGCGAACATCTTGATCGCCGAACCGGTGTGCACGGCCGCGCCGACATGGAACGGCGGATTGCACAGCACCAGGTCGGCGCTGTTGTCCGCGGCCGAGGACATCGCGTCGTCGCGCACCACCGTCACCCGGTCGGCCACGCCGTTGGCGGCCGCGGTGGCCCTGGCCGAGGCGACCGCGGCGGCGGACTGATCGGTGCCGACGACCCGCAGATGCGGCCGCGACTTGGCCAGCGCCACCGCCAGGATGCCGGTCCCGCACCCGAGGTCGATGGCCTCGCGCGCGTCGGGCTTCATCCGGTCCAGGTGCTCGAGCAGGAACCGGGTGCCGATATCGAGGCGGGGCCCGGAAAAGGCGGCGCCGTAGGCGAGGACGTCGCCGTCGATCTCGGCGATGTGCTCGGCCACCGGGAACCGCGACTCGCCGACCGGCAGCGGCTCGCCGACGACCAGCACCCGGGACTTCTGCCTGCCCCGCCCCGCGCGCACCTGCCCGAAGGACTCGGCGAGCACCTCGTTCATGGCCGGGGTGAGGTACTTGTCGCGCCCGCCCGCGAACACGACGACGTCCGGCGCGGCGTACCTGGCGACGGCCTCGGCGATCTCGGCCAGCCCCGACAGCATCCGCGGCAGGCGCATCAGCACCACCCGGGCGCCGGTCAGCAACCCGGCGTCGAGGCCGTGCGCGGTGTAGCGGTCGGTCAGGCCGAGATTCTTGGCGTTGCCCGCGAGCGCGAGTTCGCCGGTGAGCAGGTCCTGATGCACGCGCAGGCCGGTGAGATCGTGGCGGGTGGCCGCGCCGATGGTGAGCGCGCCGTAGGCATCGCCGATCACCGCAACTTCGCCGCTACCCGCCGCCGAGAGGGCATCGGCCGCGGTATCGAGGAGTAACCGGTCGGCGGCGTCGACGGCATAGAGGTTCGGCGCCTCCACGTCCGGATACCGGCGCAGCCGGGTGAATACGTCCTCGACTCTGTCCACGCGACAAGTGTGCTAGATCGTTGCCCCACCGTCACATCCGACCCTGATATCCGCTGGTGGCCTTGCTCACAGTGGGTAGTCGGAGCATGTATTCCGATGGGCACGAACAGCTTCCACCGATTTGCGACACCCTTGCAGGTCGGCGCGGATCGGCCGATCTCACGAATCCCCTTGTTCCCCAATGTTTCGGCCAGGTGAACCGGCGGCCACCGGCCCCGAACATCGCGGTGACGGCGGTTCACCGGGCGGGCGAATCCGTCGCCACCGCGGGCCGATCGGGGCACCAGCGCCGATCCGAGCGCCCCGCGCGTGGTCGCGCGCCCCAGCAAACTCACCGTAGCCCGAACACGCCCCGCGCCGGTTCGCCCGCCGGACCGCCGACGCTGAGTACCATCAGCCCCATGCGTAACGCTCTCGTGTTCGGACTGGTCGCCGTCGCCGCGCTGACACTGCCCGGCTGCGGCACCGAGGACGCGCCGGCGGCCACGCCACCCCCGACGAGCACCACCAGCACCTTCGCCGACGCCACCGGCGCGGCCCCCAGCGACAACGCCCCGAAGTCCGGCGCGGCGTCCCCGGGCGCGGCGCTGACCGTGACCGACATCAGGATCGGCCACCAGCCCGGCTTCGACCGGGTGGTCTTCGCGCTCGGCGGCACCGGGACCCCCGGCTGGCAGGTCGGCTACACCGATCGCGCGGTGCAGGACGGCAGCGGTAAGACCGTCGATGTGGCCGGACGCTCGATCATCGAGGTGCGCATCCTCGGGTCGATCTATCCGTTCGACTCGCCGGTGCCATCCTTCAGCGGACCCGATCCGGTGACCGACCCGAGCGTCCCGGAGATCACCGGCGTCTACAAGAAGACCGTGTACGAGGGCACCACCCAGTCGTTCATCGGCGTCGACGCCGACGCGCCCGCCTTCGCCGTCACGACGCTGTCCGACCCACCGCGCCTGGTCGTCGACATCGCGCACCCCTAGCCACTACCCCTACCGTGTGCGGGTATTGCGGATCACTCGATAGCGCTGGTTAGACTGGGCGCCGTGACCGACCAGCATTCGCGCGTGCGCGCACCCGGCATCGCCAGGGTGCTCGCGCTGCTGGCACTGCTGGCCGGGATCCTCGCCATGCACTCGGCGGTCTTCGGCACCGCACACGCCGCGCACCCGGGTGGCACCGAGTCGTCCCACCCCGGCGCGGTACCGGCCACGGCGATCCACCCCGAACCGCCGACGGTCGCGAATCCCGCCGCGGCCGCGCACGCCGAACCGGCAGCGGCGGCGCTTCCCGGTCAGGAGCGCACTGGCGGCCACACCGCCGACGAGCTGCTCACGGCCGCCCACCTCGCCGCCGCCGGTGACGCGGCCGCCCATGTCGCCCTCCCCGGCGAGGACAGGCACGCCATGGGATCCGGCTGCGGGGCCTCGGGGTGCGACGAGCGCGCGGGCATCCACGGCTGCGTCTTCGTCCTCGCGGCACTGGCCGCCGCGCTCACCCTGGTCCTGCTCTACCGGCTCTCCGACGACGGCACGGCGGGCGGCACCACCGCCACCCGGCCCTGGCGTGGCAGGCGTGAGCGCCCGCCGCCGTGGACCGTGCTCTCCCTCGCCCAACTGGCGATTCTGCGGATCTGACAGGTCCGCCGCCCCGGCATGCCCGGCGGCGGGACCGAATCACATCCACACGAATCCCCAGGAGGGTCACCCATGTCCATCAGCCGTACCCGCGCCACCCTGCTCGCCGTCACCGCCGCGAGCGCCCTGCTGCTCGCCGCGGGCTGTAGCGACGACAACGACCAGGCCGCGCACGACACCCATGCCGCGACGAGCACCACCAGCTCGGCCGCGCCCTCGGCGGCGGCCCGCACCGACTTCAACGACGTCGACGTCACCTTCCTGCAGATGATGTACCCGCATCACGCGCAGGCCGTCGACATGGCGAAGATGGTGCCGACGCACACCCAGAACGCGCAGCTGATCGCGCTGGCCGCGCAGGTGGAGAAGGCCCAGGCGCCGGAGATGCAGCAGATCACCACCCTGCTGACCAGCTTCGGCAAGCCGGCGCCGAGCGCGAGCGGCGGCCACGACGGGCACGCCATGCCCGGCATGATGACCGACGCGCAGATGACCGCGCTGCAGGCCGCCCAGGGCGCCGATTTCGACCGGCAGTGGCTGGAGATGATGATCGCCCACCACGAGGGCGCGGTCGACATGGCCCAGACCGAGCTGAACGGCGGCGTGAACCCGGAATCCCGGCAGCTGGCGACGGCGATCGTGGCCGATCAGCAGGCCGAGATCGCCACCATGCGCGGCATGCTCGGCCAGAGCTGAGCGGGAGCGGCGCCGGGACAGCCGGTCCCGGCGCCGCGCCCGGCCGACGTCTCGGTTGGTCATCGAAATCGCCACCGCGAGCTGACGTCACCCGCCTCCAGCCAGTACGGTCGATATGTTCGGCTCCGGCGCAATCCGCGAGCCAGCGGTCCCGAGGGAGGAGAGGGAGACATGAGACAACGGGAACGAATGGGGGTCGGCACGGCGCTCGTGGCCGTGGCGACGGGCCTGGTCCTGGTCGCCTGCACCAAGCAGGTGCCCGGCGACGCGCAGGCCAACCAGACCGACCTCGCCTCCTATACCTCCGAGGTCGCCGCGTCGTCGGCGGCGCGGGTGGCCAAGGCCAACGACGCGGCCTGCGACGGCCTGCGCGCGGCGAACAAGAGCTCGGTGACCGCGTTCAACGCCTACATCGACGCCAGCAACACCAGGGCCGCCGACACCGACGCCAAGGCCAACGACGCGGTCACCACGCTGCGCAACAACGCCAAGGACCTCGGCCGCAAGATCACCAACGACGTGATCTCGACGCTGGCCACCCCGTTGCGCGCCTACCGCGACAACACCAACACCCTCGCCGACACGCTCGAACGCCGCGCGCCCACCGACGAACTCAACGGCGTGATCGACACGTTCAACGACGCCAAGGACACCGCGATCGATGTCTGCAAACCGTACGGAAACTGAGCACAAGTAACGAGAACGTGTCTGTTCACGATTCCCCTCCGAAATCTCTTTCTGGAGGGTGGAGTGCACGGCTATCTGAAACATGTTGTGGCGGTGGCGATTACCGCGCTGACGCTGTCGTCGGGCGCGCTGCTGCCCACGGTGGCCCAGGCCGAGCCGGTCACCGCCAAGCAGTGTGAGGTCAGTTCGGGACGCACGCCGCAGACCGCGACGCCCGCCGAGGCGGCCCTGGACCCCGCGCGGGTCGCCGACGCCATGAACCTGGCGGTCGACACCACCCGCTTCAACATCCAGCTGTACCGCAACAACTGCCTGATCGCCGGGGGCCCGCGCAACGCCGAATCCGGCGGCGTGGCCTGGAATCTGTGGAGCGGGACCAAGAGCGTGGTCGCGCTGGTCGCCGGGCTGGCCGTGGACGAGGGCAAACTGCTCATCGACGAGCCGATCGGCCGCTATCTGCCCGCGGGCCTCGGCGACGAGGCGCACCGGTCCATCACCGTGCGCAACCTGCTCACCGAGTCGTCCGGGATGGAGGTCGCGGTCGCCGCCGAGGGCGCGACCGGGCTGGCCGCGCTGGATCCGAACGTCGTCGCGCAGGCGCTGGCGATGCCGATCGAGCGCCCGCAGGGCACCATGTTCCGCTACAGCCAGCGCGCGGTCGACCTGCTCGTCTACGTCATCGGACAATCGGTCGGCGAGGACTTCCAGAGCTTCGCGCAGCGGAAGCTGTTCGACCCGTTGGGCATCGCCCGCGGCGACTACTTCTGGGCCCGCGACCGCGCCGGAAACACCTACGGCCACGCGCATCTGATCCTGCCGCCGGACGACTTCGCGAAACTCGGCCTGCTCGTGGGCAATCGGGGCCGCTGGAACGACCAGCAGGTGATCTCCGACGAGTACATGCGCGCGGCGCTGTCGCCCTCGCCGAGCATGCCCTGCTACGGCTTCCTGTTCGTGATCAACGGCACGCCGTGCGTGCTCGAGTTCCCCGGCCTGCCGCTGGACGCGGTGAAGATGTCGGGCATGCTGCGCAACGACAGCTACATCGTGCCCAGCCTCGGCCTGATGCTGAACTGGACCGGTGTCGCGACGCCGGGCGCGTCGTCCACCTACACCCACAACGTGCTGCGCACCCTGGTCTCGGCCTTCGTCGACCAGCAGCTCCCCGATCCCGGCCCGTACCGGGAACGCCCGGACGTGAGCGTCACCGATCCGATGATCGCCCGTCCCGACGCGCTGTTGGGCACCTTCGGCATCGGGCCCTACGCCTACCCGGGGTGCAGTTTCGTCGACTGCCTCGGCGAGACCCCGAAGCCGCCGTTCTCCGACTGGCCGCCGGGCTGCGTCGTCCTCGGCTGCGTCGGCACCAACCCCGCCACACCCGGAATCCGCTGACCGACACGGGTGGCGGCGGCGGGCCGCCACCCGCGATGGGGCCATCCGCGCGCGTACGCTGACGGGTACCCACTCTGCACAGGGTCAAAGAAACGCTCGACGACCGGCAATTTTCCAGCGAAAAGCGTGCTTCAATCGATCGCCCGCAACGGACGATCGATCCCTCTCCCCCTCGAGGTGTGCCATGTCATTCTGGGAAGTCATCTGGCTCATCATTGTGAGCTTCGCTTTTGTCGCCTACCTGCTGATGGTCTTCATGATCATCGGGGACCTGTTCCGGGATCACAAGACATCGGGCTGGGTGAAGGCGATCTGGATCATCTGCTTGATCTTCCTCCCCTTCCTGACGGCGCTGGCCTACCTGATCTTCCGCGGTCAGGGCATGGCCGAGCGCTCGAACGCCCAGGCCAAGCAGATCCAGCAGGCGCAGGATTCCTACATCAAGGAGACCGCGGGCACCAACCCCGCGGCGCAGATCGCCGACGCCAAGAAGCTGCTCGACGAAGGCTCGATCACCCAGGCCGAGTACGAACAGCTCAAGGCCAAAGCGCTGTCCTGATCGCCCGCTCCACCCGCGAGCCCCGCACCGAGACCCTCGGTCAGCGGGGCTTTCGGCGTTCCGGCGGAGAATTTCCTGGGCCGCGGGGGCGGGGTCGCGTATTCTCGAACACACCGGACAGGACCAGTAGGGACCGGTGCACCCTCACCGAAGGAGCCACCTTCATGCCCGCACCGCTGCGCGACAGCGCAGTGCCCAAACACGAACAGCTGCGCGCGATCCTGTTGCAGAAATGCACGCGCGAGCTACAGCCGGGCGACCTGATGACCAGCGAGCGCAACCTCATGCAGGACTACGGCGTCAGCCGGATCACCGTACGCGAGGCGATCGGACAGCTGGTCAACGAGGGCTATCTGGTCCGGGTCCGCGGCAAGGGCACCTTCGTCGCGCACCGGCCGGTACAGTCCCGGCTGCATCTGGCCTCCTTCACCGAGGAGATGCGCACCCTCGGACATCAGCCGACCACCCTGGTGCTGGTCGCCGAGGAGGCGGTGCCGCCCGAGGCCACCGCCCGCGCGCTGCGCCTGCCCCCGGAGACCGCGGCCTATCACGTGCGCAGGCTGCGGCTGGCCGACGAGGAACCGGTCAGCGTCGACGACGCCTGGTTCAACCCCGAACTGCTCCCCGGCCTGATCTCGCACGACCTCACCGGCTCGATCTACCGGACCACCGCCGATCGCTACGGCAGGCCGATCGAGCGGGCCGAGCAGACCGTCGACGCCCAGGCCGCCGAGGCGGGCGTCGCGGCGCTGCTCGGCGTCAAGAAGGGCGCTCCCGTCCTGCATTTCGACCGGGTGTCGTTCAGCGCGGAGGTGCCGATCGAGCACACCCACAGCTGGTATCGCGCCGACCGCTATCGCGTGCAGATGGAAGTCGGCCACCGATCGCAGGTATGAAACTGACATATTTCAGATACTGTATGAGCGCTATCACAGCGAAGTGCTCGGAGGTATCACCCCATGTCCATCCGTAAGTCCACCACCCGGGCGGGCCTGCTGGCCGCGCTCGCCGCGGGAACCCTGCTCGGTGCGGGCGGCACCGCCCATGCCGCCGGCGGCCTCGATTGGGATCTGTGGCCCTCGGGCTCGGTCGAGATCGGCCCACCCACCGGCAGCTCGATGGGCTCGGTCGACGCCGACTTCGGCAGCGGCACCGGCTCCTTCGACGCCGACCTCGGCTCCGCCGGACCGCGTCCGCCCGCGACGGGCTCCGCGGTGTTGCCCATCCCGGGCTCCGCGGGCTGATCCACGTTCGGCGCGCCACCCTCGGCGGCGCGCCGAACCCCGCTCAGATCGCCGTGCCCACGTCGGTGCGGACCAGATTCTCCAGCGCGCGCTCGGCGATCGCGGCGATGGTCATCGACGGATTGCAGGCGGCGGTATTGCCCGGCATGAGCGCGCCGTCGATGACGTAGAGCCCGCGCTGCCCGAGGACGCGGCCGTCGAGATCGCAGACCGTACCCATATTGGCGCCGCCGAGCGGATGCCAGGTGGAGGGGAACAGGGCGTTGGTGTCGATGAGCGTGCTGTCCGGGCCCGCGATGCGCTGCACGGCGGGGCCGATGTGGTTGTCCTGGATCGCCTGGTCGCCGTCGCCCGGCCACCGCAGGGTCGCGATGTCGGCACCCGGCTCGTAGGCGAATTCGCCACGGCCGGAACTGACGCCGTAGCCGACCAGCATGGTGGCGCCCGGGTCGATCGGCAGCGACGGGATCGAGGCCTGGATGACGGTGAACGCCGACCGCGGGTCGTCCCAGTTCTTGCTGCCGTAGACCACCGGACCGCCCTGCGCCGCGCCGAATCCGGCGGAGGCGTTGCGCCACACATAGATCCGGTCGGCGTTGGTCCCCCAGCCCCGGCCCAGCTCGTCGGGCAGATCGGGGATGTGGCCGAGCGCCTGCGCGCGCACCAGCATCCGGGTGGTGTTGAGACTGCCCGCCGCCAGCACCAGCGCGCCGGTGGTGATGACCTTGTTCTCCAGCACCGTGCCCGCGGTGTCGACCCGGTCGACGCGCACCACCCAGCGACCGTCGGCGGCGCGCTCGATCCCGGTCACCTCGTGCAGGGTCCGCACCTCGACCAGGCCGGTCGCCTCGGCCGCCGCGACGTAGGTGACGTCGACGGAGTGCTTGCCTCCGTTGTTCACACCCATCGCGCCGTCGCCGTTGGTGTAGGACGGGGTCATCTCCCCGCGCAGTTCGGCCAGCGCGTAGTTCCAGTCGATCGGCATCGGGATCTTCGACAGCGGCATCCCGGCGCCCCGCACCCGGTCGGCGAAAACCCGGGCCGCGGTGTAGTTCCTGTGTTCGATCAGTTCGTCCGGGGCGGTGGCGAGACCGAGCATGCGGGCCACCGTCGGGTAGTGGACCCGGTCCATCCGGTCCCAGTCCAGCCCGGCCGGGAAGTGCGTCTCGAACACCTCACGCGTCGGTTGCAGCGACATGCCCTGGTAGATCAGGGAACCGCCACCGAGCCCGGCGGCGCACAGCGCGGTCATCCCGGCGCCCGGAACCGCTTCCACCAGACCGGCATACGGCTCGAACACCATCGGCCTGCCGAACACCATCGGGTCGGAGCGGTACCAGAGCAGGCGCTTGTCCGGGCGGGTGGCCAGCGGGAAGGTCTGGGCGTTCGGCCCGGTCTCCCAGCGCCTGCCGCGTTCGAGCAGCAGCACCGGGACGCCCGCCTCGGCCAGGCGCAGCGCGGTCACGCCGCCGCCGAAGCCCGAGCCGATCACGACGACCCGGCGGTCCTCGGTGGTGAGCGGGATGCCGCCGGTGCGGGCGGCGACGGGCCGCGCGCCCGCGGTCCCGGCGGCCGCCAGGGTGAGACCGGCGGCGGCCGCGCCGGTCAGCAGGGTACGGCGGGAGAACTTCGACATTCGGCAAACCTTCATCGGGGTAGGGATTTTCGGGTGTCCGGCTTACGCGCGGCGGTCGAGCAGCAGGCCGAGCAGGCCGGCCTCGCGGCCCTGGCCGGTGATCATGTCGCGGGCCGCGCGCTCGACCTCGCCGCCGTCGAGCAGCGCGTCGGCGGTGGCGGCCATCTCGATGCCGCCGTAGTGATGGCGCTGCATGAGCCGCAGGAACAGCACCTCGGCCTGAGTGCCGGTGGCGGCGGCGAGCTCGTCGAGCTCGCCGGTCGTCGCCATCCCCGGCATCGCCGAGTCGTGCTGTGCGGCATCGGCACCGGCGTGCCGATGCGCGCCGACCGGGCGCATCCAGGCCATCGGGTCGGTCCCGGCGACGGGCGCGCCCGCCAGCCGCAGCCAGCCGAGCAGCATGCCCAGCTCGGTGCGCTGGGTGTCGGCGATCTGCCCGGCCAGCACCAGGACCGCGGGATCGACACCCCGGTCCAGGCGCTGGACCAGGACCAGCGCCTGGCTGTGATGGGTGACCATGTCCTGGACGAAACCGATCTCGGTCGCGGTCAGCACCGGCGGCGCGGCGGGGGCGGGCAGCAGCGGCCGTAGCGCGGCGCCCATGGCGAGCAACAGTGCCGCGCCACACGCCAGCGCGGCCACCCGGAAGCCCTTGCGCCCGCTCATGATCCGGTGGTCGAGAGCTGGTCGGCGGGCGGGGTGTACACCTCGGGCGCGAGTTCCAGGGCGAGGAATCCGTTGTCCGCGCAGGTGGTCCACAGCTGGTTGCCGCGCCACTCCGGTGGCGAGAAGCACCAGTCGGTCGACAGGTCACCGAAGGCCAGGGTGCCGGTGCGCGCGCTGAGCGCCTGCGCGGGGTCGAAGGCGCCCCCGAGCATCGCCTGGGCGACGGTCGGCGCCGCCAGCAGCGGCGGTCCGATGATCGAGGCGAGCGCGTGCGGCGAGTTCCACAGTTCGCTGTTCTCGCCGGTGCGGGCGGGCGGGTTGAAGTAGCCGATCTCCCGGATGGCGGCGGGATCGCGGACGTCGAAGACCCGGATGCCCGAGGAGGTCCAGCTGCACGCCAGCGCGGTCGGGTCCGCCGGGCGATCGGCCGCGCAGTAGTGCGCGTCGTAGGCGAACAGCGAACCACCCGAGGCGGAGGCGAGCATGCTGTCCTGGTTCTCCGGCAGGTTGATCGCGAGCTTGATCGACCGCGCGATCCGGGGATTGCGCTCGTCGGCGACGTCGATGAGCTTCACCCCGCCCGAGCCCGCCTCGTCGACGGCGAACACGTACGGCTTGCCCTGATAGGTCACCGGGATGGCGTGCTGGGTGGCCCAGCCGTCGGTCCAGGACAGGTCGGCGAGTTCGGGGACGTGCGGTCGCGGGTCGCGGCGCTGCACGGCGGCGACGTCGAGGACCTTCAGACCGCCCAGGTTGTTCGCCAGGTACATCCGAGTGCCGTCGGGCGAGAAGCCGAAGCCGTGCATCGACAGGCCGGGCAGGCCCTGCCAGATCACCCGGGGATTCGACGGATCGGTGAGATCGACCGCGCTGAGCAGACCCGGGGCCGTTCCCGACGCCCAGTAGGTGCGGCCGTCCGGCGAGAAGCCGCCCTCGTGCGCCGTGATCGGCACCGGCAGCGCGAGATCGGTGCCGGGGCCCGGATTGAGCAGCCGGGGATGGGCGCAGTCGGAGATGTCGTAGACCGAGAGCAGGCCCGCGCCGGTCAGGGCCGGAACACCGGCGCCGACAAGGAGTTTGCGCGCGGCGTTGACCTTCAGGCTCTCCCAGGTGCCGGCCAGCATCGCCGGCTCGGTGAGCGTGGTGGTGTGGACCGGGGCCGACGGGTCGGCGATATCGAGCACCCGCACACCCTCGTCCGGGCCGAGCAGATTGCCGGGGAAGAACGTGCCGACGTAGGCGCAGTGGTCGAAGGTGACCGAGGTGATGCCGCCGCCGCGGCCCGGCGCACTGCCGAGCAGCCGCATATTGCAGCGGAATCCGTCGCGGGAGCGACCGCTGTCGCGGTCGGCGGCGGGGACGTCGCCCTGCAGGCCGGTCTCGGGCAGGGAGCCGGGCAGGCAGGCGGTTCGGTCGGTGGGTGCACCGGTCGCCGTCGGGACGGCGGCGCCGAGCGGTAGCAGCAGCAGCGCCACCGCGACGAGGCCGTAGCGGCGGGCCGCACGGGAGAGCAAACGAGTCATGGAGTTGTCGTCGGCCCCGCGAACGGGGCCGCCTTCCTGTGTCCTGCGAGCACGCGGCGGCAGCGGGCGCCTCGGCTCGGGAGTGGTCGGGTGTCGCGTCGTCCGGACGGGGCGTGCACCGACCCCATCCAGCGGTAACTGTGTTACCGCTGCGCGACGCTACCATTCACCCGTGAGCAGCGGAACGGAATCGGACGCATCGGCGAAGATCATCGCGGTGGTGCTCGGCCTGCTGACCACCGAGGGCTACGACGCCGTCCAGCTCCGCGCCGTCGCCGCCGAGGCCCATGTCTCGCTGGCCAAGATCTACCGGCTCTTCCGCACCAGGGACGAGCTGATCATCGCCGCGCTGGAACAGTGGATGGCCGCCAACGCCTACGCCGACGTGACCCCGCCCGAACCCGGCGAGCCCTTGCGCGAGAGCCTGATCCGCCTGCTGCGCACCGTCTTCGAGCCCTGGGAGCGCAACCCCAAGATGCTCGAGGCCTACCACCACGCCCGCACCGGCCCCGGCGGCGAACGCCTCGACAGCCAGGGCCTGATCGCGGTGCTCCCGGCCGCCGAGGTCGCCCTGCGCGACCTCGACCCCGGTTACCTCGACGACCTCGGCCTGATCCTGGGCAATATGGTGCTGGCGCTGATCGCGCGATTCGCCGCGGGCACCCTGCCGATCACCGGCATCCTGCCGACCCTCGAACGCACCGTCTACCGGATGACCGCCGACAACGAGTCGGCCGCCCGCCGCCGCGCGGCCACCCCGCCACCGTCGCACTGACCACGCGGATCCGTTCCGGCGCGAACCAGAGCTGTTTCCGATCGGCACAACGGGGCATATGCCCGATGTGACGTGCGATCCGGCACGTCACGACGCAGTACCCCGTATCGAACAGGTGAGCTCAAATGATTCTTCTAGGCGCAATACTCCTCATAGCCGGACTCGTCTTCGGCATCTCCCTGCTGTCCACCGTGGGCGTGGTCCTCCTGGTGATCGGCGTCGTCCTGCTCCTCGCCGGCCGCGTCGGCCGCCCGATCGGCGGCAGGCGCCACTACTACTGACCCCGGCCGGACCCTTCCGAGGAGGAACATCATGTCGGCGAATCTGCCCCGAATACTGTCGATCCTGGTGCTGGTGTGGCTGGTGATCGGTGTCATCGCCGCGGGCCAGCGCGGCTACTTCACCGATCGTGAACAGAACTGCGCCACCCTCGGCACCATCGCGGTGACGATGCTGGCCGGGCCGTTGAACTACATGGGCGTCAACCCCAAGGTCGACGACTGTGCGCTGCCCGAACCCAGCCAGTAGACCGGGCTCAGCCCTGACGCGGCCACTGCCTGCCGCTGTCGGACAGGGTGGCCGGGTCCGTGCTGCGCATGACCCCACCGGTCACGCGCACCGGATCCGGCCGCGCCCGGTCCCCGGCGTCGATGTCCAGTTCGGCCAGCCCGACCAGGATCACCAGCCCGGTGACCACCAGCGACACGCTCCCGATCAACGGCAGCAGCAATTGCACCGGCGCCACCCCGTCGACCGGCCGCTCGGCGCCGCTGTGGTGCGCGCTCATCGCGGCCATCGCCGTGTAGTGCATGCCGCAGACCGCGACCCCCATGACCAGTGCCGCGCCCGCCGTCCGGACCAGACCGCGCACGTGCAGCATGAACCACAGCGCAGCGGTCGCCGCGACCACCGCGATGACGATAGAGAGCACCACCAGCGGCGGCCGATAGCCGATGACGGCCCCGCTGCGCATCGCGCGCATACCCAGGTAGTGCATGGCGGCCACGCCGAGGCCGGTGATCGTGCCGCCCACCGGCAGGCTGAGCCATTCGCGCCGCCCCAGGGTCACGATGGTCAGCCCGGCCAGGACGACGCCGATCGAGATGACCGCGCTGAGCAAGGTCGTCGGCACGTCGTAGCGAATCGGCGTCCCATCGATGCTGAAGCCGAGCATGGCCGTGAAATGCATGACCCAGATCGCCGCCCCGCCGATCGCGACCGCCGCGGCGATCAACCACCCGATCGGCGCGGTCGACGTTTTGGCGTGCACCGCACACCGCAACCCCAATACCGAGCCGATGAACGACAGACTGAAAGCGAGAACCGGATTCATCCAGCCATTGTTGAAATGCTCGATGTGCAGCACATCATCCCCCGGAGGTCGATCATTTCCGCATGCGCGATGGCTAGAGACTAGACCATTCGACCTGGCCGTATCGGTTTTGCCGACAGTTCGAAATTCATGATTCGAATTCCGTTCCGGCACATTCTGTTTCGCAATTATCGAGATGAATCCAGCGTGCGCGAACTCCTGGAACGGCGCCCCTGGAAATAGGGGCATTCATTTCGAACCGACCGGTTGCGATCTTGCGATCAGGAGTTCTGCGCCCGTGCCCTGATCAAATCCGCCAGCCGATCCAGCGATTCCTGATTGCGCGCGGCGAAGGCCAGATCCTGCGCCACCCCGGGAATCAGCCGCGCGGGCCCGCCGGACGCGCGCTCGGTCATCCGGATGGTGGTGTGCCCCGGCGTCGCCTCGGACAGGGTGAGCCGGATCCACGCCGAGCCGACCGACCACAGGCGCGCCTCCAGCTCCAGCCGATGCGGCGGATCGGCGGCGCGGACCACCGTGGTGTCGCTGATCAGTACCGGCCAGAGCCCGAAGCGATAGTGGATCTGGCTGCCGACGGCGGGCCAATCGGGATCGACCCGGCCGATATGCGAGGCGCCGACCACCCAGCTCGCGTACAGCCAGCCGTCGGCCAGGGTCGCGAAGGCCGCCGCGCGGTCGACCGGCACGGTCACCTCGGCAGTCAGCATGTCTGATTTCCTCGTCCGTCGCGGGAATCCGGCCACTCCAGGGTAATTCGCGCGCGGGCCCGCCGCGCGCCGAGAACATCGGCGCCGAGGCGGCGCGGCGCGCCGAAGCCGCGGCGATGCGGGAAAATTGCTGTACACCGTTTGGACGTGGGATCGTTCCCCTATGTCCACCGAAGAAACGCGGCTCGGCGACCCGCCCGGCCCCGCCGACGAGGCTGGCGAACGGACCCTGTTCGGCCATCCGATCGGACTCACCAACCTGTTCGGTGTCGAGCTGTGGGAGCGTTTCTCCTTCTACGGCATGCTCACGATCCTGGGCTATTACCTCTACTACTCCACCACCGAAGGTGGACTCGGCCTCGACCAGAGCACGGCGCTCGGCATCGTCGGCGCCTACGGCGGGCTGGTGTATCTGTCGACGGTCCTCGGCGGCTGGATTGCCGACCGGGTGCTGGGCATGGAGCGCACTGTCTTCTACGGCGGTGTCGTGGTCATGGCGGGCCATATCGCGCTGGCGGTGCTGCCCGGACTGGCCGGGGTCGGCGTCGGCCTCGTGCTCGTCGCGTTCGGCAGCGGCGCGCTCAAGGCCAACGCCTCGTCCCTGCTCGGCACCCTGTACTCGCCGACGGACGCGCGCGTCGACGGTGGCTTCACCCTCTTCTATCTCGGCATCAATCTCGGTGCCTTCACCGGCCCGCTGCTGACCGGCCTGCTGCAACGCGAGTGGGGCTTCCACGCCGGTTTCGCCGCCGCCGCGGTCGGCATGGCCCTCGGCCTGACCCAGTACGTGGTCTTCCGGCGCAACCTCGGCACGCACGGCCGCGACGTGCCCAATCCGCTCACCCGCCGCGAGCTGAATCCGGTGCTGATCGGCGTGGCCATCGCCGCCGTCGCGGTGCTGGTGGCGGTGCTGACCGGGCTGCTCACCCTGGACAATCTGTCCGATGTCACCACCGGCGTCATCGTGGTCGCCTCGGTCGTCTACTTCGCCGTGCTGCTCACCAGCGCCAAGGTGACCCAGGTCGAGCGCACCAGGGTGCGCGCGTTCATCCCGCTGTTCATCGCCAACGCGGTGTTCTGGTCGCTGTTCCAGCAGATGTTCACCATGCTCGCGGTGTACTCCGACGAACGCGTCGACTGGCGCATCTTCGGCTGGGAGGCGCCGGCCAGCTGGATCGGGTCGGTGGAGCCGGTGTGGATCATCGCGCTCTCGCCGCTGTTCGCGCTGATGTGGACCAAGCTGGGCAACCGGGCGCCGAGCACCCCGATCAAGTTCGCCCTCGGCGTCATCGGCATGGGTATCGCCTTCTGGATGTTCGCGCTGCTGAGCGGCTTCGAGGGCAAGACAGTGCCGGTGCTCGCGGTCTTCCTCATCCTGGGCGGCTTCGCCGTCTCCGAGCTGCTGCTCTCGCCGATCGGTCTCGCGGTGACCACCCATCTCGCCCCCGCCGCGTACCGCTCGCAGATGATGGCCCTGTACTTCTTCTCGGTCGGTATCGGCACGTCCATGGCGGGCACCCTGGCCCGCTACTACAGCCCCGACAACGAGACCGCGTACTTCGGCATCAGCGGTGCCGCCGCCATCGTGGCCGGTCTCGTCGTGGCCGCGCTCGCGCCCTGGATCAAGCGCCATATGCAGGGCGTGCACTGACCTGCCGCCGGGTATCCCCCGAAGACGTTCGCACAGAAGGAGAAGACCGTGCCGACACCGGACGCCACGCCAGCGGCAGGCCGTTCCACAGGCCGAGGCAGCGGATTGTTCCGCACCAAATCCGTAGAGCAATCCATCCTCGACACCGATGAGCCCGATTCCAAACTCCGCAAAGACCTGACGGCCTGGGATCTGACGATCTTCGGTGTCGCCGTGGTGGTCGGCGCGGGCATCTTCACGCTGACCGCCCGCACCGCGGGCAATGTGGCCGGGCCGTCGGTCTCGCTGGCGTTCGTGTTCGCCGCCATCGCGTGCGGTCTCACCGCGTTCTGCTACGCCGAATTCGCCTCGACCGTGCCGGTGGCGGGCAGCGCGTACACCTACTCGTACGCGACCTTCGGTGAACTGGTGGCCTGGATCATCGGCTGGGACCTCATTCTCGAATTCGCGCTCGCCGCGTCGGTGGTCGCGAAGGGCTGGTCGCAGTACCTCGGCACCGTCTTCGGCTTCGAGACCGCCACCGTGCAGCTCGGCTCGGTCACCTTCGACTGGGGCGCGGTCACGCTGATCGCGGTGCTCGGTGTGCTGCTTGCCATCGGCACCAAGGTGTCCTCGCGGGTGTCGGCGATCGCGGTCGCGATCAAGCTCGCCGTCATCGCGCTGGTGCTGGTCCTCGGCATCACCTACTTCAAGGCATCCAACCTGAGCCCCTACATCCCGCCGTCGCAGCCCGAGGAGGACGGCGCCAGCGGCCTGCACCAGTCGCTGTTCTCGTTCCTCACCGGCGCGGGCAACAGCAACTTCGGCTGGTACGGCCTGCTCGCCGCGGCCAGCCTGGTGTTCTTCGCGTTCATCGGTTTCGACGTCGTCGCCACCGCCGCCGAGGAGACCAAGAACCCGCAGAAGGCGGTGCCGCGCGGCATTCTCGGCTCGCTGCTCATCGTGACCGTGCTCTACGTCGCGGTGTCGCTGGTGCTCACCGGCATGGTGCCCTACACCGATCTGGCGGGCGAGAACGCCACGCTGGCCACCGCGTTCGCCATCCACGGCGTGGACTGGGCCAAGAACGTCATCTCCATCGGCGCGCTGGCCGGTCTGACCACCGTCGTGATGGTGCTGTTCCTCGGGCAGACCCGCGTGCTGTTCGCGATGGCGCGCGACGGGCTGCTGCCGCGCTGGCTGGCTCACACCGGTTCGCGCGGCACGCCGGTTCGGCTGACCGTCATCGTCGGCATCGTCTGCTGCGTGCTGGCCGGCTTCGTCGACTTCGGCACGCTCGAGGAAATGGTGAACATCGGCACCCTGTTCGCCTTCGTGCTGGTCTCGGTCGGCGTGATCGTCCTGCGCCGCACCCGCCCCGACCTGCCGCGTGGTTTCCGCGTCCCGTTCGTCCCGCTGATCCCCATCCTGGCCGTGCTCTCCTGCCTGTGGCTGATGGTCAACCTCTCGGTGGAGACCTGGCTGCGCTTCATCGTCTGGATGATCCTCGGCTTCGCCGTCTACTTCGCCTACGGCCGCCGCCACTCCGTCCTCGGTAATCGCCCGCCGACCGGCTGACCAGCCCCATCGGCGATAAGGTCGGTTCGGCGCTGTCACCGGCGACACGCCGGGCCGACCTTGTATACCGACACGATTCCGGTACACCCGTACGAGTCGCTAGGCTGTCCCGGACGCCCCTATAGCCCAATTGGCAGAGGCAGCGGACTTAAAATCCGCCAAGTCAGGGTTCGAGTCCCTGTGGGGGCACTTCATTCGCGCAGGTAGACGGCCTGACATCCTGTGATTTCTGATCAACTCGCCTGTTCGGTCCGCAGTAAGTCCGCAGCAGCTCGCGCCCTGAGATCGAGAGCAGCCGCCACGGGTCGAGGTCTTCGTCGAACAGATGGCCATACAGATCGAGCGTCAAGGTTGCCGTCTTGTGCCCCAGCATCCGCTGCACGACCTTTATGTTGGCCCCGGCACTGATCGCCAGCGAGGCCGCCGTATGGCGCAAGCTGTGCGGAACCACCCCGGGCACCTCGCCGCTTCGATCGCCGCATCCAACGCCCACCGGAACTCACCGAGAGGGAGCACCGCACCCTTGTGCGACGGGAACACGTAGTCGGCCTGGCACTCAGCCAGTCCACCGCTGTTGTTGCGTGCTCCCGGCAGATAGCAGCGATGGTCACCAGGGTTCCTCTCCGCCTGGTGCAGCCCGTCTCCGTGTCGACGGAATCTGCCGGTGGCATACCAGTCGACCCAGGCCAGAAACTCCGCAGGGCGAATTGCTGAACGGAATCCACCGGCACTGTGCCACTCGACCGCTGTGGTCCACCGGTTGAGTGGTGACATCACGGCTCTGCCTGCGCACATCGCGCGATAACGTCTGCCAGTGAAGACATTTGGAGATGTCCTCGAAATCATCGGCACCGTCACTACGGCCGTCGGGCTCTTCATTGCCTGGGAGAAGGCAACCGGGCGAGTGAACAGCCTTCGGGACCGGGCGCGAACTCGTCTTGCTCAGATCCTGCAGAAGGTCGGCATTGGTGAGGAGCCGCCAGTTCCCGCCATAGACGTAACCTTCTCCGGCGAAGGTCACCTGTCTGTCCGAACAGTCGCCCAACTTCGCGTCGATCCGCACGCGCCCATGAGTGAGCAGATTGAAAGTGTTGCCGGGGAGACTCGAATACTCCGGGACATGATCGAAGACCTGCGCGAGCACATCGTCGAGGTAGAGGCCGCTCCCCGCCTTGAGATGGCGGAGGTGCACTCAGCCCTCAATCAGGCGGCAATCGAGCTCAAATCCGAACTCAACATCAGCTCAGCCAAGGACTTCCAGGTTGCAATCGGGGGTGTGGTCGTGACCCTGACAGGAATGGTCTGCGGACTCGTCTCCGGGCTCTTCTGACGGCCGGGTGCAGTCGTTGCGCAAGGTGAGCGGTACCGCGGCCGGTGGCCGCGCGACCCTGTGTGGGTTCGCCTGCATTGTGATCCCGCGCCCCTCACACCCCAAGGGCGCTTCGCGTCAGCTGCGCTGATGGACGAGTCCACTCTTGACCTTTGAGCCTCTGCGCGTGAAAGGCAGGCCTTGTCGGGCAGCCGGGGAGCCAGCCCACCTCATGCGCACCCCAACCAGCACAGGGCCAATCGCGGTCCAGACACGACAAAAGCTGCGGGGTCGCACTCCCGCAGCTTCTGTCGCACCGGTCGTTAGAAGTAGATCATGCCGACACCATCCCCGTACTCGGGTGATGCATCCTTCCATGCAGCTTCATCGCACTCGCCGTCAGCGATCAGATCGAGAGTCTCGATGTGCCCATCGGCGTCGATGAGTCGACTCAGCGCCTCATTTTGGACGTAGAAATTGCCCTGAACAGCGCCGCAGCTTCCGCAGTGTGACGCCAATTCGCCTTCGCTGCCATCTCGGTGGTGTTTCCGAACGAGCAGCGCAGCCACCTCGGTCTTGCCGTCCTGTAACAGGATCTCGCGCGCCAGAGTCTGGGCAGGATCTCCCAGTGGAATCTCGTTGTCGCCGTATCGGTATGGCCCGACGACACACTGAACTGACTCACTGCACTTCCAGCATCCCCAGCTGAAGCCGACTACCCCGACCCTCACAGCGTCCATACCCCGCGCCCCTCCCGGCTGTGTGACCACCACTCCAGGATGCTCTGCAAAGGGTCATGCGTTCGAGGTCGGAAAGTCCGCAAATTGTCCGCAGTAGGTTCGAATGCGACCAACCGCGCCAACCTACAAACCCATGTTTTCGCAGGTCAGACCAGAATGCCCTCATTCACCAACGTTGCCGTGACCTGCAACGATGCAACTCGCCAAACTTAAGATCCGCCAAGTCAGGGTTCGAGTCCCAGTGGGGCACTCAGCACGGCTGGGTCGAGGGGTCACTGCGGGATGACGATGGGGCAGGACATGGCGCCGACGGCGCAGGCGAAGGCCTCGATGAGGTCCTGGGCGGAGCCGGTGCCGAGTGAGCTGCTGCCCGTGGTGGGGGTTTCCGCGGCGGCTGGGGCTGCCGCGAGGAGGAGTCCGGTGGTGAGGGCGAGGGCCGCGACACCGACGCGCGGTAGCCGAGTCAGGAGAATCATGACCGAATCGTAGAGTCGGGCCTGCGATTTCGATTGCCCCGAATGTCGGGGTCAGGGGCCTGTTCGGGCTGAATGCCTCGTTAGAATCGCCTATGACATCGACGCACCCCTTCTTCCAGCTGGGAGCCGACAGTCGACGACTCGTTCATCTCTCGCTGTGCGACGATGCCCTGCTGACCTGGAACGATTATGTCAGGGGAAAGCCTGCCGCGCTTCGCTATCGCGACTCGGTGGTCGGGATGTGGCACGACGTCGATGTCGAGCTGCCAGCCCATGCCCTGCGCGCGGCGCGAGCCGGCGTGGATCACGCGGATGTCGACAGCCGGTATCTCGAGCCCCTCGCCGCGCTCCAGGACGACGATCTGGCCTTTCCCGATTCGATCGAGCTCGGCTACTACGCGATCTACAACTGTTTCCGGAAGTACGTCCGCGGTGACGACATCGCGGATTGGCTGATTGTCAACCAGGCTTTGTCGATTCATCCCCAGGGCGAAGTCGCGCGGCGCCTGACGCGCGCGGTCGACGGGACGCGCTGATCGGCGTCCCCGCGGGGTTCTCCGGCCGTGGGGTGGTCTATGTTGGGTCGCGAGCCGACCGCGGTGACGTGGACGTGCGGATTCTTCGACAGTTCGACAGTTCGAGCGCAGCGGAGGGATCGTCATGCATTCGGTTGTTGCCTTGTTCGTCCGGCTGGGGTGTGTGGTCGCCCTGATCTCGGGAGTGGTCGGGTTCGCCGCGCCCGCCTCGGCGGGGCCGCCGGACTCGGCGCTGTGCGCGTGGCGGTTCATGTCGAACGACACCGTGCTGAATGTGGCGTTCCCCGACGCGAACTCGACGTACTGGCTGATGCCGTACGTGCTGGGGCCGGGTGACTCGATCGAGTTGTCGGGGACCTATCCGGCCGCGCGGTATTTCTCGCTGAACACCTACGGGACCGATCTGAACACCGTGGACACGTTGCGCGACAACCAGATCGCCCCCGACCCGGGCAGCGGCAACCCGTATGTCGACGCCTCCGCCGCCGCGCTGCCGACGGACCAGCAGCGGTGGCACGCCAGGTTGGTCAACGGCCCGGCCAACCACAGCCGCAACGAGATCCAGGCGGTCGCGAGCGGGCAGAGCACGCCGATCGGGTTCGTCATCGTCCGGGTCTACGTGCCGACCGATCCGGCCTCGCTCAGCGGTGGTGTTCCCCTGCCGGACGTGAAGCTGACCCTCGCGGGCAATCAGGTTCCGGCCCAGCCGTGCGAGCAGCCGTTCAACCCGGCGACCTACACCGGTCCCGTCGCCGACGCCGCGAAGGCGGTCTTCGATCAGGGCATCGCCGCGGCCGCCTCTGGCGCGTTCCCCGGCAATGCCCCGGAGGCCACCTTCGGCAATCCGGCCAGCACCGCCGGGCTCTTCCCGAACGGTGACAACAAGTACGTCGGGACCCGCATCAGCTACCAGCCGGGCCGCCTGGTGGTGGTGCGAGCGAAGGCCCCGACCTTCCCGGACACCAGGGCCGGGCAGTCACCGACCGAGCCGACCCAGGTGCGGTACTGGTCGATGTGCCAGAACGACCTGCGCACCCCGTACCCCGTCGTCGCCTGCGCGTCCGACTTCCAGACCGCGCTCGACGCCGACGGCTACTACACCTATGTGCTCGCCGCGCCCGCGGACCTGCCCGCGAATCTCCCGTCGACCGTGACAACGATTCCCTGGGGCAGCACCGACGTGGACAAGGTGCTGTTCCTGCGGAACATGACCCCGAGCGCGGCGTTCTACCCGAACTCGGTCCAGGCGTCGCAGGATGCGGGAACCGACCCGGCCGTCACGATGGGCCCGTACTACCCGCGGGCCGCCTATTGCAGCACCGAGACGTTCGCCGCGGGCGGCGCCGGGGCATGCCTCGGCGCCTGACCAGACCAGCCGCCGATCGGACGGTGCCGAAGCGCGGCTCGGCATTGGAGACCGCCGAAAAGCCACCGCGAGGGTCGACGGCCCGCCGACTACGGACAGTCCGGGTCGGCGGCGTCGACGAAGAGCGGTTCGTTCGCGCGGTTGAGGTAGGCGACGTACAGCTCGGCGGGCACGGTGCCGAGATTGCGGCCGACGTGGACGTGATCAGGGCCGACCGTCTCGGACAGGCCCTGACCGGCGAAATATGTCACCGGCAGGCAGTCCGCCGCCTCGTACCGGGTGACCTCGCCCGCGGTGACGAACGCGAGGACGTTGCCGTCGTGATAGTGCCAGCCGAGGGTGCCGCCGGGCGCGAGCGTGATCCGGCGGAAGGTGAACTTGCTCGGTAGCGAGGCGAACGGGCTGAAGGCGCTCACGTCGACCTGCGCGAGCGGTTCGACCGTGACGCCGGAGGACGGCGTCGCCGCGGCCGCCGGCGCGAGGGTGACCGCCGCGGTGACCACCGCGGCGCCGACGAGGACAACCCGGCGGATTCGCATCTCCGCAGTATACGAGCCCGCTACCTGCGCGAACAGCGAAAACCCGCCATCCGCGCGGTAGCGCGCCCTGCGCTATCCGGCGATCAGACCCTTCGCGATGTGGGTGACCTGGATTTCGTTGCTGCCCGCGTAGATCATCAGGGACTTGGCGTCGCGGGCGAGCTGCTCGACCTTGTACTCGGCCATGTAGCCGTTGCCACCGAAGAGCTGGACGGCCTCCATCGCCACCTCGGTGGCGGCACGGGAGGAGTAGAGCTTCATCGCGGAGGCTTCGGCGAGGGTCACCTTGTCGCCCGCGGCGGTGCGCTCGATGGCGTTGAAGACCATGTTCTGCACATTGATCCGCGCGATCTCCATCTCGGCCAGCTTGAGCTGGATGAGCTGGAACTGCGCGATCTCCTTGCCCCACAGCTTGCGGGACTTGGCGTAATCGATGCACAGGCGGTGACATTCGTTGATGATGCCCAGCGCCAGCGAGGCGATGCCGATGCGCTCGGCCGCGAAAGACTCCTTGGCACTGTCCTTTCCGTCGCCCTTGGCCGGGTTCTCGGTCTCGCCGAGCAGGCGGTCGGGGGTGATGCGGACGTTCTCGAAGAACAGCTCGCCGGTGGGCGAGGAATTCATGCCCATCTTCTTGAACGGCGGGCTCTGCACGAAACCGGGCATGTCCTTGTCCAGCACGAACGCGAGCACCTTGCGGTCGCGGCGGTCGGTGCCGTCCTCTTCGTCCAGCTTGGCGTAGACGACGGTGACGTCGGCGTACGGGCCGTTGGTGATGAAGGTCTTGCGGCCGTTGAGGATGTAGTCCGCGCCGTCGCGGCGGACGTAGGACTTCATCCCGCCGAAGGCGTCGGAGCCCGAGTCCGGCTCGGTGATGGCCCAGGCGCCGACCTTGGCCATGGTGACCAGCTCGGGCAGCCAGCGCTTCTTCTGGGCGAGGGTGCCGCGGCTGCGGATGGTGCCGGCGGTGAGGCCGAGGCTCACGCCCATCGACGCCACCAGGCCAAGGCTGACCCCGGCCAGCTCGCTGTTGAGGATGACGCCCATGCTGCCCGCGCCACTGAACCCGCCGCCCGACTTGCCCGATCCGGTGGTGCCCGCCTCCTCGCGGGCGAGGGCCTTGTCCAGCCCTTCGCGCGCCATCTCGTCCAGACCGAAGGTGGCGTAGAGCTTGCGGATGATGTCGAACGGCGGCAGCGCCCCGCTCTCCAGCTGGTCGACGTGCGGGGTGATCTCCTTGGCGATGAACCCGCGCACAGCGTCGCGGAACATCAGGTCTTCGTCGGACCACTGGTACATATCTGGACTCCCGAGGGATCGCCGGAACTTTCCTCGAATATAGAACACGTTCTAGTTGGGGCGGCGGAGTAGGTTCGGAGGTAGGCGAATCGTCGACACGAAGGGGTGGTTTCGATGCGAGTGCTCGAGCGGATCAGGGGATACGCCACGGTGATCGGGCAGGCGCGGCGCAATCGCGGCGATCTGGTCGGGTGGCTGGGCCGACGCCCCCAGATCGGGGCGGCGACCATGGCCTACGAGACGGCGCTGCTGTTCAGCAACAAGCTCGATCCCCGGCTCAAGGAACTCGCCGAGCTCAAGACGGCGGGGCTGGTGGCCTGCCAGTTCTGTCTCGACATCGGCTCGGCGCTGGCGCACACCTCCGGACTGACCAGGGCCCAGATCACCGAGCTGCCCCGCTACCGGACCAGCGACGCCTACACCGAGCTGGAGAAGCTGGTGATCGAGTTCGCCGAGGCGATGACCTCGACCCCGGCGGTCGACCTCGACGAGCTGCGCGCGACCCTGCTCACCCACCTGTCCAAGACCCAGCTGACCGAGCTGGCCGCGGCCATCGCGTGGGAGAACCAGCGGGCGCGGCTCAACCAGGGCCTCGGCGTGCAGCCGACCGGCATGGCCGACGGGATGGCGTGCGCGATGCCGGAACCGCGCGTCGCCCACCTCGACCGGAAGACCGCCGAACCGGGGCGCTGACTCAGCGGTCGGCCCAGGTGGGGGCGGCGCGCGTGACGATCGGGGCGACGTACTCCCGCAGCATCGCGCGTTCGTCTGCCTCGTCACGGCCCGGCGTGGCCAGGAACGAGACGATGACGCGGGTCAGCCAGCGGGCCAGCCTGCTGCGTTCGGGATCGCCGAGGTCGATGTCGGCGAAGATGGTCGCCGCCAGTGACTCGATGACGTCGGAGTCCCGGCTGATGCGACCGGCGGTGCCGGAATCGCCGGGGCGGAACCAGGCGATCAGCAGCGGGTCGGCGCGGACCGCGGCGATCGCGGCGAGCATCGCGGCGATGATCCGCTCCCCCGGGTCGGCGATGTCGCGCACCTGATCGGTGAGCCCGGCGACGATGCGCCGGGTCTCGCGGTGCACGAAGGCGATCCGGACGGCCTGCCGATTGTCGAAGTAGCGGTACAGCGTGGCCCGGGAGCACCCGGCCGCCGCGGCGATATCGCGCATGCCGACCGCGGCCACCCCGCGCTCGGCGAACAGTTCGGCGGCCGCGTCGAGAATCCGCTCGGCGGCCAGATCCGCGCGGTCGGTGGCCAGCCAGTCGCCGCTCACGCCGCACCCGTCGCGTGGAAAGGCACCGACAGCGGCCAGCGGACGTAGTTGCCGTGGGCCCACCGCACGGCGTCGAGGTCCACGGTGAAATCGGGGCAGCGGGCCAGCAGTTCCTCGAGCGCGACGCGTGCCTGCATGCGGGCCGCGGCCGCGCCCAGGCAGTGGTGGTGCCCGTGACTGAACGTGAGGATGCGCTTCGGATTGCGGCGGATGTCGAGTTCGGCTGCCGTTGCTCCGAATTCGCGCTCGTCCCGGTTGGCCGAGCCGTAGAGCAGCAGCACGCGCCGCCCGGCGGGGATGGTGGTGTCGTGGAGTTCGACATCGCGGGTGGCGGTGCGGGCCAGCCCCTGCACCGGGGAGGTCATGCGGAGGAATTCCTCGATGGCGTCCGGGATGAGCGACGGGTCGTCGGCGAGCTGTCGGCGCTGGTCGGGGTAGGCGGTGAGGAGCTGGACCGCGCCGCCCAGATTGCCGGTGGTGGTGTCGTTGCCGCCCGTGATCATGGTGAACGCGAAGCCGAGGATCGCGATCAGGCCGTCGTTGTCGCCGTCGGCGCCGAGACCGGAGGCCAGCAGGTGCGAGATGGTGTCGTCGCCCGGTTCGACCCGGCGACGGGCGATCAGCTCGGAGAAGTAGCCGACCAGCTCACCGACGGCGGTGAAGGCGTGCTCATCCCCCGCGGCCAGCCCGGCGCCGGCGACCGCACCGCCGACGATGTTCTCGGTCCACTCGTCGAACTTGCCGTGATCGCGTTCCGGCACACCGAGATAGTGCGCGACGACCATCGTGGGCAGGGGCTTGAACAGCTCCTGCACGATGTCACCCTCGCCCGCAGCGCGCAGCCGCTCGATCCGCTCGACGACGAAGCGGCGGACCGCGGGCTCCACCGAATTCACCTGGCGCGGAGTGAATCCCGGAGCCACCCGGCGCCGGAAATCGGTGTGCTCGGGCGGGTCCATGAAGACGAACGGCTTGACGGCGCCGAAGCCCGCCGCCGCCAGGTCGACGTAGTCGACGGTCAATCCCGCCGCGGAGGAGAAGGTCTCGGGATCCCTGGCCGCGGCCCAGACATCGGCGTGGCGGGACAGCACGTAGAAGTCGTCGGCTTCCCGCCCGTCGGGGATCACCCGGTGGACCGGGTCCTGGTCACGCAGCGCGGAGTACATGGACCAGGGGTCGCGCCAGGTTTCCCCGGAGCGCAGCTCGAACCCGACCACATGAGACGTCGTTGAACTCATGCCTCCACGGTAAGACAAACACTCACATATGTCTAACACTAGTTTCTGTCGGTGGCGGCGGGGAATATCTGGGCATGGGTTCCGGGGAGGATTTCGGCAGTTGGGGGGCGGCGCTCATCTGGGCGGTGCTCGCGGCGACGATCGGCGTGCCGATCTGGCTGTGGACCGGCCAGGAGCTGTGGCTGGCGCTGCTGCTCCTGCCCGGCATCGGGTTCACCGGTGCGGGCCGGGCGGCGGTGTGGCTGGCGCTGGCAGCGCTGCCGCGGCGCGGAATACTGCTCGCCGGTTGGTCTTTCGTGGCGGTGGCGGTGGCGGACGTGGTCGCGGTGGCGGTGTGGAAGCTGTCGCCGTCGGGGTGGACGTGGCCGGTCGCGGTGGTGTCGGCGCTGGTGGTCGCGGCGGTGATGTATCTCGCGGTCGCCGCCGAGGTGGTCGGCGGGTGGACGCTCACCCACGGTGCCGCCCTGCATCTCGTGGACAGCGGAATCGCCTGGGACAAGGCGCATCCGCAACCGGATCGCTACAGCTCGCTGCTCTCGGCCGGGCGCACGGCGGAGGTGATCGGGCTGCGGCCGCCGCCGTTCGCGATCGGCACCCACGTCCTCGCCGACAAGCTCGGCGAGTTCCACAGCCGGATCGCGCGCAGGCACTGGGTCGTCGACGATACGGCCGCGGCGCTGCGGCACGCGGCGGAGTCGACGGCGGTGCGCCGCGAGATGGTCGCGATGCCGCTCGGCCGCGCCAAGACGACCAGCTTCGCGCAGTCGCTCTACGAGGAGGCGTTCTATCTCGACGAACTCGGCCGGACGCGGGAGGCCGTCGCCCTGCGGGCCGAGGAGATCGAACTGCGCCGCTGGATCGTCGGTCGATTCGACCGGAAGTTCCCGGCGCTGGTGTCGAAAGCGACTCGGCCGCAGGCGAAAACGACAACGAAATGCCTGGTGATCGAGGTCGAGAAGCTCGGGCGGAGCATGAAGGACACGCTCGCCCTCGCGCTGCGCGCCCAGGCGGACGGCCTGTCCGAACTGGACCGCGCCGACGAGGCGACCGCGCTGCGTGCCGAGGCCGACACCATCGCGCCACTGCCCGGCTAGCCGCTCGGTGGTCCAACCAACCCGGCTCGCCGCGCCCCGACCCGGCAGCGAGCCACCGGTGCCGGGACGACGGCCGCGTTCACGCCGCGCAGATCAAGGCGGCGAAGGGACCGACGAGCGGCACCCAACCGACCGTGGAACTACAGAACGCCATGGCACCGGGAGATCCGCCGAGGGCGACCTCCTGGATGGGCACCGGCATGGGCACCGACGCGGTAGGAGGTCAGAACGGCCCTGGTGTGGTGCTCGGGGTGGGTGGTGCGTCGGGTTCGCGCACCATGCGGAACGAATTGAGCAGGCCGAGGAGTCCGGCCAGGATCGGCACCAGCAGCGCCGCCTGGAGCGCGAGCGGCCGCGCGTCGGTGTTGATCCGGATGATCTCCTCGCTGATCGCCGGGGGCTGACCGGCGAGCAGCGCCTCGAGTTCGGTGTTGCTCATGACCTGCGCGTCGTCCTCGAGTACCTGGGCGACGTGCGCCTGCTCGGCGGGCGGGAGCACCTCGCTCGACTCCGCCATCGCGGTGAAGGTGAGCGACAGTGTGGCCAGCATGATCGCGCCGGCGAAGGCCAGGCCGAACGAGAGCCCGAACGACCCGGCGGCGGAGTTGGTGCCCGAGGCTTCGCTGACCCGCTCCTCCGAGATCGGCGCGAGCGTGTAGTTGTTCAGCTGCGAGACGAGCAGACCCAGGCCCGCGCCCGCCACGACGAGCGGCGCCAGCAGCGCCCACCCGAACTCCGCGCGCGGCACCAGCGGAACGAGCACCGCGATACCGACGGTGACCAGGACGAACCCCCACCGGATGATCGGCGCCGAGCGCCGCGCCCCCGCCCGCCGACCCGCGATCAGCGCGACGGCGAACATGCTCAGCGAGAGCGGCGCCAGCGACAGGCCCGCCTGCATCGCGTTGTACTCGAGCACCATCTGCAGGTAGATCGGCAGCGCGATCATCGTGCCGCCCAGCGCGATCTGCTGGAGCATCTGCCCGGTGACCCCGAGCCGGAACGCCTTGGACCGGAACAGGTCCGGATCCATCAGCGCGGGTTCGCCCCGCCGCTTCCGGCGGATCAGCCAGTACGCCAGCCCGATCAGCGCGGCCGCACCGGCCACCAGCAAGGCCGCGACGGCCTCGCCGCCCTCCTGCCACACCAGGATCCCCAGCACGATGCCGCCCATGCCGAGGACCGACAGCGCGGCACCGACCACATCCACGCCGCGCGACCCCGTGTAGGGCACGTCGCGAACCAGCCCGATCCCGGACAGGACGGCGACGATGATCACGACTTCGAGCGCGAACCCGACGCGCCACGACAGGTAGGTCGTGACGAAGCCGCCGAGCAGCGGTCCCACCGCGGCGGCGATCGCGGCCGCCGCGCCGACGAGCGCGTACACCTTCTTCTGCGCCGCCCCGTGGAAGTTGCCGTGCACCAGCGACTGCATGGCGGGCAGCAGCAGGGACGCGCCGATGCCACCGACCACGGCCCACAGCACGATCACCGCGGTGAGGCTCTGCGCGAACGTCATCGCGGTCGCGCCGGTCGCGTAGCCGAGCAGGCCGAGCACGTAGGCACGGCGACGGCCGATCAGGTCCCCTACCTTGCTGCCGATCAGGATGAAGGCCGCCGACACCAGCGCCTCGAGCGCGATCGCGGATTGCACGCCGCTGACGGTGGTGTCGAGGTCACGCACCACCGCCGAGATCGACACGTTCATCAGCGAGGTGTCGACGACGAGGACGAACATGGCCATCGCCAGCAGAATCGCCAGCAGCCGCCTGCTGCCCGACAGCTGATCAGCACCCCCGGAAACCGCCCCGTCGACCATGGCAGTCCCACCACCTCACGCGTCGTGAACCGGCGGCAACCCGGTTCGGCCAACCCAGTGCTCACCCCGACAGTAAGCTCCCGGCGATCCGGAAAGCCGCAACCAGCCACGAACCGTTACGACAGGCCCACCTCGGTGCGATCAGCCCCACCCGAGCCGAGGTCGCCGAAGGTTTGCTCTCGGGGCTTGATCGTCGACCACGGCACGGCGGTAACGGCGCTGCCACGCGGAAAAGCCGTTGCTCGCACGCGGGGCGATATGGCCTCCTTGGGGAGATGAAAAGACAACGGCCGGGGAACACCCGGGAGATCGGCAACGGGTTGAAACTGCACCGGCATTCGGTGCGGGGAGTGCGTGGTGTACGGACGGTGATCGTGCCGCGGCCGGGGACGCGCGCCCGGTTCAGCACGAATCGGTTCCACGAGACGTGGCATGTGCTGTCGGATGACCACGGCGCGAAGCTGCTGGCCAGGCTGCTGTGGGGGCTGTCGTATCAGTCGCGGCCGGGGACCGTGATCCTCCTCGACCGGGAGTTCCTGGTGCCGACGCCATTCGACGCCGACCCCGCCGATCCCATCGTGCTGGTGCCGGGCTGGCACACCCGATTCGACGATCAGGCCGCGGCGGCACTGAAGCGGCAGACGCGGGAAGGCGATCCAACGGGGACCGTCCGCTGGCAGACGTTCGGCCTGGACCGGACGCTGGAGCCCCGCGCCGCGGACGCGTGGTCGGCCGGGCACCGCCATCGCCGGGTCGGCGGGGACATCACCCGCCGCCGCGGGATGCTGGTGCTCACCCCACGCACCCCCGACGACTGCCGGGTCTGGGCGCTCGACGCCGCACGACTCGATTCCGCCGGATTCGGCACCGACCACGTGTATCTGGACGAATGGCGGCACGGTCACGACGGCGAGATCCAGATCTTCCGCGCATTTCGCCCGATGGTCGGCGTCGCCCGGCAGGCGCGCACCCGCGTTCTCGCCCGCGCCGACCAGCCGGCTTCCCCGGACGCCTTGCGCGCCGAGGTCTGGAGCGAAGCCGAAACCGTCGGGGGTGACGCCCATTTGCGTATTCGCGAATATCGCGGGCGCGGCGCCGAACTCGGGCACGCGGCGGCGGCGATGCTCGCGCACGCGGACGTGCGTTCGCTCGACGAACTCGCCGAACTCGGCGCGGTGGAAACCTATCGGCGGCTGCGCGCGGCGCAAGTGCCCGGCCTGAATCCGGAAATGCTCTGGGCGATGGAGGGCGCGCTCACTTTTCGCGACCGGCGGTTCATCGGGCCGGAGCGGCGCCGGGAATTGGTCGCCGCCCTCGGTCCGGCACCCGTCCCCACGCGGGTGTCCCCGCCGCGTTACCGCGCGCCGGTCCGGCCGGGCCCGGGCGCAACACTCCGCGCCACGCCCGGGCGGAATTAGCCCGGCCGGGAATTCCATCCAAGACGGCGGGGCAATCCGAATCATCTGTGTTCATCGACCACGATATTTCGGATTCACCCGGGGGGCCGATTTCTTCGGGCGAATTCGGAGAGGGAGTTTCTCCGATATGTTCCAGAACTCGAGTTCCGGCCTCGGCCGGCGGCTGCTCGCCGCCGCCCTGCCGGTCGCCGTGGCCGTCACCTGCGCCGGGGTGGCCTCGGCCGATGTCGATGCCGATCAGCAGGCCAGGTTCGTCCAGGGGCTGGCCTCGCACGGCCAGGCCGAGGGCATCGCCTACCGCACCGACGTCACACCGGATCTGCGGACCGTGTCGGCGACCGTCGACGACGGACGATTCGTCCTCGGCCAGGACGGCATGCTGACGGTCGAATCGGCGACCGGCAGCCCGATCGCGCAGGTGCCCACCACCTTCGGCACCGTCGGCGGCAACACCATCACCGTGGCCACCGAGATCTCCGCCGACGGGCGCACGCTGCGGGCGACCCCGCAGGTCTCGCAGGCCGCGGCCACCGAACTGAAGACCATCGCCACCAACCCGACCGCGCAGAATTCCGATCCGGTGCACAATGCCGCCGCGATCGGCGCCGGCGTCGGCCTGATCGCCGCCGCGGTGGTGTGCGTGCCGATGATCACGACCATGATCCTGTACCTGCCGTGCGTCGGGCTGGTCGGCCTGCCCAACGCCCTGGTCGGCGCGCTCATCGGCGCGGCTGTCGGTGCCGTGGCGCCGGAGGTCATTCCCCAGGTGCTGCCCTGATCCGACGGTCCACGTCGCCGCGCATCGGAAGCCTTCCGGTGCGCGGCGATGTCGTGTCGATCAGGCGATGACGGACATCGCGATGCCGTCGAGGATGTCGTGCTCGCTGACGATCAGCTCGGAAACGCCGGCGCGCCTGGCCAATTCGTCGGCCAGCACCTCGGTGATGACGGCGCCGCCGCCGATGACGTCGACCCGGCCGGGGTGCATGGGGCCAAGCGCCGCGCGCTCGTCGTGGTTCATCGCGATCAGGCGGTCGCACACCTGGTGGACCTCGGCCAGGCTCAGCCGGGTCAGGTGGACCCGGGTCGAGTCGTATTCGGGCAGGTCCAGCGCGACGGCGGTGATGGTGGTCATGGTGCCCGCGACACCGACCCAGGTGTGCACCCGGTCCACCGGAACCTTCGCGAACGCCTCGTCGAGCTTGGTCTGCGCGAATTCCCGCGCCGCCTCGACCTGTTCGGGCGTCGGCGGGTTGCCGGGCAGACAGCGTTCGGTGACCCGCACGCAGCCGATGTCGGCGGAGTAGGCCGCCTGCACGCCGTCGCCGTCGCCGACGACCAGTTCGGTGGAACCACCACCCAGGTCGACCACCACGAACGGCCCGGCGTCGGCGGACAGTTCGCCGACAGCGCCGGCGAAGGACAGCCGCGCTTCCTCGTCGCCGGTGATCACCTCGGCGACCGCGCCCGGCACGACCCGGCCCAGCTCGGCGCGGGTCATGTCGAAGAAGTCGTCGCGGTTGGCGGCATCGCGGGTGGCGGAGGTGGCGACCATGCGCACCCGGGAAACGCCCTGGGCCAGCATCACATCGACGTAGTCCGCCAGCGCGACGCGCGTGCGCTCGATCGCCTCGGGCGCGAGCCTGCCGGTCGCGTCGACCCCCTGGCCGAGCCGCACGATGCGCATCTCCCGGTGCACATCGGTGAGGCCGCCGTCGGCGCCGACCTCGGAGATCAGCAGACGAATCGAGTTGGTACCGCAGTCCACCGCGGCGATGCGCTCGGTCATGATGTTCCTCCTGGTCGGCCCGATCGCCCGGCGCCGGTGCGAATCCGGCGCCACGCGCTGTCCGCGATTATGCCGATTCTTCGGGCGTGCGTGCGGCGGGCCAGTCGGCGGGGATGGCGGTGCCGCGCAGGCCGGCGTCGGCGGCCAGGGCGACGGCCTCGTCGCCGAAGGGGTTCAGGCCGGGGCCCTTGGCCAGCGAGTGCGCGATCAGCACGTGCAGGCACTTCACCCGGTCGGGCATGCCGCCGCCGGTGAAATCGGTGCCGAGCGATTCGATCTCGTCGCGTTCGGCCAGGTAGCTCTCGTGCGCGGCGCGGTAGGCCGCGGCCAGCTCGGGGTCGGCGGCGAGACGTTCGGTCATCTCGCGCATCACCCCGGCGGATTCCTGCCTGCTCGCCTCGGCGGTCAGCCGGGGGTCGGTCAGGTAGTACAGGGTGGGGAACGGGGTGCCGTCGGGCAGCCGCGGCGCGGTCTTCACCACGGCGGGCAGGCCGTCGGGGGTGCGGTAGGCGACGGCGAGGACACCGCGCGGCTCGCGGCCCAGCTGCTGGGCGATGATCTCGAGGTCGCGCTCGTTCGGTGCGGTCACCTTGGTCCTTCCGGGGCCGGTTCGGAGATGCTGCGCCACAGGTCGGTGTACCAGGGGTCGGGCGCCGCTGTTCGGGTGCTCATCGGCGGCGGCGCCGGTGCTTCGATGCCGGGGATCTGCACGATGTAGGGGGTTTCGCCGGGCATCACCAGGCGCAACCGGTCGCGGGCCTCGGAGCGGATGTAGGCCGGGTCCTGCTGCTGGGCCCGGCGATCCCGCAGGGCCGCCAGGTCGGCGTCGAGTTCCGCGCGCTGCTGGGCCAGCGCGGCCGCCTCGGCCCGCTGACTGAAGTAGGTGCGGGTCGGGACGGCCAGGGTCAGCGCCAGGCCGCACAGCACGGCCGCGAGGATCACCGCCTTGCCGGTCGAGAGACCGAGGATGGTGTGCTCACTGCGTTCGAGCCTGCCGCTGGTCTTGCGCTTGCCCGTGGTCGCGCCGGTGGCGGACTCGGGACGGCGCCGGGTGGTGCGTTTGGCCGCGGCGGGGCGGCCGGGGGCGTCGAGATGACTGGGGCGGGAGCGCGCGGCCCGCGACGTGCGGCGGTCGCCTCGTCCACCCGGACTGGTTCCACGCGCACGTCGCTCGGTCATTCGCTACCGCCCCGTCATCTCACTGCCTGTCTTGCGGTACTGCTACTGCTCAGAAAACGCCGGTGAAGCGCGGGAAGGCCACGTCACCCGCGTAGCGCGCCGAGTCGCCGAGGGCGTCCTCGATGCGCAGCAGCTGGTTGTACTTGGCGACCCGCTCGGAACGGGCGGGGGCGCCGGTCTTGATCTGGCCCGAGCCCACCGCGACCGCGAGGTCGGCGATGGTGGTGTCCTCGGTCTCGCCGGAACGGTGCGACATCATGGTCTTGTAGCCGTTGCGGTGCGCCAGCTCGACGGCGTCGAGGGTCTCGGTCAGGGTGCCGATCTGGTTGACCTTCACCAGCAGCGCGTTGGCCGCGCCCTTGGCGATGCCCTCTTCGAGGCGCTCGGGGTTGGTGACGAACAGGTCGTCGCCGACCAGCTGCACCTTGTCGCCGATGGCGTCGGTCAGCGCGACCCAGCCGTCCCAGTCGTCCTCCGACAGCGGGTCCTCGATGGAGACCAGCGGGTAGCGGGTGAGCAGGTCGGCGTAGAACTCGCCCATCTCGGCGGCCGTGCGGACCTGGCCCTCGAACTTGTAGCCCTCGCCCGCGGTGTAGAACTCGGTGGCGGCCACGTCGAGCGCGAGCGCGACATCGGTGCCGAGCTTGTAGCCCGCGCGCTCGATGGCGACGCTGATCAGGTCGAGCGCCTCCACGGTGCCCGCGACGTCGGGGGCGAAGCCACCCTCGTCGCCGAGGCCGGTGGACAGGCCCTTCTCCTTGAGCACGGCCTTGAGCGAGTGGTACACCTCGGTGCCCCAGCGCAGCGCCTCACGGAAGGTGGGCGCGCCGATCGGGGCGACCATGAACTCCTGGACATCGACGCCGGTGTCGGCGTGCGCGCCACCGTTGAGGATGTTCATCATCGGCACGGGCAGCACGTGGGCGTTCGGGCCGCCCAGGTAGCGGAACAGCTCCAGGCCCGAGGACTCGGCCGCACCGCGCGCGACGGCGAGCGAGACGCCGAGCAGGGCGTTCGCGCCGAGGCGGGACTTGTCGGGGGTGCCGTCCAGATCCAGCAGGACCTGGTCGACGGTGCGCTGCTCGACGGCGTCGAGGCCGATGATGGCGGGGGCGATCTCGTCGAGGACACCCTCGACGGCCTTGGTGACGCCCTTGCCGTTGTAGCGGTCGCCGCCGTCACGCAGCTCGACGGCCTCGTGCTCACCGGTGGACGCGCCGGACGGGACATCCGCCCTGGTCAGGGTGCCGTCGTCGAGGGCGATCTCGACCTCGACAGTGGGATTGCCGCGCGAATCCAGAATCTCGCGCGCTCCGACCTGTTCGATGATGGCCACGAAAACGACTCCTTACGACTGAAGGCACGGTAGGTCTCACGGGATGGGCCGTGCGGTGCCGAGCCTATCGTCTCGGCGTGACGTGGAGTAACCGGCACTCCGGCCGGTCGGTAACTACACCCGGCGGCCGATGCTGTAGGTGGCGGCGCGGTCGCGCACGACCCGCATGTACTTGTTCGACTGGTTGTAGGCGAACAGGGCGCGCTGCCAGCCGTCGGCCGAGGTCAGGTCGCCGCCGCGGACGCACAGGTACCGCGCGGCGGTGAGGGCCGCGTCGTCGATGTTCTGCGGGTCGACGACCCCGTCGCCGTTGGCGTCGACACCCCAGCGCCGCCAGGTCTCGGGGATGAATTGCAGCGGCCCGACCGCCCGGTCGTAGGTGGTGTCGCCGTCGAGGGTGCCGCCGTCGGTGTCGCGGATGTCGGCATTGCCCTTGGTGCCGTCCAGGGCGACCCCGATGATCGCCGGGCGCACCGTCCCGTCGGCGTCGACGCCCGCGCCGCGATGGGTGCCGTGCCCGCTCTCCACGCTGGCGATCCCGGCCAGGGTGGTCCAGGCGATCCCGCATTCGGGCTTGGACCTGGCCAGCACCGCCGCCGCGTACCCGTATGCCTCCAGCGCGACCGGTTCGATCCCGACCGCCCCCGACTGCTCGTCGGCCCACGCGCGCAACTGCTCGGACGCGCGCCCCGGCGCGTCGACATCGATCGCGGGCAGCGCGGCACCCGGACCGGGCGGCATGTCACCGGGGATCGACGCGAGCGAACTACACCCCGCGAGCAGCGCGGTCACCGCCACGGCGGCGAGCACGCCGACTTTCTGCACAGACACCCCATCCATCATCCAGGTCGGTCGCATCCCTGGCACCTCTCACAGCGACTTCTCAGAGTGAAGTGGGACCGATCGCCGCGCCCTCACCATAGGAACGCGCCTGGTCAGCCCAGCAGTGCGGCGGTGGCCTGGTGGGTCGGATCAGCGAAAACAGCGGCTGGGGTGCCGGATTCGACCACCCGGCCGTGGTCGAGCACGACCAGCTCGGCGCAGTGCGTCGTGACCAGCGCCATATCGTGGCTGATCAGCACGACCGCCGTGCCGCGCGCGGCGCGCAGGTCGTCGAGCAGGGTCATGATCGCGGCGGCGGTGGAGCTGTCCAGGGCCGTGGTGATCTCGTCGCAGATCAGTACGGCGGGGTCGGCGGCGAGGGCGCGGGCCAGAGCCACGCGCTGGCGTTGACCGCCGGAGAGTTCGTGCGGATGTCGCGCGGCCAGATCGGTGGGGAGTTCGACGGCGGTGAGCAGGGATTCGACCCGGGCGCGCAGCTCCGCCCTCGGCACGCGGGCGATGCGGCGCAGTGGGCGCGCGAGGGTCTGTTCGACGGTGCGGCGGGGATTCAGTGCGGCGAGCGGGTTCTGGGTGACCAGTTGAATACCCCTGGCCCCCGCCCTGATCCGACGTCGACGGTCGACAGTGATTCGCGCACCGGCCAATTCGAGCGAACCCGACCCGACGTGCAGGCCAGCGATCACCCGGGCGAGCGTCGTCTTGCCCGCTCCCGACGGACCGACAACGGCCAGCGCTTCGCCCGCGCGCACGGTGAAGTCGACGTCGGCGAGGATCTCGTGCCCGTCGGCGACCGCGCCGATCCCCTCGACGCGCAGGATCGGCGGGTCGGCCGCGTCGGCCGGGAGTGCCGTCGTTCGTTCGGCGCCACCGCTCCCCAGGCCCTGGTCGTCATCCGGTTGCCCGGTCGCCTCCGTCTGATGCGCTGCCGCGCGCTTGACCGGCGCTGCCCCCTTGCCCCGCACCACCTGCACACCGCCGGACCTCGCCGCTCCCGCATGTACCGGCTCCCGTTCTGCCGCGCCCCCGTCGTCGACCGTGTCTTCCTCGAGTAGGTCCGGCGTCGATTCGCGGTTCACGCCCGCGACAACGGTCACCGGTGCGGGCGCGCGCCCGGCCGAACGACCTACCTGATCGGACGGCTGGTCGTGGTGATCGAACGGTGTGCCGGTGTCGCCCACCGGTGCCCGGCCCGGCGGAGACACCTCGATCACGGTGTCGGCGATGGCGTGCACGGTGGCGGTGTCGTGGCCGGAGAGCAGGACGGCGGTGGATTCGCGGGCGGCGACTTCGGCGATGAGGCGGGCGATGTCGGTGCGGAGCGCGCCGTGCAGGCCGGCCAGGGGTTCGTCGAGGAGGAGGACCTGGGGTTTGCGGAGGAGTGCGCGGGCGAGGGCGACGCGGCGTTGCTGGCCGCCGGAGAGGCGGGCGCAGCGGCGGCGCAGGTGCGTGGCGTCGAGACCGACGCGTTCGAGGACGGCGTAGCGCTCGGCGTCGGTGGCCGTGGGCGCGGCCTCGGCGAGGAGGGCGCGCACGCGCAGGAGCGGGTTGAGTTCGGAGCCGGGATCCTGGCCGACGTAGGCGACCCGAGACCGCCGAAACTTCCGCAGCGCACCGGAATCCAACGCGAACACGTCGTGCCCGGCGACCAGCACAGCCCCTTCCTGCCTGGTACCGGCGGGAAGATGACCGAGCAGCGCACGCATCGCGGTCGACTTGCCCGCACCCGACGGCCCGGTCAGCGCGGTCACGGTCCCGGCCTTCAGCCGGAAGGACAACGGCGACACCAACAACGCGCCGCTGTCGGCGACCACAGTCAGTCCTTCGACCACTGCGGCGTCGCCGGCATCGACCACCGAGATCCCGCAGTCCTCGCGCCACCGGCCCGTCGGCCGATCCCGACCCCCGGCCGGGGTACGACTCACCACAGTGCCGGTCGGCGGATCCGCGGGCCTGGCGACACCGGTCGCCGTGTCGGCGGGCCGCGGGGCAGTGACGGATTCAGCGGCCTGGCGATCGGGTTTCCTGGCCACCCCACCGGTGACGACGAGGTTGACGCCGACCGCGACGACCGCGATGGCCGCACTGGGCGCGAGCACCGCCCAGGGGTTCAGCAACAGACCGGAGGCGTTGTCGCGCACCATGTTCGCCCAGTTGTCGTCGTCGAGGGCGGGGAGGCCGAGGAAGGAGACGGTACTGACGAGATAGATCGCGACGACGAAACGCAGGCCCAGCTGGGTGGTGAAGACCGCGCGCAGGTTCGGCAGGATCTCGCGGAAGACCAGGTGCGGCAGGGATTCGCCACCGGCGATCGCGGCCTCGACGTAGCCGGTGGCCGCGATGGTGGCCGCCGAGGCGGCGAAGATCCGGGCGCAATAGGGAACGGCGAAGAGCAGCGAGACCACGATCAGCGCGCCGACGCCGCCCTGCGGCCAGGCGGTGAGGACGAGCAGGATGCCGAGCACGGCGGGTAGCAGGATCAGCAGATCACTGCCCAGCTCGATCACCGCACCCGCACGCGGGCGGACCGCCGCGATCGCACCGAGCACCGCCGACGACACCGTGACCACCACCGCGATCACCGCCGAGACGACCAGCAGCTGGGTGCCGCCGGTCAGCAGATGGCTCAGCACATCCCGCCCGAGCCGATCGGTCCCGAGCACCGCTCCCCCACCCGGCGTGGCGAACGGCATCCCCACCGCTCGCTCCGCCGGGTAGGGCGCGAGCAGTGGCCCCACCACCGCGACGAGCACCACCAGCCCCACCCCGGCCGCCACCGACCACTGCCACCACCGGGACCCGCGGATCATCGCGTGCCTCCCGAGGCCCAGGTGCGGACGAAGTCGGCGACCGCGAGCAGCACCATGATGACGATGGCCGTCAACGCGACGACCGCGGCGACGGTGGCGGTGTCGCGGTCGGCGACCGAACCCGCCAGGACCGCACCGACGCCGGGGTAGTTGAACAGCGTCTCCACGACCAATGCGCCACCGAAGAGCATGCCGACGGAGGTGGCGTAGCCGGCGACGATGGCGGGGGCCGCGAAGGGCAGCATGTGCCGCAGCAGCACGGTGCGGGACGGAAGTCCTTCCAGCACAGCGTTCTCCACGTGCGGCGCGGTGGCGACGTCCTCGAGGGCGGAGCGCACGACGCGGGCGTTCCAGCCGATCTGCGGTATCGCCAACGCCAGCACCGGCAGGATCAGCATCTCCGGCCCGGCCGGGAACCCCGAGCGATCGGTGATGGTGACGGCGGGCAGCCAGCCGGTGGCCAGCGAGAACACCAGGATCAGCAGTGTGCCGCAGACGAATTCGGGCACCGCGACCGCGATCGTGCTGGCCGGTTGCAGCAGACGCGCGCCGAACGCTCGCGGGCGCATCGCCCACCAGCAGCCCAGCGCCAGCGACACCGTGACGGTGAGCGCCAGCGCGATCCCGCCGAGCACCAGGGTCTGCGGGAACTTGTCCGCCAGCAGGTCCCCGACCGAGTTGCCGCGCGCGGTCTGCCCGAAGTCCCCGGTCAGCACGCCGGAGAGCCAGTGCCAGAACTGCACAGGGAGCGCGCGATCCAGGCCGAGTTCGTGTTCCTTCGCGGCCAGTTCGCCCTGCCCGGCGTCGCGGCCGAGCGCCGAGGAGGCCGCGCTGCCGGGCAACAGGTCCACCGCGACGAACACGATGGCCAGCAGTGCCACGAGCAGCGCGATCCGCCGGAGCAGCGGCAGGGCGAAGGTCCGCACGGCGCTCACGCCAGCCAGGCGCGTTCCAGCTGCACGCGGGCGAAGCCGCCGAGCGTCGGCAGGCCACGCACCGGCGCGGCGGCGATGTCGACGCCGTCGGCCATGCCCCACACCAGATAGCCGCCGCGCTCGAACTCGATGCGCTGGATATCGCGGCAGGACTTCGTGTAGTCGTCACCGGAGGACGCCAGCGCCTTGGCGGTGGCGGCATCGAATTCCGGGTCGCGGAAGGCGGTTTCGTTGCGGTTGGTCGCCGAGGTCATCAGCTTGTCGGCGAAGAACAGCACCGAGTCGTTGGTGCCCCACGACACCGTGTAGAGCGGGGCGGTGAGCCAGGTCGTGTCGTAGAAGGCGGCGGGTTCGACCACCTGCACGTCGAGCCGGACGCCGATGTCGGCGAGCTGAGCGGCGATCACCTTCGCCGACTCGACCTCACCCGGCACCTCGGCCTTGGTGACGAAGGGATAGCTGCGCCCGGTGTCGAAATTCGCCTCCCGCAGCAGGGTCCTGGCCCGCTCGACGTCACGATCGCGCCGCGCGAGCGCGGTGTCGTAGAGCGGGTCGGCGGTGCCGAGGATATCGGCGGCGACGGTGCCATAGCCGGAGTGCACCTGGTTGACCAGCGCGGTCCGGTCGACGCCGAGCCGCAGCGCGGTGCGCACCCGCGCGTCGGCGAACGGCCCGTCGGCGGCGCGCATGGCCACGCCGAGCATGGTGTCGTTCGCGCGCCGGACCACCTGCAGGTCACCGCGGCTCGCGGCGGTGCGGCCCGCGATCGCGCCGACATTGGAGGCGAGGTCGATCTGCCCGGCCAGCGCGGCGTTGCCGAGCGCGGTGACGCTGTCGAACATGGTCACCTCGATCGCGTCGAGCAGCGGCGGGGTGCCGTGCCACTGCTCGTTGCGGACCAGCCTGGCATTGCCGCCCTGGTAGGACTCGAGCCGGAACGGGCCGGTGCCGATCGCGGCGGCGAAGTCGGTGGTGCCCTGCGGCACGGTGAAGGTCATCAGCCGGAGCAGCAGCGGCAGCTGGGTATTGGGCGCGGCGAGGGTGAACACGACGCGGTTCGGCCCGTCGGCGACGATGTCGTTCTCGGCGACCGGCATCTTCGACGCCCCGCCGACCGAGCGCAGCCGCCGCATCGACCACACCACGTCGTCGGCGGTGACCGGCGCGCCGTTGTGGAACTTCGCGCCCTCGGCGATGGTGAACGTCCAGCGACGGTTGTCGGCGGAGGGTTCCCAGCGCGCGGCAAGGCGGGGCGCGACGGTCGGGTCGGCGCCGGGGACGGTCAGCGCGTCGTAGACGAGCGAGGCGATCAGGAAGTCGCTGTCGTTGCTGAGGTTGGCGTGCGGATCGCGTTCGATGCGGGCGGCCGTGCCGAGCGCGCCGACGCGCAGCGTGCCGCCCGGCTTTGCGGGGCCGTCGGCCTCGTCGTCGCTCGTGCACGCGGCCACCACCAGTAGTGCGGTGACGCCGAGCCCGGATTGCAGGAGCTGCCTGCGCGTGAAACCCATGGTGTTCCTCCCTCGAACCGCGTGCGCCGCACCACTTTTCCTGGCGCCGCAAACTAGGCGAGGCTAGCCTAAAACAGTCGTCGGCTGGGGAGCTTCCCGGCGACCGTCACCGAACCGCAGCACGTCATCCGGACCCCGGATGACGCCCGCTTCGACCGCTCCGGTAGAACTCTGCGTTATATGAATAGGCTATTTCTCAGCCAACACGTTAGGTAAGTCTTGCCTAATTAGAGTACAGGCACTACCTTCGCACTTCGAGTCTGAAGATCACCCGCGTTCGACCGATGCGAAGAAGGGAAGGCCGGTGAAAAGCGTTCTGTCCGAACGTATGACGCTTCACCTGCACGACATCGAAAATCGCGAGCTACCCCCCGACGCCGCCTCGGCCGTCCGTGCGCTCGCCACCGACATCCGGCACCGATTAGGTGACGAACCCCACACTGACACGCTGCACGACCCGGTCCTGCTGGCCCAGGTCGACGAGCGGGTCGGCGAACTGCCCGCCGCCGTGCGCCACGCCGTGCGACCGCCCGCCACGGCGGCGGGCGCCACCGTCGTGCGCGGCCTGCCGGTCGACGACGCCGAATTCGGCCCGACGCCGCCGCATTGGCAGGCCGCCGCCGCGTCCGCCGCCGATCCCCGGCACACCGGCTCGCTCGATCTCGACATCGCGATGCTGCTGCTGGCGCGGTGCGCGGGCGAACCGTTCGGCTGGGCCGGCCAGCAGAACGGCAGGCTGGTCAACAACATCCTGCCCGCCGTCGGCCACGAGGACGAGCAGTCCGGCGCGAGCAGCTCCACCCTGCTCAGCCCGCACACCGAGGACGCCTTCCACGCCGCGCGCGCCAACCTGCTGATGCTGACCTGCCTGCGCAACCCCGACCGGGTGGCCACCACGGTGTCGTCGGTGCGGCAGGTCCGGCTGGCCGAGGCGGACCTGGCGACCCTGACCGTGCCGACGCTGCCGATCCTGCCCGACGTGTCCTACGGCACCGGCTTCGATCAGCCCGCCCCGGCGCTGCCGACCGTGTGGTTCGACGAATCCGGCAGTGCCACACTGCGTTACGATCCCGCCTATACCCCGCTCGACGACGCCGACCCGGCGTTCCGGGCGGCCTATGCCCAGCTCACCGCCGAGCTCGCCCGGGTCTGCCACGCGCCGGCGCTCGCTCCCGGGGAGATCCTGCTGGTGGACAACGACGTAGCCGTGCACGGGCGGGTGCCCTTCCGCGCCCGCTACGACGGCACCGATCGCTGGCTCAAGCGGGTCAACATCCGGTTGCCCGAACGTCGCAGGCGCGCGAACGAGTCGTCCGAGAATGGGTATGGGCAAAGGGTGGTCGCGCCGTTCCGGGCGGCCATCGATCGGACGGCAGAGCGGGGCAGCACAGATGAACGAGGATCCGTTGAACAACCGTGACCGGAGCATCCCGCTGCGGGTGCTCTCGCGCAGCGACCTGGCCGACGTACCGATCACCCCCGCCGAGGTGGTCCGGGCCGTGGAGGAGGCGTATCTCGCCTTCGCGGCGGGCGAATCCGACAACCCGCGCAAGCTGAGCGTCGCCGATCCCGGCGGCTCCTCGGTGTCCTACGCGATGCTCGGCCGCGACGGCAGGCGCCGGGTGGTGGCCATGAAGACCTCCTACAAGTTCGACCCCGGCCACGACCGCAGCACCAAGCGGTACTACACCACCATCACGCTCTACGACGACACCACCGGCGCGCCCATCGCGATGATGGACTGCGCCAGGGTCGGCGCGTTACGCACGCCCGCGGTCTCGGCGCTGCTGGTGCGCGAGACCGTGCGGCGCGGTGCGGAGAGCGCGCTGCTGATCGGCACCGGCACCCAGGGACGCAACGCGCTGCCGCATCTGCTGGCGGTGAATCCGCAGCTGCGCAAGCTGATGGTGTTCGGCACCCACCCGGAGGGACTGTCGGCCGTGCACGCGCACCTCGCCGACGCGGCGCCGCACGCGCTGCTCGAGGTGGTCGACGATCCGTACGCGGCGGCGGCCACTGCCGACGTGGTGCTGGCGACCGCCGGTCCCGGCACCGAGGTGGCGCTCGAATCCGCCCATCTCGCACCGGGTTCGGTGGCGGTGCTGGTCGGCTACGGGCTCGCGCCGTCGACGCTGGTCGAGGCCGATCGAGTGGTCGCGACCAGCGCAGCGCAGATGGCGCTCACCGGGACCGACATGGTCGGGCCGGACGGCACCCTGCGCAGCGTCGACGCCGAACTGCCGCAGATCCTCACCCGCGGCGCGGCCGCCCGGCGCAGCGAGGACGAGAAGATCTTCGTCTACAACAGCGGGCTGGTGCTCACCGATATCGCGGTCGCGCACGCGCTGGCGGCCAGGGCCATCGCCGAGGGACGGGGTGTCGAGGTGCCGTTGTGGGACTGACGGACGACGCGTCCGGTGGCGGCGTCGGTGGTTCGTCCGCCGACGCCGCCGTCCTGCGTCGGGCGGATCCGCCGCAGCCGGGCGGCATCGCCGATCGGGGCACGGTGCCCACGGCTGATCAGCCTGCGCACTGCGCGCCGCCGATGCCCGCTCTGATCAGCGCGGCGGAACAGCGGCTGATCGATGATCCGCGGCTGCTCGGCGAGATCGCGGAGGTCGTCGGCGGGCCGTTCCATGTGCTGTTTCCCGAGCGGGTCGCGGTGAATATCAACGCCTTTCACGCGGCGTTCCGCCGGGCCGAGGTCGACGGGTTCGTGTACTTCGGGAAGAAGGCGAACAAGGCGGCGTGCGTGGCCCGCGCCTGTTCCGAGAACGGGGCAGGCATCGACGTCGCCAGTACCGGCGAGCTGGTTGCCGCCTTGGCGCAGGGTGTACGCGGCGAGGACCTGATGGTGACCGGACCCGCGAAGTCCGACGAGCTGCTGTGGCTGGCGGCGCGGCACCGGGCACTGATCGCGATCGACGCGCTCGACGAGCTCGATCGCCTGCGCGCCATGGAGCTGCCCGCCCGCATCCTGCTGCGGGTACTGCCCGAGGGGTCGGCCAGCCGCTTCGGGCTCGACCCGATCGAGCTGGAACAGGCCGTGCAGGCGATCGCCGGACCGATCACGCTGTCCGGCTTCAGCTTCCATCTGTCCGGCTACGACGCCACGGCCAGGGCCGAACAGGCTGTCGCGCTGGTCGGGCACTGCCTGCGGGCACGGGCGGACGGGCATCCGGCCGACACGATCTCGATCGGCGGCGGATTCGGGGTGGACTACCTCGACGCCGACGCGTGGGCGCGATTCCAGGACACCCTGAGCGAGAGCTGGTTCCACGCCGACCCGCCCACCGGCGGCTACTACCCGTATCACTTCCCGGTGCCCGGCGCGGACATGCTCGCCGCCGTCCTCGCCCACCACGACCTGGCAGGTCTGCTGCGCGACAACGACATCCGGCTCGCGGTCGAACCCGGACGCGCCCTGCTGGACCGGGCGGGCAGTTCGGTCTTCCGGGTGCAGGGCGTGAAGACCCGGACCGCGCACGGCGCTGCGTACGACATCCTCACCGTCGACGGCACCAGCCTGAGCCTGTCCGAGCAGTGGTTCGCCAGCGAGTACCTGCCCGATCCCGTGCTGTGGCCCGCGCATCCCGGCGACCGCACCCCCACCTGTGTCGGCGCCACCACCTGCCTGGAGTCCGACCTGCTGAGCAGGCGGCGCATCCCGCTGCCCCGCCGCGCCCGCGTCGGCGATCTGCTCGTCTACCCGAACACCGCCGGGTACCAGATGGACTCCAACGAGTCCCCGTTCCACGAACTCCCGCTCCCGCCGAAGGTCGTGCTGCGCGCTCGCGGCGACCGGTGGCGCTGGAGCATGGACGCCCGCTGATCCACCCGAGCTCCCAATCCGATGGAGGAACACCCCATGGCTCTCGTCACGCGCGTGACGGATCTGATCGGCCGCACCCCGCTGTTCGAACTCGCCGTCACCGACGCCGGAACCCGGCTGCTGCTCAAGCTCGAACAGTTCAACCCGACCGGCGCCGCCAAGATCAGAATGGCCCGCTCGATGGTGCTCGACGCGGAGCGGCGAGGTTTGCTGCGCGATGGCGGGCATATCATCGAGTCGACGTCCGGGAACACCGGACTCGGCTTGGCGGTGGTCGCGGCCGAACGTGGCTATCGATTCACCGCCGTGGTCGACAACCACGCCTGTAAGGACAAACTGCGCGCGATGCGGGCCATGGGCACCGACCTGGTGTTCGTCGCCGACGACGGTGACGACGAGCTGGCCACCTCGGCACGAGAGGATCTCGCCGAGGCGATGGCGGCCGCCCGCGACGACGCCTACTTCACCGAACAGCACAACAACGACGCCAATGCCGTCGGCTACTACGCGGTGGCCGAGGAGTTGCTGGCCGACGTCGAGCGGGTCGACATCCTGCTGTCCGCGGTCGGCACCGGCGGCTCGCTGTTCGGCACCGCCACCCGGTTACGCGAACTCGGCGCGCCCGCCCGGGTGATCGGGGTGGAACCGGTCGGCTCCATCGCCTTCGGCGGCGAGGGCGGGCCGTACTGGCAGTCGGGCACGGGCACCCCGCCCGGCGCGACCATCGGCACCGCCGTGGACTACTCCCTGCTCGACGAGGGGGTGAAGGTCAGCGATACCGACGCCTTCGCCACCGCGCGCGCCGTCGCCAGGACACACGGTCTGCTGATCGGAGGTTCCGCGGGCGGTTCGGTGCACAATGCCCTGGCGCGGCTCGAGGAATTCCCGGCCGGGTCGACCGTGGTGACCATCGTGTGTGACGGTGGCGAGAAGTATCTCGATACCGTGTTCGACGACGACTGGATGGCCGCGCGCGATCTGCTCGACCCCGCCGCCGAATGCGAGGTCACCACCCTGCTGCGCCGCTACTCGCCGCTGCGGCGACACGACGAACTGATGGAGGTCAGGTGAGCGCGAACGCGCGCGGGACGAATCGCGGAGTGGGTGGGTGAGCGCGCGGCCCACCGACAGCAGCGCGCTGGCCCGACTAGCGACGCCGATCGCGCTCACCCAGCTGGCGCAGATCGCGGTCTCGACCACCAACCTGGCCCTGATGGGCACGCTCGGCGTGCGCGAGGTCGCCGCGGGCGGACTGGCGCTGGTGCTGTTCAACCAGATCCGCACCATGTGCGTCGGGTTGATCACCGGTACCGGTAACCAGATCGCCGGGGCGATCGGCGCGGCGGGCAAGCGCGGCGACTCCGCCGACGACGAGATCCGCGGCGTGGTGCGCGCGGCGTTCGTGATCGCCACCATCGCGGGCCTGCTCGGCGGGGCCCTGCTGATCGGGCTCGGGTGGATCCTGCCCTGGCTCGGGCAGGACGAGGGCGTGCTCGCGCTCGCCCGGCCGATGATGATCGCGCTGGCGCCCGGGCTGCTGCCCTGCCTGTGGTTCCAGGTGTTGCGGCAGTACACCGTCGGCATGCAGCGCCCGCAGGCGCTACTGCTGGTGACGCTCGGCTCGGTCGCGCTGAACCTGGTGCTCGCGCTGACCTTCATCCACGGCTGGGCGGGTATCCCCGCGTCCGGCCTGACCGGCGTCGGCATCGCGACCTCGCTGGTCTTCCTGATCACCTTCGGCGTGTTCTGGGCGATGGTCGCCCGCGACGAACGCCTCGGCCCGACCCTGCCGCGCACCCCGTGGCCGGTGCGCTGGTCGATCGTGCGCGAGGAACTGCGCCTGGGCACCCCGATCGCGCTGACCTACGGGTCGGAGGCGGGCATGTTCTCCGTGCTGGCGCTGGTGATGGGCAGTTTCGGGCCCGCCGCGCTGGCCGCGCACAATGTCGTCTACCAGATCATCTACATCGTGTTCCAGGTCGCGATCGGCATCTCGCACGGCGCGTCGATCCTGGTCAGCCATGCCGTGGCGCGCGACGAGTACAGCCACGCCAGGGCACTGGCCTGGCTGGCGCTGCGGCACGCGGGCATCGTCGCCGCGGTCACCGGCGCGGTCTACGTGGTCGCCCCGAACCTGGTGCTCGCCCCGTTCCTGGACTCCGGCGACACCGACACCATCGCGATCGCCCACACCCTGCTGCTCATCGGCATCGTCCTGCAATTCTTCGACGCCGCCCAGAACATCGGCACCGGTCTGCTCCGCGGCCTGAAGGAAACCTCGGCGGGCTTCCGCCTGTCCGTGATCGGCTACTGGGGCGTCGGCCTCCCCACCGCCCTCCTCTTCGCCTTCCCCCTGCATCTGGGCGCGGCAGGGGTCTGGTGGGGCCTCACGGCGGGCCTGGCCACCACCGCGGTGCTGATGCTGCGCAAGTACCTGTCGCTGCTCGACCGAGCAGTTGCCGAACAGCCAAGGCGCGTTCCGGCGACGCAATCGTCCTGACCGAGACTCGGCGGATGTGCGGCGCTCTCAGGTCAACGGGGTGCCGCGCAACCAGCTGGCCATCGTCTCCGCCCGCTCGTTTCGGTTGGCGAGACTGTTCTGGAACCCGGGTAGCGCGTACATGAGGACGGCCCCCCGGACGGGATCGCCAGGGAATGTCGTGATGAGATTCCCGGTCTCGGCATCGCGCGTGATTTCCGGCCGGAAGAACTGATAGTTGGTCACGGACAGCCCTTCGACCGAATCGGCGAACTTGGTGTTCGCGGGCAATTTGTCGATGACGCCCTGAACGTCGGCGGGGGTGCGGTACGAGACCAAGAAGTACGCACAGCATTTTCCGGTACCGCCCAGGCACCGCCACACCGATACCCAGTCCCCGAAGTCGATACCGTGACCGAACATCGCCTTCGGCACGATCACCTTCGAGCTCGGCTCACACGAGGTACCGAGGTAACCGGCCTTCGAGTTCGAGTCCGCGGGGATCATCCGAGGAAAAGTGTTCCGCAGGAGCTCCACTGCCTGCTGGGCTTCGGCGGTATCCGCCGGAGTAACCGGCTTCGCTGTCGTCGCCGGCTTCGTGGTCGTGGTCGGGGATGCCGCATCGGCGCGCGAATCGGTCTCCAGCAGGCCGACCACAGCAAGACCGGATCCGACACCGAGGACGACGACCCCCGCGACAGCGAGCGCTATCTGCCATCGGCGAACCCTCACCACCCGCTTGGGCTCGCGGGCTGTCGATCGCGGCGTTCGCGGTCTGACCACGGGGTCGGTCGGTGCAGCGGCTCGCGGCAGCCCCTCGATCGTCGCGCGGACAGCCGACCTCGGCACGTCCACGGTGGCGGCGACAGCGGCCGCGAAGTCCCGACAGGACGGGAAGCGCTCCTCCGGTCGCTTGGCCAGCGCACGGCTGAGCACCGCGTCGAGACCCTGCGGCAAATCGGGTCGACAGGTACTCGGTGTGGGTGGGGCGAGGTGCAGATGGCCGGTGATCGTGGCGACCGGATCACCCGACTCGAAGGGAGTCCGGCCGGTCAGTAGCCGGAACAGCGTGCACGCCAGCGAGTACTGGTCGGCTTTCCCGTCCAACGGCGAACCGACGAGCTGCTCCGGCGATGCGTAGGCGAGGGTCGCGTTGATCGTCCCGGTCACGGTCAGCTGACTGGCGTCGCTACCCGCGCGAGCGATCCCGAAGTCGGAAAGAAGGGCGCGTTCGACAACGCCATCCAGGGTGGTCAGCAAGATATTGGCCGGTTTGATGTCTCGGTGGAGCACACCCATACCGTGTGCGTAATCGAGCGCGTCAGCGATATCGGAGATGATGCGCGCGGCCCGGTGCAGCGGGAGATCGGGGGCCCGCAACTTGCTCGCGTCCGTCCCTTCCACGTAGCGCATGCTGATCCACGGCTGTCCGTCCACCGAACCACGATCGAACACGGTGACGATGCCGGGATGGTCCAGCGCCGCGATCAACTCGGCTTCGCGTTCGAACCTGCGCAACGACTCGCTGTCCGCGACGAGATCGCGGGCGAGCAGTTTCAGGGCGACGGTGCGCGGCAGGCGGGGATGCCGCGCGAGATACACCGTGCCCATCCCGCCGCGACCCAGCTCCCGAAGGATCGTGTACCCGGCGAAAACACTGCCCTCTTCCAAGATCCGCCCCTCCCCGCAGCACAAACCGGGCCCACCGAGGTGCGGTGGGCCCGGTCGAAGAGTACCCGTCAGATATTGACGCCGTAGTCCCTGGCGATGCCTGCCAGGCCGGAGGCATAACCCTGGCCGATGGCGCGGAACTTCCACTCGGCGTTGTGGCGGTAGAGCTCGCCGAAGACCATGGCCGTCTCGGTGGAGGCGTCTTCGGAGAGGTCGTAGCGGGCCAGTTCGACGCCGGTGACGGCGTCGGTGACGCGGATGTAGGCGTTGCGGATCTGGCCGAAGGACTGGCCGCGGGCCTGGGCGTCGTGGATCGAGACCGGGAAGAAGATGTTGGTGATCGTCGGCGGGGTGGCCGCCAGGTCGACGTTGATCACCTCGTCGTCGCCGTCGCCGGCACCGGTCAGGTTGTCGCCGGTGTGCTCGATCGTGCCTTCCGGCGAGCGCAGGTTGTTGTAGAAGATGAAGTGCTGGTCGGAGAGCACCTTCAGGTTGGCGCCGGTCGCCAGCGCGCTGGCGTCGAGGTCGTGGTCGGCGCCGGTCGTGGTGCGCACGTCCCAGCCCAGACCCACCGCGACCTTGGTGAGATTGTCGGTCTGCTTCGACAGCGAGACATTGCCGCCCTTGGCGAGTGTGACGCTCATGGAAACCCTTCTATCTGATGATGTGTGTCAGTGCCCGTCCTCGGCCCAGGTCCGCAACGTCTCGACCCGGCCCTCCAGTGCGCGCAGTTCGGAGTCGTCGAGCACGGTGCGCTGGATGCCCCGGTCCACCGCGAAGGCCGACTGCCGGTGGTCGTCGATCACCTCGACATCGAGCTGCACGGCGGTGTAGTCCTCGGCCGCCGGCATCTGCTCGGCGATCACCGACGCCCGCCCGCGCGCGCACAGCGCGACATTGCCGCCGCCCAGGATCAGCAGGGCGACCTCCGGCCGCGCCCGCAGCCTGGCCAGCGAGCCGCGATCGGACTTCAGGCTGATCAGGATGCGCCGGTCGCCGGCGCGCACCGGCCACGAGACGGGAATCGCGTGCGGCGCCGGATCGGTCGTGACCAGCACGGCGATCGTCTCCTGCGGCCACACCGGCAACACGTCGAGCTCGGGATGATCGGTCACGTAGTCCTGTTCCGCCGGATCCACTTCTGTTGCCATCTACCTCACCTCGACGATCGTCGGACATCACCGCGCACGCCGCGAACGGCGGGCCACCTCCGAGTCTAAATCGGTGTGCCACTTGCTCGCTGGCTCGCGCCGGATTGTCCGGCAGCTCTCAGCAACGTCTCAGCCGCCACCTGGGCGAACTGTCCGATTAACTGACCGATAACTCTTCCGGCCAGTACGCGCGCCACTCCGCCGCCGTCAGCGCGGCCCGTTCGCCCCGCGCGGCTTCGGCCGCGTCCTCGGCGGCGCGGATCGCGGCGGCGAAATCGATGGTGGCCTTGCGCAGTCGTTCCTCGGCGGAATCGGGGCCGCCCAGCTCGACCACGCGCAGCGCCGCGGGCACCAAATCCTCGGGCAGACCGGCTCTGGCGCTGCGCGCGCGCACCTTCTCGGCCAGGGCGAGCGCGGGCTGGGCCATGGCGATGCCGTCCAGGCAGGACCGCCGCGACTTCTCCGCGGATTTGCGCTCCTCCCAGGCCTTTTCCTGCGCGGCGATCTTGTCGGCCACCGAGGTGCCCGCGGGCAGGTCGGCGTCGATCAGGTGCGGGCTGCGGTGCACGAGCTTGCCCACCAGCGTCGCCGCCACCTCGTCGACGGTGAATTCGCCTGCGGCTTCGGCGATCCGGGAGTGGAACAGCACCTGCAGCAGCAGGTCGCCGAGCTCCTCCTTGATCGTCTCGTAGTCGCCCGCCTGGATCGCGTCGAGCAGTTCGTAGGTCTCCTCGAGCAGGTACGGGCGCAGCGAGTCGTGGGTCTGGGTGGTCTCCCAGCCGCCGAAATGCCAGAGCCGGTCCATCACCTCGACCGCGCCCGCCAGCCCGGCCGCGACCACCGCGGTGTCGGCCGCCTCCTGCGCGCCGTCGGCCATCAGACCGGCGTCGCTTCGGTCGGCACCGAGAGATCCACCATGCCTTGGGGTTTCCCGTCGAGCGCGAGCAGCAGATCGGCGACGAACTGCAGCACGGCCACATCGCGCACCCGGTCGGCGCCGACGCTGTCGGTGACCCGGGGCAGCGGCAGCTGCACCAGGCCGCTGGCCGCGCGGTAGGTGGCGCTCGGGTAGAGCCGCTTGAGCCGGAGCTGTTTGGAATCGGGCAGCGTCAGCGGGGCGATCTTGAGTGTCGTTCCGGTGACCACGATCTCGGCCACGTCGTAGGCGCGGGCCAGCAGCCGCAGCTTGGCGACCGAGGCGAGCCTGCCCACCTCCACCGGCAGCGGGCCGTACCGGTCGACGAGTTCCTCGACCACCGCGGCCAGCGCGGCATCGTCCTGCGCGGCGGCGAGCTTGCGGTAGGCCTCGAGCCGTAGCCGGTCGCTGGCGACGTAGTCGGGCGGGATGTGCGCGTCCACCGGCAGGTCGATGCGCACCTCCTTGGTCTCCTCGGTGACTATCGGCTTGCCGTCGGCGGCCGCCCGATAGGCCTCGACGGCCTCGCCGACCAGCCGCACGTACAGGTCGAAGCCGACGCCGGCGACGTGGCCGGACTGCTCGGCGCCGAGCACGTTGCCGGCGCCGCGGATCTCGAGGTCCTTCATGGCCACGGCCATACCGGCGCCCAGGTCCGAGTTCTGCGCGATGGTGGCGAGCCGGTCGTAGGCGGTCTCGGTGAGCGGCTTCTCCGGCGGGTACAGGAAGTAGGCGTAGCCGCGTTCGCGGGAGCGGCCGACGCGACCACGCAGCTGGTGCAGCTGCGAGAGGCCGAGCGAGTCGGCGCGTTCCACGATCAGGGTGTTGGCGTTGGAGATGTCGAGGCCGGTCTCGATGATCGTGGTGCAGACCAGCACGTCGTATTCGCGCTGCCAGAAGCCCTGCACGGTGCGCTCGAGCTGGTCCTCGTTCATCTGCCCGTGCGCGACGACCACCCTGGCCTCGGGGACCAGCTCGCGAATCTTCTTGGCCGCCTTGTCGATCGAGGAGACCCGGTTGTGCACGTAGAAGACCTGGCCGTCGCGCATCAGCTCGCGGCGGATGGCGGCGGTGACCTGCTTGTCGTTGTAGGCGCCGACGTAGGTGAGCACCGGATGCCGTTCCTCGGGCGGAGTGAGGATGGTCGACATCTCGCGGATGCCCGCCAGGCTCATCTCCAGGGTGCGCGGGATCGGGGTGGCCGACATGGTGAGCACGTCGACGTGGGTGCGCAGCGCCTTGATGTGTTCCTTGTGCTCGACGCCGAAGCGCTGTTCCTCGTCGACGATGACCAGGCCCAGGTCCTTCCAGCGCACGCCGGTCTGTAGCAGCCGGTGCGTGCCGACCACGATGTCGACCTCGCCCTCGGCCATTCCGGCCATGATCTCCTTGGACTCGGCCGCGTCGGTGAACCGGGACAGGCCCTTCACCGTCACCGGGAAACCGGCGACGCGCTCGGTGAACGTCTGCAGATGCTGCTGGGCCAGCAGTGTCGTCGGCACCAGCACGACGACCTGCTTGCCGTCCTGGACCGCCTTGAACGCGGCGCGCACCGCGATCTCGGTCTTGCCGTAGCCGACGTCGCCGCACACCACGCGGTCCATCGGGACCGCCTTCTCCATATCGGCCTTGACGTCGGTGATGGCGGTCATCTGGTCGACGGTCTCGGTGAACGCGAACGCGTCCTCCATCTCCTGCTGCCACGGCGTGTCCGGGGCGAAGGCGTGACCCGGCGCGGCCTGCCGGGCCGCGTAGAGCTGCACCAGCTCACCGGCGATCTCGCGAACGGCCTTGCGCGCCTTGCGTTTCGTGTTCGCCCAATCGGACCCGCCGAGCTTGGACAGGCTGGGCAGTTCGCCGCCGACGTAGCGGGAGAGCTGATCGAGCGATTCCATCGGCACGAACAGCCGGTCGCCGGGCTGACCGCGCTTGCTCGGCGCGTACTCGATGACCAGGTACTCGCGGCGCGCGCCGCCGATGGTGCGCTCGATCATCTCGACGAAGCGGCCGATGCCGTGCTGGTCGTGCACCACCATGTCGCCCGCCGACAGCGCCAGCGGATCGACCTGGTTGCGGCGCTTGGCCGGCAGCCGCTTGCCCTCGGTGGGGGCGGTGACCCGGTTGCCGGTGAGGTCGGACTCGGCGACGACGACCAGCCCGGCGTCGTCGAAGATCAGGCCGTCGTGCAGCGATCCGCAGAGCACCCCGACCACACCCGATTCCGGCACCGCGCCCGCCGCCAGCGCGGCCGCGGGCACCTCGGCGTCGGCAAGGCGTTCCAGGATGCGTTGCGCCGTACCGTGTCCGGTGACCACGACGACAGCGCGGCCGCCGGTGGCGACGTGCGCGCGCAGCGAGGCGAAGATGGTGGCGACCAGTTCCTCGGAACCGCGCGCGGTCGGACCGGCCAGCACGGGCAGGTTCACCTCGACCGGATCGCCGGAGCTGAGCGGGCTCAGCGACCACCACGGCAGCCCGAGTTCGTCGGCGCTGGTGTGCAATTCCGGCAGGGTGCGGTAGCCGGAGGCGGCCAGGTCGAGACCGTGCGCGCCCAGCGGCGCGTCGCTGCCGAACGAGGCCGCGGTCCAGGACGCTTCGAGGAACTCCTCGCCGGTGCGCACGAGATCGGCGGCGCGGGTGCGGATCTTCTCTGGATCGCACAGCAGCAGGTGGGTGCCCGCGGGCAGGGCCTCGGTGAGCAGGCTCAGCTTGCCCGGCGCGAGGACCGGCAGCAGCGCTTCCATGCCGTCGACCGGGATGCCCTCGGCGATCTTGTCCAGCATCTCGACCAGGGCGGCGTCGGCGGCGTTGTCGGCCGCGACGGCGGCGGCGCGTTCCCGCACCGGCACGGTGAGCAGCAGTTCCCGGCACGGCGGCGCGACCACGGTGTCGACGGTGTGCTCGCCCAGCGAGCGCTGGTCGGCCACGGAGAACGGGCGCAGCTCGGTGATCTCGTCGCCCCAGAACTCCACGCGCACCGGATGATCGGCGGTCGGCGGGAACAGGTCGAGGATGCCGCCGCGGACCGCGAACTCACCGCGCTTGCCGACCATGTCGACCCGGGTGTAGGCGAATTCGACCAGGCGGGTGAGCAATTCGTCGAAGTCGTAGTCGGCGCCGGTGCGCAGCACGATCGGTTCGATGTCGCCGAGGCCCGCCGTCATCGGCTGCATGAGCGAGCGCACGGTGGTCACCACCACGCGCAGCGGCTCGGGGTAGACCGGGTCGTCGGGATGGGCCAGCCTGCGCAGCACCTCGAGCCTGCGGCCCACCGTGTCGGGGCCGGGCGAGAGCCGCTCGTGCGGCAGCGTCTCCCAGGACGGGAACATCGCGACCGAGGGACCGAGGATCTCGGCCAGCTCGACGGTGAGGTCGTCGGCCTCGCGGCCGGTGGCGGTGACCACTACCAGCGGCTGCTGGGCCGCGATCGTCGCGGCGACGAACGGTCGCACGGCCGACGGCGCGACCAGCTCCACCCCGGACTTGCCGACCAGGTCGGCAACCGTCCGCAGTGCGGCGTCACCCCCAGCCGCCTCGGCCAGACCGGCGAGCGGAGGACGAAGGGAGGACATGAACGCTCCTGAATACGCAGACGGGATGTTCCGGGTCGAGTCTAGTCACCGGCCCCGACACGATCGGCGGACACCTCCTGACCGGCCCGGGTGCGCTCGGTCGCCACCTCCGGCGCGGCGTCGTCGGCCGGGCGCGCGTACCGTCGAGACCGTGAGTCTGGCTCAACGCGAACGCCACGCCCTGGTGGCGACAATGATCGAGGCGGGGCCGTCGGCGCCCACCCTGTGCGGTACGTGGACGGTGCACGATCTCGCCGCCCACCTGGTGGTCCGGGAGCGCAGGCCCGACGCCTCCCTCGGCATCCTGGTCAAGCCGCTGGCCGGGTACCTGGACGCGGCCCAGGACAAGATCGCCCAGCGGCCGTTCGCCGAACTGGCCGAGCTGGTGCGCACCGGACCGCCGTGGTGGTCGCCGCTCAAGCCGGTCGACGCCTACGCCAACCTCACCGAGATGTTCATCCACCACGAGGACGTCCGCCGGGCCGAACCCGGTTGGACGCCACGGGAATTGGCGACCGCCGACGAGAAGCGGCTGTGGTCGGCGCTGCGCATGGTTGCGCGCAGGGCCTACCGCAAGTCGCCGGTCGCCGTGGTGCTCGCGACGCCGGACGGCGACCGGGTGACCGCGCACCGCGCCGCGGGCCCGGAGGTCGTGCTCACCGGCAAGCCGTCGGAGCTGCTGCTGCACGCGTTCGGGCGCAAAGAGGTCAGGATCGAGACCACCGGCACCGAGGACGACGTGCGCGCGGTGCTCGCCACCGACCGCAGCGTCTAGAGCACGTAGCGACGCAGACGGCGGGCGGCGAACTCGCGGAAGTAGGACAGCTTCTCCGCGGGCACGATCGAGGGCAGCAGGAAGTACCAGGCGCGTTCCATCCTGGACGCCATCTGATCCATCGACTCGGTGCCGACCGCGACGATGTGCACGCCCGCCGTCAGCTCGTGCAGCAGCAGCCCGACCACCTCGGGATCGAGGTCGGCGTGCAGATCGCCCTGGGCGATCGCCCGCTCGGCCAGCACCCGGTACGTCTCACTCCACACCTTGGCGATGTTGTCGCCCTGGGCGCCGCGATAGTCACCGATCTGGTGGGTGAGCTTGAGCATCGCCCCGACCATCGGATCGTTCATCGACAGGTCGGCCACCACGTAGGTGATACCGATGCACGCCTCCAGCGCGGGCACCCGGGAATCGAAGAATCCCTGGCACGAACCGACCAGGCGCTCGTTGCCCTGGTCGACCACCGCCCTGGCCAGCTCCTCCTTGGAGCCGAAGTGAAAGTACAAGGCGCCCTTGGTCACATTGGACTGCGCGATGATTTCGCTGAGGCTCGCGTTGGCGTAGCCCAAACGGAGAAAGACATCGGCAGCGCCAGCAAGGACGGAGTCGCGGGTGATCTCCGCGCGCGCTTGCCTAGCCATCAGATCCGCCTGTCATCCAATAATCCAGCCATCCTGAAGTAGACCGACATCCCGAAGTTTGATCGACTTACCGCCCGGCAGCACCCAAAAGGATGGGTGAACCGTACCACCAGGCGGCTACGCGGCAGCCGAATCCTGGATTCGCTCTAGCCGCGGGCGCTATCGTCCGGTTACCCCGCCGATCCGCCTGCCTGTCCCGTATTCCATTCGGAGCTGAGCCCCGGTTCGGCTTCCAAGTGGCTCAATCCGTTCCAGCACAGGTTGACCAGATGCGCCGCGACCACTTCTTTCGACGGCGTGCGTTCGTCGAGCCACCAGGTCGCCGCTGTGGAGACCATGCCGACGAGCGCCTGCGCGTAGAGCGGGGCCAGGCTCGGGTCCAGATCGCGGCGCGCGAAGTCGCCGGCGAGCAGGTGCGCGACCTGGTTGACGGCCTCGTTGAGCAGGCTCGAGTAGCGGCCGTCGGCGTTCACGGCGGGCTGGTCGCGCACCAGGATCCGGAAGCCGTCGGTGCGCTCCTCGATGTAGGCCAGCAGGGCCAGCGCCACCTGTTCGAGCCGGACCCGGGAGCGGTTCTGGGTGAGCGAGGAGGTGATCATGTCCAGCAGCATCGACATCTCGCGGTCGACCACGACCGCGTAGAGCCCCTCCTTGCCGCCGAAGTGCTCGTAGACGACCGGCTTGGACACCTGGGCGCGCTGCGCGATCTCCTCGATCGATGTCGCGTCATATCCCCGTTCGGCGAACAACGCGCGACCGATCTCGATCAGCTGCTGCCGCCGTTGCGTTCCGGTCATCCTCGGTCTGGTAGGACGCCCCGACTCCGTCGACGACATGCTCCCCCGCCTCTCCGTGATTTCGGCTCACGAGATCTGTACGTGCGTTCCAGAAGGCTAACAACGGGCCGGACGGGTGCTCGCGACAGGCGTACACAAGATTCGCCGGGTGGCGGGATCATGTGCGAGGATCATGCCGTGCCGTAGCACAGTGGTGGGCTCTCACGGCCCACTGGTGTGGCGATCCGCCGTAGTGTAATGGCAGCACCTCTGATTTTGGTTCAGATAGTTCAGGTTCGAGTCCTGGCGGCGGAGCACACGGACACAGTGACGTATCGTCGGCCCGCACCATCACCGACCGAACCCGCCACAGCACACTCGCTGACAGGCAGCCGAGGGAGATCCATGCCACCGCAGACCGCCGTCGTCGTTCTCGCCGCTGGTGCCGGGACGCGAATGCGGTCGAAGACTCCGAAAGTGCTGCACCCATTGGCCGGTCGGTCGATGCTCTCGCACGCGCTGCACGCCGCCGCCGAAATCGACCCCACCCACCTGATCACCGTGGTCGGCCACGACCGCGACAAGGTCGGCGCCGCCGTCGCCGAGGTGGGCAAGGAACTCGGCCGCGAGATCGTCTGCGCGGTGCAGGAGGAGCAGCTCGGTACCGGCCACGCGGTGCAGTGCGCGCTGGACTCGGTGCCTGCGGACTTCGACGGCGACCTGCTCGTCACCTCGGCCGACGTCCCGCTGCTGGACGGGCACACCCTCGCCGCGCTGCTCGACGAGCACCGCAGCTACGCCGAACGCCCGGCGGTCACCGTGCTGACCTTCGTCCCCGACGACGCCAACGGCTACGGCCGGATCGTGCGCGATGTCGACGGCCAGGTCGCCGAGATCGTCGAGCACGCCGACGCCACCCCGGCACAGGCCGCGATCAAAGAGGTCAACTCCGGCGTCTACGCCTTCGACGCCTCGGTGCTGCGCACCATGATCGGACGGCTGTCCACCGCCAACGCCCAGCACGAGCTGTACCTCACCGACGTGCTGCGGCTGGCCCGCGAGGCCGGGCATCCGGTGCACGGCGCGCGCCTGGTCGACTCCAACAAGGTGACCGGCGTCAACGACCGCGTGCAGCTCTCGCAGGCGGGCGCCACCCTCAACCGGTACATCCTCGAACGGCACATGCGGGCCGGCGTGACGATCATCGATCCGGCCACGACCTGGGTCGACGCGAGCGTGCGGATCGGGCGCGACGCCGTGCTGCGGCCGGGCACCCAGCTCTTCGGCGAGACCCACATCGGCGAGGACGCCGAGATCGGACCGGACACCACGCTGACCGACGTCGTCGTCGGCGCGGGCGCGAGCGTCGTGCGCACCCACGGCGAGCGCGCCGAGATCGGCGACAGCGCGACCATCGGCCCGTACAGCTACCTGCGGCCGGGCACCGTCGTCGGCGAGCAGGGCAAGCTGGGCGCCTTCGTCGAAACCAAGAACGCCTCGATCGGAGCGCACTCGAAGGTGCCGCACCTGACCTACGTCGGCGACGCGACCATCGGCGAGTACAGCAACATCGGCGCTTCCAGCGTTTTCGTGAACTATGACGGTGTCAACAAGCACCACACTGTGGTCGGCTCCCATGTGCGGACCGGTAGCGACACGATGTTCATCGCCCCGGTCACCGTGGGTGACGGCGCCTATACGGGTGCGGGTACTGTGCTGCGTAGAAGCGTTCCACCGGGGGCACTGGCCGTGTCGGGTGGACCACAGCGCATCATTGAGAACTGGGTGCAGCGTTACCGTCCAGGAACCGCTGCGGCGCGCGCGGCGGCGGATGCCATCGCGGCAAACGAGACGTCTGATCAGACAATCGAGCAAAAGGATGGCAACCAGCAGTGACCGCGTTCTCGATCGACAACCAGAAGAACTTGATGCTCTTCGCCGGCCGGTCACATCCTGAGCTGGCCGAGCAGGTCGCCAAGGAGCTGGACGTCGACATCACGCCGCAGACCGCGCGCGATTTCGCCAACGGCGAGATCTTCGTTCGGTTCGAGGAGTCGGTGCGCGGTTCCGACGCCTTCGTGCTGCAGAGCTTCCCGGCCCCGCTGAACCAGTGGCTGATGGAACAGCTCATCATGATCGACGCGCTCAAGCGCGGCTCGGCCAAGCGGATCACCGCGGTGCTGCCGTTCTACCCGTACGCGCGCCAGGACAAGAAGCACCGCGGCCGCGAGCCGATCTCGGCCCGCCTCGTCGCCGACCTGCTCAAGACCGCGGGCGCCGACCGCATCATCACCGTCGACCTGCACACCGACCAGATCCAGGGCTTCTTCGACGGCCCCGTCGATCACATGCACGCGCTGGTGCAGCTCTCGGAGTACATCCGCACCAACTACCCGTCGGACAACCTGGCCGTGGTCTCGCCCGACGCGGGCCGCGTGAAGGTCGCCGAGAAGTGGGCCGACTCGCTCGGCGGCACCCCGCTGGCGTTCATCCACAAGACCCGCGACCCGCTGGTCCCCAACCAGGTGAAGTCCAACCGCGTCGTCGGTGACGTCGAGGGCCGCACCTGCGTGCTGATCGACGACATGATCGACACCGGTGGCACCATCGCCGGCGCGGTCAAGGTTCTCAAGGAAGCGGGCGCGGGCGACGTCATCATCGCCGCCACCCACGGCGTGCTGAGCGACCCGGCCGCCGAGCGCCTGGCCAACTGCGGTGCCAGGGAAGTGGTCATCACCAACACCCTGCCGATCAGCGAGGAGAAGAAGTTCCCCACGCTGACCGTGCTGTCGATCGCGCCGCTGCTGGCGCGCACCATCCGCGAGGTCTTCGAGAACGGCTCGGTCACCGGCCTCTTCAACGGCAACGCCTAACCGCCTCTCCGCGATTCTTGGCCAGACCTAGGTGCGGGGTGAGGTGGGGACGCGGCAAGCCTTCCGAAGTGGAGGGTTAGCCCGTGCCCGGTGAGTTACCCATGTTCTGACGTGATCAGTCGGCGCGCTTCGTCTTCGGACGTGGCGCGCCGACTGGTTTCGAGGCATGGTGGTGCTGTCGTAGTTCGGGACGTGGCAGGGGGGTTGCATGAGTAGCGAGCCGGAGCGGCGGGTCGAGCTGGGCAAGGATCCGGTGGTGCCTCGGGTGCAGGATGCGCCGGCGCCCACCGAGCGGATGTGGACCGACGGCTTGCCGCCCGCCGAGTTGCCGCTGCCCGCGCCCGCCGCGCCACCACCACCGCCACCGCCCGCGCCGCCTGTGCCGCAGGCCGCGCCCGCCGCGCCGCCGCCCGTGTCCGCCGTGCCACAGGCCGCGCCTGCCGCGCCGCCACCCGTGTCCGCCGTGCCGCAGGCCGCGCCTGCCGTGCCGCCGTCGGTGGCCGCCGTGCCGCAGGCCGAGGCGGCGTGGGCCGGGGTCGAGCGGGCCGCGCCGCCGGTCGAACCGCCGCCGCCCGCCGTGCCGCAGGCCCAGGCGCCGTGGGCCGGTGTGGAGCGGGCCGCGCCACCAGCCGAGTTGCCGCCGTATCCGGCGCCGCCACCGGTTGTCGGGCCGATGTTCCCGCGTCCGGCGTATCCGCCCGCCGTGGGGTATCCGGGGTATGCCCCGCCTGCCTACGGGCCGCCGCAGCCGCTGGCGCCGCGCTACGGCTATGTCGACAGCACGCCCATCTGGTCGATCATCAGTTTCTGCTGTGTGGCCGCCTCGGTGCTGGGCGGGCTGATGCTGTGTGGGCTGCCGGTGCTGGTCACCGCGCCGACCGGGATCGTGCTCGGGGTCGTCGGCCACGCCAAGGGCGAGCAGATGGGCAAGTGGGCGGCGATCGCCAACGGTGCGGTCGCCGCGCTCGCGGTGCTGCTGTTCGTGCTGTTCGTCGCGGCGATCGGCGGCGCCTGACCGGCGCGGACGATACTGGTACACCATGGACGCTTTCACTGGTTTTCCGCTGGCGGCCCTCGACTTCTACGAGGACCTGGAAGCCGACAACTCCAAGGCCTTCTGGACCGCGCACAAGCGCACCTATGACGAGTCGGTGCGCGCCCCGATGACGGCGCTGACCGCCGAACTCGAGGCCGAGTTCGGGCCCGCCAAGATCTTCCGGCCCTATCGCGACGTCCGGTTCTCCGCCGACAAGGTGCCCTACAAGAACCATCAGGGCGCGGTCGCGGCCACCGCACCCGGCGTCGGCTGGTACGTCCAGATCGGCGCGGCGGGGCTGTTCGTTGCGGGCGGCTGCTACATGATGTCGCCCGCCGCCCTGGCCACCCTGCGGGCCACCATCGACGACGACGTGCGCGGCGCCGAACTCGAGGCGATCCTGGCGACGGCCACCGCGGCGGGCTTCACCATCGGCGGCGACCGCCTCAAGACCAAGCCCAAGGGCTATTCCGCCGACCACCCCCGAATCGAGCTGCTGCGGCACAAGTCGCTCACCGCGCACCGCGAGTTCGGCGCGCCCGACTGGCTGAGCACCCCGGCGGCGGCCACCGAGATCCGGCGCGCGTGGACCGAGCTGCGGCCACTGGTCGAGTGGTTCACCGGTGTCTTCGAGGGCGTCGCCCACTGACCCGGCGGGCGTGGCAGCGGTGACGGACGCCGACCGGAGGCCGATACTGGACTCATGAGCCGTGAACCACTGGACATGGACATGGGCGACGACGATCAGGCCGACGACATCGTCGAATACGAGCGGTACGTCGAGGACCCGCCGCAGGACTACGTCATCCGCAACCACGAGGCCGACGCCGACGGCTTCCTCGGCATCAACGAGGAGGTCGACGAGGAGTGGTCGGAGGCGGGCGCCGCCCGCGAGGCCATCGCGGAGGACGAACGCCCCGCCGAGGTGTCGGCGGTCCGGGTCGTCGGTGACGACGCCGTCGACGGCGACCTCTACGACGACTCGATCGACGGCGCCGAACGCGACCTCGAGGGCGACGAGAACCTGACCGACGGCGAGTACCTCGCCGACGAGCTCGACCTGTAGCCGCTCAGCGGCGCTCGGCCAGCACCAGGGCGAAGCGGTTGTCCGGGTCGGTCCAGGTACGCGCGGTGCTGAACCCGGCGGCGTCGAGTTCGGCGCGCAGGCCCTCGGGCCGGAACTTGGCGGAGATCTCGGTCCGCATCTGCTCGCCCGCCGCGAAGTCGACGGTCAGGTCCAGGTCGGCGACGGTGGCCGTCATCGCCTCGGTCGCGCGCAGGCGCATCTCGATCCACTCGTGCTCGGCGTCCCACAGCGCCACGTGCTCGAACTTCTCCGGGACGAAATCGGCACCGAGACGGTGGTTGAGCACGTGCAGCACATTGCGGTTGAACTCGGCGGTGACGCCGGCCGCGTCGTCGTAGGCCGGGACCAGCACGGCCGGGTCGATCACCAGACCGGCGCCGAGCAGCAGCAGCTCACCGGGTTCGAGCACCTCGGTGATGCCGGCCAGGAACTCGGCCCGCTCGGCCGGCACCAGGTTGCCGATGGTGCCGCCGAGGAAGGCGATCATCCGGCGGCCGCCACGCGGCAGATTGTGCAGGGTGTCGGTGAAGTCGCTGACCACGCCGTGCACGCCGAGCTGCGGGTACTCGGCGGCGATCTCGGCGGCGGCGCCCCGCAGCGCGGAGGCCGAGACATCCTGCGGAACATAGGTTTTCAGCGACCCTTCCGCGGTGAGCGCGTTCAGCAGCAGCCGGGTCTTGGCGGCCGAGCCGGACCCGAGCTCCACCAGGACCTCGGGCCGGGCCGCCGCGGCGATCTCGCCGACGACGCGGGCCAGCAGCGCGCGCTCGGTGCGGGTGGGGTAGTACTCGGGCAGTTCGGTGATCCGCTCGAACAGCTCGCTGCCGCGGGCGTCGTAGAACCACTTGGGCGGCAGCGATTTCGGGGTGGCGGTGAGGCCGGTCCTGGCGTCGGCGCGCAAGGCCGCGGTGAGATCGTCGTCGGTGAGATGGATGTCCAGCAGCGGCGCGGTCATGAACGGACCCTTTCGGTGACGGGAAGCTCGAGAGCGGTGACGGTGCAGTGGCCGGGGGTGGCGACCACCAGCTGGTGATCGGCGATCGGGCGCCACCGCGGATCGGCGTCGTACGGTTCGGAGGAGAGCACGGTGTAGTCGTCGGCCACCAGGACCGACAGGGCATGCCAGCAGGTGGTCGCCCAGAGCTCGGTCCCGTTGCCGAGCAACAGGTTCAGCCGGGCGGTGGGCTGGTGACGCAGGACGGCGGCCACCAGCAGGCGGAGCGCGTCGGCGGGCGAGGTGACGGGGCCGTCGGGGGTGATCGCGCCGAGCAGTCCGCGCAACAGCACCCACAGGGCGGCGGAGTCGGTGAGCGCCTCGGCCCGCAACAGCACCTCGGCCGAACCGAACAGCGGGCCGGCGGCCTCCGGCACCGAACCGAACATCGGACCGGCGGTCTCCGGCATCGAACCGGCCCGCGACTCGGCGGCGGCCCCCGGCTGTGCGGCCGACGCCGGTCCGTCGCTCGCCGGTGGCCACGATGCCGCCGAGTGAGCGAGTGCCGTTGGGGTGGCGAATATTTCGTCCAGGTCCGCACGGACCCGCGCCGATGTCGTCCGCCAGTCGGGCACGACACCGTTGTGGCTGAAGGCCCAGTGCTCGTCGACGAACGGCGCGCACGCGGCCCGTTCCACCGGCATGCCGACCGTGGCGGAGCGCACCGCCGCGAGCACGGCGCGCGACTCCAGCTGCCCGAGCACCTCGGCCACGGCCGGGTCGGTCCAGATCGGCGCCGCGTTGCGATAGCGGGTGACCGCCTCGCGTGCCCCTTCGACACCGACCTCGGCCCGGCGCCACCAGGCCACGCCGAAACCGTCGGCGTTGATCGTGCCGCCCGCCCGCATATCGGCGGGCGCCCAGGACTGCTGGTAGAGCGAATGCGGGCCGCGCACGACCAGCTCGCCGACTGTCACCGGCGGGCCGACGTAACCCAGATGACGGCACATCAGCAGACCGCCGACGGGACGGGTTCGGCACCGTCGGACCGCGACGAACCCCGCAGCCGCGCCCAGGATGCGCGCTGTGTCGGGCACGCGGCCACTCCGACGCGGCGGGCCGGGTGCGGCCGCCGGTCGGCGATGTCGCCACCGCGCATCAGATCTCGTCCTCGCGCAGGTCGCGGGCCAGCCGGAAGCCGGCGAAGATCTGCCTGCGGATCGGGTGGTCCCAGTTGCGGAAGGTGCCGCGGCAAGCCACCTCGTCGGTGCCGAACGAGCCGCCGCGCAGGATCCGGTAGTCGCCGCCGAAGAAGACCTCGGAGTACTCCCGGTACGGGAAGGCGCGGAAGCCCGGGTAGGCCTCGAAGCCCGAGGAGCACCACTCCCAGACGTCGCCGATCAGCTGGTGCACGCCGGTCGCCGAGACGCCGGCCGGGTAGGCGCCGACCTCGGCGGGTTCCAGGTGCCGCTGACCGAGGTTGGCCAGGTGCTCGTCGGGGGTGTCCTCGCCCCACGGGTAGCGGCGGGAATCCCCGGTGGCCGGATCGAACCGGGCCGCCTTCTCCCATTCGGCCTCGGTCGGCAGGCGCTTGCCCGCCCAGCGCGCGTACGCCTCGGCCTCGAACCAGCACACGTGCACGACGGGCTGACGCGGCCGCAGCGGGGTGCGCACGCCGAACGCGACGCGGGTCCACTGCCCACCGTCGCGCTCCCAGAACTGCGGCGCGACGAGCCCGGCTTCCTGCCGGTGCGCCCAGCCCCGCTCCGACCACAGCTCGGGGCGGTCGTAGCCGCCGTCGTCGAGGAAGGCCAGGTACTGCTCGTTGGTCACCGGCGCGACGTCGATGGCGAAGCCGGGTACGTGCACCGGATGGGCGGGGCGTTCGTTGTCCAGTGCCCAGGGGTCGGCGGAGGTGCCCATCAGGAATTCGCCTGCGGGAACGCGCACTTCGCCGGTAGCGGGAATCGACGCGGTGGGCGCGGGTGGTGCCGAGAGCACCGGTCCGCCGCGCCGCAGCTGATGGGTGGCGAGCATGGTCTCGTCGTGCTGCTGTTCGTGCTGGGCGATCATGCCGAAGGCGAAACCGTTGTCCACCAGCGGATCACCGGACAGATCACTGGAACCCAGCACGTCCCAGACCTTCTCGCGCACCGTGCCGACGTAACCGCGTGCCTGATCGGGATTCAGCAGGGGCAGCGCGGGCCGGTTCACGCGGGCGTGTTTGAAGGCGTCGTAGAGCTCGTCGATATCGGCCCGGACGGCCTCGCGGCCACCGACATCGCGCACCAGCCACAGTTCTTCCTGATTGCCGATATGGGCGAGGTCCCAGACCAGCGGGCTCATCAGCGGCGAGTGCTGGGCGACGAGATCGGCCTCGTCGACGCTGTCGGTGAGGCCAGCGGTGCGGCGGCGGGCCCGCTGCAGCACCTCGGCGATGCGGTCGCGCATGCGGTCGCGGTCGCTGTGATCGGCGGGGGCGGAAAGGGTCACGGGATCAACTCCGAAAGGATGTGGGCGACAACGTCATCGGGCCTGCGGGCGCGGAACCTGTCACGAACCGCCCGACCCGTTGCGCGCACGCGCCACGGCGAGGGGACTGCCGCCGGTGCGACATCGGCGGGCGGCGAGCGCCAATTCCTGTGCGGCGGGCGCGGATCGGGCGTGCTGTGCGGCCAGGTCGAGCAGGTCGACCGCGACCCGGCGCACCTGCGGGTCGAGCAGGCCGGTGCGGGCCGCGCCCAGCCACTCCCCCGCGGTCGGCGCGGCCAGGGCGGTCGCCTCGGCCACCACGGCGGGCGTGGACAGCAGCGCGTCGAACAGGTGGATCGGGGTGGTCCAGGTGTCGCCGGGCTGGGTGTCGAGGTAGCGCACCTCGAGGTGGCCCGCGGCCCGGACCGGCGGGAACAGGGTGGTCAGGTGGTAGTCCAGGTCGGCGGTGCCGGGGCGGCGGCCGACCTCGTCGTCGAGCGCGCCCGCCAGCCAGTCGGCGAAGGTGGCGCCGGGCGGCGGTGACCAGTCGGCGTCGCGCTCGGTACAGCGCACGCACAGCAGCGGCACGTCCAGTGCCCAGTGCGCGTAGGCGGCGATCGGATCGGACCAGTCGGCGACCGGCGGGCGGGTGCGGGACGGGTCGAGCCGCAGCCAGGTGCGCATCCGCTGCGAGGCCCACTCCCCCGGCGGGGCGCCGTAGAGCCGGGGCGAGCAGGCGAAGGCGGCGATCAGGGCCGGCCCGAGGACGTAGAGCGCCGTCCAGCGGGCCCTGACCTCGGCGGGATCGGCGCCCGCGTCGACGCTGACCTGGGTGGCCGCGGTATTGCACATCATGAGGGTGCCGAACGGTCCGACCCCGGCGAACCGGCGTTCCATGGCCGCGTATCGCGGCAGCCGGAGCAGGCGTTCGGCCGGACGACGAGCGTCGGAGGCGAGGGATTCGATGCCGATGCCGTGGGCGGCGAGCAGGTCCCGCAAACGGGCCGCATCAGCCGCGAGCTGCTGCGTCAGCACCGCCGGATCGGCGAACGGGGCGCTGGAGAGTTCTATCTGACCACCGGGTTCGATGGTCACCCTGCTGCCGCCGGGCAGGGGTGCCGCGGCCGAGGCCGGGGCGATCGAGGTGGGTGCGTGGGGCCCGAGGGCCGCCGCCATGAGCTCGAGCGAGGGACGCGCACCGGTGGGCCCGGCGGTGAGCCACTCCAGTTCCGCGCCGATCAGCGCCGGTGGTCCGAGCTTGAAACAGACCCCTCCGACATAGGCCTCCGCCGCCGCCCTGGACGACAGTTCGCCCTGGTCGGTAGCGGAATCGGGCCACGAAGAACGTTCCAGAGTGACCGCCATGCCAACCTCCGCGTACTGGGTACCGCCGTGGAAACCGCGTGCTCGTGCAACCGACTCATTCCAGAGTAGCGATGGGCACCGACAGGAAAAGTGACGAAATGGGGAACAGCTCGGCGGCGGTAGGGTCGTCGCCATGATGGACCTCGCCGCGATCAGAGCCGACACTCCCGGACTCGCGTCCGGGCAGGTATTCCTGGACAGCGCCGGATCGTCGCTGTCACCGCGGATGGTCACCGACACCGTGATCGCCCATCTGCGCCGGGAAACGGAGATCGGTGGCTACCGTGCGGCAAATGAGCGCCTCGACGACCTGGCCGCGGTGAAGACCTCGATCGCGACCCTGATCGGCGCCACCGCCGACACCATCGCGCTCAGCGACAGTGCGAGCCGGTCATGGGCCGATTTCGCCTATTCGGTCGCGCTGCGTCCCGGCGACCGCATCCTGATCTCCGGCGCCGATTACGCCAGCAACGCCATCGCCGCGCTCCAGCGCGCCCGGCAGACCGGCGCGGTGGTCGAGCACATTCCCAGCGACGACACCGGCCGACTCGATACCGACGCCCTCGCGGCCATGCTGGACGAGCGCGTGAAGCTGGTCTCGCTGCAGCACGCGCCGACCAACGGCGGCCTGGTGAACCCGGTCGGCGAGGCCACCCGCATCGCCCACGAGGCGGGCGCGCTGGTGCTGCTGGACGCCTGCCAGTCGATCGGGCAGCTGCCCATCGATGTCGGCGCGCTCGGCGTCGACGCGCTCTCGGCCACCGGCCGCAAGTGGCTGCGCGGGCCGCGCGGCACCGGATTCCTTTATGTCCGTAACGAACTGGTGCGCACGATGGAACCGGGCCGCCTCGACCTGCACAGCGCGCAGTGGGTGAGCCCGACCGAGTACCGGCTGGCCCCGGACGCGTCCCGCTTCGAGTTCTGGGAGTGCGACGTGGCCGCCCGGCTCGGGCTCGGCGCCGCCGTGGACTACCTGCTCGCCCTCGGCCCCGACGAGGTCTACGCCGCCGTCGCGGACCGGGCGGGCTACCTGCGCAAGGCTATGCCCGGCGTCCCCGGGGTGACCGTGCGTGATCTGGGCACCGAGCACAGCGGGATCGTCTCGTTCACCGTCGACGGTCACGAGCCGGTCGCGCTGCGTGACCGGCTCGCCGAGCACGCCGTCACCGTGACCGTCAGCCACGCGGGCTCCACCCTGCTGGACATGACCGCGCGCGAGCTGCCCGCGATCGTGCGGGCCTCCCCGCACTATTTCGTCGACACCGACGACCTCGACCGCTTCGTCGCCGCGCTGGCCGAGATCACCCGCTAGACCCCGAGATGCTCGCCGACGATCCGGTCGGCGAGCGCGCGCGGGTCCGCGTCGGGGGCGACGACCTCGAGGGTCCGGTTGGCGGCGACGGTGGCCATGCCGTGCACATTGGTCCACAGCAGCAGCGCCGTGCCCGCGGCATCGGCGCCCGGCCGGGCCGCGGCGACCAGCGCGACGACCTGACCGTAGAGCGGCTCGGTCGTCGCACGCAGGTTCTCGCCGGCGCCCGCCAGCAGGTCGTGGCGGAACATCAGGGTGAACATCTCGGGCCGGGTGAGCGCGAAGTCGACGTAGTCGATCGCCATCCGGCGCAGCCGTTCGCGCGGGTCGTCGATGGTGGCGAGCGCGGCGAAACGGTCGATCAGGTCGGCGAAGCCGCGCGCGGCGATGGCGGCCAGCAACGCGCCGTGGGTGGGGAACCAGCGCCGCGGGGCGCCGTGCGAGACACCGGCGGCCCTGGCGATGGCCCGGAGCCCGAGTTCGCCCAGGCCGTCGCGTTCGAGCAGGTCGACGCCGGTGTCGATCAGGCGCACACGCAACGACTCGGACATACCGGCAATTCTCACATCCGGCGGGCGACGCGCGCCCACACCTTCCGTAGACAGTGTCTACTATGGTCGAGTAGACATTGTCTACGTCGGAGGTCCTATGTGGTACCAGCTGTGCAAACACGTCCTGATCGGCCCGCTGCTGCGGCTGCTCGGCCGACCGCGCGTCGAGGGGCTCGAGCACGTGCCGCGCACCGGGCCGGTGATCATCGCGGCCAATCACCTGGCCTTCATCGACTCGCTGTACCTGGCGCTGGTGATCCCGCGCCCGCTCACCTTCCTCGCCAAACAGGAGTACTTCACCGGCACCGGTCTGCGCGGGCGCGCCAAGCGCTGGTTCTTCACCGCCGCCGGGCAGGTGCCGGTGGACCGGACCGGGGGCGACGCGGCCGCCGACGCCCTCGCGGCGGCCACCCGGATCCTCGACGCGGGCGGCGCCTGGGCAATTCACCCGGAGGGCACGCGATCGGTGGACGGCAGGGTCTATCGTGGTCGCACCGGGGCGCTCCGCGTTGCCATGGCTACAGGGGCGCCGGTGGTGCCCGTGGTGCTGGAGGGAACCGACCGCATGAACCCCCGCGGTCGGAAACTGTTGCGTTTCACCAAGGTGCGCATCAGCATCCAGCCGGCGCGGCGGTATCCGGCAGCGGTGCACCGCGCCCAGGTCAGAGTGGCAACTGACCAGCTGATGCGGGAAATTGCGCTGCAATCAGGTAGACCATATGTGGACCGCTACGCTGCCTCCTTTGCCGCCGAACGCTGATCGGCGAGGACGCTCGGTTGTCAGTCGGGGTTAACACCGGGTGGGCGGGGCGGGATTTTCTGTTGGGAGAGCACGGCCGTAACCGATCGTTGGCGTAAAGGGAGTCCGACGTTGAGCAGGTTCACCGACGAAATGTTTGCCACAGCGTTGACCAGCCACAGGGGGCTGGTCACCGGGGAGCCCGAGGCGCCGTTGCGGCAGACCTGGGGGGAAATCCACCGCGCCGCGCGGCGGATGGCGGGTGGCCTGGCGGCCGCCGGGATCGAGCACGGCGACGCGGTGGGCGTCCTGGCCGGTCTGCCCGTCGACATCGCCCCTGTCTGCCAGGGCATCTGGATGCGCGGCGCGTCGATCACCATGCTGCACCAGCCGACACCGCGGACCGACCTCGCGGTCTGGGTGCGCGACACCGAGACGGTGCTCGACATGATCGAGGCCAAGGCCGTCGTCCTCGGCGCGCCGTTCGCGGCCGCCGAACCCGTGCTGCTGGAGCGCGGCATCACCGTGGTCAAGATCGAGGACCTGCACGACGGCCCCGACACCGACCCGGTACCGACCGGCGAGTCCGATATCGCGCTGCAGCAGTTGACCTCTGGATCGACCGGCTCGCCCAAGGCCGTCCGGATCACCCACGGCAACTTCAACGTCAACGCGCGCGCGATGTTCAATCGGGTGAAATTCCAGCTCGACGACGACGTCATGATCAGCTGGCTGCCGCTGTTCCACGACATGGGCATGGTCGGCTTCCTCAGCGTACCCATGCAATTCGGCGCCGAGGTGGTCTGCGTGACCCCGCTGGACTTCCTGGCCAGGCCGCTGCTGTGGGCCGAGCTGATCGACAAGTACCGCGGAACCGTCACCGCGGCACCGAACTTCGCCTACTCGCTGCTGGCCCGGCGGCTGCGCCAGGCCGAGCCGGGTTCGATGGACCTGTCCAGCGTGCGCTACATGTGGAACGGCGCCGAACCGGTCGACCCGGACACGATGATCGCGCTCGCGGAGGCGGGCAAGCACTTCGGGCTCAACCCGATGGCGCTGACCCCGGTCTACGGCATGGCCGAGACCACCCTGGCCGTCTCGATCCCCGACCCCGGCCACGGCATGGTGCTCGACGTCATCGACGCCGACCTGCTCGAAGCCGTCGGCAAGGCCGTGCCGGTCGCCGAGGACGGGCACCACGGCACGCCGCGCAGGCTGCCGACACTGGGTCACCTCGTCGACGACCTGGAGGGCCGGGTCGTCGACGCCGAACGGCAGCCGCTGCCGGTGCGCACGGTCGGCGTCATCGAATTGCGCGGGCCCGCGGTGACTTCGGGCTACGTGACCGTCGACGGGTTCCGGCCCGCGCAGGACGCGGAGGGCTGGCTCGACACCGGCGACATCGGCTACCTCACCGAGGCGGGCATGGTCGTGGTGTGCGGGCGGATGAAGGACGTCATCATCATGGGCGGCCGCAACATCTACCCGACCGATATCGAGCGGGCCGCGATGCGGGTGCCCGGGGTCCGTCCCGGCAATGCCGTTGCGGTGCGCCTGGACGCGGGCGAGAAGCGCGAAAGCTTCGCCGTGGTGGTGGAATCCAACGACTACCAGGACCCCGACGAGGTGAAGCGGATGGAGCGCGAGATCGTGCACGAGGTGTTCGCCGAGGTCGGCGCCCGCCCGCGCACGGTCGCGGTGCTCGGCCCCGGCGCGCTGCCCAAGACGTCGTCGGGCAAGCTGCGGCGCGCGGCCACCGCGGTCCACCTGCGCTGAACGCACTCGGCGCGCCCTGGCGAATTCGCCTGGGCGCGCCGGGAGGCCGGGGTCAGTGCAGCGAGTTCTGGGCGGTTTCCAGCCCGACCTTCAGCAGCAGTTCGACCGCGTCCGCGGCCTGCTCGACGATCACCGGGACCTCTTTGCGCTCCGGGGCCGCGAACGGCTTGAGCACGTAGTCGGCCGGATCCTGGCGACCGGGCGGGCGGCCGATGCCGATCCTGGTGCGCAGGTAGTCCTTGGTGGTCAGGGCCTGCGAGATCGAGCGAAGGCCGTTGTGGCCGCCCTCGCCGCCGCCCTGCTTGAGCCGGATCGTGCCGAACGGCAGGTCGAGCTCGTCGTGGACGACGATGACCTGATCGACGGGCACCGAGAAGAACTTGGCCAGCGCGGCCACCGGCCTGCCGGACAGGTTCATGTAGGCGCGCGGCTTGGCGATCAGGATCTGACGCCCGTCCAGGCGGGCCTGCAGCAGGTCGGCGCCGGACTTCTTGTGCACGGCAAAACGGCCGCCGACGCGCTCGGCGAGCACGTCGGCGACCAGGAAGCCCACATTGTGGCGGGTGCGCTCGTATTCGGGGCCGGGGTTACCCAACCCGACCACGAGCGCGGGCCCGGAGGATTCGGTCATGCGCCGAACCGTAGTGCAGGAGTCTTACTCGGACTCGGGAGCCGACTCGGCGGTCTCCTCGGCGGCGGCGCCTTCGCCCTCTTCGTCGAGCTGCGCGGCCGACGGCGCGGCGATCACGTTGACGATCAGCGCCTCCGGGTCACCGGCCAGGGTGACGCCCGCGGGCAGCGCGATGGCGCCGGCCAGGATCTGGGTGCCCGCCTCGACGCCCTCGACCGAGACCTCGATGGCCTCGGGCAGCTTCAGCGCGTCGGCCTCGATGGACAGGGTGGTGGCTTCCTGGGTGACCAGGGTGCCGGAGGCGGCATCGCCGGTGACGGTGACGTTGACGTCGGTGGTGACGCGCTCGCCACGCTTGACGATCAGCAGGTCGGCGTGCTCGATGTAGCGGCGGATCGGGTGGACGACGACCGACTTGGTCATGGCGAGCTGCTGCTTGCCGTCGACGACCAGGTTCAGGATGGCGTTGGTGCCGTGCTCACGCAGGATGGCGGCGAAGGCCTTGGCGTTCAGGCTCAGGTGCTGCGGCTCGGCCTGGTGGCCGTACAGCACGGCGGGCACGTTGCCGTCGCGACGGGTACGGCGAGCGGCGCCCTTACCGAATTCGGTGCGGACGGCGGCTTCGATCTGGTTCACGTCGGACATGACTGAATGCGCTCCTACGGCTCTTCCGGGCTGGTCATTGTGGCGACCCATCTGCGGGGTCAACGTCTACTCGTCGGACGAAGAACGAACGAGGACGACCGGGAAGGCCGAGCCGCGTCGATCACGGTGAGCACAACCACTGGGGGCAACTCACCCTCGCCGAGACAACCCGACAACCATACCGCATCCACATCGCCCGGAAAAACCGGGTCGGTTCGGCAGAACACCCCGCCGACCTCGCCGAACCGGCGACCTTTAGGCTCTATAAGTTGCCGACCACTGCGAAAGGTTCCGCGTTGACCGAGTCCGGAGAGAGCGCCGCCCCCACCCCGCGCGGACTACCCGCCGAGGTCGCGCGCCGCCGCACCTTCGCCGTGATCTCGCACCCCGACGCGGGTAAGTCGACGCTGACTGAGGCGCTGGCGCTGCACGCCAAGATGATCTCGGAGGCGGGCGCGATCCACGGTAAGGCCGGTCGCAAGTCGACCGTGTCGGACTGGATGGAGATGGAGAAGGCTCGCGGCATCTCGGTGAGCTCCACGGCGCTGCAGTTCAACTACCGCGCCGCCGGGTCCGACGTCGACAATGTCATCAACCTGGTCGACACCCCCGGTCACTCCGACTTCTCCGAGGACACCTACCGCGTGCTCACCGCGGTCGACGCCGCGGTCATGCTCATCGACGCCGCCAAGGGCCTCGAGCCGCAGACGCTGAAGCTGTTCCAGGTCTGCCGCCACCGCGGCATCCCGGTCATCACCGTCATCAACAAGTGGGACCGCCCCGGCCAGGCGCCGCTGGAACTGCTCGACGAGATCAGCGAGCGGATCGGCCTCACCCCCACCCCGCTGTTCCTTCCGGTCGGCATCGCGGGCGACTTCCGCGGCCTGCTGCGCCGCGGCCTCGAGGGCGCGGCCGACGAGTACATCCACTTCACCCGCACCGCCGGTGGCGCGACCATCGCGCCGGAGGAGTCGCTGACCCCGGCCGAGGCCGAGGCGCGCGAGGGCGAGGCGTGGACGACCGCCGCCGAGGAGAGCGAGCTGCTCTCGGCCACCGGGCAGGACCACGACCAGGAGCTGTTCCTGGCCGGGCAGACCTCGCCGGTCATCTACGCCTCGGCGATGCTGAACTTCGGTGTGCGCCAGCTGCTGGAGACCCTGGTCGCCTTGGCGCCAGCCCCGGGCGCGCGCGCCGATGTGGCGGGCAAGGACCGCGAGACCGGCGATCCGTTCAGCGCGGTGGTCTTCAAGGTGCAGGCGGGCATGGACACCGCGCACCGCGACCGGCTGGCGTTCATGCGGATCGTCTCCGGTGAGTTCGAGCGCGGCATGGTCGTCACGCACGCGCAGACCGGCCGCCCGTTCGCCACCAAGTACGCGCTGACCGTGTTCGGCCGCGAGCGCACCACCGTCGACACCGCCTACCCGGGCGACGTGGTCGGCTTGGTGAACGCGACCGCGCTCGCCCCCGGCCACACCCTGTTCGTGGACAAGAAGGTGGAGTTCCCGCCGATCCCGAGCTTCGCCCCCGAGCATTTCGCGACGCTGCGCGCGCAGAGCGCGGGCAAATACAAGCAGTTCCGCAAGGCCATCGACCAGCTCGACTCCGAGGGCGTGGTGCAGGTGCTGCGCAACGACGCCCGCGGCGACCAGTCACCGGTGCTGGCCGCGGTCGGCCCGATGCAGTTCGAGGTCGTCACCGCGCGCATGCAGGCGGAGTTCAATGTGGAAACCCAACTGGATTTCCTGCCGTTCACGCTGGCCCGCCGGACCGACGCCGAATCGGCGCCGGAATTGGATCGCCAGCGCGGCGTCGAGGTGTTCACCCGCACCGACGGCGCGATTCTGGCCCTGTTCAGCGACAAATGGCGGCTGCAGTACATCGAGAAAGAGCATCCGAAGCTCACGCTGGAGCCCCTGGTGGCGACCGCCGACTAACTGGTCGACTGTCTGAGTCGGCCTCAGGCGGCTGGTCCGGGGTTGCGCTCCACCGAGGAGATGTGATTCTCCTGCGCGATCATGCCCCAGCGGCTCGCGGTCAGCCGCAGGCTGGGCAGGTCGCTGAGCGAGAGGACCACCTCGTAGGTGCGCTCGTACCCGGTGTGCGCGATGCGCCAGTGCCCGTCCTCGCAGCGGACGTAGCGATCGGTGTAGAAGGCCGCGCCGCGCAGGCACATGTTGTGCTCGGGGATGATCACCGTGTCGGCCAGATACCAGGTGCCGGTCGCGGTGTCGCCGTCGACATCGATCTCCGGATGGTCGCAGCGGTGCTCGGTGATGACGTGCGGTCCGAGGGTGTTGCGCAGGAAGGCCAGGAAGGCCTCGCGCGACTCGAACTGCAGGTATTCGCTGTAGGTGGCGGTCGCCTCGGGGATCAGGGTGTCGGCGAACTCGTCCCAGGACTTGGTGTCGAGTGCCCGCAGATAGCGGAACTTGAGCCGGCTGAGCGCGATGAGGTCGTCGGGATGATCGGGCGGGCGCTGGACCGGCTCGGGCTGCTCGTCGTCCATCGCGTCCGCGTGCGGCACGTCGGCCATCCGGACCTCCCCCGTCTCCATCCCGGCGACCAGCGGTTCGTCGTCACCGGGCAGCAGCGGACCAGGCCGCGCCGAGGTGGGCGCGACAGGATCGTCGACGCGCACGTTCGGAGATCCGGACCCCTGCTCCATCCCTCCACGATCCCACTGAAACGAGCGCAGTGCCGGATCTGTATCTGATCGCTATCACTGCCGACACCGGAGCGTGACCTCCGGCGCCGACAGCCCGCGCTGTCTCAGCTACCCGATGGTGAAGCAGGTGCGGCAGAAGTCCTCGCCGAATTCCGACAGCCGCAGGCTCTTGCGGACGATCTTCGGCGCGCGGCCCGCCTTCTTGAGCGCGTCCTCGACCACGGGCTGCACTTCCAGCACCATGTAGCGGCTCAGCACCACCGGATCCTCGGAGGTGAAGGTCAGGCCGAGGCGGTTGAGGTTGATCAGGTACGAACGCGCCCGGTCCGGGTAGCGCACGCCCGCCTGCTCGGGCACCGAGGTCAGATCGCCCTGCACCAGCTCCGAGCCGATGCCGAGCGGCCGGTTGGTGCGCACGTCGACCGAGGGCTGCGGACCGTTGAGGGCCATGAAGCGCAGGATGCGGGCCTCGTCGGGCGCGATCTCGTCGAGGATGCGGTCGTAGGCCGGGTGCACGTCCTCGGTGAAGTAGACGTCGGCCGAGCGGGCCAGCAGCGCGTCGCCGCGGCGGCGCAGGTCCTCGGTGCTGGCCGAGCGCAGGTAGGGGCCGACGGTGATGGCCTGCTGGGAGGACCCGTTGGGCGTCGGCACATAGCTGACGATCTCGCGCACCGACCCCTCGGTGACGCCGAGCGCGCTGCGCGCGATCGAGCGCAGGGCATTGCCGGTGCGCTCGGCGATATCGGCCGAGGACTCGCCGTCCAGGGCCGCCTGGGCCAGCTCCTTGGTCACCTCGTAGGTGGTGCCGACCGCCCACTGACTGCCGCGCACCGCGGTGCCCGCCGCCAGTCCGGCGGCGCGGAACACCCCGCGGATCAACCGGGCTTCGTTACTGATCTGTCGCTGCTCGACGTCCGAGCTGCGCTCGACGGCGCGGGTACCGGCACGGGCCAGGTCCTGTCCGGTCCTGTCGTCTGTCACGTCCTACTCCGAAGTCTCGCATGGGAACGATCGCCCACAGATTATTGCCCGACCACGCTCCGAACACAGTGCGTACGCAGCGCGCCCCCTGAACGCGCTGGTTGTGGCCTGTCACCAAATGTGGTGGTGCTCATTGTTCCGACTCGCCAGGACGAATACGGCATTCGGGACAGGTTCTGTGACTGATGTCTCAGACACTACCCTGTGTCCTGGCACACGACGAATGGACCCAGTTCCGCAACTCACAGTAGGGTCACCGCGGCGCGGGGGTGCTAATTTTGGGTGCCGGTGAGGCGGTGATCACCGGATAACGGCAGGAGGGTGTCGTGTTGGAGAGTGTGTTCGGGTTGCATCCGACACTCCTGCTAGAAATTCTGACTATTCCTCTTTTCACAGGAATAATCGGCTACATCACGAACTGGACCGGCATTCTGATGCTGTTCCAGCCGATCAAGTTCCACGGCGTGAAGCTGCCCGGCTTGCGCGCGATCTTCCCGTACCTGCCCAAGCGGATCCAGGTGTTGCCGCTGCTCAGCTATGACGGGCGGATCGGCTGGCAGGGCATCGTGCCCTCGCGCGCGGACAAGATGGCCAGCATCGCCGTCGACAAGGGGTTGTCCAAGCTCGGCAGCGTGTCCGACTTCTACCGTGAGCTCGATCCGGAGAAGCTGGCCGAACATCTGGCCGAGGTCGCCGACGCCCAGATCAGCGACATCGTCGAGGTGATCCTGCGCCGCGAGCATCCGCAGCTCTGGTACAACCTGCCCACCCAGGTGCGCGAGATGGTGCATCAGCGGGTGCGCTCGCAGCTGCCGGAGATCCTGCGCGAACTCACCACCGAACTCGGCACCAATATCGATCAGCTGCTCGATGTGAAGCAGATGGTCATCCGCTATTTCCAGGCGCGGCCACAATTGCTCAACCAGTTGTTCCAGGTGCTCGGCGCCAAGGAACTGCGGTTCATGCAGAACTTCGGCTTCTATTTCGGCGCGCCCTGCGGTCTGCTGCTGGTGCTCGCGCTGCACACCACCGGCCTCTCGCCGCTGATCGTGCTGCCCATCGGCGGCATCATCATCGGCTGGGTGGTCAACTGGGTCGGCATCAACATGATCTTCGCGCCCGCCACGCCCAAGTGGTGGTGCCCGTGGCGGCAGGGTCTGCTGATCAAGCGGCAGCCCGAGATCACCGCAGGCTACGCCGAACTCGTCTCCACCGAGGTCGTCACCGTCGCCAACATCGGCGACGAGCTGCTCAACGGCCCGCGCTCGGACCGCACCCTGCAGATGCTCGAGGACACCCTGCGCCCGGCCGCCGATCGCGCGCTCGGCCCGGCCCGGCCCGCGGTGAAGTTCATGCTGGGCAGCCGCGAGTACGACTCGCTGCAATCCACGCTCACCGCCGAGGCGATGACGATCGCGCCGATGGCCTTCGCCGACCCCGCGTTCAACGTTCAGCAGGGCAGGCAGGTCAACGAATACATCGCCCGGCAAATGTCCGCACTTTCCCCACACGACTTCGTGGACATGCTGCGGTCGGCCATCAAACAGGACGAATGGTTGCTTTTCGTCCATGGCGGCGCGCTGGGGCTCCTCGCCGGATACGCTCACATCCTGGTCTTCGGAACAGGAGTAGCGACGACATGGATATAGACGACGGGACCCCGTCCACCGAACTGGTGCGACGGACGGTACCGCCGATCGAAGCCACCGGTGACCGGCGTGGCGTGCTGCCGGTCTCGCCGGTGCGCACGGTGCGGGCGGCGACCGGTGTCGCGCGGGTCGCGCTCACCGCGGCCTCGGGGGTGACCCTGTGGACGCTCGACACCGCCCTCGGCGTGACGGTCACCGTGCTGCGCGGCAGCATCGCGGGCACCCCGCCCAAGGAAGTCCTCGCCGAAGCCGAAGGCGAAGTGCGCGACCGGCTTCGGCACGCGCTCGGTCTGCCCGTCGGCACCGAACACCCCGGCGACGGCGGCATGCCGACGCTGCGCGAACAGGGCGCCGAACTGCTGCGACTATCGGCCAGCACGCACGCCGCCCAGCCCGACGCGCACCCCGCCTACCCCGGCATCCTGGCCGAGATCACCCCCGACGAAGCGCGGATCCTGCGGTTCATGCACGTCGACGGACCGCAGCCCGCGCTCGACGTCCGCACCGGCCGTCAGCGAGCCTTCGGCGGGGAACGCCTGATCAGCGGCCTGACTCTGATCGGCGAGCACGCCGGCCTGCGCTTCCCGAACCGGGTGCCGCAGTACCTGCCCAACCTGCGCAGGCTCGGGCTCATCGAGTCCACCAGGGAGCCGGTCGGCAACCCGAGCCGCTACCAGCTCATCGAGGCGCAGGAGCAGGTGCGCGACGCGCTCAAGCGCGGCTTCGGCACCAAGGTGAGCTACCGCAGCATCATTCTCACCGAATTCGGCGCCGACTTCGTGCAGACCTGCCTGCCCGTCGTCATCACCGACGGGCAGACCGCCACCTAGGACATCAGTGGTCTTCGGCTAGTTCCAGCCAGCGTTCCTCGGCGGCTTCCTTCTCCGCGACGACCTCTTTGAGTTCGGCGCCGAGCTTCACCAGTTTGTCCGGGTTCGTGGCGGCATCGGCCAGGGCGACGTGGAGTTTCTGTTCGCGCTCGTCGAGTTTGGCGATACTGCGCTCGAGCCTCGACAGTTCCTTGCGGGCCGCGCGGCGGTCGGCCGAATCCGTGGTCGCCGCTGCCGGTTTCGCGGCGGCGGGCTTGGCGGCGGTGGCCAGGGTGGCGCGCTTGGTGAGGTACTGGTCGATGCCGCCGGGCAGGTTGGTGAGCTTGCCGTCACCGAAGAGCGCCCAGGTGGTGTCGCAGATGCGCTCGACCAGGTAGCGGTCGTGGCTGATGACGACCAGCGTGCCCGCCCAGTTGTCGAGCAGGTCCTCGAGCTGCTGCAGGGTGTCGATGTCGAGGTCGTTGGTCGGCTCGTCGAGCAGCAGGACGTTGGGCTCCGCCATCAGGATGCGGGTCAGCTGCAGCCGGCGGCGCTCGCCACCGGAGAGGTCGCCGACCGGGGTGCGCTGACGGGCGGGCGTGAAGCCGAGCCGTTCGGCCAGCTGACCGGCCGAGATCTCCTTGTCGCCGAGCATGATTCGCTGCGCGACCTGCTGCACGGCCTCGAGCACCCGCATATCGGTGGGCAGGTCGTCGAGTTCCTGTCGCAGCCAGCCGATCTGGACGGTCTGGCCCTGGATGCGCTTGCCCGTGGCCGGTTCGGCGTCGCCGGCCAGCGCGCGCAGCAGCGTGGTCTTGCCCGAGCCGTTGACGCCGACCAGACCGACCCGCTCGCCCGGCGCGAGCCGCCAGGTCAGCTCGTCGACCAGCACGCGGCCGTCGGGCGTGGTGAGGGTGGCGTCCTCGAGTTCGATCACCACGCGGCCGAGGCGCTTGCGCGCGAACGCGGCCAGCGAGACCGAGTCGCGCGGCGGCGGCACGTCGGCGATCAGCGCCTCGGCGGCCTCCACCCGGTAGCGCGGCTTGGAGGTGCGGGCCTTGGCGCCGCGCCGCAGCCAGGCCAGTTCCTTGCGGGCCAGGTTCTGGCGGCGGGCCTCGGTGGCGTCGGCCTGCCTGGCGCGTTCGGCGCGGGCGAAGATCCAGTCGCCGTAGCCGCCCTCGTAGGTCTCCACCTTGCCGCCGACGACCTCCCAGGTCCGGGTGGCGACGGTGTCGAGGAACCAGCGATCGTGGGTGACGACGACGAGCGCGGTGCGCCGGGCGACCAGGTGCTCGGCCAGCCACTGCACGCCCTCGATGTCGAGGTGGTTGGTCGGCTCGTCGAGGACGAGCAGGTCGAGGTCGCGCACCAGCGCGGCGGCCAGCGCGACGCGGCGGCGCTCGCCACCGGAGAGGTTGGTGACCGGGGTGTCCAGGCCGAGGTCGGCGATGCCGATGCCGTCGAGCACCGAGCGCACGCGCGCGTCGGCGGCCCATTCGTGTTCGGCGATATCGGCGGTCGACAGGTCGTCGGACAGGCCGGCGAGCACGATGGAACCGATGGTCGCGCCCTCGGGCAGCACGCCGCGCTGGGTGACCACCGCCATCCGCAGGCCACCGACCCGGCTCACCCGGCCGCTGTCGGGCTGCTCCAGGCCGGTCAGCACCTCGAGCAGCGTCGTCTTGCCGCCACCGTTGAGACCGACCACCCCGATCCGCTCTCCCGCGTGCACTCCGAGCGAGACGTCGTCCAGCAGCGGCTTGATGCCGAAGCTCTTGGCGACCTGTTCGAGGTTGATCAGGTTGGACATAGGTGTTGCTCGCCCGCCTTCCGCGCGACTGTGGGGCCGTGACGAGCCTACTTGCCCGGTCGGCGGCGGTCCGATCCGCTCCGCCTTGTGTGACGAACGCCGTTCGTTTAACGTTGTTCGTAGCGAACAACGTTCGACACGAACAACGTTCTTGACTCGGAGGATTCCATGCACATCGGCCTCGGCCTCCCCATTTCCGATCCGATCGCCCTGTTCGACTGGGCCCGTCGCGCCGACGACGGCCCGTTCTCCACCCTCGGCCTGCTCGACCGGCTGGTCTACGACAACCCCGAACCGCTCACCACCCTCGCCGCGCTGGCCGGCGCCACCCGCCGCATCCGGTTGCAGACCGAGGTACTCCTGGCCCCGCTGCGCGAGACCGCGCTGCTGGCCAAGCAGGCCGCCACCCTCGATGTGCTGTCGGGCGGCCGGTTCATCCTCGGCGTCGGCGTCGGCGGACGCGCGGACGACCACGTCGCCGCGGGCACCGAGCTGCGCACCCGCGGTCGCCGCCTCGACGCGCAGATCGGCCTGCTCCACCGCCTCTGGGCCGGTGCACCGTTCGGCCCCGACTGCGGCCCGATCGGCCCTGCCCCGCTCTCCCCCGCCGGACCCGAGCTGCTGTTCGGCGGTTTCCAGCCCGCCGCGCTCGACCGGGTCGGCCGCTGGGGCGGCGGATTCCTCGCCGCTGCGCCGCCGTCCTGGGCGGGCACCCTGTTCAACACGGTGCGCCGCTCCTGGCAGGACCACGGCCGCGCGGGCGCGCCGCGGATCGTCGCCCAGGTGAATGTGGCCGTCGGCGACGACGACCTGATCGCCGACGCCCGCGCGTCGATGAGCGCCTACTACGCCTTCGCCGGCGACCGCTCGAAGTTCATGCTCGACGGGCTGCTCACCACGCCCGCGGCCGTCCGCGCCACCATCGCGCGATTCGACGAACTCGGCGCCGACGAGGTGATGCTCTACTGCTACGGCCGCGACGCCGACCAGGTCGACCGGCTGGCCGACGTCATCGGCTGACGCTCAATGCTTCCCGTGCGCCTCGGCGTCGAGCACCCTGGCCCCCGGCACCGGACCGCTGGCCGTGCGCACACTGCGGCACACGCCCGCACCGGCCAGTTCGGCCGCCACCGCGATCGCCGCCTCCTCCGTCTCGCACAGGAACGCGCAGGTGGGGCCCGATCCGGAGACCAGACCGGCGAGCGCACCCGCCCCGACCCCGGCGCGCAGCGTGCGCCGCAGCTCGGGCTTCAGCGACAGCGCCGCGGCCTGCAGGTCGTTGCCGAGCAGCGGCGCGAGGGTGTGCGGATCGCCCGCGGCCAGCGCCTGCATGAGTTTCTGCGGATCGCCCAGCCGCGGCGGATCGCCCTCGGCGCGTAGTCGATCGAGTTCGCGGAACACCGCCGGGGTGGACAGGCCGTCCTTGGCCAGCGCGAGCACCCAGTGAAAGGTGTTGCGCGACAGCACCGGAAGCAATCGCTCACCGCGCCCGGTGCCGAGCGCGGTGCCACCGTGCAGCGCGAACGGGACATCGCTGCCGAGTTCGGCGGCCACCGCGGACAGCTCGTCACGGCCAAGGCCGAGGTCCCACAGTTCGTTCAGGCCGACCAGCGCGGCGGCCGCGTCGGCACTGCCGCCCGCCATGCCGCCCGCGACCGGAATACCCTTGGCGATGGCGATCTCCACCAGCGGCGCGCGCCCGGCCAGGTGCGCCAGGCGCACCGCGGCCTTCCACACCAGGTTCTCCCGATCGGTCGGCACCTCGGCCGCGCCCTCGCCGGTGACCCGCACGGCCAGCGAGGCCGACGGGGCGAGTTCGAGCTCGTCGGCCAGCGACAATGCCTGGAAGACGGTGGTCAGGTCGTGATATCCGTCCGGACGCAGATCACCGACTCCGAGATGCAGGTTCACCTTCGAAGGAGCGCGCACGACGACCGGGCTGGGCACAACTGACAGCACGATCACCAAGCGTAACGGGTTACACCGACGAGTACGCGCGCTGAATCCTCGCCCGGCGGGCGGGGGTTGCGTCAGATACCCATAGGGGGTATGTTCATTCGTGTCGGGGACATACCCCTGGACCGTATGATCGAAGAGCGAAGGAGTCGGCCATGGCCACCACCACCTACACCGTCACGGGGATGACCTGCGGACACTGCGTGAGCTCGGTCAAGCAGGAGATCGGCAAGATCGACGGTGTCACCAGCGTCGACGTCGACCTGGCCAGCGGTCTCGTCAAGGTCGACAGCGCGAACGAGCTGACCGAGTCCGAGGTCGCCGCCGCCGTCGACGAAGCGGGGTACGAACTGGCTCGCTGACCCCCGATTCGCGAAGTCATCCGCGGCCCGCGCCCTCCGGCGCGGGCCGCGGCGCGTTCACCAGCGGTTCATCCGCCGCGACGACGCCGCGAATCATCCACAGCGTCATCCACATCTGCACCCAACGGCCCACCACCGGCGGTTTTCGCGCCGGACCGGTGATGTCGTCCGTGCATCATGATCAACTCCGCCTGCGGCGAAAACCGGTTGTCCACAATTGCTTTCACAGGGTGCGCGGACGCGCCCCGATGAACAGCCGGTGTACTGCGGGTTCGGCTGCGCGAGCCCGCGATTCGCGGACTACCCCTGGGCGGCCAGGCGGACGAACGCCGCGGTGTCGAGCGTCTCGCCGCGGGCGGTCGGATCGATGCCGGCCGCCACCAGCCTGCGCTCGGACTCCGCGGGCGAACCCGCCCAGCCGGACAGCGCCGAGCGCAACGTCTTCCGGCGCTGCGCGAAGGCGGCGTCGATCACCTCGAACACGCGCCTGCGATGCGCCTCGTCCATCGGCCACGGCGGTTCGGCGTAGCGATCGATGCGGACCAGGCCGGATTCGACGCGCGGCACCGGCCAGAAGACCTGGGTGCCGACCGCGCCCGCCCGGCGCACCTTGCCGAAGAAACCGGCCTTGACGCTCGGCACCCCGTACACCCGGTTGCCCGGCTCGGCCGCCAGCCGGTCGGCCACCTCGGCCTGCACCATCACCAGCGACACCCCGATGCTCGGCAGCACCGCGAGCAGGTGCAACAGCACCGGGACCGCCACGTTGTAGGGCAGGTTCGCGACCAGCGCGGTCGGCTCGGCGGGCAGCTGATCGGGGCGCACGCGCAGGGCGTCGGCCTCGACGACCTGGAGCCGGTCGACCAGGCCGGGGGCGCGGTCGGCGACGGTCTCGGGCAGGTAGTTGGCCAGCACGGGGTCGATCTCGACGGCGACCACCCGGTCGACCACGTCGAGCAGCGCCAAAGTCAGCGAGCCGAGACCGGGACCGACCTCGAGCACGGTGTCCTTCGGGCCGACGCCCGCGGCGGTGACGATGCGGCGCACCGTGTTCGCGTCGTGCACGAAGTTCTGCCCGAGCTGCTTGGTCGGCCGGACGCCGAAGCGTTCGGCCAGCGTCCGCACCTCGGCGGGACCGAGCAGTGCGGCGCTACCGCGCGCGGGAATCTCTGGTTCGGGCACCGCTAGAACCTACCAACCCAATCGATCGAGCAGCTCAGCGCTGCGGCGGGGCGGCATTGACCCGCGCGAGGAAGGCGTCCATCGCGGCCCGCTGCTCCGCCGAGACCGAGCCGTGCGTGCCCGTGCCGGGGACGACCTGCTGATCGACGCCGTTGGCGGCGAGCTGCGCGACCAGCGCCGCGTGCAGCGGGGACGGCACGATCGTGTCGGTGACGTTCATGGTCAGCAGGATCGGGGCGTCGTAGCCGCTGGTCGGCAGGGTCATGTAGGCGGCGAGGACATCGCGCAGGCCGGTCAGTGGGCGGGCGAGCAGGTCGCGCGCCGTCAGGCCCTTGGTCGAGGCGATGATCGCGTCCAGGCACCGGTCGCCCGCGGCGTCGACGAGCGACTTGCCCAGCGGCGTGAGGTAGGAGTCCACCTCGGCCTCGGGGTGAGTGGCGCGCAGTCCGGCCAGGATGCTGACGACGAACGAGGTGGCCGCGGCCAGCACCGGGATCTCCGGCAGTTCGGGCCCGATGAACGGCAGCACCTTCTCCACGTCGGAGGCGGCGTCGACGGCGATGGTGCCGCGGAAGTCCAGCTCGGGGGCGTAACCCTGCTGCACGTGCGCGGTGCTCAGCGCGGCGTGCCCGCCCTGCGAGACACCGAGGACGCTCCAGGTGCGCGACAGCTCGGGATCGGCGGCGCGGGCGGCCCGGACCATATCGATCGTCGCGGTCGCCTCGCTGCGCACCTCGAGATACGGGTGCGGGCCGGTCTCGAAGCGGCCCAGGCCCAGGTAGTCGGGCGCGACCACGGCGTAGCCCTGGTCGACGAAGCGCTTGATCAGCGCGTCTTCGGCGGCACGATGCTGCGGCAGCGCCGCGAGTTCGGGATCGGCCTGGCCGCCGCAGCCGGAGCCGGAGCCGGAGGTGCCGTGGTCGTAGGCCAGGATCGGCCAGCCGGTGGCCGGGGCATCGCCCGCGGGCAGATACATCGCGCCGCTGGCCGGGCGCGCGACGCCCGCCGAGTCGGTCATCCAGTACTCGACGACCGACCCGCGTGCCATTCCGTGCCACCCCGCGGGCTTGCGCTCCACCGAGATGATCGAGCCGGGCGCCTCGGCGGCCGCGGGCGCGAACCCGGCGGCGCACAGCGCGCTCGCGGTGACGGCGGCGACGAGCGTCGCGCGGATCGTGGTCTTCGGCAACGGATTCAGCTCTCCACCAGGCGACAGTTCCTGGACGAGTGTACAGATCAGTCGCCGGTCCACTCGGCGCGTCGAGCGCCGGCGACCCGCGTCGTCAGCGCTGTGGCGGCGCCGCGTTGACCCGGGCGACGAACCCGTCGAGCGCGTTCCACATCCGCTGATCGAGCACGGTGTGCTCGCCGAAGCCGGTCACCGTCTCGAAATCGACGCCACCGGCCGCGAGCTGGGCCACCAGCGCGGCATGCAGTGGGGAGGGCACGACCGTGTCGGTCGCGTTGATCAGCAGCAGGATCGGCGCGTCGTAGCCGCTGGTCGGCACGGTCATGTACGCGATCAGGGCCGGGCGCAGCGGCCCGTCGGAGAGCCTGCGGGCGAACAGGTCGCCGAAGCCGAGTCCCTTGACGTTCCGGACGATCTCGTCGATGCACTGGGTACCGGCGGCATCGAGGATCTCCTTGCCCTTCGGCGTGAGATACGAATCGACCTCGGCCTCGGGATGGGTGGCGCGCAGACCCGCCAGGATGCTGACGGTGAAACCGGTCAGGCCCGCGGTGCCCTCGATCTCCGGGAACCCGGGGCCGAGCAGCGGCAGGACCTTCTCCACGTCGGAGGCCGGGTCGATGGCGGCGATGCCGCGGAAGTCCAGTTCGGGAGCGTAGCTCTGCTGCACGTGCGCGGCGCTCAGCGCGGCGTGCCCGCCCTGCGAGGCGCCGAGAACGGTCCAGGTGCGCGAGAGTTCGGGATGCGCCGCCCGCGCCGCGCGCACGAGGTCGATGGTGGCGGTGGCCTCGCTGCGCACCTCCAGGTAGGGGTGCGGGCCGGTCCGGAAGCGGCCGAGCCCGAGGTAGTCCGGGGCGACGACGGCGTAGCCCTGGTCGACCAGGCGCCCGATCAGCTCGTCCTCGGCGGCGCGATTGGCGGGCAGCGGGGCCAGGTCGGGATCGGCCTGACCGCCGCAGCCGGGACCGGAGCCCAGGGTGCCGTGGTCGTAGGCGATGACCGGCCAGCCGGTGGCGGGCGCGGTGCCCGCGGGCAGGAACAGCGCACCGCTGGCCGGACGCTCGGCGCCCGCGGAGTCGGTGGTCGTGTACTCGAGCACCGAGCCGCGTGCCTGGCCGTGCCAGCCCGCGGGTCGCGCTTCGGTGGCCAGGACGTCACCGGGGGCCGCCGAAGCGGGCGCGTTGGCGGCGGTCACCAGTGCGGCGGCGAGGGCGGCTGCGATCGCAGCGCGGCTCAGGGTCTTCGGCATCAGGGGTTACCTTTCCGGCCGATCGGCAGCAATGAACTGGACGATCGTACAGTTCGCTGAACGGTTGCTTGGACACCGCTCGCGACCTGCGTCGGAGCGGGGAAAGGAACCGGTCAGCGGGCCCGGGCCAGGAAATCGTCGATCGCGGCGATCATCGCCGGGTTCAGTTCGCAGTGTTTGCCGGTGCCGACGACCGGGGTGTAGTTCACGCCGTTGGCGGTGAACTGGGCGGCCAGCGCGGCGTGCAGCGGCGAGGGCACCGTGCGGTCGGTGGCGTTGACCAGCAGCAGGATCGGCGCGTCGTAGCCGCTGGTCGGCACGGCCATGTAGTCGGCCATCACCGAGCGCAGCGGTTCGTCGCCGAGGGATCGGGTGAGCAGCTGCCCGAGCGTCAGATCCGCGACGCGCTCGTCGATCGCGTCCTGGCACAGGGTGCCGATCTCGTCGAGGACCTGGCGTCCCAGCGGGCTGAGGTAGCTGTCGACCTGCGCGTCCGGCCTGGCCGCCCGCAGCCCGGCCAGAATGCTCACCGAGAAACCGAGCACGCCGCCGCTGACCCGATCCGGATTGCCGGGCCCGAGCAGGGTGGCCACCTTCTCGACATCGGATTCCGGATCGATGGCGATGGTCCCGCGGAAGTCCAGCTCGGGCGCGTAGGTCGCCTGCCGGTGGCCGGTGCCGAGCGCGGCCTGCCCGCCCTGCGACATGCCCGCCGCCACCCACACCGGCGACAGATCCGAGCGCACCGAACGCGCCGCCCGCAGCAGGTCGAGGGTGGCGGTGGCCTCGGTGTCGATGCCCAGATACGGATGCGGCCCGGTATCGAACCGCCCGAGCCCCAGGTAGTCCGGCGCGACCACGGCATACCCCTGCCCCACCAGATGACGCAGGAATTCGTCCTGCCCGGCCTGCGATTCCGGCCAGGGCGCGCCCGCGGGATCGGACTGCCCGCCACAGCCGGCGCCGAGCCCGGTGGTCCCGTGGTCGAAGGCGACCACCGGCCAGCCACCGGCGGGCGCGTCCCCCTCGGGCAGGTACAGCGCTCCGCTCGCGGGCTGCGTCACCCCACCGACGCCCCTGGTCCAGTAGTCGATGACCTGCGCGCCGGACATCCCGTGGAATCCGTCGGCCTGCGGAACGACCGCGATCACGACCCCCGGCGTCTCCGCGTGCGCGGGCGTCAGCGGCACACAGACCCCCGCACCCACCGACAACGCCACCACGACAGCCGCCCGCCGCCAGGCCGAAACCCCACGCATCACAACCACCCTCGACTCGACGAGCCGGGACAACGCACGAGACACAGACCCGGCGAAACGAGTGCAAACTACCCTGCGAATTCCGCTGGTCAACCCGACCCGCCGAAGCAATCCCAGATCAGCCGCTGACAGCCCACTCAGCCACCACGCCCCGACCTCGAGGAGGGGCAGGCCGACGCAGTCGGCCGTCGCGGCCGTCCCGCCGATCAGGCGCCGTTGCGTAGGCGACGAAGGAGCAAGCAACGGTGCCTGATCGGCGGGACCGGAAGGGCCGCGACCTCGAGCGCGCCAGCGCTCCAAAGACTCAGCTCAGGCCGAGGCGTCCCGTGCACGCGGGCCAGGCGCCCCAGCCCTGCCGGGCGCGGGTGACCTCGGCGATGGCGATCTGCTCTTCGCGGGTGGCCAGGTCGGCGCGGGGGGCGTACTTCAGGCCGCCCTGGCGTTCCCAGGTGCTCTGGTCGAACTGGATGCCGCCGTAGTAGCCGTTGCCGGTGTTGATGGCCCAGTTGCCGGTCGACTCGCAGCGGGCCAGCGCGTCCCAGATCGCGCCGTCGCGCACCGGCGGCACCTCGGTGCCCGGCTTGGCGCCCTTGCGGATGGTCTTGGGCTGCGCCGGGGTGATGACGTTGGAGTTGGTCTGCACGCGGCTGGACTCGACACCGTTGGTCAGGGTGACCGCGAAGGTCGCCTCGTGCAGCCCGGCCTCGCCCGGGTTCTCCACGACCGTCCGGCTCATGTTCATGGTCGGGTCCTCGATCACCAGTTCGGTGGGATCGAGCGGGAGAGTCTCGGTGCGCTGCTCGACGCGCTGCCGGGTGACGGTCACCTTCATGCCCTCGGTGAGCGGCGTGGTGGCGGCCGGTTCGGTGAAGTCCTGGTCTTTGAGCGGAATGCCCGCGGCGGTGAGGAATTCGCCGATGGTGGCGGCGGCCAGGCGCACGTCGACCGCGGCGGCGGCGCCGTCGACGAGCGAGACGGTGCGCGGCGAGTAGACGCTGAGCGCGGCGCCTGCCAGCGGCAGCTTCTCCGTGCGGGTCGGCACGACGTGGGTGTCGGCCGGGATCTGCATCTGCGCGAGCGCGTCGCCCGCGGTGATGCCGGTGGTCCACACCTTGCGCTCGGTGCCGTCGACCGAGACGGTGATCTCGCGGCCGCGGTTGAGCGTGATGGTGGCGCCGTCGGAGACCTTGCTTCCGGCCGCCGGGGTGACCGCGTCGTGCTCGGAGAGCTCGTAGCCCGCGTCGGCCAGGATGGCCCGCACATCACGGGACATGGTGGAGAGCTCGGTCCGCTCACCGTCGACGACCAGGGCGACCGTCTTGTGGTTCACGATGGCCATCGACGCACCGACCATGAGAATCAGCAGCATGGCCGCCACCGCCGCGTACAGCAGCGGCGAGCGAGACGAGTTGATCCGCGCAAAAGCCGACATGGTTACAGAACGATAACGACAAGGTTTGCCCCAGACAACACCGTGCGCCCCGATCAGCGGGATCGCAGGTCACGATTCGATATAGACGTCGCTGGTAGATAACGACTATGACCGGCGGATGTGAGCCGAAACACGTTTATCGTCCAGCCCCCTATCGACCGGACGAATCGGGCTAGCGAATCCGGTACAACCTGCGCGCGTTCGCGGTGGTGATCTCGGCCAGTTCCGCCGGGTCCTGTTCGCGCACCTCGGCCAGCGCCCGGACCGTGTACGGCAGGCAGTACGACTCGTTGGGCGCGCCGCGATACGGGTGCGGGGTCAGATACGGCGCGTCGGTCTCGACCAGGATCTGGTCGTCGGGCACCAGCTGGGCCGCCTCGCGCAGCTCGTGCGCGTTCTTGAAACTGACCGTGCCGGAGAAACTGAGCACGTACCCCTCGGCCACGCACGCCTGCGCCATGGTCGCGTCGGACGAGAAGCAGTGGAAGATCACGGTGTCCGGGGCGCCCTCGTCGAGCAGCACCGTGAGCAGGTCGTGGTCGGCCTCGCGGTTGTGGATCATCAGCGGCTTGCGGACCCGCTTGGCCAGGTCGATGTGCCAGCGGAAACCCTCGATCTGGGTCTCGATATCGGCGCAGCCGTCGAGCTTGCCCGGCCAGTAGTAGTCCAGGCCGGTCTCGCCGATCGCGACCACGCGGGGGTCGGTGGCCAGGTACTCCAGCTCGGCCTTGGCCTTGTCGTCGAGGGCGTTGGCCCTGGTCGGATGCAGCGCGACGGCGGCGTAGACGCGCGGGTCCCACTGCGCGGCCTGCACGGCCCACTGCGCGGCGGCGAGATCGTCGGCGACGGTCACCACGTGCCCGACGCCCGCCGCGGCGGCGCGGTCGACGATCGCCGTGGTCGAGGCGGCATCGGTTGCGCCACAGGCGTCGAGGTGGGTGTGCGCATCGATCAGGGGCGCGAGCGGCGGCGGAAGGGGCGGAGCCGGACGATTCTGGTTTGCCACGCGGATTACAGTAGTTGCCATCATGAGCGCACTTGAAGGCGCCGAGGCGCCCGCCTTCTACATCACCACGGCCATCGCGTACCCCAACGGTGCGCCGCATATCGGGCACGCGTACGAGTACATCTCGACCGACGCGCTGGCCCGGTTCAAGCGACTCGACGGCTACGACGTGTTCTTCATGACCGGCACCGACGAGCACGGTCAGAAGATGCAGCAGACCGCGGCCACCGAGGGCATCCCGGTGCAGGAACTCGCGGCCCGCAACTCCGACGTCTTCGAGGCGATGGACAAGGCGCTCGACATCTCCTTCGATCGCTTCATCCGCACCACCGACGAGGACCACAAGGCCGCCAGCGTCGCCCTCTGGGAGAAGATGCTCGCCAACGGCGACATCTATCTGGGCAACTACTCCGGCTGGTACTCGGTGCGCGACGAGGCCTTCTACACCGAGGAGGAGACCACCCTCCTCGACGACGGCACCCGCGTCTCGACCGAGACCCAGACCCCGGTCACCTGGACCGAGGAGTCGAACTACTTCTTCAAGCTCTCCGAGTACCAGGACAAGCTGCTGGCGCTCTACGAGGAGCAGCCGGAGTTCATCGCGCCCGCGACCCGGCGCAACGAGATCGTGAGCTACGTCAAGGCCGGCCTGAAGGATCTGTCGATCTCGCGGACCACCTTCGACTGGGGCGTCCCGGTGCCCGGCCACCCCGATCACGTCATGTACGTGTGGGTCGACGCGCTCACCAACTACCTGACCGGTGTCGGCTTCCCGCACACCGATTCGGCGGCGTTCCAGAAGTTCTGGCCCGCCAATGTGCACATCATCGGCAAGGACATCACCCGGTTCCACACGGTGTACTGGCCCGCGTTCCTGATGTCGGCCGGGATCGAGCTGCCGGACCGCGTCTTCGTGCACGGGTTCTTGTACAACAAGGGCGAGAAGATGTCGAAGTCGACGGGCAATGTCGTCGACCCGCTCGCCCTGGTGTCGACCTACGGCCTGGACCAGGTGCGCTTCTTCCTGCTGCGCGAGATCTCCTACGGTCAGGACGGCAGCTACAGCAACGACGCCATCGCGGGCCGGATCAACGCCGACCTGGCCAACGAGTTCGGCAACCTGGTCCAGCGCAGCCTGACCATGGTCAACAAGAACTGCGACGCCAAGGCACCAGCGCCGGGCGCGTTCACCGAGGACGACCAGGCCCTGCTCGACCGCGCCAACGCCCTGCTGGAGCGCTGCCGCGCCGACTTCGACGCCCAGCAGATGCACCTGGCGCTGGAGGCCATCTGGCTGACCCTCGGCGAGACCAACCGGTACTTCTCCGCCAATGCCCCGTGGGCGCTGCGCAAGTCGGGCACCGAGGAAGACCTGGCCAGGATGGCCACGGTCCTCTACGTCACGCTCGAGGTGGTCCGGATCGTGGCGATCCTGGTGCAGCCGGTGATGCCGGGTTCGGCCGCGAAGATCCTGGACCTGCTGGCCCAGGACGGCCGCGCCTTCGCCGATATCGCCACTCCCCTGGTCCCCGGGATCGACCTGCCCGCGCCGGAACCGGTGTTCCCGCGCTACGTCGAACCCAAGGAGTGAGTCGCGGTGGGGCCCCGGGGCGGGCCCGGGGCCCCCCCCCCCCGCACGGAGCCGCGGGGCGGCCCCGGGGGCGGTCGGCGCCGGGTGGCGCCGACACCCGCCG